>NZ_SMKZ01000040.1 GCF_004349065.1 Jiangella asiatica
ACGGCAGCGTCAGATGGGTATAAGAGACAGGTGTGGGGCGTGCGGCCGGGCGGCGGCTTTCGGGCGGCGACCACGCGTCGGGCTCCTCGACCCAGCCGGCGAACAGCACCAGTCCGCTGTCGCGGTGCACGGTGAGGAAGCCGAAGGGCCGGTCGTAGGTGACCGCGAGGCCGCGCGCGTTGTAGACCGGCATCGACACCGTACGGAGCCCGATCGCGGTGACCGCGGCGGCCTCGAAGCCAGTGGAGCTGAAGAGCGCGATGGCGGCCTGCCGGGCCTGGTCGACCCGCAGAGGCACCGGGCCGATGGCGGAGAAGTGGCCGCGGTCGGTACCGCTGACGGTGCGCAGGCCGAAGATGTCGGCGTTCTCCATGAGGTCGTGGTCGGAGCGGACGGTGTAGCGCACCGACGTGAGCGCCAGGCTCGGCCGCTGCGCCGACACGAACGCGACACCGGGCCAGGACCCGGAGCCGTCGGACAGCACCTCGCTGCCGGTGCGAGCCTCGGCGCGGCCGCCGTCGCCGCTCACGAGCAACACCGCCGCGGCCACGACCTCACCGCCGGGCCGGCCGTCCTCGCCGAGCACCAGGTGGACGTCGAGGCCGTTGTCGCCGGCCACCCGGGTGAGGCTGACCGGGCCGGCCGTCGTGATGGCGACCCGGAGGTCGTCGAGCTCCGGGCTGGTGCGGCGGATGCCGGCCAGCTGCCGGCCCGACCACGGACCCGACCCGGGGACCAGCGGCTCGTCGCTGAACCTGCGCTCCCAGGTGGTGCGCAACGCGATCGCGGTGGCCAGGGTCAGCATGAGCTCCGGGCCGGTGCGCACGGGAAACCGCTCGATCAGCCCGCCCGTGCGTTCGTTGGCCCACGCGTCGAGCATCGGCTGGTCGACGGCGGAGTCGCCGGTCAGCTCGCCGAAGGTGCCGGCCGGCAGGGTGTCGCGCCACTCCGGTCGCACCCGCGCGGCCGCCTGCGCCCACAGGCCCAGGGCGGCGTCGACACCGTCGAGGTCGGCCAGGGCCTTGAGGACGTCGCGGGCGGCGTCCACGGTCTCGTCGGCGGGCAGCCCGACGGCATCGGCCAGCTCGCCGCGGCCGGGTTCGTCGGCGGACGCGGCAAGGATGGCGAGCAGGGGCCACAGTCCGGCACCGGACAACACGCCGGAGCCCCGGGTGCGGCGCAGCCACGCGGCGGTGAGCTGGTTGATCTCGGACGCGTACAGGCTCATGTCCCGACCCTACGCGGCCACCGCCGTCCGCGGCCGCCAGCTTCGGTCCGACTCGTCCGGCACCCGGGTCACCAGGTCGACCAGGACCGGCGCACCTCTTCGACGGCCGTGCCGACGCCGCGTCAACAGTGACGAGCAGACTTCCCGGAGCTGACATCCGAGCACGACAGAACCCGGCCGCTCGGAGTCACGCAGACCCCAGATCCTCGGTCTCGACCAACGCCTGGAGCTCGGGGGGCGGGCACGCCAGGACGCGACCACGAACGGGGCGCGTCAGGAGCGGGAGCGTGCCCGGACGGCTCGCTTGCGCGGCGCGGGGCCCTTGGCCCGCTTCTCCGCGATCAGCTCGACGGCCCGTTCGTGGGTGAGCTGCTCCACATCGGTGCCGCGCGGCACGGTCACGTTGGTCTCGCCGTCGGTGACGTACGGGCCGAAGCGGCCGTCCTTGACCACCAGCGGGTTGCCGGAAGCGGGGTCGGTACCGAGCTCGCGCAGCGGCGGCGTGGCCGCCCGGGCACCGCGGCGCCCCTTGGGCTGCGCGAACAGCTTCTCGGCCTCCTCGACCGTGACGGTGAACAACGACTCCTCGTCCGGTAGCGAGCGGGAGTCCGAGCCCTTCTTGACGTACGGCCCGTAGCGACCGTTCGTGGCGACGATCTCGTTGCCCTCGCCGTCGGTGCCGACCACGCGTGGCAGCGTCAGCAGGCGCAGCGCGTCCTCCAGCGTCACGGTGTCGACCGACATGGTGCTGAACAGCGACGCCGTCGGCGGCCGGGTGTTCTTCGGGGCGTCCTCGGGCAGGATCTCGGTGACGTAGGGCCCGTAGCGGCCGGACTTCGCCACGACCATGCGGCCGGTGGTCGGGTTGACGCCCAGCTCACGGTCGCCGTTGCCGCGGCTGACCAGCTCGTGCGCCTTCTCGGTGTCGAGCTCGTCTGGCGGCAGGTCGTCGGGGACACTCCCGCGGTTGCCGTCGGCGTCCTCGATGTAGGGGCCGTAGCGGCCGACGCGCACGGTGTAGCCGTCGCCGATCGGGAACGACGAGATCTCGCGGGCGTCGATCTCGCCGAGGTTGTCGGCGAGCTTCTTCAGTCCCTCGATGGTGTCGTCGCCGTGCCAGAACTGCGCCAGCTCGGCTGCCCGGTCGGCGCGGCCAGCGGCGATGTCGTCGAGCACGTCCTCCATGCGGGCCGTGAACTCGTAGTCGACCAGCCGGGTGAAATGCTCCTCGAGCAGCCGGACGACCGCGAAGGCCAGCCAGGCCGGAACCAGCGCGCTACCGCGCTTGAACACGTAGCCGCGGTCCAGGATGGTGCGGATGATCGACGCGTAGGTGGACGGGCGGCCGATCTCGCGGTCTTCCAGCTCCTTGACCAGCGTGGCCTCGGTGTAGCGGGCCGGCGGCTTGGTGGTGTGGCCATCGGGTTCGACCGCGACCGCGGTCAGGCCCTGACCCTCGCTCAGGTGCGGCAGCCGGCGCTCGCGGTCGTCGAGCTCGGCCTCGGGGTCGTCTGCGCCCTCGACGTAGGCCTTGAGGAAACCGTGGAAGGTGATGGTGCGCCCGGACGACGTGAACTCCGCGGCCTCGCCGGTCGTGGCGGTGGCGCCGATCCGGACGGTCACCGTCTCGCCCTTGGCGTCACGCATCTGGGAGGCGACCGTGCGCATCCAGATCAGCTCATAGAGCCGGTACTCGTCGCCGTTCAGGCCGGTCTCGGCCGGGGTGCGGAAGCTGTCGCCGGCCGGGCGGATGGCCTCGTGCGCCTCCTGGGCGTTCTTCACCTTGCTGGTGTACCGGCGCGGCGCGTCGGGCAGGTACTGCTGCCCGTACAGCTGCGCCACCTGCGCCCGGGCCGCGGACAGTGCCGACTCCGACAGAGTGATGGAGTCGGTACGCATATAGGTGATGTAGCCGTTCTCGTACAGCCGCTGTGCCACCTGCATAGTGCGGGCGGCGCCGTAGCCGAGCTTGCGCGAGGCCTCCTGCTGCAGTGTGGTGGTGCGAAACGGGGCGTATGGCTTGCGGGTGTACGGCTTGGCCTCGACGGAGCGGACGGTGTAGTCGACCTCACCGAGGGCGGCGGCCAGGGCGCGGGCGCGCTCCTCGTCGAGCACGACGACGTCGCGGCTCTTGACCTCGCCGCGGGCGTCGAAGTCGCGGCCGCTGGCCACCCTGGCGCCGTCGACGGAGGCGAGCTTGGCCTCGAATGCGCTCGGCTCGGCGGCGGAGCCGGAGGTTCCCGTCTCCAGTGTCGCGGTCAGGTCCCAGTACGACGCGGAGCGGAACGCCATGCGCTCACGCTCGCGGTCGACGACCAGGCGGGTGGCGACGCTCTGCACGCGGCCGGCGGACAGGCCCTGCATGACCTTGCGCCACAGGACCGGCGAGACCTGGTAGCCGTAGAGCCGGTCGACGATGCGGCGGGTTTCCTGCGCGTCGACGAGGTCCTCGTCGATCTCGCGGGGGTTCTCGACGGCGGCCCTGATGGCATCGCGGGTGATCTCGTGGAAGACCATGCGCCGCACCGGCACCTTGGGCTTGAGCTCCTCGCGCAGGTGCCAGGCGATCGCCTCGCCCTCGCGGTCCTCATCGGTGGCGAGCAGGAGCTCGTCGGCCTCCCTGAGCATCGACCTGAGCTTCTTGACCTGGTCCTTGGCGCGGCCGGCCGGCACGATGTACAGCGGCTCGAACCCGCCGTCGACGTCGACTCCGACCGGGTTGCCGTAGCGCTCGCGCTCGGCGGCGGGCACCTCCGTCTTCTTGGACGGGAGGTCCCGGATGTGACCGAAGGACGACTCCACCATGTAGCCGTCGCCAAGGTAGCCGGCGATGGTCTTGGCTTTCGCCGGGGACTCCACGACCACCAGGCGGCGCCGCGCCGCCGCCCCGTTCGTGGATCGGGCCATGGATGCTCCTTAACTCCTTGGGCGCACTGAACCGACCCCGTCGGCTCATGAACGTTTCTCCCTGCGACAACGCACGGTATCCGACGTTGTTCCCGAGACGCGAAGCAGATAACCGCAAAGAAATATTTGCAAAAATTTCTTTGCGGTCGTACGGTGGACTTCATGGGACTCTCCAGCAAGCGGATCGACGACGTCGAGACCCTGCGCGCGTTCGCCCATCCGCTGCGCATGAAGCTGCTCGGCCGGCTGCGCACCGCAGGCTCGGCAACGGCTTCCGAGCTGGGCCGACACTTCGGCGAGTCCAGCGGCTCGACGTCCTACCACCTGCGCCAGCTCGAGCGGTTCGGCTTCGTGGTCGAGGACGACGAGCAGCTCTCCCGGCGCGAGCGCCGCTGGCGAGCCGCCCACGACGTCACCAGCTGGCACGCGGGCGATTTCGCCGACAGCGAGGCCGGCCGGGCCGCCGAGGCCGTCGTCGGCCGCGCGCAGCTGGGCATCATGCTCGACCGGCTGGAGCGGTGGCGGGCCGAGCGGCACGAGTGGGGCCGCGAGTGGCTCGACGCCGCCGGCCACTCGGACATGATGCTGTTCGCCCGGCCCGAGGACCTTCGCGCGCTCACCGAGGAGCTGGAGGCCGTCATCACGCGGTACGTCGAGAACCCGCGCCTGGCCGACGACCCCGACGCCGCCCAGGTCTCGCTGCACCTGCTGACCATCCCGGCCCGGGACGCGTCGTGACGACACTCGGCGCCGATGCGGCCCGCCGCCGCTTCCTGATCCTGCTGGCGCTGCGTTGGCTGCCCACCGGGCTGATCATTCCGGTCATCGCACTTCTGCCGCTGGAGCGCGGCGTGACGCTCGCCCAGCTCGGCTTCGTCATCGCGGCGCAGGGATTCATGGTGCTGGCGCTGGAGTTGCCGACCGGCGGGCTGTCGGACTCCCTGGGCCGGCGCCCGGTGCTGGTCGCCTCCGGCGTGGTCAACGTGGGCGTGCTCACGCTGCTGTTCCTCGCCGAGGGCTTCGCCGCGTTCGCCGTCGCCTACGCGTTGCAGGGCGTGTACCGCGCGCTGGACAGCGGGCCGCTGGAGGCCTGGTACGTCGACGCCGCGCTCGCACACGACCCTGCGGCCGACATTTCCCAGGGCCTGGCCCGCGGCGGTGCGGTGCTCGGGGCGGCCGTGGCCACGGGGGCGCTCGCGGCCGGCGGGCTGGTCGCGCTGGACCCGCTGGCGCGGGTGGAATCGCTACCGGACGTCGAGCCGCTGGCGGTACCCGTGCTGGCCGCACTCGTTGTCCAGGTGGTCGCGGTGGTCGCCACGGCGGTGCTGATGGTGGAGACGCGGACGACGCGCGGCTGGCGGCCGGTGGCGGCCTCGGTGCGTCGGGTGCCCCGAGTCGTCGGTCAGAGCGTCGGCGTGCTGCGCGGCTCGCGGGCGCTGCAGGCGCTCATCTGCGTGGAGCTGTTCTGGGGCTTCGGCATGGTGACGTTCGAGTCGATGATGCCGGTGCGGCTCACCGAGGTGGTCGGCAGCTCCGACCAGGCCGCGGCGATCATGGGCCCGGTGGCGTCGGCGGCCTGGGGGTTCTCCGCGCTCGGTTCCGCCACGGTGGCGCTGTTGTCCCGGCGGCTCGGTGTGCCGCTGACCGCCGCCCTGCTGCGGGTTCTGCAGGGCGTCACCGTGGTGGGCATGGCCCTGTTCGCCGGGCCGGTCGGGCTGATCGCCGCCTACTTCGCCACCTACGCCGTCCACGGCGCTTCGAACCCGATGCACATGACACTGCTGCACGAGCAGGTCTCCAGCGCACACCGGACCACGGTGGCGTCGCTGAACTCGATGGTGTCGCAGCCCGCCGGCGCCCTCGGCGGGATCGTGCTGATGGCACTGGCCGGAGCGACCTCGGTGAGCACCGCGATGCTGGCCGGGGCCGTCGTGCTGGCCCTGGCCGCTCCGCTCTACCTGCCGGCCGGGCGCGGCCGCGGGCCGAAGACCGCCGAGCCCACCCGGACCATGGTCGCGCCCTCGGCCACGGCCGACTCCAGGTCGCCGCTCATGCCCATGGAGAGCGTCGGGAGCTCCAGCCCGACGGCGTCGCGGGCCCGGTCGCGGATCTCCCGCAACGCACGGTAGGAGGCGCGGACGGCGGCGGCGTCCGGCGACTGCAGCCCCACCGTCATCAAGCCGCGGACCCGCAGCCGGTCATGCTTCGCGACCTCGCCGATCAGCTGGACCGCGTCGGCCGGCGCGACGCCGAACTTGCTGTCCTCGCCGGAGGTGTTGACCTGGACCAGGACATCGAGCACCTGGTCCAGCACCGCCAGCCGCCGCTGCAGCCGGTCGGCCACGTCGGGCCGGTCGACGGACTGCACGCAGCTGACGTAGCGCAGCACCTGGTTGACCTTGTTGGTCTGCAGGTGTCCGATGAAGTGCCGCTCACAGGGCAGCGACGCCAGCCATGCGTCCTTCTCCGCCAGCTCCTGCACGCGGTTCTCCCCGATCAGGCGGGCGCCGGCGGCGACGGCGACCGCGACCCGCGCCGCCGGCTGGGTCTTCGTCGCCAGGAGCACCTCCACCTCGTCCGGCCGGCGCCCAGCCGCCCGGCAGGCGTCGTCGACCCGCGCACGCACCGCGGCGAGATTGGCCCGGATGTCCGCCTCCGCCAGCATCGATCTCCTTCCCGTGTGCGACGGCGCTCTAGAGTTCCTGCCGTGACGGTACTCGTCGGCGCGATCGTGGCCCTGGGCATGGTGGTGATAGTCCCGCTGGGACTGCGGCTGCTCGACGATGACGAGCGGCGGCTCGGTCCGGTCGGCCAGGTGTGGCCCTTAGCCGGCGCACTGGGCACACTCTCGCTGCTGCTGGACCGCGGCGCGTGGTTCGCCGTCGCGCTGGCCGGCTGCTACGCGGCGGTTGCGGGGTGGCTCGCGGTCCTCGCGCTGGCCCGGCTGGTGCGCGTGGTGCGGGCCGGCCGGGGCGAAGTGGTGACCCGCCAGAACCCGCTGCCGCCGGTCGAGGTCGCCGCCCTCACCGCGATGGTGTCACCGGCCGTGGCGGCGAGCAGCCTGGTCGCCGAGCGCGGCGGCTGGGAGTTGCTCGGCTTCGGCATGACCACGCAGGCGCTGACCGCCGCACACTTCCACTACGCAGGTTTCGCCGCGGCCCTGGTGGCCGCGCTGGTGGCGGCGACGACGCCGCGCCCGGCCGCCGACGTCGCCGCCCTCACGGTGCCGACCGGCATCGCGCTGGTGTTCGCCGGCCACTTCACCGGCGACGGCGTCGAGCTGGCGGGCGCGGTCGTCCTGACGGCCGGGATGTGGCTGGTGGCCTGGACGACGTGGCGGGACGTGGCGTCCGCGGCGGGCGATCGGACGGCACGCGCGCTGTTCCGGGTCAGCGCCGTGGTGCTGGTGCTGACCATGGCGCTGGCGCTGAGCTGGGCCGCCGGCCAGGTCGGGGACGCCGTGCCGCACCTGTCGCTCAGCTGGATGGCGGCCACCCACGGCGTGGCCAACGCGATCGGTTTCGCCCTGTGCGGTCTGCTTGCGTGGCGCCGGGTGCAGCGCACGCCGTCCCGCAGGTGACGGGCGGCGGGGCATCACGGCCGTGCCGTGCCGCCGTACTTGGCGATCTTGAAGTCGACGACGTCCAGGGCGATGCGCAGTGCCTCCATACGCACCCGGACGGCCTCGCGGTGCTTCTCCAGCAGCTCCAGCCGGTCCGGCTCCGTCGATGGACCCGCGTCGGCCAGCTCGAAGTAGCGCTGGATGTCGCGGATGGGCATGTCGGTCTGCCGCAGCCGGGTGATGAAGACGACCCGGTCGACGTCGTCGGGGGTGTAGTGACGGCGCCCAGCGGAGTCGCGCGGCACGTCCAGCAGGCCGATGCGCTCGTAGTAGCGCAACGTGTGCACGGTGACCCCGATCCGGGCGGCCACCTCGGAGATGGTCTCGGTCGGAACGGTGATCGTGGTTTCGCGGAGGGACTCACGCAGGTCGAGCGTCGTCACACCATCGACGGTAGGACTTGGAGTGCACTCGAAGTCAAGTCATTCCGCGCCGAACATCTGCGTCCAGTAGAGACCGCGGTCACTCTCGGCCACGCCGACACCGATCGCCTGGGAGTCGCAGTTCAGGATGTTCGCGCGGTGACCCTCACTGTCCATCCAGCCCTCGACGACGTCGGCGGCCGTCGCGTACCCCATCGCGATGTTCTCACCGGACCAGTGGTCGTACCCGGCCCGTGCCGCGCGCTCGCCCGGCCCGTCGCCGTCGGGGCTGGTGTGGTCGAAGTAGTCGCGCTCGACCATGTCCTCGCTGTGCAGCCGGGCGGCCTCGGCCAGCCGGTCGTCGGCGCGCAGCACCGGGCAGCCGTGGTCGTCGCGCACCTCGTTCGTAAGCTCGACGACCTCGTCGGCGAGAGTCGGCGACGAGTCGGTGGGCGTCGGCGACGACGTGGCCGGCGGGTGATCCGGTTCCGACGGCTCGGCGGTGGGCTCGGGCGATTCCGCGGGCTCGGTCGGCTCCGGAGTCGCCGGCGGCTCGGTGGTCTCGGCCGCGGTGGGTTCGGGCGGTGCGGTCGGCTCCGCGGGCTCCACCGGATCGGTCGACGGAGTCGGTGACGGCGTCGGCCGCACCGTGGGCGGGTACTTCTCCCACGGCCACGGCTGGCTGGTGGACGACTCCGGTACGGCGCGCGGCTCGGTGTCGTCGGCGCACCCGGTGAGCGCCAAAAAGGCGGCAGCCACCACGACGACAGCCGACCTCACCCGCATGCACCCTCCTCCCGCGCGGCACCGGAGGGCATCTTGCCCCGGTATGTCCGGTCGAAACCTCCGGTTCCCGACGGGAACGACGCGCGGTCAGAGCGTGCCGAGCCAGGCCCACACGATGCGCCCGACCCGGTCCAGCTGAGCGGGATCGACGATCGCGGGCACGTCGCCGGGTGAGTGGTAGCCGTCGTACGGGATGCTGCCGAGCCGGGCCGCGGGCAGCTCGGCCTTCTCGAACGACCAGTGGTCGCTGGAGCGGTTCTCACAGGTCTGAACCGGCACCTGGGCGGTGCCGGCCGCGGCGACCAGCGCGTCGCGCAGTGCCGTCGTGCCGCGGCCGCCGGTACACACCGGGACGTGGTCGGCGACGACTCCGACGCGGTCGAGCGACACCATCCCGGCCACGGCCGACCGCTGCGCCGCCGGCAGCTCACGCACGTAGTGCTGCGAGCCGAAATGGTGGAGCGCGTCGCCCTCGCCGCGAGGCTCCTCGGCTCCGAACGCGATGAACCGGACCGGCAGGCCGGGCGGCTCCGCGCTGGCCATCCGGGCCAGCTCGAGCATGACGCCGACGCCGGAGGCGTTGTCCTCGGCCCCCGGCGCCTGCGGGACGGTGTCGAGGTGCGCGCCGACGACCACGTGCGGCCGGGTGGGGTCGAACCCGGGCGGGTCGGCGATGACGTTGGTAGAGGTGCCGGCCTCGACGTCGACGCCCCAGGAGTTGCCGGCCGGCACCTCGAACGGGTCGGTGCTCACCTGGTAGCCCAGTGCCGTCAACCGGTCGACGACGAACCGGGCGGCCTGCTGGAATCCCGGCGACGTCCCCTCACGCGGACCGATCCCGTCGGCCAGGTGCTCGACGACGGCGAACGCGGCCGCCGGGTCGAACACCGCCGGCGTCGGGGTGGGTGTCGGGGTCGGAGTGGGCGTCGGAGTGGGCGTCGGGGTCGGCGTGCGCGTCGGTGTCTCGGTCGGCGACGGGGCCGAGGCCGGTGCCGTGCTCGCCGGGGCCGAGGTCTGCGCGCCGGACTCGCCCGCCGACGAGCTGCACGCGGACACCGTCAGCGCGAGTGCGGCGGCCACCACGGGCCACCGGAAGGAGTACCTGGCCACGCTCCATTCTCCGCACCCTCCCCATGATCATCAACGGTTGGCGACCTCATGGCGTCGCCAACCGTTGATGATCATGGGGTCGGCGCTGCCGCAGCGCCGACTCGTGCGGCTCGACGCAGCCGTCCGGCAGCGCCTCACTGCAGCGCCGGTGCGCTGGTGGCGTAGTCGAGACTGACGTAGCGGCACTCCCCGCCGTCGGACAACGGCGCCCGCACACTGACTTTTGCGGCCCGAACAGCCAACTCCGGGGTTCACCGCGCCACGCCGGGGATGGGGTTCGCCAGCTCACGCCGGGCGGGTTCGCCGTCGCCGGGAGCGACCCGGCAGAATGCCTCAGACGCCCGCACGAGAGAGTGGAACACCAGTGACGAACACGGTCCAACGGTCGGTCGAGCAGCGGATCGCCGAGGAGCTCGGCGTCCGGGACGCCCAGGTCCGGGCCACGGTGGCGCTGCTGGACGAGGGCGCCACGGTCCCGTTCATCGCCCGGTACCGCAAGGAGAAGACCGGGGCGCTCGACGACGCCCAGCTGCGCACGCTGGAGGAACGGCTGCGCTACCTGCGTGAGCTGGAGGAGCGGCGAGCCGCCGTCCTGGAGTCGATCCGCGAGCAGGGCAAGCTGAACGATTCGCTCGAAGCCCAGATCATGGCCGCGGACTCCAAGGCCCGGCTCGAGGACATCTACCTGCCGTTCAAGCCCAAGCGGCGCACCAAGGCGCAGATCGCACGGGAGGCCGGGCTGGAGCCGCTGGCCGACGGGCTGCTCACCGACCCCATCCTGGACCCGCGGGAGACGGCCGCCGCCTACCTGAATCCCGAGGCCGGGGTCGAGGACGCAGCGGCCGCGCTGGCCGGCGCCCGCGCCATCCTGGTCGAGCGGTTCACCGAGGACGCCGATCTCATCGGCTCGCTGCGCGAGAAGGTGTGGACCACCGGCCGGCTGGTCGCGAAGGTCCGCGACGGCAAGGAGCAGGCCGGCGCGAAGTTCGCCGACTACTTCGACGTCGCCGAAGGGCTGACGGCGGTCCCGTCGCACCGCGTGCTGGCGATGTTCCGCGGCGAGAAGGAGGAGATCCTCGACCTCACCGTCGAGCCGACCGCCTCCGACGACGACGCGGCCGCGCCCGGCCCCACCCCGTACGAAACGGAGATCGCCGGGCGGTTCGGCATCGTGAACCAGGGCCGGCCGGCCGACGCCTGGCTGGCCGAGACCGTCCGCTGGGCCTGGCGCACCCGCATCATGCTCCGGCTCGACCTCGACCTGCGGATGCGGCTGCGCGAGGCCGCCGAGGAAGAGGCCATCCGGGTCTTCGCCACGAACCTGCGCGACCTGCTGCTGGCCGCACCCGCCGGTACCCGCGCCACGCTGGGCCTGGACCCGGGGTACCGCACCGGCGTCAAGGTCGCCGTCGTCGACGCCACCGGGAAGGTCGTCGCCACCGACACCGTCTACCCACACCAGCCGCACGACCGGTGGGCAGAGTCGCTGGCCACACTGGACCGGCTGGTCACCCGGCACGGCGTCGAGCTGGTCGCCATCGGCAACGGCACCGCCTCGCGCGAGACGGACAAGCTCGCCGCCGAGCTGGTCCGCAACCGCACCGGGGTCACCAAGGTGATGGTCTCCGAGGCCGGCGCATCGGTGTACTCCGCGTCGGCGTTCGCCTCGCAGGAGCTGCCCGGCCTCGACGTGTCGCTGCGCGGCGCCGTCTCGATCGCTCGCCGGCTGCAGGACCCGCTGGCCGAGCTGGTGAAGATCGACCCGAAGTCCATCGGCGTCGGCCAGTACCAGCACGACCTGCCCGACCTCGCGCTTTCCCGGTCGCTGGACGCCGTGGTCGAGGACTGCGTGAACGCCGTCGGCGTCGACCTCAACACCGCGTCGACCCCGCTGCTGACCAGGGTCTCCGGCATCACCCCCGGGCTCGCGGACAACATCGTCGCCCACCGGGAGGCCAACGGCCCGTTCCGGTCCCGGACCGCGCTCAAGGACGTGTCGCGGCTGGGACCCAAGGCGTTCGAGCAGTGCGCCGGCTTCCTGCGCATCCGCGGCGGCGACGACCCGCTCGACTCCTCCAGCGTCCACCCAGAGGCGTACCCCCTGGTGCGTCGCATGGTCGAACGGTCCGGACGCGACCTCACGTCGCTGCTCGGCGACACCCGGGTGCTGCGGAAGTTCCGGCCCGGCGACTTCACCGACGACACCTTCGGCCTGCCGACCGTCACCGACGTCCTGCGCGAGCTGGAGAAGCCCGGCCGCGACCCGCGCCCGTCGTTCAAGACCGCCACGTTCAGCGACGGCGTCGAGAAGATCACCGACCTCGCGCCCGGCATGGTGCTTGAGGGCGTGGTCACCAACGTCGCCGGGTTCGGTGCGTTCGTCGACGTCGGCGTGCACCAGGACGGCCTGGTGCACGTCTCGGCCATGTCGCGGCGGTTCGTGTCCGATCCGCGCGAGGTGGTCAAGCCCGGCGACGTCGTACGGGTCAAGGTCCTCGACGTCGACGTCGACCGCAAGCGCATCTCCCTGACCCTGCGCCTCGACGACGAGGTCAACCCCGGCGGGCGGAGGGCCGACGACGGCGGCCGGCGCGGCGAACGCGACGGTGCCGGCAAACCGGGCGGCAGCCGTGGCGGCGACCGACGGGGCGGCCGCGCGCCTCGCGACGACCGGGGCGGCAAGCCGGCGGCGAGCGGCGCCATCGCCGACGCGTTCCGCCGGGCCGGCTACGGCCGCTGAGCCGGCGGCTGATCCGCCTCGGCCGCGTCAGAGGTTGGTGCCCAACTGGGGCTCGAACGCGGTCACCCAGAACACCCGGTGGTCGGCGTCGTAGTCATGGATCAGCGCGGTGCTGCCGGGTCGGAGCTCGTCGGAGCCGGCCTGGCGGACCTCGATGACGACGGGGCTGCCGTCGGCACCCGTGACCTCGGCCTCGCCGTGGTCCGGTCCCACCTGCGCGGACCGGACCACACAGACCCGGCCGACCAGCGCCGCGGGGTCGCGCCGGGGTCCAGGGCGCAGCGCCCGCCTGATCGGCACCGCCAGCATGGCGCTGCCGGCCCAGGCGAGCGCCAGGGCACCCAGCACGATGCCGACCGACGCGGCCCGCCCGGGCGGATCGTCGGCCGGGCCGTCCACGAGTGCCGCCGTCGCGAGAAGGCTGGCGACCCACGCCAGCCCGATCAGCAGCGTCGCCACCAGGCTCGCCGGCAGCCCACCCAGGCCCACCGCGGAGCGCAGGCCGGCGACGTCGACGGCAGGCCGTTCGAGCACCGTCCCCGCCACCATGACCAACAGCCAGTAGACGACGACCGCCAACGCCAGGAAGGTGAACGGGAGCACCGGGAGCGTCATAGCAGCGTCGAAAAGCTCGTTGACGGCCACCGCATCGCCCTTCCGGCCCGGAACGAATCGCCACCGCCGAGGGTCCGTCCGCACAGGTGGTCGAGGTGAGGATCGTACCGCCGGCCGCGGGGCGCGCACCGGGGTTTTCGCCTCGCCGTCTAGGGTCGGCGGCGTGCGCGCGATGGTCTACGAAAGGTTCCGGGAGCGGCCCGCCGTCCGCGACGTGCCAGAGCCCGACTGCCCCGCCGGCGGCGCGATCATCCGGGTCGAGGCCACGGGGCTGTGCCGGAGCGACTGGCACGGCTGGATGGGGCACGACGACGACATCACGGTTCCGCACGTGCCCGGACACGAGCTGGCCGGCACCGTCGCCGAGGTCGGGCAGGAGGTCACCGGCTGGCGGTCCGGCGACCGGGTGACCACGCCGTTCGTCTGCGCCTGCGGCACCTGCCCACGGTGCCTGGCCGGCGACCACCAGGTGTGCGACCGGCAGACGCAGCCGGGCTTCACCCACTGGGGCTCCTTCGCCGAGCTGGTCGCGGTCGAGCACGCCGACGTGAACCTCGTCCGGGTGCCCGGCGAGATCGACTTCGCCACCGCCGCGGGCCTGGGCTGCCGGTTCGCCACCGCGTACCGGGCAGTAGTGGCGCAGGGCCGGGTGCGCGACGGCGACTGGGTCGCGGTGCACGGGTGCGGCGGGCTCGGGCTGTCTGCGGTGATGATCGCGGCCGCACACGGTGCGCGGGTCGTGGCCGTCGACGTGTCCGCCGCGGCGCTGGAGCTGGCCGGCCGGCTGGGCGCCGCGGTCGTCGTCGACGGATCGGCGGTGCCGGACGTCGCGGTCGCGGTCCGGGAGGCCACCGGTGGCGGCGCGCACATCTCCGTCGACGCCCTGGGCAGCACCGCGACGTTCCAGGGCTCGCTGCGGGGGTTGCGCAAACGCGGCCGGCACGTCCAGGCCGGGTTGCTGCTCGCCGACCACGCGACCCAGGCCGTTGCGATGGGCCCGGTGGTCGCGAACGAGCTGGAGATCCTCGGCAGCCATGGCATGGCGGCACACGACTACCCGCCGATGCTCGAGCAGATCGCGGCGGGCACGCTCAGGCCGGACCTGCTGATCGGCCGGACGCTCGGTCTGGAGGACGGCGTCGACGCGCTGCTCGCCATGTCGCACGGGTCGCCGACCGGCGTGACGATCCTGCGCCCGTCACTCCCACTGCCAGTAGCGAAATGATCACGTTCAGCACGAGATCTCGTGTCGCACCATGCTTACGAGCCTGGTGATGCGCGAGAACGCCTGGTGGTGTACGCGGGACCCCTTATCGTGACCGATCCAAGATGATATGACTGTTGCCATGACTCTGCGACGAGGCTCCGTCATGGCCCTGGTGCTGACCGCCGCCGCCACTCTGGCCGGCGGACAGGCCGCAGCCAGCGCGCCGTCCGCGGACACCGAACCGGCCGCCATGCCAGAGCCCACCATCGCGCAGGGCCTCGGGTTCGACACGTGCACCGCACCGTCGGTCGCGGCGCTGCAGGCCTGGTGGGGCACGTCGCCGTACGAGACGGTGAACATCTACTTCGGCGGGCTCAACCGTGGCTGCCAGCAGCCGAACCTGACGCCGTCGTGGGTGCAGACCGTCACCGGCATCGGCTGGGGCCTGCTGCCCACCTACATGGGCTACCAGCCCAGCTGCATGCTCGGCACCAAGCCGCACCGCTACACCGAGGCCAACGCCAGCTCCATCGGCACCTCCGACGCGCAGGACGCCATCACGCAGGCGCAGGCGCTCGGGCTGCTGCCGGGCAGCGCGCTGTACGCCGACGTCGAGCACTACGACCGGTCCGACGCCTCCTGCGTCAACGTGGTGCGCAACTACGTCTCGGCCTGGGTGCGCACCCTGCACGCGGCCGACTACCGCGCCGGCGTCTACGTGCACCAGAACTCCGGGCTGATCGACCTGTCCGCCGTCTACGACTCCCCCGACCACGCCCGCCCGGACGCCGTCTGGATGGCCCGCTGGGACGGCAACCCGGCGCTCACCGGCTGGCCGACCGCACCGGACAGCCAGTGGTCGAACCACCAGCGCGCCAAGCAGTACGAGGGCGACCACAACGAGACGTGGGGCGGCGTCACCATCAACATCGACAGCGATTCCCTGGACGCGCCGATCGCCACCGTTGCAGGTCGGTAACGTCTGCGAATCCGCACGTCGAACCCTCGTTCCAGGAGCACACTCAGGGGTGTGAGGACGGGGGTCCGCCATGAGCCGCAGGGCGCGCAGCCGCGCGCGTGATCTCGCGCGCACCCTCAGCAGGGCGGTCGCGACCGCCGTCGGGTCCGCGGCCCTCGTGGTCGCGGCCCTCACCGCACCGGCCGGCGCCTACCCGGACTCCCCCGGCATCTACCCGCCAGGGTCGTCGGCCACCATGGCCACCGGGCGCGGCTTCGACACCTGCACGGCGCCGTCGCTCGCGGCCATGCGGGCCTGGCTGGCCTCGCCGTACCGCACCGCCAACATCTACTTCGGCGGCGTGAACCGGGGTTGCGCCCAGCCGAACCTGACCGCCGCCTGGGTGCGTGACACCAGCGCGATGGGCTGGCGGCTGCTGCCCACCTACTTCGGCCGGCAGCCGTTCTGCATGTTCGGCACCAAGCCGCACCGGTACACGGCGACCGACGCCGTCTCGGTCGGCACGTCGGAGGGGCAGGACGCGGTCGCCCGCGCCCGCGCGCTCGGGCTGCTGCCGGGCAGCGCTCTATACGCCGATGTCGAGCACTACGACCGCACCAACACCTCGTGTGTGCTGGCCGTGCGCCGCTACGTCTCGGCATGGACGGTGGCCCTGCATGCCGCCGGCTATCTGTCCGGCGTGTACGTCCACCAGGACTCCGGCCTGGTCGACCTCACGGCCACCTACGGCTCGTCCAGCTACGCCCGCCCGGACGCGGTCTGGATGGCCCGCTGGGACGGCAACCCGGCGCTGACCGGGTGGCCGACGGCGCCCAACAGCGCATGGGCCGGACACCAGCGGGCCAAGCAGTACCAGGGCGACCACAACGAGACCTGGGGCGGCGTCACCATCAACATCGACGGCGACAGCCTCGACGCGCCGGTCGGCACCGTCGTCCGCGGTTTCCGCGCGACCAGCACGACGGGCCTGGCTACCCGCAGCGGACCCTCGGCGGCCTACCCGCAGGTGGGCCGGCGTGACCCGGGCAGCACGCTGGCGGTCGTCTGCCAGGGTCTGGGACAGCACGTCGGCACGACGTCGGTGTGGGACCGGCTCTCCGACGGCTCCTGGGTCACCGACTACTACGTCTCCACGCCGTCGAACACGACGTTCTCCGGCGGGCTGCCGCGCTGCACGTATCCCGGGCAGGTGACGAGCTCGACGGCGCTGACCGCGCGCACCGGGCCCGGCACCTCGTTCCCGGCCACCGGCGCCGCACTGCCACCGGGTGCGCTGGCGTGGGTGATGTGCCAGAAGACGGGGACGCTGGTGGGCACCAGCCGGGTGTGGAACCGCCTGCACGACGGGCGCTGGGTCACCGACTACTACGTGGCCAACCGGTCGGCGTCGACGTGGAGCACGCCGGTGCCGCGCTGCCCCTGACCCACACCGCCTGTTCTGCAGTTCTTCCCGTGGCGACCCCTGTGGGTGCTCTACGCTGCTGCTGCCACGTCGCCGTCCCACACGGAGGTCCCCGCCATGGCAGGCAAGTTCGAGCTGTACAAGGACAAGTCCGACCAGTTCCGGTTCCGTCTCAAGGCCGGCAACGGCGAGGTCATCGCCGTCGGCGAGGCGTACAGCTCCAAGAGCGGTGCGCTGAACGGCATCGAGTCCATCCGGAAGAACGCGGCCGAGGCCGCCCTGGACGACCAGACCGACTGACCCGACTTCGCACCTCCGCCGGGCGGTCGAGTCACCACCCGGCGGAAATGCGTTGCCCGGCCCCGTCACGCCGGCGTAGCCTCCGGGTTCCATGGCGGCCCTGAGCGAGATCGTGATCGACTGCCGGCACGCGCCCAGCCTGGCCCGGTTCTGGGCCGAAGTGCTCGACGACTACGACGTCCTGCCGTACGACGGCGCCGAGATCGCTCGGCTGGCCGCGCTCGGCTACACCCCGGAGACCGACCCGACCGTCGCCGTCGAGGGTTCCGGCCCCACGCTCTTCTTCCAGCAGGTGTCGGAGCCGAAGACCGTCAAGAACCGAATCCACCTCGACGTCGAGGCGACCGACCGCGACGCGGAGGTCCGCCGACTGGAGGCGCTCGGCGCGGCGGTCCACCGCCGGCTGGAGCGGTGGACCGTCATGCTCGACCCGGAGGGCAACGAGTTCTGCGTCGCCTCCCCCGGCTGACCCCGCCGCCACGGGTCGGCGCCGATGCTCAGTCGACGACGACGGCAGCCGCGGCCCGTCCCCGCAGCGCCCGCCAGCCGGGCAGCAGGGTCGCGCCGAGCGTCAGCACGAGCGCGGCTGCCACGACGCCCAGGTAGATCAGCGGTGAGCCGGACGGCGTCAGCGAGTCGATCCGGGCCAGGCTGAACGGCACCAGTGTCGCGACCGACGCCAGCGTGCCGAGCACGATGCCGATGGCCGCCACCAGCAGACCTTCCAGCCCGACCATCCGCAGCACCTGGGCGCGGGTGGCACCGGTGAGCCGCTGCAGGCCGAACTCGCGTCGCCGGGCTCCGGTGCTCGACGACAGCACGTTGATCACCGAGATGGCCGCGTACGCGACGATCATGATCACGATCGTGTAGTTGGCGAACGCCAGAGTTTGCTGCTGCTCGCCGTGTGCCTCGAACAGCGCGTCCCGATCGGCGACCGTGAGGCCCTGCCCGGCCGCGGCCAGCCGCGACAGCTCGCCGACGACGGCGTCGGGGTCACGGTCCGCGGTCACCAGGATCTCCCGCACCGTGCCCGCGGTCGTGTGCGGCGCCAGCACGTCGGCCGGCAACAGCAGCGAGTCGTAGTCGGCGGCGGCGTCGAAGGTCGCGACAACGGCGACGTCGAGCGCCGCGCGGTCCCCCAGCCGCAGCGTCAGGGTGTCGCGGAGGCCCACACCGAGCTCCTCCGCGTGATCCGCGGCCAGTGCAACGGTGTCGCCGCGCAGGTCTGTGAGTGCGCCGTCGACGGTCGTGACCGGCGTGGTCGCGGCGGCGCCGTCGGCCGTCACGCCGCGCAGCGTCCAGCCGTCCTCGCTCTGGGAGCCGTCCCGCGGGCTCTCGACGAACCCGGTGCTGTGCACGTGCTCCGACGCGCCGGCGACCCCCGGCAGCTCGGCGATCCGCTCCACCAGGCCCGGGTCGACCGGTCCGGCCGCCGTCACGACGGCGTCGGCGATCAGCCCCTCGGTGAACGCCTCGCGGTTGGCGGCGTCCTCGGTCGACTGCAGGTACAGCGTGCCGGTGGCGATGCCGGTCAGCAGGATGATCGGGGTGACGACGGAGGCCGTGCGGGCCGTGCGGGCCCGGGCGTTGAGCACGGCCAGGTGTCCGGCGGTGCCGGAGACCGCACGCAGCGGCCACTGCAGCACCACGGTCGCCGCCCGAGTCAGCATGGGGCTGAGCAGTGCCAGCCCGATGGCCCAGAGGATCACCGCCGGACCGGCGGTGCTGGAGGTCAGCGGCCCGCTCATGACCGTGATGGTGACGACGCCCAGCGCGACGCCGCCGCTGAGGGTCAGCAGCGCGAAGAATACCCGCCAGCGGCTCGTGCCGGACCGGTCGAGGCTGGCCTCCGCCAGCGCCTGGGTTGGACGGACGGCGGCAGCGCGCCGGCCCGCGACCAGGGCGCCGCCGATCGCCGCGAGCGTCGCCGCGCCGATCGCCGTCACCACCGGGATCCAGCTCTGCCGGAACTCCACCCCGGCGGGCACGACACCGGCGTCGACCATCCGCTCGAACAGGAACTCGCCGAGCCAACGGCCGGGGAACGCAGCAAGCGCCGTCGCGACCGCCGACAGCACGAGCGTCTCGCCGAGTATCATCCGGCGCAGCTGCCCCGGCGTCGAGCCGACCGCGCGCAGCAGCGCCAGCTCGCGACCGCGCTGCTGGATCGAGAGCGCGAGCATCGAGGCGACGCCGAACATCGAGACCATGATCGCCCAGCCGCCGAAGACGCCGGCCAGCGAGATCAGGTCCTCGCTGCTGGCCACGGCCTCCGGAACCTCCGCGAGGCCTCGGTCGTCGCCGGTGAGTGTGGTTGTCGCGGTGTCGGCGAGGGCCGCGTCGATGCGCTCGCGCAAGGTGCTGGTCGTGGTGCCGGGCTCGGCGGTGACGGCGATCGCGTCGACCGTGCCGGCCGGGGCCGACTCGTCCAGGACGTGGCCCTCCGCGGTGGCCGCGCCGTCGACGGCGGCGACGGTGTCCACCAGCCCCGCATCCATCCGGACCCGCTCGGCCAGCACCGCGCCGTCGTCGGAACCAGCCATGTCGTAACGCTGGTCGCCGGCGACGACGACGTCCGAGCCGGCCAGCTCCTGCGGCGGCACCGCGGTGCGGATGCCGGTCTCCATCAGCCCGCCGCACGCCATCACGATGGCGGCACCGAGGAACATCGCGACGAACGCCGCGACGAAGGCACCCGCGCGGAACCGCAGGGTGCGCACGGCCAGCCGGATCACCGGGCCACCGCCAGGAACGTCTGGTCCACCGGAACTCCCTCGTCGGTCACGCCGGATGCGCGAGCTCGGAACCGACGCTACGGAGCCGGGAGAACCGGCCCCATGGCGCTGACCGGCGAGTGCGGGGTGGGGACAGCCCCCGTCAGCTGGTGCGAGCGCCCCACTCGGGCCGGAGGATGCTCATGATCAGCGTGTCGTACCGCTTGCCGTCCCACATAAGAGCGTCGCGCATCCGCCCCTCGAGCACGAAGCCGCATTTCTCGTACGAGCGCCGCGCGCGGTCGTTGAACTCGAACACCTCGAGGGAGACGCGGTGCAGGCCGACCTCCTCGAACGCGTACCGGAGCATCAGCTCGATCGCCTCCGGGCCGATGCCCTGCCCGCGGTACTTCTCCACCAGGTCGATGCGGAAGCCGCCGGACTCGTTGTCCGCGTCAATCCCGTTGACCGCCAGCCCGCCGGCGTACTCACCGGTGTCAAGGCTCTCGATGGCGAAGTCGAGCCGATCATCCTGCTCGGCCCGGGTGGCGCAGAACCGCTCGATCTGCTCGAGGGTGAAAGTCCGGTGCGTGCCGGTGAGCCGGTTGCCCTCCGGGTCCTGCAGCGACTCGAAGACGGCCTGCGCATGGCGGGGCTCGAGCGGGACGAGGCGGATGCGCTCACCGATCAGGGTCGGCGTGGTCACGAGGGCGGAGGCATTGATCACCCGGCCCTGTCTACCCGCGAACCGGAGGCCGCGGCAACGGGTTTACCGCTTGCGGGTGTTGTCCCGCCCGCGACACCCGCCGCCGTCGTCGCCTTTGGAATGATCACGTTCAGCACGAAATCGCGTGTCGCACCATGCTTGTAATCCTGGTGCGACACGCGATTTCGTGCTGAACGTGATCATTTCGAGCGGGGCGGAGTGGTGTGGGACAATGATCGCGGCTCCATGCAAGGCGAAGGCCCCTCGGAGTAAGGGTCCGAGGGGCCTTCTCAGACGACCGGAACCATCCGGGCCGGCTGCCCGGTCCTGATGCTCGCCGCTCCCGATGCTGCGGCTCAAGCGACCGAACTCACGGTTGCCCGTGTGCTCAGCGCCCTTCCGGTCTGCCGTCCGGGTCCGTCAGCCGCCCCGCGCATCGGACGCGGTCACCAGGTTTCCCCGGTAGGCGAGCTGCCGTTCTCCGGTCGGCCCGACCTCGACTCTCTCGCTGCCTTTGGCCAGGTCACCCCGGCTTTCGGGCTTCGAATCGTCGAGGACGATGGAGCATTTCTAGTCCTCCTGGACGGCACACACAAGAGGGTTCGGCAAAGAAAATCTGGCTTTCGCGTCGCCCACAACCCTGTCCACAACCCGGTGAGCGCGAATCCGCACGTTACACACACCCCTGTGTACAAAAATTGTGGACAACGCTCTCCCGGGGAACCGGGTCAGCGGCGGTTCAGCACCCGCGTGACGGCGGCGACGACGGTTGTGGCGAGCACCGCGCCGGTGAAGACGAGCCCGTAGGCCACCACGAGGTCCGACCCACGCGGGTCCCAGGCGGCGTCCTGGCCGAGGCTCAGCAGCGGGATGAGCAGGTCCAGCGCGTAGCCGAACGGGTTGAACGTGGGGTGCACGTTGACCTCGACCGGATCCAGCTCCTTGTCCCAGAAATAGGCGGTCCCGAACACCAGCAGTCCGACGAACCACACCGCGGCCAGGCCCGGCCGATAGCCGTAGCCGACCGTGATGTCCTGGAGATATCCCCAGCCCTTCATGAGGATCTGCCCGAACGACCTCGATCCGAGCAGGTCGCGACGGTGCCGCAGCCGGGCCAGCATGACCGTGCGCGCCGCGGCGTCGTCGCCGGAGCGCCGGTAGTGCGCGGCGAGCTGCTCGTACACCTGGTGCTGGTAGCCCGTCGGGTCGCGGCGAAGCCAGGCCAGGGCGGTCTCAACATCGGCGTCGCCGGGGTCGTCGAAGGTCAGGCCCGACAGCATGACCATGGTGGTGTCGGTCGGGTCCATGACCAGCGTGCGGACCTCAGAGTCGCGAAGGTCGACGGCGATCTCGCCGGAGGGCAGCTCCACCGTGCCGGCCTGCATCTCCGAGAGGTCCACGACGGCGCGACTGCCCGGGTTGGCCGGCGCGACGATGCTCAGGCCGTTCATGAGCACCCGCCGCGCCACCACCGCCTCGTGCAAGGTGAGCAGCGGCTTCACCTCGTCCGCGGGGTCGTCGCCGTCGTGCTCGGCCACCCCGGGGCGCAGAGTCACACTCTCCCACCAGATCTCGCCGATGTGCGCGCGGTCGAGCCGGATGTCGCCGACGATGTCGAGCGGACTGTCGCCGTCGGCGTCGGGGGTGCCGAACTCGACGGACCCGGCCACCTGCAGGTTGAGCGCGAACACCGCGGTCCGGCCGGGGTGGGTGAGGCTGTTCGTGCCGCGCATGATCAGCCGTCCGGCCAGCACCGCCTCGGCCAGCGAGAACTGGCCGGACAGCGTGACGTCGCGGCACTCGACGTCGCCCTCGACCCGCAGCCCGGCCGCGGCGATCACCTGGTCGATTGACGCCCGCCCGTCCGGCCGCGACCCGACGCTCCCACGCACCGAGGTGACGACGACGCCGAAGCCGACCTCAGCACGGCGGATGGACAGCCCGCCGGTCAGCGTGGCCTCGCGTACGACGAGCGATCCGCCCACCGTCACCTGGGCGGCGTCGACGGCGATGCGTCCCGGGTGACGGTACGAGCCGCCGTCGACCAGCAGGTCGCCACCCACCCGGGACCTGGCGACGACGACGGCGCCGTCGACGTCGAGGCGGGTGAGGCGGATGACCCCGCAGGTGACGTCGGGGACGAGCACCGCGGTGGGACCGGGCGACTCTATACGCGCGTCCCGCATGCTGAGGCCGGCCGCGAACGTGGACCCAGTGAGCCGCAACGCGCCGCGGAAGACGCCGCCGTCGACGAGGAACTCGTCGGACGTCGTCTGGATGGCGCTGAACACGATGGGCCCGTCGGTGGAACCGACGCCCTGGCCACCGAGCGTGGCGTTGTTGAGGACGAACCGCCGGCGCACATGGGCCTGGTCGAACGAGACGGTGCCCTCGATGTGGGCGCTCTCGATCGACACCTTGCCGCCGACCTGGACGCCGGTGCCGTCGAGCACCCGGTGCTCGGGCCGGCGCAGCAAGGCACCGTCGAGGATGAGGTCGCCGCCGACCTTGCCGTCACGCATGACGATGCCGCCGTCGGACCAGAAGCCGCCGAGGTCGGACGAGTAGGGGTCGTTGCCGACGATGAGGTCGCCGCGCACCTCGATGCGCGGCGCGATCAGCGCGTTGCCATCGGGGTTGTACACCTGGGCTCCGGTCAACACGACGCTGTCGGCGACCGCCGCGGTGAGCCGCACCGCGCCGTCGCAGACCAGGCCGCGCGCGGTGAACCGGCCGTCGACCCGCAGGCCGATGGCGTCGATGCCCATGCCGGAGGACTCGATGTAGGCGCCGCGCAACAGGACGTCGCTGCGGACGCGGGCCTGGAACAGGCGCAGCTGGCCCTGCACCCTCGAGCCGTCCATGGCCAGGCTCTTGCCGAGGTCGGCGTGGGCGAGGTCGATGTCGCCGCGGCAGCGGAAGCGGCGCCCGAACACCATCCGCTCGCCGACGACGGCGCGGGACGCGGCCAGCGCGCGGTGCCCGCCGTCGAGGCTGGCCCCGGAGAGGAACACCCCGGCGCCGACCCGTGCGCCCTTCATGTTCAGCCCGCCCATCGCCGAGAGCCGCTCGAGGTTGAGGTCGCGCCGGACCGTCGCGGACTGCAGGCTCACCGCCCAGGAGTCGTCCGGGTTCGTCACCCGGGCGCCGACCAACCGGACCGAGGTCGCCTCCAGCTCGTCGAGCATCACCCGGCCGACCAGCCGGGACCGGTCGGCGACCAACGACCCGACCGAGGTACCGATGCCCACCATCGCGTAGCCGCCGGGGTTGCTGATCTCGACGCCGCGCAGCGCGAGCGTGTCGCGGACCAAGGCGCGCGGGATGAGCAGCCGGCCGAGGACGCGGGTGCCGTCCTCCGCCTCGAGCCGGTCCGCCTCGAGGTCACCGGCCCGCAACGCGTCGCCGCCCTTGTTGGCCAGCACCGCGGAACCGAACGAGACGCTCCCCGCGATGGCGGCGTGCCCGAGGTCAATAGCACCGCTGCACCGTAGGCGCCGTCCCTGGACCCCACCGGCCACCATCCGCCGGGCGTCCAGCGCCACCCCCTGGCGGTTGCGCAGGACGGCGTCGGTGAGGTCCAGCCTGCCGGCCACCGACGCACCTGACAGCACGATCGGCCCGAGCGCCCGCGCACCCACCAGACCGAGCCCGCCGTCGACCATGAGCCGCTCGGCCTCGAGCGCGGTGCCGGACCGCGCGAACAGCCGGGCACGGTTGAGCAGGAGGTCGCCGCCGACACGCAGGTTGCGGGCGTGGAACAGCGTCGACTGGCCGATGAAGCGGGTGTCCTCGAACGATGCCGACCGGTGTACCCGGGTGTCGACGATGGTGACCGAGTCGACGACGCACTCACGGACCGAGACCGCGCTCTGCACGTCGATGGACTCGGTTCGCAGGTCCGGTACCCGGCAGCGAACCAGCTCGACCCCGGCAGCGGTCAGCTCGGCCAGGACCACGACGTCGTCGATCCAGCACATGTCCAGCCGCAGCGGCCGCTCCAACCGGCCGTAGCGCAGGTGCAGTCCGCCGGTCACCCGAGCGCCGGTCAGCCGGACGGCCGCGCCTGGCACGCCCGTGGTGTCGCGCAGCAACTCGTCGATGACCTTCGCGCGGACCGTGCGGCCGGCGTCCCAGGCGTCGGGGGTACCGACCGAGCGGGGATCGATGTCGCGCCCGAGATCGGCCTCTCCGCCGCTCGCGACCGCCGAACGCAGTGCCGACTCGGCCCGACTCAGCCTGTCACGCACACTGCCTCCAGGAACCGCCGGTCACGTCCGCGGTGATCAATGTAGCCGCTCGGGCAATACGTGCGGATCAGGATGGACCGTGTCGAAGGCGACTCGCCCCGATGCCGTGTCGTTACCGGGTGTTCACGCCCGGATGCGATAGGAATCTCGAAGACCCCTCGGGGTAAGGGTCCGAGGGGTCTTCGAGCAGCCACGATGTGGCCGCTGATCAGCCATTCCGCACCACGACCCACAGGTTGTGGATCAGTTGTGGAAAGTCGCACGAACCGTGACAAACGACGGCTGCCGGTGTCAACCGCCGGCCACGGCCTGCAGGCCCTGCCCAGTGTCGTTCTCCAGCGTGAGCCGATCGCCGTCAATGGAGTATCGGACCTCGCCGGCGAGCACCGACAGCACCAGCTCCTCCACGCCCATCGCCGCTTCCTCGCAGAGCATGTCCGTGCCGCCCAGCTCGGTGAACGTGATGGTGTCCCCGCTGACCGCGACGGTGCCGGAGACCTCGTTGCAGCCGGACACCCCGGACAACGTCGACGTGTCGAGCTCCAGGTACGCGTCGACGCCGGCCGGCACCGTCGACGCGGTCTCGCCGTCGATCAGGGTGTCGACGTCCCACTCTTGCCCGGTCAGCTCGGCCGGTGGCTCGAGCACGTCGCGATCGACCAGGGTGACGACCAGGTCCCCTGCGGTGAGCACGACGGTGTCGTCCTCGGTGAGCTCCCAGGCCGGCTCGGCCGCGACCAGGTCGGCGAGCCAGGCGTCGGACTCCATGACGTCGGGCTCGCAGCCCATCTCCGTCATCGCCAGGTCGGTGCCGACGAGCTGGCCACCGGACAGCTGGACCGGCCCGTTGAGGCTGTTGCAGCCGGCGGTGGCCTGCAACCGGCCGTCGTCGGTGAAGCTCAGCCGCAATGGTCCGCCGCCCGGGATGCCGGCGTCGCCGGTGGACACGAAGGTCCGGCCGGCGAGCGCCGGCCCCGCGTCGGAGCCGCCGTCGGGGCTCGCCGTGACACCGCTGTCGCCGCATGCGGCGAGCAGCACCAGAACGCCCAGCAGGCCGGGGCCGGCTGGGCGGACCATGTCAGAGCTCCGTCGCCGGTTGGTCGGAGGCCTGCAGGGTCAGGGTGCCGCCTTCGGCGTTGGTGATGGTGAGGACGTCACCGGAGACCTCGGCGGTGACCTCACCACGCAGCACGCCCAGCATGGCGTTGTCGATGTCGCCCAGCTCGCCGGAGCAGCCGCGCCGGGTCGAGATGAGCGGCTGGAACGTGATGCTGGAGTCGCTGACCTCCGCCGCGCCGCTGAAGCCGTTGCAGCCCGTCGAACCGGTGACGTCACCGTTCTCGCCGATCTCGAACCATGCCTCGGACTCGCCCGACGGTTGCAGGGACGCATCGGCGGTCTCGAGCTGGCTGAGCACCCAGCGGCTGCTGACGATCGACACGGCCGGCTCGGACGAGCCGCCGGAGCCGCCGTCCTCGGGCACGGCTGTGGTGCCGTCGTCGCTGTCATTCGAACCGCACGCAGCGATCAGGGCGATGCTCGCCACAGCGGCCAGGGTTCCTAGTCGTCGCATATTCATGGGACGGCCCCGGACCCCCGTGAGTTCCACTACGACGGCAAGAGATCGCCGTCGTTCCGACCGGTCACGAGATCCGGGGTTGCGAAAAGTTACTCGCTGGTAGCACCATGGGTTACCGACTGGTAGCAACCAGCGGACGCAATCGGAACGGCCGCACGGAGGAACGCATGGGCCACTACAAGTCCAACCTGCGCGACATCGAGTTCACGCTGTTCGACGTGCTCGGCAGCGATCAGCAGCTGGGCAGCGGCCGCCACGCGGACTTCGACACCGATACCGTCCGCAGCATCCTGGCCGAGGTCGACCGGCTCAGCCGCGAGGACCTTGCGGCATCGTACGTCGACTCCGACCGCAACCCGCCGGTGTACGACCCCGCCGCCCGAACGGTCACGGTGCCGGAGTCGTTCAAGAAGAGCTTCGCCGCGCTCATGGACTCCGAGCTGTGGCGCTTCGCGCTGCCGGAAGGGCTGGGGGGCACCCCGCTGCCGCCGTCGGTCTTCTGGGGCGCGGCCGAGCTGATCCTCGGCGCCAACGCGGCGGCCTGGATGTACGCGTCCGGCCCGTCTTTCGCCAGCGTGATCTGGCGCAACGGTACGCCGGAGCAGCGGCGCATCGCCGAGATCATGATCGACCGGCGCTGGGCGGCCACCATGGTGCTCACCGAGCCCGACGCCGGCTCCGACGTCGGCGCCGGCACCACGAAGGCCTACCCGCAGGACGACGGCAGCTGGCACCTCGACGGCGTCAAGCGGTTCATCACCTCCGGCGAGCACGACATGAGCGAGAACATCATCCATCTGGTGCTGGCCCGCCCGGTCGGTGTCGAGGGCGCCGGCGGCCCGGGAACCAAGGGCCTTTCGCTGTTCGTCGTGCCGAAGTTCCGGTTCGACCCCGAGACGGGCGAGCTGGGCGCGCGCAACGGCGTCTACGCCACGAACGTCGAGAAGAAGATGGGCCTGAAGGTCTCTACCACGTGCGAGCTCTCGTTCGGCGACGGCGACGAGCCCGCGGTCGGCTGGCTGCTCGGCGACGTCCACGACGGCATCGCGCAGATGTTCCAGGTCATCGAGTACGCCCGGATGATGGTCGGCACCAAGGCCATCGCCACGCTCTCCTCCGGCTACCTCAACGCGCTGGAGTTCGCCAAGGAGCGGGTCCAGGGCGCCGATCTCACCCGCGCCACCGACAAGACCGCGCCGCGGGTGACCATCACCCACCACCCTGACGTACGGCGCTCGCTGATGACCCAGAAAGCGCACGCCGAGGGCATGCGGGCGCTCGTGCTCTACACGGCCACCATGCAGGACCGCGTCGCCGCCGCGGCCGCTCGAGGCGAGACCGACGAGACCGCCGAGCGGGTGAACGACCTCCTGCTGCCCATCGTCAAGGGCTACGGCTCGGAGCGCTCCTGGGTGCTGCTCGGCTCGGAGTCCTTGCAGACGTTCGGCGGCTCGGGCTTCCTGCAGGACTACCCGCTGGAGCAGTACGTCCGCGACGCCAAGATCGACACGCTCTACGAGGGCACCACCGCCATCCAGGGCCAGGACTTCTTCTTCCGCAAGATCGTGCGCGACAACGGCCAGGCCATCGGCTGGCTGTCGCAGCAGATCCAGCAGACCCTCGACGACGAGCTCGGCGGCGGCCGGCTCAAGGTCGAGCGCGAGCTGCTGGCCAAAGCGCTGGAGGACGTGCAGGGCATTCTCGGGACCCTGGTCGGCTTCCTGATGTCGTCCGACCCCAGGACCGACGGCGGCGACCTGCGCAACATCTACAAGGTCGGCCAGAACACCACCCGGCTGCTGCTGGCCACCGGCGACCTCGTCGTGTCGTGGCTGCTGTTGCGCCAAGCCGCGGTCGCGTTGTCCAAGCTCGACGACGAGCCGGCCGCGAAGGACCACTCGTTCTTCGAGGGCAAAATGGCCGCGGCGCAGTTCTTCGCCCGCCAGGTGTTGCCCCGCCTGACCGCCGAGCGGGCCGTCGTCGACGCCACCGACAACGCGCTGATGGACCTCGACGAAGCCGCCTTCTGACCGCCCCACCCACGGTGGCGCGCCGGGCCCTCACCCGGACCGACGCCCTCCGCCCCGCACGTCGACCCCCGGGCCGTACCACCCACGGCCCGGGGGTCGTCGCCGTCGGCGGAGCACCGGCCACGGCTGCACACCTTCGACGTCGCGCCCGGCGGGTTGACCGTCGTTCGCCACTGGCAATATTCTGGTATGCAGATTCGACTTTCCGCATAATGGAAAAGGTGCGATCATGAGTGGTATCCAGGTCACTGGCCCGCTGCACGACCGGTACGACGAGGTGCTGACGCCGACGGCACTGGACCTCATCGAGCGCCTGCACCGGGAGCTGAACCCGCGCCGGCTGGAGTTGCTGCAGCGACGGGCCGAGCGGACGGCCGCGCTCGCCGCCGGCGCCGACCTGGACTTTCTCGCCGAGACCGAGCCCGTCCGCGACGACGGCTCGTGGCAAGTCGCGCCGCCGGCGCCGGGCCTGGAGGACCGCCGGGTCGAGATCACCGGCCCCACCGACCGGAAGATGACCATCAACGCGCTCAACTCCGGCGCAAAGGTCTGGCTGGCCGACCAGGAGGACGCGAACACCCCGCTGTGGGAGAACGTCGTCGGCGGGCAGCTCAACCTCAGTGACGCCATCGACGGCACCATCGAGTTCACCAGCCCCGAGGGCAAGCACTACGCGCTGCGCACCGAGCAGCCACTGGCCACCATCGTCGTCCGGCCGCGCGGCTGGCACCTGCCGGAGAAGCACATCACCGTCGACGACGAGCCCACCTCCGGCGGCCTCGTCGACTTCGCGCTGTACCTCGCCACCAGCGGGCAGAAGCAGATCGACCGCGGCCAGGGCCCCTACTTCTACCTGGCCAAGATGGAGAGCCACCTCGAGGCACGGCTGTGGAACGACGCGTTCGTCCTCGCCCAGGAAGCGCTGGGCATCCCGCGCGGCACCATCAGGGCCACCGTGCTGATCGAGACGTTCCCGGCGGCGTTCGAGATGGAGGAGATCCTCTACGAGCTTCGCGAGCACTCCGCCGGCCTGAACGCCGGCCGCTGGGACTACATGTTCAGCGTCATCAAGAACTACCGCACCCGGGGCGCGGACTACGTCCTGCCCGACCGCAACTCCGTCACCATGACCGTGCCGTTCATGCGCGCCTACACCGAGCTGTTGGTCCGCACCTGCCACCAGCGCGGTGCGCACGCCATCGGCGGCATGGCCGCGTTCATCCCCAGCCGCGACCCAGAGGTCAACGAGGCGGCGTTCGCGAAGGTCCGCGACGACAAGACGCGCGAGGCCGGCGACGGCTTCGACGGCTCGTGGGTGGCCCACCCGGGCATGGTCGAGGTGTGCCGCGAGGCGTTCACCGCCGTGCTCGGCGACCGTCCGAACCAGATCGACCGCACCCGCGACGACGTCCAGGTGTCGGCCGAGGATCTGCGCGACATCGCGTCCACGCCCGGCGAGGTCACCGAGGCGGGCCTGCGCAGCAACGTCTCCGTCGGCATCCAGTACCTGGCCGCCTGGCTGGGCGGCACCGGCGCCGTGGGCATCAACAACCTCATGGAGGACGCCGCCACCGCCGAGATCAGCCGCAGCCAGGTGTGGCAGTGGCTGCACACCAAGGTCGAGTTGTCCGACGGGCAGCAGGTCACCCGCGAGCTGGTGGAGCGGGTCATCGACGAGGAGTGCGCCGCCATCGAGCAGAAGATCGGCACCCATGCGTTCGCCGGCGGGCACTGGGCCGAGGCCAGGGCCACCTTCACCGAGCTGGCCCTGGCCGACCATTACATCGACTTCCTCACGCTCCCCGCCTACGAGCAGATGCCCTGATCGCTCGACCCTCAGACGCCTTGTCTTCGCGGCGTTTGCCCGGCGCCAGTGGTCAGGCGGTGGCCTGGGCGGCGTGCTTGACGGCGGCCGCCACGGCCGGCGCAACCTCCGGGTCGAACACCGACGGCACGATGTAGCTGGCGTTGAGCTGCTCCGGTCGGACGGAGTCGGCGATCGCGCCGGCGCCGGCGAGCATGACCGCGTCGGAGATCTCGTGGGCACCGGCGTCGAGCATGCCGCGGAAGAACCCCGGGAACGCCAGCACGTTGTTGATCTGGTTCGGGAAGTCCGACCGGCCGGTGGCGACGACGGCGGCATGCTCGCGCGCGGCGATCGGGTCGACTTCCGGGTCGGGGTTCGCCAGCGCGAACACGATGGCGTCCGGGGCCATGGTGGCGATGGCGTCGCCGGTCAGCAGGTTCGGCCCGGAGACCCCGATGAACACGTCGGCCCCGGCCAGCACCGAGGTCAGCGAGCCGGTGACGCCGCGCGGGTTGGTGTTCTCGGCGATCCAGCGGCGGAACTCGTCGCGGCCTTCCCCGTTCGGGTGCACCGCACCGCGCCGGTCGCAGGCGACGATGTCGGTGACGCCCTGGGCGTGCAGCAGGCGGATGATCGCGTGGCCGGCCGCGCCGACGCCGCTGACCACCACCTTGATGCCGTCCAGGGTCTTGCCGACCACCCGCAGCGCGTTGGTCAGCGCCGCCAGCACGACGATCGCGGTGCCGTGCTGGTCGTCGTGGAAGACCGGGATGTCGAGCAGCTCGCGCAGCCGGGCCTCGATCTCGAAGCAGCGCGGTGCCGCGATGTCCTCGAGGTTGATGCCGCCGTAGACCGGCGCGAGCGCCTTGACGATCGAGACGATCTCATCGGTGTCCTGGGTGTCCAGGCAGACCGGCCAGGCGTCCACGCCGGCGAACTGCTTGAACAGGGCCGCCTTGCCCTCCATGACCGGCAAGGCGGCGGCCGGGCCGATGTTGCCCAGGCCGAGAACCGCGGAGCCGTCGGTGACGACGGCGACGGTGTTGCGCTTGACGGTCAGCCGGCGCGCGTCCTCCGGGTTCTCCGCGATCGCCAGGCAGACCCGGGCCACCCCGGGGGTGTAGGCGCGGGAGAGGTCGTCGCGGTGCTTGAGCGGCACCTTCGGGTTGACCTCCAGCTTGCCGCCGAGGTGGATGAGGAACGTCCGGTCGCTGACCTTGCGCACGCTGACCTCGGACACGTCGGCCAGCGCCTTGGTGATCGACTCCGCGTGGTCGGCGTCGACGGCGTCACAGGTGACGTCGACGACCAGCCGGTCAGCGTGCGACTCGACCACGTCGAGCGCGGTGAGCGCGCCGCCGGCGGCACTCACGGCGGCGGCGAGGCCGCTGGTGGCGGTCGACGAGGACGGTGCCTCGACACGGACGGTGATCGCGTATCCAGGGCTTGGGGCGGCCATCTGGCCCTCCAAATTCTGTATCGTGGACGTTAGTATCTGAAACGTGGAAGCCGAACGGTCAGGGGACGACCTCCGCTCCGAGCAGAAACCCCGCTCGGGAAGCGTGCAGTCCGTCGAGCGCGCGTTCGGCCTGCTGGAGACCATGGCCGACCACGGCGGCAGCATGGGGTTGTCCCAGCTGGCCACGGCGTCGAACCTGCCGCTTCCGACGATCCACCGGATCGTCCGTACTCTCGTCGACCTCGGTTACCTGCGTCAGGAACCGTCACGACGGTACGCCCTCGGGCCGCGCCTGATCAGGCTCGGCGAGAGCTCCTCCACCATGCTCAGCACCTGGGCACGCCCGCAGCTCACCCACCTGGTCGACGAGCTGGGCGAGTCGGCCAACCTCGCGATGCTGGACGCAGACCAGATCGTATACGTCGCGCAGGTGCCCTCGCGCCACTCCATGCGAATGTTCACCGAGGTCGGCCGCCGCGTCTCGCCGCACTGCACCGCCGTCGGCAAGGCCGTCCTGGCCACCCTGCCGCAGCGCACCGTCCAGGAGATCCTGCAGCGCACCGGCATGCCCCAGCAGACCGAGCACACCATCACCGACCCCGGCGTGCTCGCCCGGCAGCTGGAGCTCACCGCCGAGCGCGGCTACGCCATCGACGACGGCGAGCAGGAGCTCGGCGTGCGCTGCGTCGCCGTCGCAGTGCCGGACGCGCCGGCCCGGCTGGCGCTGTCCATCTCCGGCCCCGGCACGCGAGTCACCGATGCGCTGGTCGAGCGCGCGGTGCCGCTGCTCACCGATGCCGCGCGGGCGCTGTCGGTGGAGCTCGACGGGCGCGCGGCGCGGGCCTGACGCCGTCATCGTCGTTCCTCCCCCAGCGGCACCCCGCGGATCGCCGCGTCGACCACCTGGATCGGATGCACCAGGGTGACGTCGGTGGTGAGGAACCGTCGCACCTGCAGCAGACAGCCGGCATTGGCGGTGGCGACGACGTCCGGCGCGGTCGACTCGATGGCGGCGGCCTTGCGCCGACCCAGCTCCTCCGCCGCATCGGGCTGCACCAGGTTGTAGATGCCGGCCGAACCACAGCAGATCGAGGCCTCCGGGATGTCGGTTACCTCGACCCCCGGCACTGAGCGCAGCAGGTCACGCGGCTGCTGCCGGATGCCCTGCGCGTTACCCAGGTGACAGGCGTCGTGGTAGGCGATCCGCGCGTCGATGCGGTGCCGCTCGGCCCGCGGCGGCAGCTGCGCCAGCACCTCGGAGACGTCGCGAACGGACGCGGCGAACCGGGCCGCCCGGTCGGCGTACGCTGGGTCGTCACGCAGCAGCTCGCCGTACTCCTTCATCGACGAGCCGCAACCGGCCACGTTGACGACGACGGCGTCGACCTCGTGCCGCTCGAACGTGTCGATGAGCCGCCGGGCCCGCCGCGCCGCTTCGTCCTCCCGGCCGGCGTGCATGCTCAGCGCCCCGCAGCACTGCTGCTCGCGTGGCACCACGACCTCGCAGCCCTCCGCCGCGAGCACCCGCGCCGTCGCCGCGTTGACGTCGCCGAACAGCACCCGCTGCGCACACCCCTCGAGCAGCGCCACCCGCATCCGCCGTTCCCCGACCGCCGGCACGACGGCGTCCATCCGGCCGAACAGCGACCGGAACCGCACCGGCGGCAGCAGCTCCTCCGCCGCACGCACCTGGGCCGGCAACCGGCGCACCACGCCCAGCCGGCGCAGCGACGCAGCCAACCCCAGCCGCCGGTACAGCAGCCCGGCCACCGCCGCCACTCGCAGCCGGGCCGGATGCGGGAAGACCGCGAACACCGCGCGGCGCACCAGCCGGTCGATCCTGGTCCGCGGCACGTGCCGCTCGATCTGCGGTCGCACCGCCTCGATCAGCAGGTCGTAGCGCACCCCCGACGGGCACGCCGGCACGCACGCCAAACACCCCAGGCACGAGTCGATGTGCGCCGACATCGTCCGGTCCAGCGGGATCTCGCCCCGCTCGGCCAAGTCCATCAGGTAGATCCGGCCCCGCGGCGAGTCCATCTCCTCGCCGTTGATGACGTACGTCGGGCATGTCGGCAAGCAGAAGCCGCAGTGAACGCAGTCGTCGAGCAACTCCCGACTCGGCGGCCGGTGCGAGTCGAAGGAGGTCCGCTCAGTCATGAGTTGCGCTCTCGCAGAGGCCGGGCACGACGGAGCCGGCCCCGCCCGCGGCTCGTTCCTCGCCGATGCCCGACCGAACCCCGGCCGGCTCCGTCGTGCCCGGCCTCCGCGGGGGGTGACTCAGAACCATGGCGCGAACCTTCCGGGGCACAGGCGATCGTCGGGGTCGAAGCGACGCTTCACTGCTCGGAGGAGAGAGACCGCTGGGGGCGGGTCGCCCCAAGGGGCGAGCTCGTTCCGCAGATCGGGGGCCCAACGGCACACGGTCGCAGCGGAGTGAGCCATTCGGAGGCTCTCGACGACGGCGGCGTGAGCGGCGGCGGGGGCGTCGCGGAGGCGGACGGTGTGGACGCCGGCGAACAGGGTGCTGGTCATCGCGGCGTCGACGGCGTGCGTGGCGGCGAGGCGGTCGACGTCCATGACCAGCTGGGCCACCTGGTCCGGGGCGGTACCGAGGCGCAGGACAGTGTCGCCGGGGGCGCCGACGGCGAGCCGGCCGGCCTTCTGCCAGTGCTCGGGGGTGCCCTCGGCGGCGTGTTCGCCGGCAAGGGCGCGGGCCCGGCGCAGCCGGTCCGCGACGCCGTTGGTGGTGCCGTCGAAGCGGACCAGGAGAGTGCCGTCGCGCTGTTCTCGTGCAGCTTCCGCCCGTTGCGCCAGGCCTGGCCCTCGCGGGCGGGTACATGTCCATTCGACGGCAGCCGGCTCCAGCGACTCCGCGATCAGGCGGCCGCCCAGCGTGAACGCCTCGCGGGCCGGGCACGCGACCGCGAGGGTCGCCGTCGCCGCCGGCCGGGGGTGGACCCGAAGCACCACCTCGGCCACGACGCCGAGGGTGCCCAAGCAGCCGTGGAACAGCTTGGCAAGGTCGTAGCCGGCGACGTTCTTGATGACGTGCCCGCCCGAACGCGCGACGGTGCCGTCGGCAAGCACGACGGTCATGCCGATGACGCTGTCGCGGGAGCCGCCGAACTGGTGCCGGGACGGCCCGGCGTCGGCGGTGGCCACGATGCCGCCGACGGTGCCGCCCTCGGCCGTGGCCCGCGCCGGGTCGAGCGCGACCCACTGGCGGTGCTCGGCCAGCACCTCCTGCAGGTCCGCCAGGCGCGTGCCGGCCCGCACGGCCACCGTCATATCGGTCGGGTTGTAGCTGATCAGGCCCGTCATCGCGGTGGTGTCGACGACGGCGTCCGCGTCAACCAGGCCGCCCCACTGCGCGGTACCGGTGCCGGCGACCGCGAGCCGCTGCCCGGCCCGGGCGCTCTCAGTCAGCGCGTCGCGCAACTCGGCCAGGTCCGCCGGCCGGTACGTGGTGACGATGGCGCTCATAGCCGCTCGATGACGCCGGCGGTCTCCAAGGGGTGCGGGCGGTACGGTCCCGGTCGCTCGCCGCACAGCCGGGGCGTCGGGAACACCTTGCCCGGGTTGCACAGACCGGCCGGGTCGAACGCTTCGCGCAGGCGCAGCATGGTCGCCAGATCGTCCTCGCCGAACATCCGCGGCATCGAGCAGGCCTTGTCCGCGCCGATGCCGTGCTCGCCGGAGAGCGATCCGCCCAGTTCGACGCACAGCTCGGCGATCTCGGTCGACAGCCGCTCGGCGCGGTCGTGCTCGCCGTCGGCCTCGCTGTACAGCACCAGGGGGTGCAGGTTGCCGTCTCCGGCGTGGAACACGTTCGCCACCCGGATGCCGGCCTCGTCGGCCATCGCGGCGATGCGGCCCAGCACCTCGGCCAGCCGGCCGCGCGGCACCACCCCGTCCTGGACGAAGTAGTTGGGGCTGATGCGTCCCACGGCGGCGAACGCCGCCTTGCGGCCTTGCCAGATCAGCGCCCGCTCCTCCGCGTCGGCGGCGACCATGATCTTGGTGCTTCCCTGGTCGCGGCAGATCCGCTGCACATCGTCGAACAGCTCGGCGACGTCATCGGGCGGGCCGTCGAGCTCGACGACGAGCGCGGCGGCGGTGTCGGCCGTGTAGACACTGCGCGTCGAGGCACCGACGGCTTGGATGGCGAGGTTGTCCAGCATCTCGACAGCCGCAGGGACGATACCGGCCGCGACGATGGCGGTGACCGCGTCGCCGGCGGCTGCCACCGTGGCGAAATCGGCCACCATCGTCCGAACCTGGGCGGGCTTGGCGAGCAGCCGGACGGTGACCTGGGTGACGATGCCCAGCGTCCCCTCGGAGCCGACGAACGCGCCCAGCAGGTCGAACCCCGGCAGGTGCTGCGACTGGCCGCCGAGCGTGGTGACGGTGCCGTCGGCCAGCACCACCTCCGCGGCCAGCACGTGGTTGACAGTGAAGCCGTACTTCAGGCAGTGCGCGCCGCCGGAGTTCTCCGCGACGTTGCCGCCGATGGTGCAGACCTGCTGGCTGGACGGGTCCGGCGCGTAGTAGAGGCCGTGGGACGCCGCGGCGCGGCTGATGTCGAGGTTCGTGACGCCGGGCTCGACCACGGCGCGCAGGTTCACCGGGTCGACGTGCAGGATGCGGCGCAGCCGTTGCAGCGAGATCACGATGCCGTCGGCAACCGGGAGCGCCCCGCCGGACAGCCCGGTGCCGGCACCGCGGGCGACGAACGAGATGCCGTGCCGCGCGCAGACCCCGACGGCGGCGGCGACCTCCTCCGTCGACCGGGGTAGCGCCACGGCGGCCGGCACGACGCGGTAGCCGGTCAGCCCGTCGCACTCGTACGTCCGCAGCCGCGCGGGATCGGTGATCACGCTGTCGGGGCCGAGGACAGCAGCCAGCTCGGCGGGCCAGGACGTGCCGACGGCGCGACTAGTCATTTCCACGATCCGGAATATGACCATTCACCATACGGATACCCTAGGACTGCCCTCGCGCCGTGGTCAACACCCGTCGAGAGCCCGCGTCCGGTACGCCGCACGAGGCGGGCGGATCCACAGCACGAGCGGTCGAGCCGGAAGGCTGAGAAGCTATAGGATCACTCCCAGGTTTCCGCTCTGTATCGCCACGGTAAAACCGCTGCAATTCCACGCTACCAGTGGAGTCGCTGAAGACTGCTAGTCGGCCTCTGGGTATCGATCAGATAGGATTTTGCTGGCCTCGCGGAGGGAGTGCATCGTGACAACGGGCGCCGTCACCGCCGGCATCGCCGGTCTTGCACCGCTCAATCGCATGCAGCGTGCCGGCCGCACCGCGCCCCACGTGCGCGACCTCCTGGAAGAGGCCATCCTGCAGGGCGTGCTCATGCCCGGTGCGCACCTCAACGCCGACGCCCTCGCCAAGCAGCTGGGCATCAGCCACATCCCGGTCCGCGAAGCGCTGCGCGCGCTCGGCGTGGACGGCTGGATCGAGTTCCGGCCGCACCAGGGCGCCTTTGTCCGCGGCCGCAGCGAGCAGGAGCTCGCCGACCTGTTCGAGAGCCGGATGTTCCTGGAGTCGCAGGCCGCTGCGCTGGCCGCCGAACGGCGCACCGGCGAGCAGCTGGCCATCCTCGACGACGTCCTCGCCCGGCAGCGCCGCTCCACCGACCCGGTCGAGCTGGCCCGCATCAATGCCGAGTTCCACAGCGCGCTGGCCGACTGCTCGCAGAACAAGCTCATCGCCGGGTTCGTGCGGACACTGAGCATGCGGGCGCGGTTCTACTTCTCCACCGTGCCGTCCGGTCGCCGAACCATCACCCGCCAGCAGCACGAGGCCCTGGTCGACGCGGTGCGCCGGCGCGACTCCGCCGCCGCGGGTCAGCTGGCGCGCGACCACGTCGCGGCCACCCGCCGCGGCGTGCGCTCCGAGCTCCTGACGCCATCACCCTGACCGCGCGCCGCGCCAACCTCGAATACCCGGTCGGCAGCCTTGAGAATGATCACGTTCAGCACGAGATCTCGTGTCGCACCAGGCTTACAAGCATGGTGCGACATGGAATTTCGTGCTGAACGTGATCATTCGGGGGCGGCCGGCGGGAATGTCGGCCGGCCGTCCCCAAGGGATCAGTCGCGCGGACGACCGCGGTACGGGCGGCCACCGTCACGACGCCGGCCCTTGAAACCGGAGCGATCACGGCCGTTGCCGGCACCGCGGCCACCGGGGCGGGGGCGCGACTCGCGCTGGGCCATGGCGGGAGCCTCGGCCAGCGCGGTCGGCGTGATCGGGCCCTCGAGCGAGCGAGCGTCGACGCTCTTCGCGGTGACGCCGGCGCGGCGGAACAGCTCGCCCAGCCCGCGGGCCTGCCCCGGGGTCGCCACCGTGACGACGGCGCCGGACGCTCCGGCCCGCGCGGTGCGGCCGGAGCGGTGCAGGTACGACTTCGACTCGCCGGCCGGGTCGAAGTGCACGACCATGCCGACGCCGTCGACGTGGATGCCGCGTGCTGCGACGTCGGTGGCGACGACCACCTGGGCGCGGCCGGTACGGAACCGGTCGAGGTTGCGCTCGCGCACCCGCTGCGACAGGTCGCCGTGCAGGTCAACCGCCGGAACGCCGGCGTCTTCGAGGTCCTCGGCCAGCCGAGTCGCGGCGCCCTTGGTCCGGGTGAACACGATGCTGCGCGGGTTGGCCCGCACCAGCTCAGTGGTGACATCGAGCTTGTTGTGCGGCCCGACCACCAGGACGTGGTGGTCCATGGTGGTGACCGAGCCGGCATCGGGGTCGATCTCGTGCCGGGCTGGCTGGTTCAGGTGCCGGCGCACCAACTTGTCGACGTCGCCGTCGAGCGTCGCGGAGAGCAGCAGCCGCTGCCCGCCCGCCGGGGTCTGCCCGAGCAGCTCGTCCACGACCGGGAAGAACCCGAGGTCGCACAGGTGGTCGGCCTCGTCCAGCGTCACCACCTCGACGGCGTCGAGGTTGCAGGCGCCCTTCTCGACCAGGTCGCCGAGACGGCCGGGGGTGGCCACGACGATGTCGGCGCCACGGTCGAGCCGGCGGATCTGCCGGTCGTACGGCGCACCGCCGTAGACGGTGACCATCCGCAGCCGCAACGTCTCGGCCAGCGGCTCCAGCGCCTGGGTGACCTGACCGGCCAGCTCACGGGTCGGCACGATGATCAGGGCGCGCGGGTGGTTGGGCTGGCTGCGCTCGCCCTCGAGGCGAGCCAGGATCGGCAGGCCGAAGGCGAGGGTCTTGCCCGAGCCCGTGCGCGCCCGGCCGAGCACATCCCGGCCGGCGAGGGCGTCCGGGACGACCGCGGCCTGGACGGGGGTCGGCTCGACGATGCCGTCGACGCCGAGGATCTTGACGACGCGGTCCGGCACGTCCAGGCCGGAGAAGGCGGAACCGGCCGGGTCGAAGGCCTCGATGGCCGCGCGTCGGGCGGGGTCGAACGACCGGCGGTCGCGGTGCTGGCCGCCACCGGGCCGGCGGTCGTTGCCGCGGAAGGGCCGGCGCCCGTACGGCCGGCCGTCGCGGCCCGAGCCGTCACGGCCCGAGCCGCCGCGGTTCCAGCCGCCGTCGCGGCCCGAGCGCGCCGGGCCGTCGCCACGGCCGGAACCGGAGTCACGGCGGTAGCGGCGGTCCGAACGGTTCGGGGAGCCGGCGGGCACGCCGGCAGGGGTGTACGTCATGGTGCTCCGATTCGGTCGAGCGCGGGCGCACCCCAGCGTTTCCGCACGGCGCGGAACACGGTGAGCCTTCGGGGGCGCGGGTACCCGACTTTCCCTCGACGCTCCACCGTCACAGAATTCGGGCACAGATCAGGCCTCGTACGATCACGAGGCCCTGGCTTGATCATGAGTCTACCCGGCCGGTGCCCACCCAGCACAATCCACGCACGGAGACGCTCGTCACCCCTCAGCGCGAACGGAATGCCGGTCGCCTCTACGGCACGGCCCGGTCGGGCAGCGCGACCGCGTCGCCGGTGGCGACGTCGACGGCCGAGTACGCGCCGTGCCCGGCCGCGCCGTCAGTGCCGCCACCGGCATCAGCGCCCAGCCGAGGCGACAGCGCAGCACGGCGTGGGTGCGGCCGCAGCGCCATGTCGAGAGGGCTGGGGTCGGCCCCCAGCACGTCCGCCGCCACACTCCTGGCGACCGAGACAGGTCCTCCCTCGAGGATGTCTTGACGTGCTCGCGTTTCAGCAGGTCATCCGGAGAGGACGAGCTCGATGCGATCGGTGCCTCCGTCCACGACGCGCACCGGGATACCCCAGTCCTGCTGGTGGATGTGGCACGCGGCGTTCTCGCCGCCGTCGTCACACGAGGCCGCCATCGCCGCGACGTGCAGGACGCCGGCACCCCCGGCGGCGGGCTGCACGTGCAGTTGTCGGGCCAGCTCGGTGCCGCGCCCGGCGCCGTCGGCCAGCACCGCGCCGGGTGTTGCCGAGACCGACAGCCGGGTGGCCGGCCCGTAGCGCTCGTCGAGCTTCTGCCCGGGCGGCGGGGCGAAGACCACCACCAGCTCCACCTCCCCCGGCGCCACGTCGAGCGCCGGCCGCTGGGTCTGGTGCGCGGAGCCGGGCGCCGTCGCCGCCGAGCCGAGGGGCACACGGGTGAGCCGGTGTGCGGCAGACTCCACCACCACCAGGTACGCGCCGTCGACCACGGCACCGCTGGGTTCTCGCACGCCGGTGACCAGGGTGATCACCTCGCCGGTCGCAGGGTCGTAGCGGCGGACCGCGTTGTTGTACGTGTCGCTGACCGCGACGGAGCCGTCCGGTAGAGCGGTGACACCGAGCGGATGCTGCAGCAGCGCCTGCCCGGCCGGTCCGTCGCGGAAGCCGAAGTCGAACAACCCGGTGCCGACGGCGGTCTCGACCACGCCCGAGGACGGGCCCTGGAAATTGATTGCTCGTAGCGATGACGTCTCGGAGTCCGCGAGCCAGAGCCGGCGGTCCGCGCCGACCGCGAGCCCGGACGTCTGGGCGAACCAGGCGTCGCGCAGCTTGCCGTCGACGAGCCCTTCGTTGGTGGTGCCGGCCAGCAGCTGGACGGACGGCTCGACCGGGTCGAATGCCCAGAGCTGGTGGATGCCGGCCATCGCCACCACGACGGTCGTGGCGGCGGGCGACCACACCACGTCCCACGGCGAGGACATCGGGACCGCCCTCGGGTCGCCGCTGACGTCGTCGCCGCTCGGATCGCCCTGCATCCACGGCGAGCCGGTGCCGGCCACCGTCGTGACTTGGCCGTCGGACAGCCGGACGCCGCGCAGCACGTGGTTGACGGTGTCGGCGACGAGCATGTCGTAGCCGGCCCGCGCATGCAGCTCCGGCGGGAGCAGCGTGAGGCCCTGCGGCTCGCTGAAGCGCGCCCGGTCCGGTCCGCCGTCGACCAGCCCGCGCTCACCGGTGCCGATGCGCCGCACGACGGTCTCGAGGTCGTCGGCCAGCTCGACCAGGCTGTGGTTGCCGCTGTCGCTGACCAGGAAGGTCCCGCCGGGCAGCGCGATGACCTTTCCGGGGAACCGCAGCTGGGTGGGTTCGGGCTCCGGGGGGACGTACGGCGAGTCGCCGCGGCGCAGCGTGCCCTTCGCCTCGTGCTGGGGGATCAGCTCGCGGAGGATGGCATCGAGAGCGTGTGCGTGCCCCTCACCGGAGAACTGCGCGACGACATACCCCGCGGGGTCGACCAGCGTCAGCGTCGGCCACGCCCGGACGGCGTAGTTCTGCCAGGTGGTCAGGTCGGGGTCGTCGAGCACCGGGTGATGCACCCCGTACCGCTCCACCGCGGCGATGACGGCGTCATGGTCGGCCTCGTGCGCGAACTTCGGCGAGTGCACCCCGACGACGGTGAGGACGTCGCCGTACGACTCCTCCAACGGCCGCAGCTCATCGAGAACGTGCAGGCAGTTGATGCAGCAGAAGGTCCAGAAGTCGAGCAGCACGAATCGGCCGCGGAACTCGGTGAGCGACAGCGGCGAGCCGCCGGTGTTGAGCCAGCCGCCACGGCCGACCAGCTCGGGTGCGCGGACTCGGGGACGCCCAGTGATGGCCATGCGTTCCATTGTGCGTGCCGCGCCGTGGAACGCAGGTAAGAGGCCTCGGCGCGGAAATACAGCGAGCCCAGGGAGCGAACGTGGTCGGCGCGAGCCGACCCCGTCGTGCGCTCCCGTAGCCAGGCGACGGACTCAGGTGAGGATGGCCGGGATCTCCCAGTCCTTGCCGAGCACGTGGTGGCCGAGGAACGCGAACACCGTCTGGTACCAGACCTTCGCGTGCTGCGGGGTGAGGATCCAGTGGTTCTCGTTGGGGAAGTAGAGGAACTTGTGCGGCATCTCGCCGTCCTCCGCCTCGGCCCGGGAGGCGATCTCGAACCACAGCCGCAGCGCCTCGCCGATGGGTACGCGGTAGTCGCGGTCACCGTGGATGACCAGCATCGGCGTAGTGATGGAGTCGACGTGGTTGTGCGGCGAGTTGGCCGCGGCCATCTCCGCCGTCATCTCCTTGACCCAGTAGAACGCGGCGTCGGTGGTGGGCCCGAACTGGTCGAGCGCCCACAGGCTGGCGTGGGTGACGATGGCGTCGAACCGGTCGGTGTTGCCGGCGACCCAGTTGGCCATGTAGCCGCCGAACGAGCCGCCCATGGCCGCGGTGCGGGTCTCGTCGATGTCGTCGCGGGCGACGGTGGCGTCGGTGATGGCCATCAAGTCGGTGAACGGCGCCTTGCCCCACGACCCCCAGCCGCGCCGGATGAAGTCGAGGCCGTAGCCGGTGGACAGCGCCGGGTCCGGCAGCAGCACCGCGTAGCCCTGCGCCACCGCGAGCCACGGGTTCCACCGCCACGACCACGCATTCCAGGAGTTCAGAGGTCCGCCGTGAATCCAGAGCAGCAGCGGCGCCGGGCTGGTGGCCGAGGCGCCCGCGGGCCGCGCCAGCCAGGCCCGCACCCGCACGCCGTCGGACGTGGTGGTCTCGAGCTCGGCGACGGTGCCGGGGAGCGCCGGGGACGGGGCGGGCGCGGGCAGCGGCACGGACTGCTGGTCCGCCACGTCGGCGGCGAGCCGGACCGGTGCGGGCGGCTCCAGGTACGACGTGCGCAGCGCGTAGACGGTGGCGCCGTCGGGCGAGACGACGATGTCGCTGTAGGCGTAGTCGTCGGAGGTGAGCTTGGTGACGGCACCGGTGGCGGCGTCGATGCGGAAGACCGGGGCGCGGCCGTCGTCGTCGGCCACGACGATGAGCGCCGACCCGTCCGGGGTCCACCGCGGCGCACTGGGCCAACGGTCCCAGTCGGCGGTCAGCTCGCGCAGCGTGCCGTCGGCGACGGAGATGAGCACGAGCTTCTGGTCGACCGGCTCGGTCGGGGTGGAGCGCTTGCCGCGCACCACGGCGACGGTTGAGCCGTCGGGGCTGAACCGCGGGGTCTCGAACTCGTAGTCGGCGTGGTCGGCCAGCACGCGGCGCTCGCCGGTGGCGACGTCGACGACCACGAGCGACTGCCGCAGCCCGCCGCGCTCGAGCATGTTCCACATGGTGACGACGGCGCTGCCGTCCGGGCTCACGTCGTAGCCGGCGGAGTCCAGCGCGCGCCCGGCGTCCGGGGTGAGATCACGCAGCTCGACGGCGGGGTCGTCCAGCGGGGTGTCGCCGTCGTGCAGCGTGCCGGCGAACAACCGCGGCGCGTCGGGACCCAGGTCGTGGTCCCAGTACCGCACCGGGTAGCGCTCGTGCAGGATGGCGGCGACCTTCTTCTCCTTGCGCTCCTTGCGCCGCTTCTCCTCCGACTCCACGTCGCCGGAGGACGGGAACGTGTCGGAGGCGACGATGACCGTGCCGGACTCGCGCGCAACCACGACGCCGCCGATGCCGCCGGGCCGCTTGGCCACGACCCGCGCCTCGCCGCCGTCGGCTGGCAACAGCCAGAGCAGCGGCACGGGGTCGTCGGCGTCGTCACCGGACGACCCGGGATCGGGGCGGGCGGAGCCGAACAGCAGCGAGCCGTCGGGCAGGAATGCCGCACCGCTCTCTCCCTTGGCGCTGCGAGTGAGCCGCCGCGCGGGGCGCTCGCCGGCCGGATCCACCTCCCACAGCGCGGTGACGTACTTGGTCTTGTCGGGGTTGAGGGTGGACACAGCCGTCACGAGGCGGCTGCCATCTGGCGATAGCGTCAGTCCGCCGGTGCGCGGCAGGGCGACGTATGCGTCCAGATCGTGGAACGGTGTCGGCGGGATCTCCGGGGTCTCCGGCGCGGAATCTGTCACATTCCTTACCTATCACGCGGTTGTCCAGTGCCGACAGGATTGCTTACGTAACGGCTTCGCCTCGGTCTACGCCCGCCATGATGCCGCCGATCCGATGGATCTCGCGCTCGGGGTTGGCACTCTCGGGGTGAGAGTGCTAAACCTAGAAGTGCAATGACCGTCGTTTCCGCTCCCGCGTGAGCGGGGGCGTGTGGTGACAGGAGGTGGTTGATGTGGTCACCCGCTACGACCCGTTCCGTGACATCGACCGTCTTGCCGAGCAGATGCTGGGTTCTGCTCGCAACGCCGCGACGATGCCGATGGACCTGTACCGTTCTGGCGACCACTACGTCATGCACTTCGACCTGCCGGGCATCGACCCCGGCTCGTTGGACGTCAGCGTGAAGGACCGCACTCTGACGGTCCGGGGCCAGCGGACCGGGCGGTCCGAGGACGTCGAGTGGCTGAGCCGCGAACGTCCGATCGGCACGTACGTCCGGCAGCTCAACCTCGGCGCCGGCCTCCAACTGGACCACATCGAGGCCAGCTACGCCGATGGTGTCCTCACCCTCTCGGTCCCGGTCGCCGAGGAGGCCAAGCCTCGCCGCATCGAGGTTTCCCGCCCGAGCACGGCGAGGGTCATCGAGGCCGGACCGAGCGGAGCGACGACCACCTGACAGACGGTCGACGCTCAGTGCACACCGCTCCCGCCGCGCCGGCCCGCCCGGCGTAGCGGGAGCACGTGCTCCGGTGCCTCAGCCCGGAAGCCGGGCGCTGGTCTCGCGCACGACGAGCTTGGTCGGGACGGTGGTGACCTCCGGCTCGGCATCGACCACCGACCGCAACCGCTCCACCAGCGCGGCTGCGGCGATCCGGCCCTCCTCGCGGACGTCCTGGGCCACGGTGCTGAGCCCGAACAGCCACGACATGTCGTGGTCGTCGACGCCGACGACGGAGAGATCCTCCGGTACCCGCAGACCGCGCCGCCGTGCCTCGTAGATGACGCCCATCGCCACCTCGTCGGAGACCGCGAAGAGCGCGGTCGGCGCCTCCCCTCGCGCCGCCAGCTCCGAGAACGCGGCGATGCCGGCCTCGACGGTGAACTTGGCCGGCACCGTCAGCGCCGGGTCGGGCTCGACGCCCACCGACCGGAGCACCTCGAGGTAGCCCAAGCGCCGGTCCGGCGACACCGGGAACCCGAGATGGTCGTTGGGGTCGCCGCCGGCGAACGCGATCCGACGGTGTCCCAGCTCCACCAGGTGCCGGGTGGCGGTGCGCCCGACCTCGACGTCGTCGACGCGGACGCAGGACAGTCCTGCCACGATGGGCCCGACCACCATGACCGGCCGGCGCATCGCGTGCAGGGCCTGCACTTCGTCGTGCGTCAGCGGCAGGCTCATGATGAGCAGACCGTCGGCCCGCTTGCGCAGCAGCTGCGTGTCGAACACCTTGCGCCGGTTGGTCTCGACCTCGGACAGGTCGTAACGCAGGACGTCGTAGCCGTTGGCCGTCAGCACCTCCTGCGCACCCTCGAGGACGGCGGTGAAGTACCAGCCGCGGGCCACCGGCGAGACCACCGCAACCGCACCCGTCCGCCCGGTGGGTAGCGCGGCCGCGCTGGGCGAGGCCACATAGCCCAGCTCGGCCGCGATGTCCTGTACCAGACGCCGGGTCGTCTCGGAGACGCCGGGCAGCCCGCGCAGCGCGCGGGACACCGTGGCGACCGAGACGCCGGCCCGGGCCGCAACGTCAACGATGCCGGTCATCACACACATCCTCGCGGCGGCCAGACCAGGACATCACCCCTTGACGCTACCGGCGAGCAGGCCACGGACGAAGTAGCGCTGCAGGAACACGAACACGATCACCGGGATCACGATGGAGACGAACGCGCCCGCGGACAGCAAATGCCACGTACTGCCGCGACTGCCGGACAGCTCCGCCAGCCGTGCCGTCAGCGGCTGGATGTCCTGAGCGCCGGTAGCCATGGTGATCGCGACCAGCAGGTCGTTCCAGACCCACAGGAACTGGAAGATCGCGAACGCCGCGATGGCGGGCGTCACCAGCGGGACCATGATCCGCGTGAAGATCGTCACGTGGCCGGCGCCGTCCACCCGGGCGGCTTCCATCAGCTCGGCGGGCACCTCCCGCATGAAGTTGTGCAGCAGGAAGATCGCCAGCGGCAGCGCGAAGATCGTGTGCGAGATCCACAGCGGCCAGAACGTCCCGTTCAGGTCGGCGTCGACGTAGATGCGCAGCAGCGGGATCAGCGCTACCTGCAGCGGCACGATCTGCAGCGCGAACACGGCGACGAACAATGTGTCGCGGAACGGGAACCTCATCCAGGCGAACGCATAGGACGCCAGGCACGCTATCGAGACCGGAATGATCACCGACGGGATCGTGATGATGATCGAGTTGATGAAGTAGGTCGACAACGACGTGCCGCCGTACAGCACCTCGTCGTAGTTGTCGAGCGTCAGCTGCGGGTCGGAGAACCAGTTCCACCAGCCCGAGGTCCGGATGTCATTCTCGGGACGGAACGACGTCAGCAGCAGGCCGAACGTCGGCAGCGTCCAGAGCACCGCGATGACCAGCGCGGCGAGCGAAGCCCACCGCGAGGTGAGCCGCTTGCGGGCCCGTCCGGTGATGGTGGCCGGCTCGACAGTGGCCAGCTCCTCCTGCAGGGCGGGAGTGGGAACCGCGGCCGTCATCGGTAGTCCGCCTTTCGCAGCTGTCGGACGTTGTAGACCACGATCGGGATCACCAGGACGAACAGCAGCACCGCGAGGGTCGACGCCAGGCCGGTGTCACCGAGCTGGAAGCCCTGGGTATAGAACTCGTTCGCGACGACGCTGGTGTCGAACTGGCCGCCGGTCATGGTCCGGACGATGTCGAAGACCTTCAGGGTGCCGATCGAGATGGTCGTCAGCACCACCACCAGCGCCGGGCGGATGCTCGGCACCGTGATGTAGCGGACCATACGCACACCGGTCAGGCCGTCCAGCTGCGCGGCCTCGGTGATGTCGGACGGGATCGCCTTGATGGCGGCCGACAGCACGGTCATGGCGAACCCGGCCTGAACCCACACCATGACGACGATGAGGAACACCGTGTTCAGCGGCGTGTCGACGAGGAAGTGCCGGGGCTCCATGCCCAGCCACACCAGGATCTGGTTGAGCAGGCCGACCTGCTCGATGTTCTGCTGGTCCGGCCGGTACTCGTAGACGTACCGCCAGATGATGGACGCGCCCACGAGCGAGATGGCCATCGGCAGGAAGATGACGGCCTTCGCGGCGGCTTCGATGCGTGCCCGGTCGACCAGTACCGCGTACACCAGGCCGATGAACGTCGCCAGTATCGGTGTCAGGATGACCCAGACCGCGGTGTTGCGCAGCACGACCAGCATGGCGGAGTCGGTGAATATGTCGCTGTAGTTGTCCAGCCCGACGAAGCTGTCACTGGTGCGGTCGAAGAACGATTGGTAGATCGTGCGGACCGCCGGATAGATCAGCCCGATCCCGAGCAGCAGCAGCGCCGGCAGCACGAACGCCAGCGACTGCCAGATGTCGACGCGCCGCTTGGCCCTGCCGACGAGCAGCAGGATCGCACCCATGACGCCGACGAAAAGGGCGATGGCCAGCGCCATCTGCCCGAACTTCTCGAAGTTGTCCACGTGTCACCCCTTCCGCTGACACGGAGACAGCCCCGAGACGGGCGGATCGCCGGGCACCAGCCCTCGCGCGATCCGCCCGTCCGAGTGCCGTCTCCTACGGCCAGGCGGCTTCGACCGAGTCGACGACTTCCTGGGTGCTTGCGCCGGTCACCCAGTCGACCATGCCGGTCCAGAACGCGACCGTGCCGACCTCGGCCGGCATCAGGTCCGAGGCGTCGAACCGGAACACGGCTTCCTCGTCCTGGATGATCTCCGCCGAGAGCTGGTTCACCGGGCTCTCGTAGGCGTCGATCGGGACCGTGCGGTTGGCCGAGACGAAGTTGCCGTGGCTGGCCCGTTCAGCGTGCCAGTGGTCGCTGGACAGGTAGGTCTGGAACGCCTGGACCTCCGGACGCTCCGCGAACGCGGCCACGAACTCGCCGCCACCGAGCACCGGGTTGCCGTGCTCCTCCTCGATGCCCGGCAGGTAGAACGCGAAGACGTCGCCGTCCTCGGCCACCGTGACACCCTCGCCCCAGTTGGCCTGGTAGAACGACGCCTGGTGGTGCATCCAGCAGGTGCCGTCGAGGATCGGCAGGCCGGCGTCCTCGAACCGCGTCGTGGCGATGCTGGCCACGTCGCCGAGGCCGCCGTTGACGTACTCGTCGTTCTTGAGGATCTCGCCGACGGTGTCGAAGGCCTCGACGACCTGCGGGTCGTTGAACGGGATCTCGTGGCGGTACCACTGGTCGTAGACGTCCGCGCCGGCGGTGCGGAGCATGACCTCCTCGACCCAGTCGGTGCCCGGCCACCCGGTGGCGTCACCGGAGCCGAAGCCGGCGCACCACGGAAGACCGCCGTCCGCCACGATCTGGTCCGACAGAGCGATCAGGTCGTCCCACGTCTCCGGGATCTCGTAGCCGGCACCCTCGAACGCCGACGGCGAGTACCAGACGAACGACTTGACGTTGGCGCCGAACGGTGTGCCGTAGTAGGTGCCGTCGACCGTGCCGTACTCGATCCACGACGGGTCGAACGACGCCTCCACGTTGGCCCGCGCCTCGTCGGGAGCCGGGACGACCGCGTCGTAGTCGCGCACCAGTGACGCCAGCAGGCCGGGCTGCGGGATGATGGCGATGTCGGGCGGGGACCCGCCCTGGATGCGGATCGGCAGCTGGGCCTCGAACTCGTCGGAGCCCTCATAGACCACTGTTGCCCCGGTGCACTCCTCGAACAGGTCGAAGGACGCCTCGAGCGGTTCGTCCTCCGGCGCGACGATCGTGCTGTAGGCGGTCACCTCGGTGCCGCTGAGGTCGCCGTACTCCTCGGCGAACGCGCAGTCCGCGTCGCCGCCCCCTCCGTCGCCCCCCGCCGTGGAGTCGTCGTCGCCGTCGTCGCCACCGCACGCGGCAAGGACGAGCGACACGCTTGCAGCGAGGCCGACAGCCGCCCAGCTTTTGCGGGCGCTGCTCTTCGCCATGTGTGGGTCCTCCCTCCCAGAAGGGATCGGTCCGAGCACCTGCCGCTCGAATCCCAGTGCATGAACGAAAACGTTTACGCTCGAAAATTGCAAGAGGCGTTCGGCAACTTCGCCGTAACGATTACGTCACGTCGCCCCTGAAGCGCACGATGTCACACCGGAGACGGCGCGAATCAGGTGTGACGGCGCGATGCGACCACCCGGAACCGCGACGCGACGAACGCCGAGTCGGTCAGGCAGGAGTTGGCGGCGGGGTTGGCCCCAGTGCCGTGGAAGTCGGAGAACGCCGCCGACTGGTTGACGTAGACGCCAGCGGTCAGGTTGATCGACAGCGGCACGCCGGCGTCGACGGCGGCCTGCTCCGCGGCGTCGAGCACAGCCGGGTCGGTGGAGTACACCGACGCCGTCATGCCGCCGTGCTCGTTCACGCTCGCGGCGAACCGCTCGATCGACTCCTGGGTGGAGCCGGTGGCGATGAGGAACGAGACCGGCCCGAAGCACTCCGCCGAGTAGGCCGACTCGTCTGCCGCGTCGACGCCGACGATGGCCGGCGTCCGGACGGTCGCGTCCGGCCAGGCCGGGTGCGCCAGTGAGCGGGCGGCCAGCACGGTCCGGCTGTCGCCGTCGAACCCGTCCACGCGGCCGCGCACACTGTCGTTGACCACGGCGCCGAGGATCTCGACCGCGCGGGCGTCGTCGCCCAGCAGTTTGTCGACCGCACCGGCCAGCGCCGCGCCGAACTCGTCGAACGAGACGCGGCCCTGGTCGGTGATGACACCGGCTCTAGGCACGAAGATGTTCTGCGGCGCCGTGCACATCTGGCCGGTGTAGAGGCTGAGCGAGAACGCCAGGTTGCCAACCAGCCCCTGCAGGTCGTCGGTCGAGTCGACGACGACGGTGTTCAGTCCGGCCTTCTCGGTGAACACGACGGCCTGGCGCGCGGTGTCCTCCAGCCACCGCCCGAATGCCGTCGACCCAGTGAAGTCGATGACCCGCACTTCGGGGCGGACAGCGAGCACGGCGGCCAGCCGGTCGGCCGGGTCCTCGGCGGCGAGCGTGACGAGGTCCGGGTCGAAGCCCTCCTCGGCGAGCACCTCGCGGATGGTCTGGACCGTGATGGCAAGCGGCAGGACGGCGTTCGGGTGCGGCTTGACGACGACGGCGTTCCCGGTGGCCAGCGACGCGAACAGGCCGGGCCAGGAGTTCCACGTCGGAAACGTGTTGCAGCCGATCACGAGCGCCACGCCGCGCGGCACGACGTGGTACGTCTTCGTCATCCGCAGCGGCTCGCCCTTGGCAGGCTTCTCCCAGAGCACCTCGCCAGGGATGCGTCGCTGCTCCGCGTGCGCGTACGCCACTGCCTCCAGCGCCCGGTCCAGCGCGTGCGCGCCGCCGGCCTGAAACGCCATCACGAACGCCTGGCCGGAAGTGTGCATGACGGCGTTGGCCAGCTCGAAGATGCGCTCGTGCAGCCGGCCCAGCACCTCCAGGCACACTGCCGCGCGCCCATCCACGCCGGCTCGACGCCACGCCGGCATGGCCGCCCGCGCCGCCGTCAGCAGCGCCGCCACGGCCTCGTCGGTGGCCGGGACCCGTGGGTAGCGCACGCCGAGCTCGGGGCCGAACGGGCTGCGCTCGGTGGCGACGGTGCCGTCGGCACCGGGGGTGTCGAGCGGGAAACCGGCGCCCCGCCAGGCCTCGAACGCGGCCAGACCGTCGGCCGCCGCCGTCTCGCCGTAGACGCGTGGGCTGGGTGACTCCGGGTACGCCGAGAAGTAGTCGCGCTCGGCGATGGCTGTTTCGGCGCGCTCGAGGAGGTCTCGGTGCCGATCGATCAGAACGCCCAGCGACATCGCGGGACCTCCACCTTGTGTGACAGACTTACGCACGTTCGCTCCAACTGTGTCACATCATTCCCATGATCATCAACGGTTGGCGACGCCAGGACGTGGCCAACCGTTGATGATCATGGGGACGAGGGAGGTCCATGGACCCGATCTCGCGGTCCGTGCCGGTCGGTGTGGTCGGCGCCGGCACCATGGGTGGCGGCATCGCCCAGGTGGCCGCGCTGGCCGGGCACGAGGTGCGGCTGCACGACACCGTCGACGGTGCCGCCGAGCGAGCGGTCGAGTCGGCACTGCGGCGGATGGCTCGGGCCGTCGACGGCGGGCGGCTACTCGCCGAGGAGGCCGAGGACGCGGCCGCCCGGTTGCGTGCCGTCGACACCGTCGACGACCTCGCCGGCTGCGGTCTGGTGGTCGAGGCCGTCGTGGAGGACCTCACGGTCAAACAGCCTCTCTTCGCGGCGCTGGAGGCGGTGTGCGGCCTCGACACGATCCTCGCCACCAACACGTCGTCGTTGTCCGTCGACGCCATCGCGGCCGCCCTGGCGCATCCGGGCCGCGTCGCCGGGCTGCACTTCTTCAACCCCGCACCGGTGCTGCCGCTGGTCGAGGTGGTCAGCGGCAGGGGCACCGATCCCGGCGTCGCCGACATCCTGACCGCGACGGCGACGGCGTGGGGCAAGACGCCTGTGCGCGTGACCTCGACACCGGGGTTCATCGTCAATCGCGTCGCCCGGCCCTTCTACGCCGAGGCGTTCCGACTGCTCGCGTCGCGCGCCGTCGACGCCGCCACCGTCGACGCGATGCTGCGCGAGTCCGGAGGCTTCCGGATGGGCGCGTTCGAGCTGGCCGATCTGATCGGGCACGACGTCAACCTCGCGGTCGGACGGTCGGTCTGGGAGGCGTTCGGCCGCGACCCGCGCTTCGAGCCGTCCGCGCTGCAGGCACAGCTGGTCGCCGCCGGCCGGCTGGGCCGCAAGACCGGCCGCGGCGTCTACGCGGCGGACGAGGCTGCGCCGCAGCCATCGACGGCGCCACCCGTGCCCGCCACCGATGACGCGTGGGTTGGTGACGGGCCGCACGGACATCCGGCGGCCGGCGCGGTGCGCTGGCAGGTCGGCACGCCCGACGTCCAGCTCCGGCCGACCGACGGGCGCACGGCCACCCAGCTCACCGGCGGCGGGCCGGTCACCGTCGTCGTCGCCGACCTGGCGCTGGACTACGCCAGTGCCACCCGGATCGGCATCGCGGCGCCCCAGCACGCGCCGCGGGAGCACGTGGACGCCGTCGTCGGGTTCCTGCAGGGTCTCGGCTACACGGTGACCCTGCTGCCGGACACGCCAGGGCTGGTGGTCGCCCGCACCGTCGCAATGCTCGCGGCGTTCGCCGCCGACGTCGTCGACGCGGGCGTGGCCAGCGCCGACGACGTCGACACCGCGATGCGGCTGGGCGTGAACTACCCGCACGGGCCGTACGCGTGGGGGACCGACCTCGGCTGGGACTGGGTGGCCGGCGTGCTCGACGCGCTCGCCGCGGCCGAGGACCCACGCCGCTACCGGGTGTCGCCGGGGCTGCGAGCGCGGGCGGCGCTGGACGACCCCGGCGATGCCGTGTGGGACAGGGCCGACGGCTCGGGCGTCGCGCTCGCCCGGCGGGCCGCCGACGCCATGTGGGCCGGCGACGCCGCGTCCCAGGCGCTCGGCATGACCATCGAGGACGTGGCGCCCGGGCGGGCCCGCGTCACCATGCCGGTGCGGCGCGACATGGTCAACGGCCACGGCATCTGCCACGGCGGCCTGATCTTCGCGGTGGCCGACACCGCGTTCGCTTTCGCGTGCAATTCGCACAACCGCAACAGCGTCGCTCAGAGCTGCGACATCACGTTCGTCCGACCGGCCCGCGAGGGCGATGTCCTGCTCGCTGTCGCCACCGAGCGGCACCGCGACGGCCGCAACGGCATCTACGACGTCACGGTGTGGCGTCGCGACCCCGGCGGTGACGACCTGGTCGCCGAGTTCCGCGGCCGCTCGCGGGAGATCCCGGGCACGCTGGTCGAGGAGAAGGAGGACCAGCCATGACCGACGCGTTCCTCGTCGACGGCATCCGCACGCCGATCGGACGGTACGGCGGCGCGCTGGCCGGGGTCCGGCCAGACGACCTGGCCGCCCACGTCCTGCGTGCGCTGCTGGAACGGCACGCCGAGCTGCCGGCCGACGCCGTCGACGAGGTGGTGCTCGGCTGCGCGAACCAGGCCGGCGAAGACAACCGCGACGTCGCGCGGATGGCCGTCCTGCTGGCCGGCTGGCCCGTCTGTGTGCCGGGCGTGACGGTGAACCGCCTGTGTGGTTCGGGGCTGGACGCGCTGGCCTACGCGGCCCGGGCGGTGCGCACCGGCGAGGCCGGCGTCGTCGTCGCCGGCGGGGTGGAGTCGATGTCACGGGCGCCGCTGGTGATGCCGAAGGCGCAGACGGCGTTCGACCGCGGCCAGGCGCGGATCTACGACTCCACGATCGGCTGGCGATTCGTGAACGCCGCGATGCAGGCCGTGTACGGCACCGACTCCATGCCGGAGACCGCGGAGAACGTCGCCGCCGACCACGGTGTCGACCGGGCCGACCAGGACGCGTTCGCACTGCGCAGCCAGCAGCGTGCCGCCGACCGTCGCAAGCTGCTGGCCGAGGAGATCGTGCCGGTCGAGGTCCCGGCGGCACGGCGCGGCGCGGACGCCGTCGTCGTCGACGCCGACGAACACCCGCGCGAGACCTCGCTCGAGGCGTTGGCCACGTTGCGCCCGGTGGTCCGGCCGGGCGGGACCGTCACCGCCGGCAACGCCTCCGGTGTCAACGACGGGGCCGCCGCGCTGCTGGTCATGAGCGCGGAGGCGGTGGAACGCCACGGCGTACGCCCGCTGGCGCGCATCGTCGGAGCGGCGACGGCCGGGGTGGAACCGCGGGTCATGGGCCTCGGCCCGGTGCCGGCGACGCGGAAGCTGCTCGACCGCACCGGCGTGGCGCTCGCCGACGTCAGCGTCGTCGAGCTGAACGAGGCGTTCGCCGCCCAGGCGCTGGCCTGCCTGCGCCAGCTCGGCCTGCCCGACGACGCCGAGCACGTCAACCCCAACGGCGGCGCCATCGCGCTCGGCCATCCGCTCGGCATGAGCGGCGCCCGGCTCGCCCTGTCAGCGGGCTTGGAGCTGGGGCGCCGCGACGCGCGGTACGCGCTGGCCACCATGTGCATCGGGGTCGGCCAGGGCATCGCGCTGCTGCTCGAGCGCCCCTGACCCCGTCCGGGGGACTCACGCCGCCGCCCGCCGCAGCGCGTCAAGCACCGCGGCGGGCTCGGCAGACCCGTGACGGTCAGCTCCAGACCAGCGCGTTGCCGGGGTCCTCCAGAAGCGCCGCCAGGTCGGCGAGGAACCGCGACCCCTGCTCGCCGTCGACCAGCCGGTGGTCGAACGACAGGCCCAGCGTGGTGACCCAGCGCGGCTTGACCTTGTTCTTGTGCACCCACGGCTGCTTGCGGACGGCACCGAACGCGACGATCGCGGCCTCGCCCGGCGGCAGGATCGGCGTGCCGGTGTCGACACCGAAGACACCCACGTTGGTGATGGAGATGGTGCCGCCGAGCATGTCCTCCGGCGGCGTCTTGCCCTCGCGCGCCGTCGCGGCCAGCTGGTTGATGGCGGCCGCGAGGTCGCGCAGCGGCAGCCGGTCGGCGTCCTTCACCTTGGGCACGACCAGCCCGCGCGGCGTCGCCGCCGCGATGCCGAGGTTGACGAACCGCTGCATCACGATCTCGCCGGCCGCGTCGTCCCACCGCGCGTTGACGTCCGGGGTGCGGCGCACCGCGATGCAGACCGCCTTGGCCAGCACCGCCAGCGGCGACAGCTTGACGTCACGGAACTCCCGCGAGTCGCGCAGCCGCTCGACCAGCTTCATCGTCCGGGTCACGTCGACGGTGATGAACTCCGTCACGTGCGGGGCGGTGAACGCGGACGTGGTGACGGCCTGCGCCGTTGCCTTGCGCACAGACCGGATAGCCACCCGCTCCTCGCGCGGCAGCCCGTCCCAGCCGGTGCCCGTGGTCGTCGCGGCGGTGACCGAGGCGGTCGGGGCCGCGGTGGGCGCGACGACGGTGCCGGCGGCGGCCTGGACGTCGTCCCGCGTGACGGTGCCGTTCGGGCCGGTCGGGGTGATGGTTGTGAGGTCGACGCCGAGATCCTTGGCCAGCTTCCGCACCGGCGGCTTGGCCAGCACGACGGCCGACGCCTGGCTGGCCGACTGGGTCGGCTCGGCGGGCTGAGCCGGCTCGGCGGGCTGAGCCGGCTGGGCGGGCTCGGCCGGCGCTGCCGGCTGGACGGGCGCCGCTGGGGTGCCCGCCGGCGCCGCCGTGGCCTTGCGGGGCCGGCGCTTGGCAGCCGTGGTCCGCGGCCCGTAGCCGACCAGGACGGCCTGCCGCTCGGGCTCGGGCTCCGGCGGCCGAGGTACCAGGTCCTCGGCCGGGCCACCCACCTCCCGCTCGGGTGCTGACGCCACACTGGACGCCGGCGGCGAGGCGGCCCCGTCCCCCGTGCGCACCACTATGATCGGCGTGCCGACGTCGACCGTCACGCCCTCCTCGACCAGCAGGGTCTCGACCACGCCCGCGAACGGGCTCGGCAGCTCGACCAGCGACTTCGCGGTCTCGATCTCGACGATGACGTCGTTCACATTGATCTCGTCACCGGGCTTGACCTTCCAGGAGACGATCTCCGCCTCGGTCAGCCCTTCGCCGACGTCAGGCAGGTTGAACTGCGACACACTCATGCCGGTCCTCCCCTAGAACCCGAACGTGCGGTCGACGGCGTCGAGCACACGGTCCAGATCGGGCAGGTACTCCTCCTCCACCCGCGCCGGCGGGTAGGGAGTGTCGTAGCCGGTGACGCGCTGGACCGGCGCCTCGAGTGAGTAGAAGCACTCCTCGGTGACGCGGGCGGCGACCTCCGCGCCGATGCCGAGCGTGCGCTGCGCCTCGTGCACCATGACCAGCCGGCCGGTGCGCCGGACGGAGTCGTACACCGAGGTCAGATCCAAAGGCGACAGCGTGCGCAGGTCGATGACCTCCAGGGACCGGCCATCCTCCGCGGCCGCGGACGCCGCGTCGAGGCACGTCTTGACCATGGGACCGTACGTGGCCACGGTCGCGTCGGTGCCGGGCACCACGACCCGCGCGGACTCCAGCGGCAGGTCGGGCGAGCCGTCGAGATCGACGTCCGCCTTCTCGTAGTAGCGGCGCTTGGGCTCGAAGAACACGACCGGGTCGTCCAGCTCGATGGCCTGCTGGATCATCCAGTAGGCGTCGACCGGGTTGGAGCAGGTGACCACCTTGAGGCCGGGGGTGTGCGCGAAGTACGCCTCGGGGCTCTCGCTGTGGTGCTCCACGGCGCCGATGCTGCCGCCGTACGGGATGCGGATGACGATGGGCAGCCGCAGCCGCCCGCCGGAGCGGAAGTGCATCTTCGCCACCTGGCTGACGATCTGGTCGAACGCCGGCATGACGAAGCCGTCGAACTGGATCTCGCAGACCGGGCGATAGCCGCGCAGGGCGAGACCGATCGCGGTGCCGACGATGCCGGACTCCGCCAGCGGGGTATCGATGACGCGGTCCTCGCCGAAGTCCTTCTGCAGCCCGTCGGTGACCCGGAAGACGCCGCCCAGCTTGCCGACGTCCTCCCCCATGACGAGTACCTTGACGTCGTTTTCCATCGACCGGCGCAGGCCGGCGTTGATGGCCTTGATGACGTTCAAGTTGGCCGAGGCACTCTTCTGCGCCGAGGACGCGGATGTCCTGCTCGTGGCCGCCCGGTCGGCTGCGAGCGCCTGGGTGCTGTCTGTCGTGGTCATCGGGCCACCTCCTCGGCGAAGCTGTCCAGATAGGCCGTCATGGCGTCGCGCTGCGCGACGAGATCGGGCGTCGGCTCCACGTAGACGTGGTCGAAGATGGACGTCGGCGTCGGGTCGGGCAGCTCCCGGCAGGCGGCCCGCAGGTGCACGGCCAGCTGCTCGGACTCGGCCTCGACCTCGTCGAGGAACGCCTGGTCGGCCAGGTCGCCGCGGATCATATAGGCCCGCACCCGCTCGATCGGGTCCTTGAGCTTCCAGTGCTCGAGGTCGGCGTTGAGGCGGTAGCGGGTGGGGTCGTCGGTGGTGGTGTGTGCGCCCATGCGGTACGTGAATGCCTCGACCAGCGTGGGGCCCTCACCGTCGCGCGCCCGCTGCAGAGCCTCGCGGGTGACCGCCAGGCAGGCGAGCACGTCGTTGCCGTCGACCCGCACGCCGGGGAAGCCGAAGCCGCCGGCGCGGCGGTACAGGGGCACCCTGGTCTGGCGCTCCAGCGGCTCGGAAATGGCCCACTGGTTGTTCTGGCAGAAGAAGACCACCGGCGCGTTGGTGACACTGGCCCAGATGAACGACTCGTTGACGTCGCCCTGGCTGCTGGCGCCGTCGCCGAAGTAGGCGATGACGGCGGCGTCGCGGTCGGGGTCGCCGGTGCCGATGGCGCCGTCGCGCTGCACCCCCATCGCGTAGCCGGTGGCGTGCAGGGTCTGCGCGCCGACGACGATGGTGTACAGGTGGAAGCGCGTCTCGTTCGGATCCCAGAGTCCCTGGTCGACACCGCGGAACAGGGCGAGCAGCCGCAGCGGGTCGACTCCGCAGCACAGCGCGACGCCGTGCTCACGGTAGGTCGGGAAGACGTGGTCCTGCTGGCGCAGCGCCCGGGCGGACCCTACCTGCGCGGCCTCCTGGCCGAGCAGGCTGGCCCACAGGCCCAGCTCACCCTGCCGCTGCAACGCGACCGCCTCGCTGTCGACGCGCCGGGCCAGCACCAGGTCGCGGTACATGCCACGGACGTCGTCGCCGGTGATGTCGGCGATCAGCGCGTCGTAGTGGTCGTTGGCTACGCGTTGCCCCTCAGGCGTGAGCAGCTGGACGAGCTCGGGTTCCGGCGGTGCTCCGCCGGCCGCGTCGGCCACCGTCTCGACAGTCATGGGTCTCCTTCACGTCGTGGGCGGCGCAGGGTTGCCGCGCGAGCCCGTCTCTCGTGACCGTCTCGACGAGGAGGGGAACTATGGGTGGGTTCCCGCTCCACGTCGCGACGTCGTCCGTGACCTCCGTCACGACCGTTCTACCGCACACGGTACCCAGAACGCGGTCTGCGCGGGCACACCGGCGGCAGCGGCTCTGCTTCGGCAGCTTCTGCCAGCCTGCCCGCTGTACGGTCCCGACAGCGTCGTCGATCCAGACAAAGTTCACCGGCCCGACGCTGCGCCCTCCGCACAAGTCGTCTGTCGTCCGACTATCCGCTCGGGCGCCGGGTACCCCCCCGTACGTCGAAATGATCACGTTCAGCAGGATCACCCGAGCATCACCAGGCTTACGAGCATGGTGCGACACGAGATTTCGTGCTGAACGTGATCATTTCGGGCCGGGCAGTGGTGGTTGCCGGCCGGGTTCACATCAGGCGACGAACCTCCGGCGGAGCAGGAAGGCGGCCGCGCCCAGCAGCGCCACACCCGTCGCGACCAGGAGCGCCGGCGACGCACCGGTGTCCGGCAGGTCCTCGTCCGGCACGGTCGGCGTCGGCGACGGGGTATCGCTCGGCGACGGCGAGTCGGTGGGGGTCGGCGTGTCCGACGGCGACGGGGTGTCGGTCGGCGTGGGCGTGTCGGTCGGGGTCGGGGTCTCGCTCGGCGTCGGGGTCGGCGTCTGCGTCGGGGCGGTGGTCCAGTCGACCGTCCCCTCGACGCTCAACGCCGTCTTCTCCGACTGCGCCAGGATCAACGACTGGGTCCGGACTTCGTCGACGGAGCCGACGAACAGCCGCCCGACGTTGAGGTGGGCCTCCGCGCGCAGCGACACCGTGCCGTCGCCGGCCTCGGCGTCTGCCGGCACGTCCACGCCGAAGGTGTCGCCGTCGCCCAGCTGCCCCGGCAGCACCTCGCCGTCGGCGTCGACCAGCTCCACCCCCTCCGGCAGGTCGGCGGTGACGTCGACGACGTCCGCGGTGGTGCTGACCTCGAACGGCCCGATGACCGTGCCCGCCTCACCGGACAGCGACGCCGGCTCCAGCGCCAGGGCCGGCTCCGGCTGCTCGCCGATGCCGACGTTCTCCTCGCCGGTCAGGTACTCGTAGAGCGCCCGGACGTCCGCGTCGATCTCGGGGTCGTCCTGGTTGGTGATGTCGTCGACGTCGACCTCGATGGCGTCGCTGAAGGTCCACACGGCCGCCTGGGTGGCGGTGATGGCCTCCTCGACGGACAGCCCGTCGTTGAACTCGGACTCACCGAAGGCCGCCTCGATCTCCTCGACCGACAGCACCGGGTACGAGTGCTGCAGAGCCCAGAGGATGTGGTCGGCGTTCTCGCTGAACGGTGCGTCGGGCTCCGGGTAGGAGTCCCAGGGCACCTCGGTCATGTTGCTGTCGCCGTCGATCGGGACGTTGACCTCGACGCAGTAGGTCTTGAGCTCGGCGTCGTCGTCGGCGAGCAGGCCGAGCAGGACAGCGTTGACCGGGCCGGCGCCGACGCGGTTGACGGCATAGCCCGGGACGTTGCCCTCAGGGTGGATCTCCGCCTTGGCCCCGGCGTCGGCGACGTCGAAGGCCTGTGCGGTGGCGGGTGTGAGAATCGCCGCCCCGGCGACGGCGAGGACACCGGCGCCGAGTCGCAGTCTGCGGACGTGCGTTGGCATGGAACTCCTTAGTGAAAATTCATGAAAGCAGTCGCCGACCTGCATAGATCCCCACAGATCGGCTCATTCCCCCGAACCGGGCGATCGTAGCTGCGATCACCGGCAAACGGAAGTATGGTCATCTACCAGGTCAAGCCGGGTGCCGCACAAGGGCCGAACCGGAGCATCCTGGGCCCTGTGCAGCCACGGCCCGTTCGCATAGGGTCTTGATCCGTGCCTGACTTCGACGAAGCATCAGCGACCCGCCAGCAAGCCCCCGGACTCCACAGCGTGGACATCGACGGGACGTGGGCTGTCGGCGACGTCCCGAACGGCGGCTACCTGCTGGCGCTGATCCTGCGAGCAGCGCTCACCGAGTCGGCACACCCACACCCCGTGAGCACCAACGCCCACTTCGTCGCGCCTCCCACACCAGGCCCGGCCGAGGTCCACGTCGACGTCGTGCGCACCGGCCGCACCATCGAGACGCTGCGCGCCCGGCTCGTCCAGGCCGACGAGACGAGAGTCGAGGCGACGATCACCACCAGCACCCTGTCGCGCACGTCCCCCGTGGAGTGGGTCGGCCCGCCGCCGGAGTCGGTCGCACCCATCGACGAGTGCATCCCCGCCGTGGTCGACCTTCCCGACGGCACCCACGTCGGCCTGCTCGAGCACGTCGACCTGCGGCTGGACCCACAGACGCTGGGCTGGTTCTCGGGGCGGCCGGCCGGCCAGCTGTCCATGCGCGGCCACGTCCGGCTCGTCGACGGCACCCAGCCCGACCCCATCGTGCTCGCCCTGGCGGTCGACTCCCTGCCGCCGACGGTGTTCGGCCTGGGCCGGCTGGGCTGGGCACCCACCGTCCAGCTGACCGTGCTGACCCGCAGCCTGCCGGCGCCGGGATGGCTCACCGTGCACCTGCGCGGCCGGCTGGTCCGCGACGGCTGGTTCGACGAAGAGGCCGAGGTGTATGACGCCGACGGCGCCCTGGTCGCCCAGTCGCGGCAGCTGGCACGGATCAGGGTGACTTGACGCCGTCGTCGACTCAGCCGGTGATCGTCAGCACGAGCAGCGCGACGTTCAGCGTCACCACCACGACGCTGACCAGGGCCGCGAGGATCGTCGTCAGCCGGGAGTTGGTCCACCGCCCCATCACCGCGGACCGGGACGTCACCACCACCAGCGGGATGATCGCGAACGGGATGCCGAACGACAGGACCACCTGCGACAACACGAGCAACCAGGTCGGCTCCGCCCCGGTCATGAGGATCGCCACCGCCGGCGCCAGCGTGATCAGCCGGCGCAGCAGCAACGGGATACGCCGCATCAGCAGCCCTTCCATGATGACCGCACCGGCGTAGCAGCCGACCGACGTGGACGCCAGGCCGGACACCAGGAGCCCGACCGCGAACAGCACACCGATGGCCGCGCCGAGCCCGGACTCCACCGCCGCGTGCGCGCCGGCGATGGTGTCGGTGCCGTTTTCGCCGCGCAGCGCGGCCGCCGCGACCAGCAGCAGCGCGATGTTGACGCTGCCGGCCACCAGCATCGCGATGCCCACGTCGACCCGCGTGGCCGACAGCAGCCGGCCGATCCGCCCGGGCTCGGGGCGGGCGCCGAACCGGTCCCGGGCCAGCGCCGAGTGCAGGTAGACGACGTGGGGCATCACGGTCGCGCCGAACATCCCGGCCGCCAGCAGCACCGTCTCGGTGCCGTCGAACCGCGGCACCAAGCCGCCGGCAATGCCGGACGGGTCCGGCGGCTCGACCAGCAGCCCGGCGACGAACCCGGCCGCGATGACCAGCAGAGCCGTGGTGATGACCCGCTCGAACGCGGGCTGGCCGCGGCCGTTCTGGACGGTCAGGATGGCCATCGAGATGACGCCGGTGATCACCCCACCGAGCGGCAGTGGGATGTCGAAGAGCAGGTTGAGCGCGATGGCACCGCCGACCACCTCGGCGATGTCGGTGGCCATGGCGACCACCTCGGCCTGCAGCCAGTAGGCGAGGCGTCCGCCACGCGGCATCCGGTCGCGCAGCACTTCCGGCAGCGAGGCGCCGGCCACGACGCCCAGCTTGGCCGAGAGGTACTGCACGAGCCCGGCCATCGCCGTCGCCATGACCAGGACCCACATCAGCAGGTAGCCGTACCCCGCACCCGCTGACAGGTTGGTGGCGACGTTGCCCGGGTCGACGTAGGCGACGGCGGCCACGAACGCCGGTCCGAGCAGGCCCAGCCCGGCACCGGGAAGACGCGGCGCCGGACCGTCCAGCCGATCCGGACGGCGCCGTCGCACGCGCACGTACATGTCCTCGCTCCTACCCTCCGGTGCCCCGGGCGTCGACCTCGTAGCTGGTGTTGATGGACTCGAAGAAGTTCACCAGCTGGAGCGTGTCGTTCGCCGTCGCCATCCACTTCGCGGGATTGGCCACACGATAGTGCGGCTCGAATCCCAGCTCCTCCAGCCGCCGGTCAGCCAGGTACTTGACGTACTGGTTGATGTACTCGGCGTTCATGCCCAGGATGCCGGTGGGCAGCAGGTCACGGTTGTACCGCTCCTCCATCTCCACGCCGTCCAGGATCATCTGCCGGATCTCGTCGGCGAACTGCGCCGTCTGCAGCTCCGGATTCTCGTCCAGCACGGTCAGGATGAGGTTGATGCCGAACTTCAAGTGCAGGCTCTCGTCGCGGACGATCCAGTCGACCAGCGACGCGAAGTTGCGCAGCAGGTTGCGCTGCCGGAAGCTCAGCGCCACCATGAACCCGCTGTAGAACCAGATGCCCTCCAGCACGATGTTGTAGGCCACCAGGTTGCGGACGAAGTCGCGCTTGCCCTCGACGGTGCTCACGTCCAGGGTCTGCTCGGTCATCCGCTTGATGTAGCGGACCTCGAACTCCTCCTTGGCTACCATCGACGGCACCGTGGTGTGCGCCTCGTAGGCTTGGGCGCGGTCGATCGGGAACGTCTCCAGCACATACTCGAAGGCCATCACGTGGTTGGCCTCCTCCCACATCTGCTTCGCGAGGTACAGATGCGCCTCGGCCGCGTTGAGGTAGGGGTACACGCCGAACGCCAGTGCCTTGTTGACCAGCAGCTCGTTGGGGTTGAAGTAGCTCATGAGGAACGTCAGGGCGTGCCGCTCGTCATCGGACATCCGCTTGAAGTCGGTCATGTCCTCGCCGAGCTGCACCTCGTGCGGGAACCACGTGTTTGCGACGGCCTGGTTGTACAGCTCGTACGCCCAGGGGTAGCGGACCGGCTTGAGCAGCAGGCCCTCCTGGATGCCGGTGCCGAGGATGCTCGTCGACATCGGAACGGTCTCCTCTCCGGTCACTGGCACGACTCGCACTGCAGGCGTTCCTGCGGATCGACGGGGCAGGCGAGCGCGTCGCCCCCGGTGTCGACGACGTCGAGCTGGCCGGCCGCGCTGTCCGCGTCCCGTTGATCTTGGAGTTCTCGCGGAATCAATCGGGGCGAATCGGACGGAGATCCTGCGGTTTCTCCAAGATCAACGGGGGTCGGGG
>NZ_SMKZ01000041.1 GCF_004349065.1 Jiangella asiatica
GCCCCTCCCCGTCCCACCTCCCCGAAATGATCACGTTCAGCAGGATCTCCCGTGCATCACCAGGCTTGTAAGCATGGTGCGACACGAAATTTCGTGCTGAACGTGATCATTCCCAAGCGGGGGGGGTGAAGGGCTAGGCGACGTGGACGTCCACCTCGGTGATGCCGAGCTGGGCGACGACGGGGCGGTCGACCGGCTGCGCGCCCGGTGCGAGCGTCCGCAGCGTCCACGAGCCCGGTGCGGCGAAGAACCGGAACTGGCCCGTCGCGCTGGTCGGCACCTCGGCGGTGAACTCGCCGGTGGCGTCGAGCAGCCGGACGTAGGCACCGGCGAGCGGCGCGTCGTCACGGTGCACGATGCCCTGGATCACGGTCTGCTTGGAGACGTCGACGCCGTCGAGCGACACGCCGCCGGTGGTTGCTCCGCACATCGGGCTCAGACCGTCCCGGGCTCGTCGCCGGTGGCCACCGGCACGCCGACCAGCGAGCCGTACTCGGTCCACGAGCCGTCGTAATTCTTCACGTTCTGCACGCCGAGGATCTCGCGCAGCACGAACCAGGTATGCGAGGAGCGCTCACCGATGCGGCAATAGGCGATGGTGTCCTTGCCGAAGTCGACGCCGACCTCGCCGTAGAGCTGGCGCAGCTCGTCGTCGGAACGGAACGTGCCGTCGTCATTGGCCGCTTTGCTCCACGGGACGTTCGCCGCGGTCGGGATGTGCCCGGCGACCTGCGAGACCTCCTGCGGCAGGTGGGCCGGTGCGAGCAGCCGGCCGGCGTACTCGTCGGGTGAGCGGACGTCCACCAGGTTCTGCGCGCCGATGGCGGCGATGACCTCGTCGCGGAAGGCGCGGATGGAGTTGTCCGGGTCCTTCGCACTGTAGGTGGTTGCCTGCCGCGTCGGGACGGCGTCGACGAGCTGGCGGCTCTCCAGCTCCCAGATCTTGCGCCCACCGTCGAGCAGGCGGACGTCCTCGTGGCCGTAGACCTTGAAGTACCAGTAGGCGTAGGCGGCGAACCAGTTGTTGTTGCCGCCGTAGAGGACGACCGTGTCGTCGTTCGAGATGCCCAGGCCGCTCAGGAGGGCTTCGAACTGCCCCTTGTCGACGAAGTCACGACGCACCGGGTCACGCAGGTCGCTGGACCAGTTGACCTTCACAGCGCCGCGGATGTGGTTCTTGTCGTAAGCGGCGGTGTCCTCGTCGACCTCGACGAGCACCACCTTCGGGTTGTCGAGGTTCTGCTCGACCCAATCGGCCGAGACGAGGCTGGACTCGCGGCTCATGGCGCGACCTCCGTGGGGTTGGGTTGGGATGGGAACAGACGCCGGTAGGCGAGGTAGATCTCACAGCCGAGGCAAAAGCCGAAGGCGGCGTTCAGGAACGCCGCGGCCAGGGCGGCCCCGGCGGCGACGTAGGCGAGGGCGGTCAGCCCGGAGGCGAACCCGATGACGCCGACGACGGCGAACGCCAGGCCCACGGCCTGGGCGAACCGCGGTGGCACGGCGTCTTCCAGCTCACGTGGCGGCCCGAGCCGGGGCCGGACCACACGGGCGTAGAACAGTCCGTACGGCGAGCGTGCCGGCCCGGCGAACGCGCCGGCCGCGAATACGGCGCCTTGCACCGCTAGCAGCCAGCCGCTGCCGGTGACCAGGACGATCGCGAGGACGAACGTGGTGACGGCGGCGGCGAAGCGCTGGCCGCGCGGGTCGATGCTGCTCAGCATGGTCCTCCTGACGTGGACGAGGCGGGGGGATGTGCGTCAGGAACGGAGTGTCTGAATGGGCGCCGCGGGAACGCGGGCGCGCGCCGTTCCTCGTCAGGACATGCGACAGAGCATCGACGCGGCGCGACCGAAGTCGATGGCGCGGCGCTTCCAGAGCTCTGTGCGGAACATACGGACGAGCGTAGGGCCAACCTGGGCCGACGTCACTCCGTGGATCGAATCGTGAGACGGTCCGTCTCACGCTGCGACCATTTGGCCCGATTCTAGGTCGGCAGCGCCGCCCGGACATCGGCGAGCCGCGGCGCTCCGCTGGCCCGCCGCACCACCCGGCCGTGCGCGTCGAGGATCAGCGTGGTCGGGGTCCGCAGGATGTTGAGCCGGCGAACCAGGTCGAGGTGGTGCTCGGCGTCGATCTCCACGTGCACCACGCCGTCGGTGTCACGAGCGACGTGGGCCAACGTGGCCCGCGCGGCCCGGCACGGCTGACAGAACGCCGTGGAGAACTGCACGAGGGTGGCACGCGACCCCAGGTCGGTACCGAGCTCGGCCGGCCCGAGACGCTCGTCGTTCACCGTCGCCTCCACCACCCGCCCGTCGCGTCGCTGCCACCACAGCCCGAACAATGAGGCCGCGACGAGCACGCCGACAACGATCAACACCTCGGTCACGTCCTGCTCAACGCCCCGCCCGGCGCCCGCGATTCCCGCGGCGCCCGGCCGTGGTCAGCTGACGAAGATGCGGCCGAGCACGTAAGCGGCCGGCGCGGCCGCGACGAACGGCACGCTGATCCGCAGCGGGAGGAAGACACCCGCACCGCGGCGCGGTCCATCGCCGGCCGGGCCGTCCACCGGCGGGTCGTCGCCCAGCCCGTCGTCGCCGGCGCGGTGGGCACCGCTCGCGTGGACCCCACTGGAATGCGCTCCGGCCGCATGCACTCCGGCCGCGTGCGACCCAGCCGCATGTGCCGCGGCGGGGTGCAGCCCCGCGCCCCGGTCCGCCGCGCCCGCCGGTGGTTCGGGCTCGTCGAGGTCGATCTGCCCCGGCTCCGCGGTGAACTCCTCGGCCAGCCGGTCGACCGCGGCGAAGGCGACCGCCGCCATCAGCCCGGCGAACGTCGCGACGACGACGGCGCTCACCGCCGGTACCGCCTCGTCGACCCAGCCCGTCGTGAGCACCAGCGCACCGGTGACGACCGCGGCGAGCAGCACACCGAGCAGCCGGCGCACCGCGCGCGAGATGGGCACCGTCTCCGTCACCCCGACGACGCCGACACCGAGCAGCGCGAGGCCGACCGCGTACGGGCCGTCCGGCGACTCGCGCAGGGCCAGCCAGCACACCGGGAGCACCGCGAGCACGCAGGCGCTGACGGAGTAGGCCAGCGAGGCGGTGAGCCGCGCCCGGCCGTCCTGGCCGAAGAGCTGGACGACGACCGACGCCAGCAGCGTCGGGCCGAGGACGGCGGCGATGGGGGTCAGGTCGGAGGTCTCCTCACCGTACGTCCAGGCCAGCGCAGCGCCGCCGGCGGCGAGCGAGACGGCGGCGGACCAGCGGGCGGCGCGGACTCGCGCGGCCGACACCGCGCCCAGGGTGAAGATCAGGACGACGAGCGCGATGCCGCCGGCCAGCAGGGTGCGCCCCGATGCCGACGCCAGGCCGAGCACGCCCGCGAGGGCAGCGACGGCCAGCGAGGCTTGGACGGAGGGCACATCTGAATGCTCGCAGACGCTCACGGCACACCAGGGCCGAAATGACAACAACTCGACAACAGTCCGGCCGCCCCCTGGGAACGGCGTGATCTCGATCTCGCCCACCGGACGCAGGGCCCGCGCCCTACGGTATATGGCACATCGTTTTACGTGACCGGGCACATCGCGCAGGTCGTTCGAAAGGATCTACGGGACATGACGAACATTCGCGCCCGCGTCGCGGCTATCCTGGCCGTCGCCGCGGTCGCCCTGGCTGGATGCGGCGACGACTCGGAGCCGTCCGCCGACGAGACCAGCACCGAGGCGCCCAGTGAGGCACCGTCGGACGAACCATCCACCCCTGAAGAGACGACGCCGCAGTTCAGCTGCCCGCCAGAGCTGAGCGACACACTGCCCGAGAGCCTGGACCCGGACGCCTGCTGGTCGCATCCGGACCTGGAACGCCCGGCACTGATCGACGGCACGGTGTTCGCCCTCGAGCCGGATGCCTCCGACCCCACGACGGCACGCCACATCCTCGCGCTGGACGCCGAGACCGGCGAGCGGCTGTGGAAGTCCGAGGTGCTGCCCGGCGCGGTGTCGGCGCTGCGGGCCACCGAGGTCGACGGCGCGCCGGGCGTAGCCGTCCTGGTCACCGAGAACGACGCCGGCGACGCGCTGACCGAGGCGTCGACGGCGTGGGGTTACCTGGCCTGGCCGGCCGACGCGGGCGGCGGCGACGGGGGCGACGCCGGCAGCGAGGACCCAGCGTTCCAGCCCGAGGTGCACATCACCGTGCCGCAGGGCGAGAACCCGCACACCGACGTCTACTGGACCGACCAGGGCGTGCTGGCCGGCGACCAGTTCCTCGCGACGGACGCCACCGAGTTCACCCCGGTGAACCGTGACCCGGAGCCGATGGTCGTGGGCCAGTACGACCTGGACGAGTACTTCGCGGGCGTCTCCGGTGACCTGGTGCTCTCCTACGTCCGCGGCATCGCCTACACCGACGACGGCTCGGAGAACGGCGACACCTACTTCGGCTGGCTGGCCCGCACGTTCGACGGCGCCGAGGCCTGGAACACCGTCGCCTCGACGCCGAACGAGGAGGACCTCCTGTTCGCCGAGGGGCCGACCCAGATGACGATGGTGGTCGGCCCGTACCTGCTGACCATCACCGCGACGGACGAGAACGCCACCGCGTTCGAGGTCGCCTGGCTGGACGCCGCCACACACGAGCCGGCCACGCCGTCGGCCGCCGACCTTGCCGGCGTGCAGCCGATCGCGGCCGACTCCGGCATCATGGCCAGCACCGGCGCGCTGCTCTCGCCTGACGGCGGCCACCTGTTCGTGGCGTGGTCGACGCTGGCCGTCATCGTGGACGTCGAAGGCGGCACGGTCACCCGGGTCCCGACGGACTTCGAGATCCACGCGACCACGGCCGACGACTCGACGGTCTACGGCAGCACCCAGAACGGCACGCTGACCGTCGACCTCGCCAGCGCGGAGGCGACGGCGATCGAGCCGCCGCACGAGAGCTTCGACCTCGTCGACAGCGAGTTCGGCGTGGCCCTCCTGGAAGGGGGCGTCGGCGAGACGTCCTACCTGGTCGGCGGCCGCCGTACCGACGCCGGCTGAGCATCAAGGCTCGGCGATGTCACGGGGAGTTCTCGTTCAAGGCTCTGCGACCCGATCCGCCGGTCGAGTCGGGCTATAAGGCCAGGGCTCGGGCCGGCCGGTGGTCGGGTCGTGGTGGTCGCCGTCGCCTGACGGGGCGAGTCCGGGCACACCGCAGACCCCGCAGCCGTCGTCTCGGCCCACCGTCGCTCGTTACGGCGTTCGGCCACTGAGAACGGTGGTCGTCGGCGGTCTGCTGCCGCTCTGGTGGCACCACTTCGGCCTTGATCATGGTTCTCGCGTCGCCTCACCTGGCGTGGCCGGTCGTTGGTGGTCAATGCGGCGACCTACAGGTGAGAAAGACCCACCGATCGGGTCGACGAACCACATTCGACTCGACGACGTGCGGTCAGTGACCGCCGCCCGCGAACGGCGGGAGCAGCTCGACCGCCGACCCCTCGTGGAGGACGACGGTGGCGGGGTCGCGCGACCCGGCCGGGGTCCCGTCGACGACGACGGAGCAGATGTCGAGGACGGCGCCGAAGCGCGGGCTGCCTGCGTGCGCGGCCCGGACCGCCGCCAACGCCTGGGCGAGCGTGTCCGCCTCCACCACCTGCGACGAGGTGCCCGCGGCCGCCCGCAACGCCGCCCAGTACCGCAACCGCACCTGCGCCACGGCGAACCTCACACCTCGACGACGGCGGCCTGGCGGGTCTGCTGGTCCAGCCACGCGCCGATGCGCGACACCAGAGACTCCGTGGCGCCGGCCTCGGCGTGGCCGAACCCGCGCTCCAGCCAGAGGTCGCCCGCTCCGGCGGCGCTGTGCACCTGCCACGCGTGGTGCAGCGGGAAGTAGTCGTCCTCGTCGCCGTGGACCACGAGCAGCGGGACGTCGAGCTCGGCGGCGGCCGCCCGCGGGTCGATGGGGTCCGGCGTGGACCAGCCGGCCGGCGAGACCCGGGTGCGGCGGGTCAGCCGCAGCAGCCCCCGTCCGGCGCGGGTCAGGATGAGCCGGTGCAGGGTGCGCATGGCGGCGGTGCCGCGGTAGTGCCACTCACCGGGAACGCTGACCGCGGCGACGGCGCCTACACCGCGGTGCAGTGCGGCGTGGCGGATGGCGACCGCGGACCCGAGCGAGAATCCGAGCGTGGCGACCCGCCGGTAGCCCAGCGCGTGCGCCCAGTCGACCGCGGCGTCCATGTCGAGCACCTCGCGCCACCCCAGCGTGGAGTGGCCGCGGGAGCGGCCGTGCCCGCGCAGGTCGAGCAGGACGACGCCGGCGTGCTCGCTCAGCCAGGCCGCGATGCGCCTCATCTGCGGGCTGCGCGAGCTCTGCGTGAACCCGTGCGCGACGACGACGGCGAGGTCGCCCGGGTACCCGTCGCGGCGGCGGAGATGGTGCGCGTGCAAGATCGTTCCGTCGGCGGCGAGCAGCCGGCGGGCCACCGACGGGCGTGCGTAGTCAGCACCCGGACGCGGGTCGTCGGGGGTGCGGCGGCGGGAACGGCCCAGCATGTCCGCTATTCTTCCCTACGAGGGACCTGGGCGACGAAGCCGGCAGGTCCCTTGCGCGTTCGTGGGACCCTTGAGCCACCGGGAGGTCGCACCATGGCAACCATCGTCCTGCTGACCAACTCGCTGCAGCCGTCGGTCGAGGTGCTGCCGGCCCTTGGCTTCCTCCTGCACGACGTCCGGGTGCTTCCAGCCGAGGCCTCCGCGCTGGTGGACGCGCCCACCGGTGACGTCGTCGCCGTGGACGCGCGCCGCGACCTGTCGCAGGCCCGCGGCCTGACTCGGCTCATCCGCACCACCGGCATCGACGTGCCGCTGATGGCAGTGGTCACCGAGGGCGGGCTGGCCGCCGTCACCGCCGAGTGGGGCGTCGACGACGTCCTGCTCGACTCCGCCGGGCCGGCCGAGGTCGAGGCGCGGCTGCGGCTGGCGCAGGGCCGGCTGGCCGCGGCCGGCGACGACGCGCCTGACGAGATCCGTTCCGGCGACCTCGTCATCGACGAGGCCACGTACACCGCCAAGGTGGCCCGGCGCACGCTCGACCTGACGTACAAGGAGTTCGAGCTCCTCAAGTTCCTCGCTCAGCATCCCGGTCGCGTCTTCACCCGCGCTCAGCTCCTTCAAGAAGTGTGGGGCTACGACTACTTCGGTGGTACCCGAACGGTCGACGTCCATGTCCGGCGCCTGCGGGCCAAGCTCGGCGCCGACCACGAGGCGCTGATCGGCACCGTCCGCAACGTCGGCTACCGGTTCGTCCCGCCGCAGCAGGGCCGCGGCGGACGCTCGACCGCCGGCGTCGCCCTGCCGGAGCCGGAGAACACCGACGACGACACCGCGGAGCGCGTCCGCGCGACTCTCCTGCGTGACTGACTGGTGGAGGGAGGGCAAGACCGCTGACCACAGGGGGCCGAAGGCCTCCTCGAGCTGCCGGTACGAGACGCAGGTCACGGTGACCGTGCATGGGGCTTGCCTGAACTCATCAATTGGTCGTCGCCGCCGCACCGCCGGCCGGTCCTTCCCGCTAAGGTCGCGTGAACGCGAACGACGGGGAAGGGACGTGGCGCAATGGCTGAATACGTGCAGGTGGGTGCGGTCCGGACGTGGTACGACGTCCACGGCGACGGCGACCCGTTCGTGCTCCTGCACGGCGGCATGGTCGACGCCCGGTGGTTCGAGCCCAACCTTGGCGCGCTGGCCGAGCGGTTCCGGGTCTACACGCCGGACCTGCGGTCCCATGGTCATACACCCGATGTCGAGGGCCCCATCACGTTCCACCTGATGGCCGACGACACCATCGGCTTCATCGAGCGGGTCGTCGGCGGACCCACCGATCTCGGCGGGCACAGCGTCGGCGCGTTCGTGTCGCTGCTGGTGGCCATGCGGCGCCCGGACCTGGTCAAGCGCCTGGTGCTGATGAGCTGCGGGTTCAGCAAGGAGGGCGAGACCGTCCCGGACGCGCCGTGGGACGTCGACATGATCGTGCAGTACCTCGGCCCGGCCTACGCGGAGGTGTCGCCGGACGGCGCGGAGCACTTCCGGGTGGTGGCTACCAAGATCGGCGAGCTGGCGGCCAAGGAGCCGCACCTGACCCCGGCCGAGCTGGCGAGGGTCGCGCACCGGACACTGCTCATGGTCGCCGACGACGACATCGTCACGCTGCCGCACCTGGTCCAGATGTACGGCGCGATGCCGAACGCGGAGCTGGCCGTCGTGCCGGGAACGTCCCACTTCATGACGCAGGAGAAGCCGGAGCTGGTCAACGCCCTCCTGCTCGACTTCCTCGGCCGGGACCCGGTGCCGACGGTGGCGCCGATCAGGCGGGCCCAACCGGACGGTGAGGACTGACGGCGTGGAGCTCGTCCGCACCGGCACGTTCGACGCGGCGGCGGTCGACGGTCTCGCCGCGCTGGCCGACCGCGCCCGGGCCGCCGACGGCGTCGCGCCGTTCGCCGACGACCTGTGGCCCGCGGTACCCGGCGGCACGACGACGGTGGCCCTGACGGCGTCGTCGGGCGGTTCGCTCGTAGGAGCGGCGTACGCGGCCCAGCAGGGAGACCGGCTGGCCGCCGAGCTCGTCGTCGATCCTGACCGCCGTGGGCGTGGCATCGGCGGGCGGCTGCTGGCCGAGCTGCTCGGTGCCGCACCGGGCGAGCTGTGGATCTGGTCGCACGGCGACCACCCCGCGGCCGCCGCGCTGGCCCGCCGGCACGGCTTGGAGCGCGCCCGCGAGCTGCTCCAGCTGCGCCGCGCGGTGGGCCCGCGGGCCGAGCCGCTACCGGACCGGCCGCTGCCCGACGGCGTCCGGCTGCGGCCGTTCGTGGTCGGCCAGGACGAGGCGGCCTGGCTCGCCGTCAACAACGCCGCGTTCGCGTGGCACCCGGAGCAGGGCGGGCAGACGCTGGACGACATCCGAGCCGCGGAGGCCGAGCCAGGCTTCGACCCGGCCGGCTTCCTGATGGCCGTCGACGATGCCGGCGAGCTGCTCGGCTTCCACTGGACGAAGGTCCACGAGCACGACCCGAACCCCGGCGTCCACGGCAGCACCGGCGAGCCCATCGGCGAGGTGTATGTGCTGGGCGTCGCGCCAGCGGCCCACGGCCGGGGCTTCGGTACCGCTCTCACCGTCGCCGGTCTGCGCTACCTGGCCGACGTCGCCGGCGTGCACACCGTGACGCTCTACGTCGAAGGCGACAACACGCCCGCCGTCGGCCTCTACGAGCGCCTCGGCTTTCACCGCCACGCCGTCGACGTCGCCTACCACCGCGCGGAGCTCACTCGCGTAGGCCGATCGCGTCGACGGGGCGCAGCCTCATCGCCGCCCGCGCCAGCAGGCCGATGGCCGGGAACCCCAGCACCGCGGTGACGAGGGCGATGCCGAGGAGCCCGGTGAGCGAGATCGACGGCAGCGGCCGTCGACGGTCTGCCGGCCGGCCGCGGCCGCCGCACCGGAGCGGCCAGCAGTCCGGCGGCCGAACCCAGCACCCGCGGGCCGAGCAGTGCCACGCCGATCGACAGCAGGAGCGACCCACCCGCCGCGGCGGCCACGCCCACCGAGGCGGGCATCAGCAGCGCCGGTCGCCTGGCCGCCACCCAGCCCGTCAGGCGCGCCGTGACCAGGCACAGCACGATCGCCGCGAGCCCCGGCAACGGACTCATGGCGGCCCGGAAGTCGGCCGGCAGCAGCCCGGACCCAGCGAACGCCCGGCCCAGCCCGATGGCCGCCAGGTACCCGGGCACCGCGCCGAGTACCGCGGCTGTGGTGGCCAGCAGCATGACCTCGGCACCGACCAGCCGCCGGACCTGCCCTCGCTTCGCCGACCGCTCGCAGCAGCGCGAACTCGCGCCGTCGCTGCTGGATCGACAGCGCATCCGGTCCGCACACTAACTCCGCAACTCCGCGCGAGCGCGAGGTGCTGGCGCTGATGGCCGAGGGCCTCGCCAACCCCGACACCGCCGGGCGGCTCGTGGTCACGGAGACCGCGGTCAGCAAGCACATCCGCAGTATCTTCGCCAAGCTCGGCCTCGCGCCGGGCGACGCCGGGCACCGCCGCGTCCTCGCGGTGCTGGCCTACCTGAACTCATGACGGCCGCGCCACGGTCGATGGCTGGACACCCACGTGCTTCTGTGGGCGGCACGCGACGACGAGCGCGTCGCCACGGCTGCGAGAATTTCTGATCGACGAGGAGAACGAACTGATCTTCAGCATCGTCTCCATCTGGGAGATCGTCGTCAAGACCGCCCCCCGACGGGCGGACTTCAACGTGGACGCCTTCAACGTGGACGCCGGTCACCCCTCGATCAGGCCCTCCTGCGTTACGGCGACCCGGTCGCGGCAGCGACGTAGGCGGAGTCGGTCATGGCCCGAGCTACCCTCCGTTAACCCGGACGTGTCAGCATTTGTCTCATGGCCGAGCCGATCAAGCCGGAGGAGCGGTACCTCGACCGGGAGTTGTCCTGGCTCGCCTTCAACACCAGGGTGCTGGAGCTGGCCGAGGATCCCGACATCCCGTTGCTTGAACGCGCGCGCTTCCTCGCGATCTTCTCCAGCAACCTCGACGAGTTCTACATGATCCGGGTGGCCGGCCTGAAACGCCGTATCGCCGCCGGTGTGGCCATCCCGTCGGCCAGCGGGATGATGCCGCGCGAGGTGCTGGAACGCACTCTCGACCGCACCCGCGAGCTGATGGCCCGGCAGACCAAGTGCTTTCGCAGCGACGTGCTGCCCTCGCTGGTCAAAGAGGGCATCGACATCGCCCGCTGGGACGACCTCGACGACGCCGACCACGCTCGGCTGCGCCGACTGTTCAGCGAGCGGATCTTCCCGGTGCTGACACCGCTGGCGGTCGACCCGGCGCACCCGTTCCCGTACATCTCGGGGCTGTCGCTCAACCTGGCCGTCGTCGTGCGGAACCCGCGCAACGACACCGAGCACTTCGCCCGGGTCAAGGTGCCGCCCAACTTCCCCCGCTTCCTGCCGGTGGCCGGGCAGCGGTTCGTGCCGCTCGAGGACGTCATCGCCGCGCACCTGTCGCAGCTGTTCCCGGGCATGGCGGTGCTGCAGCACCACACGTTCCGCGTCACCCGCAACGAGGACGTCGAGGTCGAGGAGGACGACGCCGAGAACCTGCTCACCGCCATGGAGCGGGAGCTGATGCGGCGGCGGTTCGGACCGGCGGTGCGGCTGGAGGTCGAGGAGACGGTCGACCCGCACGTGCTCGACCTGCTCCAGCGCGAGCTCGGCGTCAACGACGGCGAGACGTTCGCGCTGCCCGGCCCGCTGGACCTCACCGGCCTGCACGACATCGCCGACCTCGACCGCGCCGAGCTCCGCTACCGGCCTTTCCTGCCGGCCACCCACCGCGACCTCCGCGACGTCGAGTCGGCCTCGCCGGCGGACATGTTTGCCGCCATCTCCAAGAGCGACGTGCTGGTACACCACCCGTACGACTCGTTCTCCACGAGCGTGCAGCGCTTCATCGAGCAGGCGGCCGCCGACCCGAGGGTGCTGGGCATCAAGCAGACCCTCTACCGGACCAGCGGCGACTCCCCCATCGTCGACGCCCTGATCGACGCTGCCGAGGCCGGCAAGCAGGTGCTCGCCGTCGTCGAGATCAAGGCACGCTTCGACGAGCAGGCCAACATCACCTGGGCGCGCAAGCTCGAGCAGGCCGGCGTGCACGTCGTCTACGGGCTGGTCGGTCTCAAGACGCACTGCAAGCTCTGCCTGGTGGTGCGCGACGAGGCCGGCGACACCATCCGCCGGTACAGCCACATCGGCACCGGCAACTACCACCCGCGCACCGCCCGGCTGTACGAGGACCTCGGCCTGCTCACCGCCGACCCCGAAGTGGCGGAGGACCTCAACCACCTGTTCAACACCCTGTCCGGCTACTCGCTGGAGTCGGCGTACCAGCGGCTGCTGGTGGCGCCGCACTCGCTGCGCACCGGCATCGTCGAGCGCATCCAGCGTGAGATCGAGCACCACCGTGCCGGCCGGCCGGCACGCGTGCGGTTCAAGCTCAACAGCCTGGTCGACGAGACCATCATCGACGCGCTGTACGAGGCGTCGGCGGCCGGCGTCCCGGTCGACATCTGGGTGCGCGGCATCTGCAGCATCCGCGCCGGCGTCCCCGGTCTGTCCGAGAACATCCGCGTCCGCAGCATCCTGGGCCGCTTCCTCGAGCATTCACGCATCTTCGCCTTCGAGAACGGCGGCGACGTCGAGCACTGGATCGGCTCGGCCGACCTCATGCACCGCAACCTCGACCGCCGGGTCGAGGCGCTGGTGAGGCTGCGCCGGGCAGAGCACCTGCAGGAGATCGACGGCCAGTTCGACCTCGCCTTCGACCCCGGTACGGCGTCCTGGCACCTCCTGCCCGACGGCACCTGGCAGCGCTCCCACCTCAACGCGGACGGCGAGCCGTTGGCCGACCTCCAAAAGGTCCTCATCGGACGCAAGCAGCGGCGGAAGGCCACCACGTGAGCGGTGCGGAGCGAGCCGCCCGGCCACACACCGTCCGTGAGGTCGAGCAGAAGTTCCGTGTGCACGGCCTGTTCCGCATCCCCGACGTGTCCGAGCTGGCAGGAGTCTCCGCGGTCGACGACCTCGGCGTCATCGAGATGGAGTCGGCCTACTACGACACGCCCGACCTGAGGCTGGCCCGGGAGGGCATCACCCTGCGCCGGCGCGTCGCCCGCGGCAACGGCGACGACGAAGGGTGGCACCTGAAGCTGCCCGTGGACGCCGACCGGCCCGGAGCTCGTGACGAGATCCGGCTTCCGCTCGACGCCCCGGGTGACCCGCCCGCCGAGCTGGCCGCCATCGTCAGGGTCATCGTCAGGGACGCTCGACTGAAGCTGGTGTCCACGCTGCGCACCACCCGCGCGCGGCAGGTGATCAGGTCCGCCGACGGCGACGTTGCCGAGCTGGTCGACGACACCGTCCACGTCGTAGGCGCCGACGGCACGGTCGCGGCCCGCTTCCGCGAACTGGAGCTGGAGGAGCTGGGGGGCGGCCCCGTCGTCCACACCGTCGCCGAGGCGCTCACCGGCGCTGGCGCCGTCGGCGGGGAGTTCGTCGCCAAGGCCGTGCGAGCGCTGGGCCCGAACGCCGCCGCGCCGCCGGAGGTGCCCGCGCCGGACGCGCCGCGGCCGAAGGATCCGGCCCTGGACACGCTTGTCGCGTACCTCGCCACGCACGTGCGGGCGCTGCGCGCCGCGGACATGGCGTTCCGCCGCGATCCCGACGACGCCGAGGCGGTCCACCAGCTGAGGGTGGCGGCGCGGCGGCTGCGCAGCGGGCTGCGGACGTTCCGCAAGCTGCTCGACAAGCCGTGGGCCGAGCAGCTGCGCTCGGAGCTGGCGTGGTTCGCCCGCAGCCTCGGCGCCCTGCGCGAAGGCGACGTGCTGCGCGAACGCCTGGAACGGCACAGCGACGACCTGCCGCCGGACCTCCCCGCGAGCGAGGTCCGGCTGGTGCTGGTCGAGGTGCTGGGCGGCAAGGTCGCCGGCGCCCGGGCGCACGTCGGCGAGCTGCTCGATTCCGAGCGGTACCTGACCCTGCACGACCACCTGGTGCGAGCCGCCACCCGGCCGCTGGTCCGGGCCGACGCCGAACGCCCGGCCCGCGACATCCTGCCACCGCTGGTCGACCTGGCTTGGAAGCGCCTGGACGACGCCTGCGCTGATCTCACCGACGATGCTCCGGACGAGCTGTGGCACGCCGCACGGCTGGCGGCCAAGCGGGCCCGGTACGCGGCGGAGTCGGTCGCGCCGACGCTGGGCAGCGACGCGAAGGCGTTCGCCAAGCAGCTGAAGAAAGTCACGGACATCCTCGGTGAGCACCAGGACGCCGCCCAGGCGGCCGCGACCGCCCGCGAGCTGGCCAACTCCGACCAGGCGTCCTCCGACGCCGCCTTCGCCCTCGGTGTACTGGCCTCGCTGGAGCGGGCGCATGTGCACGCCGCCCGGGCACGGTTCGCGCAGGTGTGGCCGCAGGTGCGCCGCGCCAAGTGGCGCCGGTGGCTCGCCTCGTGAGCCCTCGCCGCGGCCCGGTCATCGCGGCCGGAGCGGTGGTGTGGCGAGCGACCAGCCGGGGTGACCTCGAGATCTGCCTCGTCCACCGGCCCAGGTACGACGACTGGTCGCTGCCCAAGGGCAAGCTCGACCGCGGTGAGCACCCGATGGTCGCCGCCGTGCGGGAGGTGTGGGAGGAGACCGGCCACCAGGTCCGGCTCGGCCGGAAGCTGCCGACGCAGCGCTACGAGGTCGCCGGCCGGCCCAAGGTCGTCCACTACTGGCTGGCCGAGGCCGACGACACCGCCGGCCCGCGCGAACCGGACGACGAGGTCGACGCCGTCGCCTTCCGGCCGGCGGAGGATGCGCTCGAACGCCTGACCTACGAGCGCGACGCCGAGCTCGTCCGGGCGGCACTCGACGGACCGGTCCGGACGACCCCACTGGTGCTCCTGCGGCACGCCGCCGCGCTCTCGCGAGAGTCCTGGCCCGGCCCGGACATCGAGCGGCGGCTTTCGACACCCGGGATCCGCCAGGCCGAGGCGCTGATCGCGGTACTCGCCGCGCTGAGCCCGCGGCGGGTGCTCTCCAGCGACTCGGTGCGGTGCGTCGACACGGTGCGTCCGTTCGCCGAGCGGTTCCGGCTCATGCTGGAGCTCGACCCGTCGCTGTCCGAGGAGGGCCTGCGCGCGGGCCCCAACCCGCACCGGGCCGGCGACGTGGTCCGCTCGCTGCTGTCCGACGGACCGGCCGTGGTGTGCTCGCATCGCCCGGTGCTGCCGCTGCTCTTCGAGGCCGCCGGCACCGATCCGGGACCGACGCTGGAGCCCGGCGAGTTCGCCGTGCTGCACCACCACGAAGGTCGCGTCGTCAGCGTCGACCGGCAGTCCGCCGGCGTCGCGTGATCGACCCGTGACCGCTCTCAGCGGCGGCTCGTGACCTCATCGCAACCGGACACTCGGCCCGTTCACGTGACGGCCATCACAACGTCAGCGTCATGTCGCCTTCTCTGCGCAATCCGTTCATTCCTCGTTCACTCGGGGCGGGCCACGGTGTCACCTCGGAAACCTACGTTTCTAGCGATACGCAAGGACGAATAGGTCCAGGAAGGACACCAGACGTGAACCTCAGCATTGCGCGCCGCCGGCTGGCGCCGGTCGCCGTGGTCGGTGCGGCCGCACTCGTGCTGGCCGCTTGCGGTTCGGATCCCGACACCGACAACGGCGACGACGCCGACAGCACTGAGACCGAGGGTTCGGGTGGCGACGGCGGCAGCGGTGAGACCGAGAGCGATCTCTCCGGCTCGCTCAACGGCGCCGGCGCGAGCTCGCAGGAGTCGGCCATGCAGGCATGGATCGCCGGCTTCCAGGGGGAGAACCCCGACGTCACCGTCAACTACGCGCCGGATGGCTCCGGCGCCGGTCGCGAGCAGTTCACCTCCGGCGCGGTCGCGTTCGCCGGTTCCGACGCCGCCCTCGACGAGGAGGAGCTGGCCGCCGCCGAGACGGCGTGCGGCGCCCCGGCCGTCGACCTGCCGCTGTTCATCGACCCGATCGCCATCGCCTACAACCTCCCGGGCGTCGACAACCTCCAGCTCGGCCCGGAGACGCTGGCCAACATCTTCAACGGCACCATCACCACCTGGAACGACCCGGCCATCGCCGCGGACAACCCGGAGGCGACGCTGCCGGACACGGCCATCACGCCGGTGCACCGCTCCGACGAGTCCGGCACCACCGAGAACTTCGTCGAGTACCTGGCCGCGGCCGCGCCGTCGGTCTGGACCCACGAGATCAGCGGTGACTGGCCGGCCGGTCTCCCCGGTGAGGCCGGCGCCCAGACGCCGGGCGTACTCCAGGCTGTCGACGCCGCCGAGGGCACCATCGGCTACGCCAGCGCCGCCGCCGTCGGCGACCGCACCACCGCCGCCATCGGGGTCGGCGAGGAGTTCGTCGAGTACTCCGCCGAGGCCGCCGCCGCCGTCGTCGACGCCTCGCCGCGGGCCGAGGGCCGCGCCGAGAACGACATCGCCATCGAGCTGGCTCGCGACACCACCGAGTCCGGTGCCTACCCGATCGTGCTGATCTCCTACACGATCGTCTGCACCGCGTACGCGGACGCGAACACCGGCGACCTGGTGAAGGGCTTCGTCGGCTACATGGCCAGCGACGAGGGCCAGCAGGCCGCCGCCGACGCCGCCGGCTCGGCGCCGATCTCGCCGGACCTGCAGGCCGAGGTCCAAGCCGTCGTCGAGTCCATCGAGGTCGGCTGAGACCCTGTCCGTGCCCGAACGGAGCCTGACGCGCCGGGCGGTCCGTCCCCAGCCGGGGCGGACCGCCCGGCGCGGCGGTGCTTCCGGATGACCCGAGAGTCCTTCCCGACCCGGAGCTGAACCACGTGACCACCACCGCGAACCCGCCGCCACGGCAGGCGACTCCCGCGCCACGCGCGAAGGCCCGCCCCGGCGACCGGATCTTCAGCTGGTCCACCCGCACCGCCGGCGTGCTGATCCTCGTCGTGCTCGCCGGCGTCGCGGCGTTCCTGATCGTCGAGGCGCTGCCGACGTTCCAGGCCGACCCGGCCGAGATCGACGGCGGCGAGGGCTTCTTCTCCTACGTCTGGCCGCTGGTCTTCGGCACCCTGGCCGCGGCCGTCATCGCGCTGATCATCGCCACTCCGCTGGCGCTGGGCATCGCGCTGTTCATCTCGCACTACGCACCCCGTCGGATGGCGCAGGGCCTCGGCTACGTCGTCGACCTGCTGGCCGCGATCCCCAGCGTCGTCTACGGGCTCTGGGGCATCCAGTGGTTGGCGCCGCGGGTCCAGGGCGCCTGGGCGTGGCTGGCCGACAACCTCGGCTTCATCCCGATCTTCACCGGCCCGGCCTCGGCAACCGGCCGGACCATGCTCACCGCGGGCGTCGTTCTTGCGGTGATGATCCTGCCGATCATCACCGCCATCTCGCGCGAGGTGTTCCTGCAGACGCCGACGCTGCACGAGGAGGCCGCGCTGGCGCTGGGCGCCACCAGGTGGGAGATGATCCGCATGGCGGTGATCCCGTTCGGCCGCCCGGGCATCATCAGCGGCATCATGCTGGGCCTGGGCCGGGCGCTCGGTGAGACCATGGCCGTCGCCATGGTGCTTTCGACCGGCGGCTTCACCTGGTCCATGGTCACCAGCGGCAACAACACCATCGCCGCCGAGATCGCGCTGGACTTCCCCGAGTCGTCCGGGCTCAAGACGAACACGCTCATCGCCGCCGGTCTGGTGCTGTTCGCTATCACGCTGGCGGTCAACATGTTCGCGCGCTGGGTCGTGTCGCGGCGCAAGGAATTCTCGGGGGCCAACTGATGACCGTCGACACCCGGATCCCCGCCGTCAGCTCGCTGGCGCAGAACCAGCTTCCCCGCGCGACCACACCGGTCCTGCTGGTCCTCTCGCTCGCCGCGGGGGCGGGCCTGTCCGCCGCCCTCGGCTTCTCCTGGGCGTGGTTCGCCGTGTTCTTCATCGTCCTGTTCGCCGTGGTCAACACCACGGTGTCCGGCGTCGTGGAGGGCCGCCGCAAGGCCACGGACAAGCTGGTCACCACGCTCGTCTACACCGCATTCGGGCTGGCGCTGATCCCGCTGATCTCGGTCTCGTGGTCGGTCGTCGACAACGGCCTGGAGCGCTTCGGCGCCGACTTCCTCACCACGTCGATGCGCAACGTCACCGGCCTGAACGACCAGCAGGCCGTCGACGGCGAGGCGGAGTTCATCGGCGGCGCCTACCACGCGCTACTGGGCACCTTCCTCATCACCGGCCTGGCCACCCTAATCTCGGTGCCCATCGGCCTGCTGACCTCGATCTACCTGGTGGAGTACGGCCGCGGCCGGCTGGCCCGGGCCATCACGTTCTTCGTCGACGTCATGACCGGCATCCCCTCCATCGTGGCCGGCCTGTTCGCCGCCGCGCTGTTCGCGGTGCTGTTCGGCGTCGGCACTCGCAACGGCTTCGCCGGCGCCGTCGCGCTGTCGGTGCTGATGATCCCCGTCGTGGTGCGATCCAGCGAGGAGATGCTGCGCATCGTGCCCAACGAGCTGCGCGAGGCCGCGTACGCGCTGGGCGTGCCCAAATGGCGCACCATCGTCAGGGTGGTCGTGCCGACCGCGATCTCCGGCATCGCCAGCGGCGTCACCCTCGCCATCGCTCGCGTCGTCGGCGAGACCGCGCCCCTGATCGTCACCGCCGGCTTCACGTCGTCGATCAACAGCAACCCGTTCTCCGAGTGGATGATGTCGCTGCCCGCCTACGTCTACAGCCAGGCGATGCGGCCGCTGTCCGGCTCGGTACCGGAGCCGAGCTTCGACCGGGCCTGGGCGGCTGCGCTCACACTCGTACTGATCGTGATGCTGCTCAACCTCATCGCGCGGCTGATCGCCCGCCTGTTCTCCCCGAAGACCGGACGCTAGAGCAAGGGAATCCCGAAATGTCCAAGCGCATCGACGTCGGCGACCTCAACGTCTACTACGGCAGCTTCCTGGCGGTCGAGGGAGTGTCGATGGCGATCGAGGCCCGCTCCGTCACCGCCTTCATCGGGCCGTCCGGCTGCGGCAAGTCGACGTTCATCCGAACCCTGAACCGGATGCACGAGGTCATCCCGGGCGCCCGGGTCGAGGGCAAGGTCATGCTCGACGGCGAGGACCTCTACGCCGCGAACGTCGATCCGGTCACCGTCCGCCGCCAGGTCGGCATGGTGTTCCAGCGGCCCAACCCCTTCCCCACCATGTCTATCCGCGACAACGTGCTGGCCGGCATGAAGCTCAACAGCAAGCGGATGCGCAAGGCCGAGGCCGACGACGTCGTCGAGCAGTCGCTGAAGGGCGCCAACCTCTGGAACGAGGTGAAGGACCGCCTCGACAAGCCCGGCTCCGGCCTCTCCGGCGGCCAGCAGCAGCGCCTGTGCATCGCCCGCGCGATCGCCGTCCAGCCGGAGGTGCTGCTCATGGACGAGCCGTGCTCGGCGCTGGACCCGATCTCGACGCTGGCCATCGAGGACCTCATCGGCGAGCTGAAGCAGAACTACACGATCGTCATCGTGACCCACAACATGCAGCAGGCCGCCCGGGTCAGCGACCGCACTGCGTTCTTCAACATCGCCGGCACCGGCAAGCCGGGCAAGCTCATCGAGATGGACGACACCACGAAGATCTTCACCAACCCGAGCGTGAAGGCCACCGAGGACTACGTCTCCGGCCGCTTCGGCTGACACATCTCCCCTGCGCCGTCGGGAATGATCACGTTCAGCAGGATCACCCGCGCCTCACCATGATCGCGAGCATGGTGCGACACGAGATAACGTGCTGAACGTGATCATCTGGGAGTCCCTCAGAGGGAGCTCAGGCCGGGGAGGATGTGCAGCACCCGGTAGCAGCCGGCGGCGACGAGCCCGGCCATCGGGATGGTGAGCACCCAGGCGGTGACGATGTTGCCGGCCACGCCCCAGCGCACCGCCGACAGCCGCCGGGTCGCGCCGACGCCCATGACGGCGGAGGTGATGGTGTGCGTCGTGGAGATCGGCGCGTGAAAGGCGAAGGCCGTCGTGTACAGGACGCTGGCGGCGACGGACTCCGCGGCGAAGCCCATCGGCGGGTCGAGGTGGACGATGCGCCGGCCCAGGGTGCGCATGATGCGCCAGCCGCCGGCGTACGTGCCGAGGGCAAGTGCCGAGGCGGCCACGACGATGACCCACCACTGGACGTCGAAGCCGCTCTGGTAGCCGCCGACCACCAGGGCGAGGGTGATGACGCCCATCGTCTTCTGCGCGTCCTGCAGGCCGTGGCCGAGCGCCATGGCCGCGGCGCTGAAGGTCTGCGCCATCCGGAAGCCACGGTTGACCCGGCCGGGATGCGCCCGCCGGAAGATCCATTGGATGGCGGTCATGACGAGGAACGCCAGGGCGAACCCGACCAGTGGCGAGGCCACCATCGGGATGACCACCTTCTCGACGATGCCGTCCCACTTCACGACGTTCATCGACGCCAGCGCTGCGCCGACCAGGCCACCGATCAGGGCGTGCGATGACGACGACGGCAGCCCGAGCCACCAGGTGATGAGGTTCCATGTGATGGCGCCGAGCAACGCCGCGAGCACCACGAGCAGCCCGTTGTCACCCGCGGGGGCCTCGATGATCCCGGCACCGACGGTCTGCGCGACACCGGTGCCGAGAAACGCGCCGATCAGGTTCATGCTGGCGGCCATGATGAGCGCGGCCCGCGGGGTCAGCGCCCGGGTGGAGACGGAGGTGGCGATGGCGTTCGCGGCGTCGTGGAAACCGTTGGTGTAGTCGAAGGAGAGCGCGACGACGATGACGGTGACGATGAGCGCGAGCTCCACAGGCTCACGACTCCTTGATGGCTATCTGCTCGACGATGTTGGCGACGGTCTCGAAGCCGTCGACCGCCGACTCCATGGTGTCGACCACGTCCTTGAGCTTGTGCACCGTCAGCGCGTCATACTCGCCGGAGAAGATGCGCGCCAGCAGCCGCCGGTAGTCCTGGTCGGCCTGGTTCTCCAGCCGGTTCACCTCGATCCAGTAGTCGCTGAGCTCGCTGGCGGTGCGCAGCCGGGGCATGGCCTCGGCGGTCAGGTCGGCGGCCCGGTCGAGGACGTCGGCGAGGTCACCCACCCCGGACGGGAGGTCACCGACCCGGTACAGGACCATCAGGTCCAGTGCGGCCTCGACGTCGTCGAGCACGTCGTCGAGCCCGCCGGCCAGCCGGTAGATGTCCTCGCGGTCGAACGGCGTGACGAACGTGGAGTTCACCCGGCGGATGATCTCGTGGGTGTGTTCGTCACCCTGGTGCTCGACCTCCTTGAGCCGGACGGCGATGGCGGGCCGGTCGGCGTCGGAGGCCAGCGCTTCGGAGAGCAACTGGACGCCGTCTCGCACGTTGCGCGCCGAGGCGGCGAACAGGTCGAAGAAGGCGTTGTCTCGCGGAGATAGGCGCACGAAACTCCTCTGCCGGACGTGAACGAACGGTCGAATGCTAGACGGTGAACATTGCGTGACGCCCGACACCCACCAGGTCGAACATGTGGATCATTAGCTGAACCACCCCTCGGCGAACCCTGGCGGGCCGTCCGCCGGCCACCACACCGTGCCGAGGGACTCCCATGTCAGTATCACGCCGCAGACGGCGAGCGCGAGCACTCCGAGGACGGCCCACGCGGTGCGCGGCGCGCGGTCCATCGGGGCGAAGACCGCCGTCAGCCCGTGCCGTGAGCGGACCGTACCCGGCCCCCACCACACCAGGAGCGCGCCGACGACGCCACCGACCAGGTAGGGCGTGCGCAGCCCGCCGACATCACCCAAACCGAGCAGGCCGCCGACGGCGACCGCGCCGGCCGCCGCGACCAGCACCTGGCCGACACACGGGGCGACAGAGGCGAGCAGGTCCCACGGCAGGGCCAGCGCGGCGACGAACGGGTCGCCGCGGTGCTGCCCGCGCAGCTCGCGCCGCTCGAACAGACGCCTTCGGATGCGCCACGTGACCCGGCCGAGCAACAGGACACCGAGGGCGACGACGGCGCCGGCGTACGGCGCCCAGGCGGCGACAAGTGCCAGCACCAGCCCCGCCAACGCCAGCGCGGTCCGGGACCGCCACACGCCGGGGTCGCGGTGCGGTGCGGGCGCCGGTGGCTGCGGTGGCGCCGGCGCGGGGCGCGGGGACGGCGTCGGTGCCGACGAAGGAGCCGGCGGGAACGCCGTCGCCGTCGCGGCATCGCGCAGGTCGGCCGGGGTCACCACCGCGGTCTCGTCGGTGGTGGCGAGCGAGGGATCGACGAGCGGCGCGGCGGCGCCGACCGGCGGCATGTCGGTGGTGTCCGCGGCGTCCGGTCCGGCGAGCATCCGCAGCGCGGTGTCGACGCCGGGCCGCCGGGCCGGGTCGACCTGCAGCGCCGCGCCGAGCACCGCGGCCAGGCCGGGCTCGACACCGTGGAGGTCGTGCTCACCGCGGCGGATCCGGTCGAGGACCGCGATGTCCGGGCCGTACCCGTAAGGTGGCCGCCCGGTGGCGGCGTAAGTGACGGTGGCCGCCCAGCCGTGGACGTCGGTGGCGGGTGTGGGGTCCTGGCCGATGACGGTCTCCGGCGCCAGGTAGCCGGGGGTGCCGGAGATGAACCCGGTGGCGGTGAGCCGGGTGTCGTCGGCGGCGTGCGCGATCCCGAAGTCGATGAGCACCGGGCCGTCGGCCGTCACCAGGACGTTGCCCGGCTTGACGTCGCGGTGGACCACCCCTGCGGCGTGCACCGAAGCCAGCGCCTCCAGCAGCCCGACGGCGACCTGCTGCAGGTCAGCGCCGCTCAACGGCTCATGCTCGGCCACCATCCGGGTGAGTGGGACGCCGTCGACGTAACGCGTCACGACGTAGGGCGGGTCGGCGGCGACGTCGGCGTCGAGCACCTCGGCCACCCGCGATCCGCGCACCCGCACCAGCGTGGAGACCTCGCGCTCGAAGCGCCGCCGGCCGTCGGTGCCGCCCACGAGCCACGGCCGCAGCGTCTTGACCGCGACCGGCCGGCCGTCGGGAGCCGTCCCGAGGTACACCACGCCCATGCCGCCTTCGCCGATCTGACGGCGGATCCGGTAGGGGCCGATCTGGGTGAGTTCGGTCGGCCTTGCGTTCACAGGTAGACGGTAACCGACGACGTGGATTCACACCTGTTTCGAGGCGCGCCGACGCATAGCCCCACGTCGTGGCCGTTCGTCTGCTTTGCTATGTACATCGGTATCGATCATGGTGGTTCGGCCGTGCCGGTCCCGGTGCGGTCATGGAAGGACGACCCGATGGGGAGCCAGGGCCAGGCGACGGCTCAGCAGGACGACGCGGTCGGCACGACGGCGCGGGTGCCGCGCCCGCGCCGGCCCGGGTTGCCACCGTCCACACAGGTCTCCGACGCGCTGGGGCGGGCGATCAACCGGTCCAGCCGCCTCGACACGCTCACCCAGGAGCTGCGCGACGCGGGCGGCCGGGGTCGCACGTCGTCCTGGCTGGCCGAACGGCTCGGCGTATCCGCCCGTACCATCAAGCGCGACGTCATGGCGCTGCAGCAGGCCGGCGTCCCGATCCGGGCCACCAGCGGGCCGCAGGGCGGCTACGTCATCGACCCGACCGGGCAGCGGCCGCTCACCCTCACCGCCGACGAAGCGCTGGCCGCCGTTGTGGGGCTGCAGGCCGTGCCCGACCAGCCGTTCGCGTCGGCCCGGTCCAGCGCCGTCGCCAAGATCCTGCGTTCGGTGGCGCCAGAGCGGCGGGCCGAGGTGGCGCAGCTGGCCGACCGGGTCTGGATCCGTCCCGGTGAGCCGCCGGCCCACGAGGACGGCTCCGTCCGGCAGATCCTCACCGACGCCCTGCGCGATCGCCGGGTGGTGCTGATCGACTACGAGCCGGCGGACTCGCCGGACACCGTCACCGAGCAGGTCGAGCCCCTGGGCTTCGCGCACTCGCGCGGGCTGTGGTTCGCGCTGGCGTGGTCCCGCGACCACGACGCCGGCCGGTGGTTCCAGCTCGACCACATCCGGGCGGCGCAGTCCACCCACGAGAAGTTCGACCCGCGGGACGTCCGCGAGGTCTTCTCGACACCGTCCTGACGGTCACGTCATCCCGTCCCCTGGTCACGGGGCGGGGCGAACGGCCACTCCTCGAACGCGCGGCAGCGGCCGTCGTCGCCGAACCGGGCGATCCAGAGGTCGCGCCACTCCTCGGTGAGCGGATCGCCGTAGCGGACCTCGGCCCGCACGACCGCGACGTCGTCGTCGACGGCGACGATCTCGGTGTGGAGCTCGAACTCCTCGTCCGGGCCGTCCCGCTCGGCCTCCCACATCCGCTCGACGGCGGGCAGGCCCATCACCGGCCGGCGGTACGGGCCCTGCAGGTAACTCACGGCGTCGGTGAAGATCTCACCGAGCGCCGTCACGCCCGGGCTGCGCCACGCCCGCTCGTAGGCCTCGATCCACTCCGCGACCTGTGCCCTGTCCATCGGCCCAGACTGCCACGGGCAGCCCGTCGTCACGCGACGCCGGTCGGGACCTCTCCCGCGGTGAGCTCGGCGACGGTGCGGATGGTGGCGAAGCGGCCGGCCAGGGCATACTCCGTGCGAGCCAGGATCTCCGCGACCGGAAGCGTGCGCGGGTCGGCGAGAATCTCCTCGTTGCTCCGGCCGGCCGGCGCGTCGCGGTGCTCGATCGGGTTGGTGGCGGTGGCGTCGATGACGAACGTGACGGTGTAGCCGAGGTCGCTGGCCAGCCGGGCCGTGGTCTCGCAGCACTGCTCGGTCCGGATGCCGCAGACCACCACCTCGCCGATGCCGCGTTCGGTCAGGAGCTGCTGCAGGTTGGTGGTGGTGAACGCGTTGTGCGAGGTCTTGGTGAGCACGGGCTCGCCGGATCGCGGCTCCAATCCCGGCAGCAGCCGGACGTGCCCGAGGGCGGGGTCGAAGACGGTGCCGCTGCCGGGCTCGGTGTGCAGGACCCACACCACCTGGTCTCCGGTCGCCCTCGCCGCGTCGACCAGCCGGCCGACCTTGCCCGCGATCTCGGGATCGGAGATCAGCTGCCAGCTGTCGCGCTGGCGGAACGACTCCTGGACGTCGATGACGACGAGTGCTCGGTACATGCCGTCGATGGTCGCTTCCGCGGCCCCGGGCTGACCAGCGGGAATCGTGCCGTGCTGCCGACACATCCGGTCATCCGTAGGATTCAGGACGTGCCCCCCACTCCCTCGACGCCCCAGGCTGCCCCCGACGTGGCCGCCGAGGCGGCGCGTCGTCGCACGTTCGCCGTCATCAGCCACCCCGACGCGGGCAAGTCCACCCTCACCGAGGCGCTGGCACTGCACGCCCGGGTCATCGGCGAGGCCGGCGCCGTCCACGGCAAGTCCGGGCGGCGGGCCGTCATCTCCGACTGGATGGAGATGGAGCAGGCCCGCGGCATCTCCGTCACGTCGGCGGCGCTGCAGTTCGAGTACGCCGGGCACGTCGTCAACCTCCTCGACACCCCGGGCCACGCCGACTTCTCCGAGGACACCTACCGCGTGCTGGCCGCGGTCGACTGCGCGGTCATGCTCCTCGACGCCGCGAAGGGCCTGGAGCCGCAGACGCTCAAGCTGTTCGACGTCTGCCGGCACCGAGGGGTGCCGGTGGTGACGTTCATCAACAAGTGGGACCGGCCCGGCATGCACCCGCTCGACCTCGTCGACGAGCTCGAGCAGCGCATCGGGCTGCGCGCCACCCCGGTCAACTGGCCGGTCGGCGAGGCCGGCGTCTTCCACGGCTTGCTGGACCGCAACGACGAGACGCTGACGACGTTCGAGCGGGCGCCCGGCGGCGCCCGCATCGCCGTGGAGGCGACGCTGGCGGCGGCGGAGGCGAAGGAACGGCACCCCGACGAGTGGGACACCGCCCTGGACGAGGTCGCGCTGCTCGACGACGTCGATACCGAGTCGTTCCTGGCCGGCCAGACCACCCCGCTGCTGTTCGGCGCCGGCGTCGTCAACGTCGGCGTCCGCCAGCTCCTCGACACCCTCGTGTCGCTGGCCCCGGCACCGGAGGCCCGCCCGGACGCCGACGGCAGACCGCGGCCGGTCGACGCGCCGTTCTCCGGGCTGGTCTTCAAGGTCCAGGCCGGTATGGACAAGGCCCACCGCGACCGGCTCGCGTTCGTCCGCGTGTGCTCCGGGCGCTTCGAGCGCGGCGCCGTCGTCACCCACGCCGCCACCGGCAGGCCGTTCGCCACCAAGTACGCACGCACCATGCTCGGCCGCGAGCGCGAGACCATCGACATCGCCTACCCGGGCGACATCGTCGGCCTGGTCAACGCCAACGCCCTCACGGTCGGCGACACCCTGTACGCCGACGGCGCGCCGGTCAGCTTCCCGCCCATGCCGTCCTTCGCGCCCGAGCACTTCGTCACCGCCCGAACCACCGACACCGGCAAGGCCAAGCAGTTCCGCCGCGGGATCGAGCAGCTCGCCGAGGAGGGCGTGGTGCAGATCCTGCAGTCGGCCCGGCGCGGCGACGGCGCCCCGATCCTCGCCGCGGTCGGCCCGCTGCAGTTCGAGGTCGCGACCACCCGGCTGAGCCAGGAGTTCGGCGTGCCGGTGGCCCTGGACAACCTGCCGTATGGGCTGGCCCGGCGCACCGACCCCGACGCCGTCGCCGTCCTCGACGCCGAGGCCGGGGTCGAGGTGGCCGAGCGCCGCGACGGCGCACTGCTGGCGCTGTTCCCGGACACGTGGCGGCTCGCGTCGGTCCGACGTCGTCACCCGGACATCCGGTTGGCACCTTTGGTCGCCGGGGCCGACTGAACCGCCGGCCGCTAGGGTTTCCGGCATGACTGCCCGACCCCTGCACGAGCTGGTCGACCCGGGCTGGGCCCGGGCGCTGGAACCGGTGGCTCCACGAATCGCGGCGATGGGCGACTTCCTCCGTGCCGAGCTGGCCGCCGGGCGCACCTACCTGCCGCCGGGGCCGAACGTGCTGCGCGCGTTCGCCCAGCCCTTCGACGACGTCCGCGTGCTCATCGTGGGCCAGGACCCCTACCCGACCCCGGGCCACGCGGTGGGCCTGAGCTTCTCGGTGGCGCCCGACGTGCGGCCGCTGCCCCCGAGCCTGGTCAACATCTTCCAGGAGTACATGGCCGACCTCGGCCATCCTGCCCCGAGCAACGGCGACCTCTCGCGGTGGGCCGAGCACGGAGTTCTCCTGCTCAACCGCGCTCTCACGGTGGCGCCGCGAAATCCGGGAGCGCACCGAGGAAAGGGATGGGAAGAAGTCACCGAGCAGGCGATCCGTGCGCTCGTGACACGCGGAACACCATTCGTGGCCATCCTCTGGGGACGCGATGCGAGAAATCTTCGGCCACTACTTGGTAACGTTCCATGCATTGAATCGGCCCACCCGAGCCCCATGTCCGCACGCAACGGATTCTTCGGATCAAGGCCGTTCAGTAGGGCGAATGAGCTTCTGCAGGGCCTCGGAACACCCCCCGTGGACTGGAAGCTTCCCTGATACGGAACGTTCACAAAGTGGGACACACACTTGTGCGACTAGCGTTCGATCATCGTATGCTTCCCGGCGCGGGCCCAAGGTGGTACTGTTTCCGCGGTTGCAGTAACAGTTCCTCGCACGTCCTTGAACGCCCGTGGGATGTTATCGCGGGCGTTTTTCGCTTCTCTGTGCCCAGCACTGTGGTAGCGGGAGACGGCGGCAGCAACCCGGAGGTCGCACGGTGCGGCCTCCGTCACCGTCCCGTAGGAGGACACGGCACATGGCACAGGGAACCGTCAAGTGGTTCAACGCTGAGAAGGGCTTCGGCTTCATCGCACAGGACAACGGCGAGCCGGATGTCTTCGTGCACTACTCGGCGATTCAGTCCGACGGCTACCGCACGCTGGACGAGAATCAGCGGGTGGAGTTCGAGATCACCCAGGGCCCCAAGGGCCCGCAGGCTGACGCGGTTCGTCCGGTCTGATCAACCTGTCATCCCGCTGCTCCCGCGCCGATAGGTGCGGGGGCAGCGGTGTCTCCGGGACCGGTCAGCCCGCCTCGGCCGGCTGCCACTCCCGGTCGCCGAAATCCGGCCGCACCCGCTGATAGAACCCCGAGAGCAGCGGTGACGAGATCATCAGATCCGCGCTGGTGACGTTGCAGGCAACCCCGATGTTCCACACGGCCGCCAGGCGCAGCAGCGCACGCACGTCGGGGTCGTGCGGCTGCGGCTCCAGCGGGTCCCAGAAGAAAACCAGCACGTCGATGACACCTTCGGCGATCTTGGCGCCGATCTGCTGGTCACCGCCGACCGGCCCGGAGAGGAACCGGGTGACCGGCAGGCCGAGCTCGTAGGCGAGCATGGTCCCCGTGGTGCCGGTCGCGTACAACTGGTGCCGAGCCAGCGTGCCGCGGTTGAACGCGGCCCACTGGAGCAGCTCGACCTTCTTGTTGTCATGGGCCACGAGGGCGATGTGACGGCGCGGGCTCACCCACCCAGTCTCGGCCGGGCGGGTGACGCGGTGGTTACATTCGCCGGCACGGCAGGTCACCTCCCGGTGCCGAGGCCGATGCTTCGCATCCACCGCAGCAGCGCCGCGCGCCGCTCGTCGTCGCCGATGATCGGGCAGGTGACGCAGTAGTCGGCGCCCTCCCGGTAGACGAAGCAGCAGCCGCCGCGGACCAGCCAGCTCGCGGCGAGGTCGTCGTCTACGACGCGGAACCGCCGCGGCCGGGCGGTCAGCTCGGGCGCGCGCTCCGCCAGTGCGTCGACGATGGCTCCGGCGCCGAGCCAGGCGCCATCGAGCGCGGCGCCGAGGCCCGGTCCGCTGTCGGTGCCGCGCGGCAGACCGGCGCTGAGCATGATCTGGTGAACGGAGTCCGACACCGCCGCCCACAGCACGCGCTGGCCGACCCGGGTCAGCTGGTGCACCTGGTCGAAGACCGGCTTGAGGATCGCCACCGCCGGCTCGGCCAGCCGTCGTTCGAAGCCATCGGTCGCCGGCAGGACGACGACCTGGCGCAGCGCCAGCCGTTCGCAGAAGCCCTGGGCACCGAAGCCGAACCACACCCCGTCCGGGTCGAGGTCGACGACCAGCCCTGCGCCGTACGCACCGGCGGCCGACGGCCCGACCAGCGTATACGCGAGCCCTTGCGCCAACGCGACCGTGTCACCGATGACACTGCCCGCCGGGCTGGCGCCGCGCGCCGCCGCCAGCAGGGACGACAGCACAGACCGGTCCGCGAGCTCGCCCGCACCCACCCATCGCACGCCGCGAGCGCCGGGCGCGGACTCGGGCACCGGAACCCCGGGCACCACTCGGCAGGCGGCCTCGAACTCCATGACGCGCATTCTCTCTCTCCCGCGACGAGAGGCTGGTACTGACCACTCGGGTGGCCGTGGATCCGCCTCGCCGGCGGCGTTTCGGCAGTTCATCCGGGCACTCTCCGGGGCGGCCAGGCAGCCGCCGGAGGAGATAGACGGACCTTTCTGTCCCAAGGCACTTGATAACGAGAACGTAACGTGCTTCCGTAGATCCAACGTGGTCAAGCAACCGCCACAGCCCTTCGATTCTGGAGAGGTGTCGGCATGCAGACCCAGGTTTTCTCGTCCACTGACGAACGTACGCAACACCACCGCCAGAACACTGACCGGCCTGACCGCAACGAAATCACGAACGACCTGCTCAGGAAGGCCGCGCAGACCAAGGGTGCCGAGCGCCAGCGGCTGATCGACGAGGTCGTCGTCTTGCATCTTCGCCTGGCGGAGTCCATCGCCCGGCGCTACACCAACCGCGGTATCGAGCGCGACGACCTCGTCCAGGTCGCCAACCTCGGGCTGGTCAACGCCGCCCAGCGGTTCGATCCCGACCTCGGCAAGGACTTCGTCTCGTTCGCCGTGCCCACCATCACCGGTGAGGTCAAGCGGTACTTCCGCGACCACGGTTGGACGGTCCGGCCGCCGCGCCGGGTCCAGGAGCTGCACGCGGCCATCTCGGCGGCGTCGGCGGAGATGTCGCAGGCGCTGGGCACGGCCCCCAGTCCGACCGACCTCGCAGAGCACCTCGGCGTGGAGGTGGAGGACGTGCTCGAGGCCAGCGCATCGCACGAGTGCTTCACGGTTGCCTCGATCGACTACCGCGGCAACGACGGCGACGAGACGCCGTTGGCGGACTCGCTCGGCGAGGTGGAGAACGGCTTCGCCCGCGCGGAGGCTGTGGTCGCCCTGGCGCCGCTCTGTCGTGAGCTGCGCCCTCGCGACCGCCGCATTCTCTACCTGCGCTTCTTCCGCGGCTGGACCCAGCAGGAGATCGCGCAGGAGCTGGGCGTCACCCAGATGCAGGTGTCGCGGCTGCTGGCGCGCATCCTCACGCAGCTGCGGTCCGGCCTGGGCGTGCCCGAGCCGACGGCGGTCACCCGCCGCTCGACGGGAACCCAGCGCTCGGCGGAGTCTCAGCGCTCGGCGGGGTCTCAGCGCTCGGCGGGGTCTCAGCGGTCGGCAGCCTGACCCCGAGCAGACCGAGCAGGCGGTCGACGGCCGCGCTGCGCCGCTCCACGGCGGGCAGCGCGGCCGACACCGTCCACGACGGTACGGCGTCGGCGATCGTCAGCACGTCGAGCTCCACGGCGGCCTGCTTGCGCCGGACGTGCTCAGGCACCAGAGCGACACCGAGGCCGTGCCGGACCAGGTCGAGCAGTGTGTGGACGTCGTTGACCTCCATCATCACCTGGCGCTCGATACCGGCCGCCGCGAACGCGCGGTCGGCGACCTGACGGGCTCCCCAGTCCTCCTGGAAGTCGACGAACGCACAGCCGCGCAGTTCGTCGAGCTTGATGGTGCCGCTGCCGGCGAGCCGGTGGTCGGGCCGGCAGAGAACGACGACCGCCTCCGCGCCCAGTGGGATCAGCTCGATGTCCTCCGGCGCCGGACCGACGACCGGAACGAAGGCGACGTCCAGCCGTGCGGTGCGGACGTCGTCGAGCAGGCGGGCCGAGCCGCCCTGGTCCAGCAGCACGTCCACGCCGGCGTGCGCGGCCCGGAACCGGGCGAGCAGGCCGGGCACGTCGACGGCGCCGAGGCACTGCTCGGTGCCGACCCGCAGGGTCCCCCGTAGCAGTCCGTTCACCGCGGCGACGGCTTCGCGGGCCGCCTCGACGCTGGCCACGGCTCGGCGTGACTCGGCCAGCAGCGCCCGGCCGGACTCGGTGAGGCTGACCTGCCGGGTGCTGCGGTGGAAGAGCGCCACGCCCAGCTCGCGTTCCAGCGCGCGGATGGACGCGGACAACCCGGACTGGCTGATCAGCAGGCGCTGGGCGGCCCGGGTGAAATGGCCTTCCTCGGCGACCGCGATGAAGTGCTCCAAATGCCGCAGTTCCACGATCCAGAATTGTAGCTTCTCAATCCGTTCGATCTTTCCTGTTGGACATGCCAGCAGGGCGCGCCGAGACTGAAACCGTTCCCCGACAATCGCACGGAGGTTCCATTCATGCAGTACCGCCGCATCGGCGACGTCCAGGTGAGCGCCATCGGGCTGGGCGGCATGCCCATGTCGATCGAGGGCCGGCCGGACGAGACCCGCTCGGTCGCCACCATTCACGCGGCACTCGATGCCGGTATCACACTCATCGACACCGCCGACGCCTACCAAGTGCACGCCGACGAGGTCGGACACAACGAGCTGCTGATCGCCCGGGCCCTGGCCAGCTACGGCGGCGACACGTCCGACGTCATCGTCGCGACAAAGGGCGGGCACCTGCGACCCGGCGACGGATCGTGGCAGCGCGACGGCTCCCCCGAGCACCTCCGGCAGGCCTGCGAGGCATCGCTGAAGCGGCTGGGCGTTGACGCCATCGGCCTGTACCAGTTCCACCGGCCCGATCCGACCGTGCCTTACGAGGACTCCGTCGGCGCCCTACGCGACCTGCTCGACGAAGGCAAGATCCGGATGGCCGGCATCTCCAACGCCAACCCGGAACAGATCCGGCTGGCTGACTCCGTCCTGGGTGGCCGGCTGGTGTCGGTGCAGAACCAGTACTCGCCGCGGTTCCGCAGCAGCGAGCCGGAGCTGGTCCTCTGCGACGAGCTCGATATCGCGTTCCTGCCCTGGAGCCCGCTTGGCGGCATCTCCAGCGCCGCCGAGCTGGGTTCGAGGCACCAGGTGTTCGGCCGCATCGCGGCCGCGCACGGTGTCAGCCCGCAGCAGGTCTGCCTGTCCTGGATGCTGGCCAAGAGCGAGCGCGTCGTGCCGATCCCCGGCTCCAGCCGCCCGGAGACCATCCGCGACTCCGCGGAAGCGGTGAACCTGGTGCTCGACGAGGCCGAGCTGGCCGAGCTGGGCTGACGCCGTCGCTGACCCTCAGGGCCGGCGCCGTCAGCTGACGGCGTCGGCCCAGCGGCTGCTCAGCGAGGCCTGCCGAGCCGCCATGGACGCCTCGAGGGCGTCGCCGATCTCGTCGTAGAACCGCGGTGTCGAGCCACTGGCTGCCTCCTGGACCTGCGATCGGACGCCGATCTCGCGGGTCACGATGCAGACTCCGCCGCCACGTGCCTGAATACGGTGGTGCAGGTCGACCAGCGCGGACACCGCCGACGGGTGCACCGCGGACGCCTTGCCCAGGTCGAGGACCACGTGCTGGCTGTCGGCGGCCGCCGCCGCGCCGTGAATCTCGTTCACCCGGCTGGCGTCGACATCGCCGGGAACGGTGAGGATCGTGCAGCCGCCGAAATCGCGGCACTGCACGGTGACGTCGTTGCTCACGGACGCTTCACCACCATCTGTCTGCGTAGGCGAGGGACTCCGCCTTCCCTGCCCGTGCCCTTGCGATCGGACCGGGGGCGCGACGCTGTCGCACCGGTCCGCTTCCATCCGACGCCTACCATTACTGAGCGTCGCATCTTGTGTCAAGACCGTTCGGGATCATGATGCGGACGTCACTGTGGCACGTCGCGCCGCCGGAATCAAGATCCTTTGCGCAAGACGGGCCGGAGGGTGCACAGCGCGGCGGCACGGTGCGCCGGAGCGCTGGAAAACTCATCGCGATCGCGTGCAACCGGCGTGGGCGCCTGTGCGTCATGGAAGTGACGAGGGCGCCGAGCAGCGACGGCGCCCTGGTCACGGGGGTGCCCGCGCCGCAAGGCGCAGCGGGTGGCCGGGCCCACGCAGCGACGTGGGCCCGGAGCCCCTCTCAGCTGGTCTCTTCGCTCACCCACGACAGATAGGCGGCGCTGCCGCCGGCCACCTGCACCACCACGATCTCCGGCACGTCGTAGCCGTGCATCGCCGCCAGGTACTCGATCAGCGCATCGGCCCGGCCGGCCACGGTCTTGATCTCGAGCCGCCACTCCGGCTCGGTGCGCACCACACCCTCCCACCGGTAGACACTGGTGATCGGGATGATCTGAGCGCACGCGCCGAGCCGGCCCGCGACGACACCGGCGGCCAGCTCGCGCGCGGCCGCCTCGCTGTCCGTGGTCGTGATGACGACGACGTGCTCTGCATCCACGCCAGCCAGGCTAGTGCCGCGACCGGAATCGTTGCGTCGTTCGACGGTTGTCGGCGCGACCGCGGCCCTGTCGACAACTTGGTATGGTGCCCAGGTCGCACCGCTCGGAGGGTACGGGAGCGCGCGAGGGGAGAGGACCAGGCGACGATGCAGGCGTCAGAGGTCCCGCGTGCGGTGGCTGCGGCCAGGTCGATCGCCTCGTCACTCGACCTTGCAGCCGACGACGCGATCGTTCTCCATGACTCGAACAAGCTCACTCTGCGCCTGCTGCCCTGTGACGTCCTGGCCCGGGTAGCACCTGTAGCGCATCAGGTCGCGCACTTCGAAGTCGAGCTTGCTCAAGGCCTCGCCGAGTCCGGGAGCCCGGTGGCTGCTCTCGAGCGTCGAGTGGAGCCACGCGTGTACGAGCGTGATGGCTTCGTCGTCACGCTGTGGACCTACTACGAACCCGCGACGCCTCGAGAGGTCTCACCAGCCGACTACGCCGATGCTCTCGAGCGGCTGCATGCCGGTATGCGCAAGCTCGATGTCCCTGCGCCGCACTTCACGGACCGAGTCGAGCAGGCCCAACGACTCGTGGCAAGCCGCGACCACACGCCGGCGCTCGCCGATGCGGACCGGGAGCTCCTCGGCAACACGTTACGAAGCCTGAGACGAGTGATCGGCGAGCGTGGCGGCGCCGAGCAGCTACTGCACGGCGAGCCGCACCCAGGCAACCTGCTGACCACGAAGAACGGGCTGCTGTTCATCGACCTCGAGACGTGTTGCCGTGGCCCGGTCGAATTCGACCTCGCCCATGCGCCCGAAGAAGTCGCCGAGCACTATCCGCGCGTCGATCAAGATTTGCTCCGCGAGTGCCGGATCCTCGTGCTGGCGGTGGTCACGACGTGGCGCTGGGATCGAGGCGACCAACTCCCAAACGGACGCCAGCTCGGTACGGAGTGGCTCGGCCAGATCCGCGCAGCGCTCGATCGCGGCGGGCTGGATACTCGCGGTTGACCCGGGCCTTCGAGGTCGCCGGCCGTGCTGAACGGCTACCTGCCCGGACGCAGCGGCCGGGTCGGACCGCCTTCACCGTCGGCCAGCCCGGTCAGCAGCTCGGTCAGGGCCTCCCGACCGGTGAACGCCGGGCGCCAGCCCAGTTCGCGCCGGGCCCGCCCACTGTCCAAGGTCGGCAGGCTGAGCAGCAGTGACAGCAGCTGCTCATCGGCGGGCACCAGGCGCAGCCGCCACCCGGCGCCGACGACGGCACGGGCGACCCCGGGTGGGACGGTGACGGTGCGGGCCTGGAAGACCTCGCCGAGCCCCGCGGCGTCGATCACATCGTCGGTAGCGAGGTTGAACGCACCGGACGCCGTCGCGCGCACGGCCAGCCGGACGGCCGCCCCGACGTCGTCGGCGTGGACGGCCTGGAAGCGGAGGCCGGCCGGAACCGCGAGCAGCGGCAGCCGGCCTGGCCGCACCAGCCTGCGCGGCAGCAGCGGGCCGGCGAAGATCCTGCCCTGTGAGCTGGCCGAGGCCCGCTGGAACGCGAAGGAGGGACGCAGCCGCACCACCCGGATGTCAGAATGGCGCAGCTCGAAGGCGTCGAGGAAGCGTTCCAGGTAGGCCTTCTCGCGCCCGTAAGCGACCGTGGGGATGCTGTGCGTGGGCCAGGTCTCGTCCACTCGCCGGCCGGCACCGGGCGAGTACGCGCCCACCGACGACACGTAGACCAGCGTGCGAGCGCCGGCGGCGGCCGCCGCCTCGAACGTCGCGATCCCACCGCGGACGTTCACGTCCCAGGTGGCCAGCGGGTCGTGGGTCGGCTGGAAGGCCCAGGCGAGGTGGACGACGGCGTCGGCGCCCGACAGGTGCTCGGCCAGGCGGGGCGAGCGGACGTCGGCTTCGACGAACTCGGTGCGCGGGGGCCGCCAGGCGGGCCGGCGCCGCGCGATCCCGGTGACCTCGACGTCGTTGTCGCTGGTCAGCGCGGTCACCGCGCTGGTGCCGAGGTTGCCCGTGGCGCCGGTCACCACGATGTGCATGGAACCTCCTACGCGGCTGTCTCGATGCCGAAAACCCGCTCGACGGCGCGCACCCGCAGTGCCTCCACGAGCGAGGCCTGCCGCACCGCCCGGTCGATAAGCTCGTCCACCCGGGAGGGGTCCGGGCGGCCGTGCTCGGCGCCGATCGTGCGCAGCGTCCGCCAGCCGTTGGCCTGCCCCTCGATCCCCAGCCGCAGCATCTCCAGCTCGACGATCGTGCTCAGCGGCGAACGGGTCAGCAGGTGACCGTTGAACTTCAGTCGGCCGGCCAGCTCGGCGGCGGCCGCCGTGTAGAGCTTGTAGCGGCGCACCGGTACCCCGAGCTCGCCCATGAACTGGGTCAACGCGGTGCGGTCCCGCGCGAGGTCGTCGGCCAGGTCCGACAGCTGCTCCCCCGCGGCCGCCCCTTCCAGGCGGCGAGCCAGCCGTCGCCCCAGCTGGGCGGTCGCCGCGGCACCGGCCAGATGGTCGTTGAGGTAGATGCCGAGCAGGCCGGGCTCGGGCCCGATGGTGTGGTTGCTGGCAGGGGTGGGCACCGCGTCTCCTTCCGCCTGGGTTGCCGTACGCATTCGACGGTCAGCTGCTCTTCGGTGGGCGGTCACGCGGGCGGTTCTCGTCCGGCTGAGCGTCCGGGTTCATCCCGCCGGCGCCCCCTCGGCCGGTCGGCGACTCCGGCTCGGGCACGCCCTCGGGGCCGCCGGGCATCTCGTCGGCGAAGGTCGTCGAGGAGTGTTCGTCGGCGAAGTCGGCGTCCTCATGGTCGTGACGGTTCATCGTGCACCTCCGGAGTACGGTTCTGATGCCCCGTACCCAGGGTGCGCGAGCGTCACGCGGCGCGGCCGCGGACGGGCGACGAGAAGAAGGGGGTTGCGACCCCGGCCTCCGCAGCGAACCGGGGCCGCAACCCGTGCCCGACGTCACCGTGGATTCGTACGTCGGGCGTCTTGGGGCCCTACCGTTTCGGACCGGTAGGGCGGTTCTCCTGACCGGAGCCCTGCTGGCCCTCGGCGTGGTCTGATGAGCCGGAGTCGTCGGGGTTGCCCGGCTCGTCGGGCTTGCCGGGCGGCTCCTCGGGCTTGTCGGGCTTGCCGGGGTCGTCGGGTTTACCCGGCGGGCCCTCCGGCTTGCCCGGCGGGCTCTCCGGCTTGCCCGGCGGAGTCGCAGGCTTGCCGGGAGGCTCCGGCTCCTCGGGAATTCCCGGGTCCTCCGGTTTGCCTGGTGGTGTTTCCGGCTTGCCCGTTTGGTCAGGCCGGTCGTTGGAGGTACCGGACGAGGTTTCCCGGCCGGTGTCGTCCCCTCGGGTCGGCGACTCGTCGACGACATCGACGAGATCGGGCTCGGCGTCGCGTTCGAAGCTGATGGGCGTGACCGACTCGATCAACGTCTGCATCCGGGCCTGGGCGCCTTCGGGCATCGCGCCGGCGGCCGTCGCCGCCGTCAGCCCGGTGAACAGTACCGCCGCGCCGGCGACGGCGCGGGCCCGCGGGCTGGACGCGGCGAGCCAGGTGCGCAGCCGGCGGGCGGGGCGCTGTGGCGCCGGGGCGGGTTCGACGCCGTCGAAGTCGCCGCTGGCGATCCGGACGGCGAGTGCCCGCGAAGGCTGGACCGGCCGGCTCGAGGCAGCACGTATCCCCCGAACCAGGCCGGCCAGCGGCTCCAGCTCGGGCGCGACCGCGCGGCCCGCGATCAGGGCCTCGATGGTCGCGTCGTCGAGCACGTGGAGTGGAAGCATCTCGTCTACGTAATCGCCGGCGGGCGCCGGAGGGGTACGGCCTCTAGCGGAGTTTTTTCCGCAGCGCGTCGAAACCGCGGCGCTGCAGCGCCTTCACCGCGCCCGGCGACTTGCCGACCACCTCGGCGACCTGCTCGACGGTGAGGTCGGCGACGACGCGGAGGACCACCACCTCACGCTGGTCGTCCGACAGCGTCGCACACAGCTCGAGCACCCGCCGCAGGCCGAGTGCGTCGATCGCGTCCGCCTCGGCGTCGCCGCCCGGACGGTCGAGCACCTTCGGATCGTCCGTCGGCGTGGCTGGGCGCCGGGCCGTACGTCGTCGTTCGTCGATCAGCCGCCGGTGGGCGATGGTGAAGACCCACGACCGGAACTGGGCCTCAGTGCCTTCGAACCCGGCCAGGCCAGCGAAGATGCCCAGGAACACCTCGCTGGTCAGGTCGTCCGGTTCGGCCGAGCCCTGGAGCCGCAGGTAGCCGGCGACGGTGGGGGCGAGTGAGGAGTAGAGCCGCTCGAACGCCCACGGCGCGCCGGAGCGCGCCGCGGCGAGTATGCCGTCGAAGTCGTCGCCGATGACCGCTCGCCTCCCGCCCCACCTCGCCTCGCCGTGGTGAACTCGTAGGCCAGAAGGTTACGGGCAGCTCAGGGGATTCCGGAACGTGCCCGGACAATGGTTCCGTGGACAGTGAGATCATCCAGCTGCGCACCGGGACCGACCTGGTGACGGACGTGACCGCCGAGGTGCACCGATTCTGCCGGGGCCGCGGCGACGGCCTCTGCCACCTGTTCGTGCCGCATGCCACGGCCGGACTGGCACTGATCGAGACCGGTTCCGGCACCGAACCCGACCTCGCCGAGGCCGTCGACCGCCTGCTGCCGCGACAGGACATCTACCGCCACCGGCACGGCAGCACCGGCCACGGCCGCGACCACGTGCTGCCCGCGTTCGTGTCGCCATCGCTGGTGCTGCCGGTGCTCGACGGCCAGCCGGCGCTCGGCACCTGGCAGAGCGTGGTGGTCGTCGACTCCAATGTCGACAACCCCGAGCGCCGGCTGCGCCTGTCGTTCGTCGCGGCCTGACCCCGCGTCACCCCTGACTCAGGAGAGCGCGTAGGCGCGGTCGATCGTCTGGGTGGTGCGGTTGCCCTCGTCGTCCCAGGCCTCGACGCGCAGGCTGGCGAACCCGCTGGTGTCGGCGAGCTTCGGGTGGTTGGTCCGTACCATGAACTCGCCGTCGCGCGGTCGCGGGATGACCCGCGCGGGCTCCCACGTGGCGCCGTCGTCGTACGAGACGTCCACGGTCATCCCGGTCACCTCCGCCGATCCGGAGTACCCGACCGCACGGTCGGTGCTCACGGTGAACCCGAACCCGCGGTCTGCCGGCGCCCGGTTGAACAGGTCCAGCGGCACCTCGTAGCCGAGCATGATCACCGGTAGCGCCGCGCACACGTTGGCGCCGGGCAGGATCTCGCCGCACCCGTCGATCTCCAGCTCGGTCGGCGCCGACGACACGAACGTCCAGGCCGTGTGCGTGGTCGCGGCCAGCTGGTGCTCCGGGCCGACCTCGGCCTGTCCGACCTGCTCGATCCGGTAGGTGGCCGGCGCTTCGACCAGGAACGCCGCCGGGTCGTCGATCGGCTCGCCGTCGCGGTACAGCGTCGTCGTGGTCCAGGTGCGGCCGCTGCCGTAGTGGCTCGGGTCGGAGTCGCCGCGGGTCCACGGCGCGAAGGCCCAGATGTTCTCGGTCCGGCACATGACGCACGGCAGCTCGGTGTAGCCCTTCGGATGACCGGGCGCCTCGTGCCAGCTCACCGGGTAGGTCCTCCCCGGCTGATAGGCCTGGACCGTGCCGCGGAGGTTCACCGAGTTGAACCCCCACACCGAGTGCACCTGCTGGCGCTGGCGCATCTGCGGCCCGGCACTGACGTAGTCGGTGCGCCGCACCGGTTGGATGAGCTGGTCGAAGTACCGGAAGGACCCGCCCTCCCACGCGGCGTAGACCTCCATGACCTCGCTGCCGCGCAGCCCCTCCAGCTCCGCGTGGTACGAGTTGTCGACGGCGGCCAGCTCGGAGCGCCGGGTGGTGTGGGTGAGCTCATCGGGGATCCGTCCGGTGTCCTCGGCCCACAGCTGGTAGGTGAAGCTCGCCTCGACGACCCCGGTGAGCGTGATCTCGACCGGGCCGGCGGCCAGGCCCTCGCGCAGCCGCTCCCCCTCGTCCAGGGGCGCCGCCAGCACCGGCAGCGTGTTGTCGCTGCCGACGGCGACCTGCAGCGCACCCGGCCGTTCGCGCGTCACCAGCAGGGCGATCGCGCCGTGAGCCGCGGCCCGCTGCGCGAAGTCCTCCGCCCACGACGGGTCGCCCGCCACCAATGCGACGGCGCCTTCGACGTCGGCGGCGGCGAACTCGGCTTCCGTCCCGGCTCCCACGTCGACCAGTGGCGCGGTCCGTTCTCCGTCGAACCGCCCGGTGTAGCGCGGCGTCACCGTCGCAACCGGCTGCGAGCCCACGGTCGCGCGGATGATCGGCTCGCGCAGCGTGGTGACCGCGGTCATGCTGAAGTCACCGACCGCCGGCTCGGCCGAGGGGATCGCGCCCTGCCTGGTCGTCACGTCGGATCGGTCGGCCAGAGCGGTCAGCACGGTCGTCGTGCCGTCGGCCAGGGTCCGGTAGAGCGTCGGTGTGATCTGGGTTGGTTCGTTCGGCCGCGGGTCGTCGGCGACCTCGAATTCGAAGTCGACCGCCTCACGGGCGTCCACCTCGACCCGGCTGTCGCCGGCGACGTCGACTCCGGGCAGGAGGAACAGGTCGTTGCTGTACGGGGTGAGCTGGCCGCCGGGGTCGTCGGTCACGATGCGTCCGTAGACGCTGTAATCGCCGGCGGGCACCTGGAAGACCACCTCGCCGCTGTCGGACACCGCCTGCTGGCTGTAGTAGAGGGCCGGGTTGGTCTCGTTGACCACGACGACGGAGGTCTGGGCCGGGACCGCGCCGCCGCGCGCGGTGGCGGAGACGGTGAGCTCGTGCGTCTCGGGCTCGACGTCGAAGGCGACCGCGGTGATCGCGACGGCGGTGCCCGGCCCGGTGGCGACCAGGTGTCCGGTGAAGCGGCCGCCCGAGTTGCCGCTCGGGTCCAGGGTGACGTCCACGCTGGCGCTGCCGCCGGCTGGGACGGTCACCGCCGGCGCCGAGAGCGTCAGGCCGGCCGCCGCGGTGCCGTCGACGTTCGTCACGTCCAGGTCCAGCTCCAACGCCAGGTCGGTGTCGCCGGTGTTGGTGTAGGTCACGGGGACGGTGCGCGGTTCGACGCCGTCGCGCGGGAACGGGTGCATGCCCAGCTCCACCTTGCCGGTCGCCGTCACCGGCGACGAGGTGGCTGCCGCCGCGTCGACCCGGCCGCTGCCCTGCGCGTACAGGTCGTGGCCCAGATCCACCGACGTGCTCATGAGCGCGTCCTTGAGCTGCGTCGCGGTCCAGTCCGGATGGCGCTGCGCGACCATCGCGGCGACGCCGGCCACGTGCGGGCTGGCCATGGAGGTGCCGCCGTTGGCTAGGTAGTACTCGCCGACCGGGACGCCCCCGTCGGTGCCGGCGGAGCGGGCGGCCACGATCGCCGCGCCGGGCGCGCTGATCTCCGGCTTGATGGCGCCGTCGCCCACCCGCGGGCCGCGGCTGGAGAAGTCGCCCATCCGGTCCTCGCTGTCGACGGCACCGACGGCAAGTGCCGCGTCGGCGGCCGCCGGCGACGTCACCCGCAGGGCGCTCGGGCCGTAGTTGCCGGCGGCCACGACGAACAGCGCACCGGACTCCGTGCTGAGCTGGTTCAGCGCCTGGCTCTGCGGGTCCTGGCCGTTGCTCGGGAACGAGCCGAGGCTGAGGTTGACGATGTCGGCGCCCTGCTCGACGGCCCATTCCATGCCGTCGATCACCTCGGAACCGTAGCTGTAGCCCTCGTTGTCCAGGACCTTCCCGATGAGCAGCTCCGCGCCCGGCGCGACGCCGCTGTACCGCCCGTCGGACGCGGCGCCGGTGCCGGCGACGGTGGAGGCCACGTGGGTGCCGTGGCCGTGCCCGTCGTGGACGGTCTCGCCCGCGATGAAGCTGCGCGACCTGACCACCTGCCCGGCCAGGTCCGGGTGGTTGGTGTCGTAGCCGGTGTCGAGGACGGCGACCCGGACGCCGGAGCCGTCGTAGCCGCTCTCCCACGCTTGCGGCACCCCGATCTGGGGCCGGCTGTCGTCCAGGCTGGCCTCCACTCGCGCGTCCAGCCACACCTTCTCGATGGCGCTGGAGCTGAGTGTGCGCGCACCGGTGACGTGCTCCCAGAAGTCGCCGGTCGACGCCTTGTCGACGTCCACGGCGGTGGCGTCGATGCTGGTGAGCTGCGTGACGTCGGAGCTGGCCGGCAGCGCGGCGGCGCGCTGGGCGAGCCGGGCGCCGTCGGCGTAGGTGACGATCAACGGGATGCTGTCGATCTCGGCGTCGGTGTAGCCGTTCTCGGCCAGGTACCGCACGTCGAACAGCCGCTCGTCCAGCACGCCGGCGGAGATCAGCGGCTGCGCCTGGTCGGGCACCACGAGCACGGCACCGTCCGGGCCGATCGTCATCTCCATGCTGCTGGTGCCGCTGTCCGGTGCCGGCTCGACGCTGACGTTCGGGCGGGCACCGCCGGTGTCGGTGTAGACGACCGTGTCTCCGGTGATCAGCGTGATCTCCACCGGCGCGCCGGCCGCGGCGTCGGCGACGTCGACGAGCCCGGCGGCGGCGTCCGGCCGGGTCGCCGGTGCTGCTGCCGGCGTTGCCGCAGCGGCTGCGCCGGCGGTCAGGGCGACAGTGGCGACGCTGGCGATGACACCTCTCACGACGTCCTCCTGTTCGTGCGCAAGTGCGCAGTGGCGGTGATCTCGGCCGGCGGGTAGGGACCGGCCTCGATCTCCAGCTCCAGGCGGTACCGCCGGTCGACGGTGCCGGTGATGGTGTTCAGGTCGCGGGTGAGTCTGCGCTGGTCCCAGGCGAGACCACCACCGTGGACCTGGCGGCCGGACGCGTCGTACATCCGCAGCACCACCTCGGCCGGCGGGCCCACCCGGACCGTTGCCGGCAGGTCCTCGAGCACCGCGTGCCGCGGCACCGCGGGCGACGCCGGCCGGGCGGGGTCGAGCTCGCCGAGCGTCATGACGGAGAACGGGATGCCGTGCGCGTCGGTGACCGACCAGCCGGTGGTGAACTGGGTGCCGGTGTCCATGGCCGCGGTCAGGGACGCCGCGCCCGGACCGCCGAAGCGGTGGGTCGCGTCGGCGTCCACGTCCACGCCGGCCACGACGTCGGAGACGCCGAGCCAGGAGCGCTCGAACCCGGCCACCTGGTGCACGTGGCGCAGGTCGTAGCCACCCCGGGTGACCACGACCGGACCGGGCGCGAACGCGAACCCGTGTGGTCCGGTGGTCTCCGGTCGCAGGTAGGTGAGCGCCTGGTGGCCGGTGGCGGCCTGGTCCAGGCGGAGGTCCAGCACCGCGGTCCCCTGCTCGGCGCTCATCTCGACCTCGGTGTCGTCGTCGACGGTGACCGGCTGGGTCAGCAGGTAGCCGGTGGGGTCGGCGGTCGTACCGGGGCGGTGCACGACGACGGTGTACGACCCCGAGGCCGTGGTCGTCTCGAACGACACGCCGCCGTCGGCGCCGGTCGTGGCCACGCGCGCCAGCCGGTCGCCGTCGACGAGCGACACCGCCGCGCCGGCCAACCCGGTCTCCAGCTCCACCTCGGGTGGCCGCACGCGCACCGAGCCGGCCACCTCGTGCGGCCCGGCGCCGGCCCGCACGTCGTGGCCGCCCAGCGCGCTCGGCGTCGTGGTCCAGGTGAGCGTGGTCGTCTCGCCGGGTCCCGGCGCGGCGGTCCGCACCGGCTGCTCCGCGCCCGCGACGGTGAGCGGCACGTCGAGGTCGCCGGCCGCGGCGCCGAGGTTCGTGACCTGGACGGCGACGGTGACCGGCTCGCCCGGGCGGGCGGTGCCCGGCGTCACCTCGAGGTCGTGCACGGCGAAGCGCGCCGCCGGCCCCGCCTCGGGCGACCGGTCGACGACGAAGACATCCGCGAGGCGGTTCGTGTCACCGTCCACCAGGTTCGGTGCCTCGCTGTAGACCGCGACCCGCTGGCCGTCGGCGTTGATCGCCGAGTAGATCGACGTCCCGTCCGCCTGGCCGCCGTCGGCGCGCAGCGACACACGATCCGTGCGATCCAGCTCCAAGTCGCGGACGAAGACGTCGTGCGCGCCGTTGGTGTCGCCGGGCACCAGGCCGGTCGAGCCGCTGGCGAAGGCGACGTGCCGGCCGTCACCGCTGACCCGTGGCCGGGTCGACGACGCGTCGCCGCCGAGCGAGGCCAGCTCGATGCTGCCGGCCGTCCGGTCGCGCACGAACACGTCGTAGTCGCGGTTCGTGTCGCCCGGGACGAGCGTGCTGGCCAGGCTCGTGAACGCCACCACGCGCCCGTCGCCGCTGATGGCGACCTCGGCGGAGGAGTGCTCGCCCTGGGTGCCGTCCGCGGCCACGGAGACCAGCTCGGTGGTGCCGGCGACCAGGTCGCGGACGAACACGTCGCCGCGCTCGTTGGTGTCCTCGCCGGCGAGGTTCGTGGCGGCGGACTCGAACGCGACGTGCTGCCCGTCCGCACTGATCACGCCGTCGGTCGAGGCTCCGTTGCCCTGCTCGCCGGTCGCCGACAGCGAGATTAGCCGCGTCGTACCCGTCGAGCGGTCGCGCACGAACACGTCGCCGGTGCCGTTGACGTCGCCCTCGACGAGATGTGCGGCGTAGCTGGAGAACGTGACGTACCGGCCGTCGCCGCTGATGGACGCCGCCGAGGACCAGCCCGGACCGGTAGCGCCACCGGGCCCGACGGACACCCGCTCGGTGGTGCCGGTCACCCGGTCGTGGACGAACACGTCCATGGTGAACGGGGTGTCGCCGTCGGCCAGGGTGGTCGCGAGGCTCTCGAACGCGACATAGCGGCCGTCGGCGCTGATGGCCGGGGCCACCGAGTCGCTGTTGCCCTCGGCGCCGCCGGCGCCGAGGGAGACCCGCTCGACCTCGCCGGTGGAGGTGTCGCGGACGAACACGTCGGCGCGTCGGTTCGTGTCACCGGGCACCAGGTTGCCGGCGTAGCTGTCGAACGCGACGTACCTGCCGTCGGCGCTGATCGACACGTTGCTCGACGTACCGTCGGCCGGTTCGCCGTCCGGCCCGGCCGACACCAGCTCGACCGAGGCCGGCTCGCTCAGGGCAAGCTCGACGGCGGTGTCCCGGCCGGCCGCCACCTCGACCATGAGCGGCGCCGACGGCGGCAGGCCCGGCGCGTGCGCACGCAGCCGGTACGACCCGGCTGCCAGCCGGCCGAGGTCGAATTCCCCGCTGGCGTCGGTGCTGGTCTCGGCTGTGGTCCCGGGCGTCGTGCCGGCCGCGGGCAGCACCTCGACGGCGGCGCCGGGCACGCCGGCGCCGGTGGGCCCGAACGCGACGCGGCCGGTCACCGAACCGGCCGGTTCCGGCGCGAGCTCGACGTCGGCGGTGGCGACGGCGTGTGCCGGCACGGTGACGTCGAGCGTGGCGGCACGGTAGGTGCCGGCGGCAACCTCGACGGTGCGCGAGCCGGCCGGTGCCAGCAGGTGAAACGCGCCCGTGTCGTCGGCGCGGGTGACCCGGCCGCCGACCGCGACGGTCGCGCCGGCCACCGGGGCACCGGTGGCGGCGTCGGTCACGATGCCGGCGATCCCGGTCCCGCCGGTGACGGCGAGCACCGCCCGGTGCGCGTCGATCCGCCCGGCGCCGAACCGCGCGTTGGGCCGCTGCGCGCCGTGGCGCTCGTCGAAGTACGCGGTGTCGGTCAAGGCCGCGACCGCCTCGTCGACGGTGAGGCCGGGCGCGGCGGCGAACAGCAGCGCGGCGGCGCCGGCGACATGCGGCGTGGCCATCGACGTGCCCGAGACGACGCCGTAGCCGCCGCCGGGCAGTGACGAGTACACGTCTGCGCCCGGCGCGGACAGGTCGGGCTTGACGTAAGAGTCCGGCCAGTCCGCCGGCGCGTCGGCCCAGTCGGACCGGCGCACCGGACCGCCGCAGGAGAAGGCGGTGACGGTGTCGGTGCGGTCGGTGGCGCCGACGCCCACCGCCTCCAGGACGTTGCCGGGGCTGGCCGTCTGGCCGGGTTCGCAGTCGTTGCCGATGGCCACAGCTGGGAAGACCCCGGCCGCGCGGACCGCCTGGACCGGCGCGATCAGCTCCTGGAGGTAGCCGCGGGAGCCCAGCGACATGCTGAGGACGTCCGCCGGCTCGCCGGCTGGTTCGCCGGCCTGGTCGAACGGGTCGATGGCCCACTGCATCGCGGACACCACCTGGGCCCACGTGCCGTCGCCGCCGCCGTAGAACGGCGCGTGCATCATGAGCGCGCCGGGCGCGACACCGATGGCCACACCGGACGTGTCGCCGCCGTGGATGGTGCCGGCCACATGCGTGCCGTGGCCGTTCTCCTCGTCGCCGTCGTACGGCGTCGAGCGGAGGATGCCACCGAACCGGTCGAACTCCATCCAGCCGCCGGGGTGCGCGGGGTCCGCCGGGTCGTCGGTCGCCATCCGCCCGGCGAGGTCGGGGTGGCCGATGTCGACGCCGCTGTCGATGGTCGCCACCCGGACTCCGGACCCGTCGATGCCCAGCTCGTCGTGGACCCGGTCGGCGCCGATCCGGTCGACACCCCAGGTGGCGTCGCCCACGGCGAGTGCGGCGTCCACCGCCGTGGTCGCGGTCGCGGTCGTCGCGGCCGGTTCCAGCGGCGTCACCGCGAAGTTCGGCACCACCCGGTCCACGCCGGACAATTCGGCCAGCGCCTCGAAGGCCCCCTGCGACCCGGCCTCGGGCAGCTCGACCACCAGCGCGTTGGTGAGCCACAAGGCGGCACGGACGGTGCCGCCGGCGCGCTCCACCGCCTCCCGGACCGCGGGCTGGCTCCGCGCAGCCACATCCTTCAGCTCGGCGACGACGGCGTCGCGGTCGCCCTCGATCGCGGTCAGGTCGGCGGTTCCGGCCAGCACGACGACGACGCCCGCGCCGGACGGATCGGACAGCTCGGCTGACGCGCTCAGCGGCAGGGGCACCAGCAGCGACACCACCAGCGCGGCCACCGCCGTGGCTGCGGCCGCGGTCGCTGCCCGCCGCGTCATGGCCGCACCCGGGCCCGGGCCGTGGCCACCAGCTCGCCCGGCGGGTAACCGCCGGTCTCGGCGGTCAGCGTGACCCGGTAGGTGCCGGCGGGTACCGGGTCGGCGTACGAGGTCAGGTCGCGGGTGAGCGTCCCTTCGCCCCAGCCCACCCCGCCGCCGTGCAGTTGCGCGCCGGATGGGCCGAACAGTCGGATGACCACCTCGGTCTCCCGTGCGCCGGCGCCGGTGAGCAGGCCAGTGACGTCCTCGAGGACGGTGGCGCCGGCCGGCGCCCGCCGCGGCCCGGGCTCGCCCATCGACACGAACACCAGACCGTGCGCGTCGGTGACCGACCAGTCGATCGTCAGCTGGGTGCCGGCCACGGTGGCGGTGGCCGCGGCCACTGCCGGGCCGCCGAACGACACCGTCGACGTGGCTCCGGCCGTCGCGGCGGGCAGCGGCGCGACCGCGGAGACTGCCCACGAGTCGTGCTCGAAGGCGCGCACCGTGTGCACGTGCTGGACGTCGTACCGGCCGGGCGTCACCAGCACCGTCCCGGCCGGGAACGGGAAGCCGAGGGCCCCGGTCAGCTCGTGTCGCAGGTAGCTGACCGCGGTGTGCCCGCCGCCGATGCTGTCCAGCCGCAGGTCGACGGCGGCCAGGCCGGCGACGTCGGGCCGCAGGTCCAGGGCCTCGTCGCCGGTCACCGTCACCGGCTCGACCAGCAGGTGCTCGGCATCGCGCACGACCACGACGTGGTCTCCTGCCACCGGCGGCTCGAACGTCAGGCGGCCGGCGGCGTCGGTGCCGCCGAGGGGCATCAGCCACTCGCCGGACGGGTCGACCAGCTCGACGGTCGCGCCGGGCAGCGTCGTCAGCTCCACCCGTGGCGGCCGGACCCGGAACGTCGCGGCCTCCTCGCCGACGCGGACAGGGTACACGCGGGCCTCGTCGCGGCGCAGCGGCCAGCTGACCGTGCGGGTCTCACCGGGCTCCAGCGTGACCTCGGCGGTGGCCGCGACGGCGCCGTGCACCACCAGCTCGGCGGTGTGCGTCACCGGCGACCCGCCGACGTTCGTCACGTCCGCGCTGACGACAACCTCGCCGCCGGCCGTGGTGACGGCCTCGTCGACGCGCAGGTTCCACTCGACCACCCGCGGCAGCGCCGGATCGGGCACCGGGCCGGCCCAGGCCAGTGCGTTGGTGAACACCGTGCCGGCGTCGTCGGTCCAGGTGCCGGGATGGTTGGAGGTCGTCGTCCCGTGCGCGGACAGCAGCACGTGCCGGTTGGTGGGTCGCTGCTGCACGGCGACGGCGTCGCCGACGGTCCCGGTGTCGGTCCGCCCGATCGTGCCGATGACCTCCCGGTCGTCGCCGGCGTACCCCTCGAACCAGGCGTGGAACCGGTTCAGGCTCAGCTCGTCGATGAGGATGCGGTCGCCGACCTCCCAGCCGGCGAAGATCGGGTGGTCGGCGAGCACCTCGTAGTACAGGTCGCCCTCGACCGCGATGCCGCCGTCCTCGTACCTGGCGGCCGGGTTGCCCAGGTAGTCCACCAGGAGGCTGATGCCGAACGGGTCCCAATGCCAGGTGTCCAGGAACACGATGCCGGTTCCGCTCGCGTCCGCGGCGTCGAGCAGCGCGGTGAGCTCACCCTCCGTCACTCCGGCCGCGTAGCTCACCACGACCGTGCCGAAACCGCTCAGGTCGCCGCCGGCCCGCTCCCACGTGATCGGCACCGCCTCGATGTCCTGCCCGGCCAGGAACCCGCGCAGGTGGCCGATGTCGTCGCCGAGCGTCGCCACCGTGGGCAGCGGCGCCCGCAGCTCGACGTCGAGGGCCGCGGTGGCTCCGGCGGCGACGGTGACCGGCAGCGGGTCGGGGTCGGGCAGCGTCGCCGAGTGTGCCGTCACCGCCCAGTCACCGGCGGGAACCCCGTCGAACCGATAGCGGCCGTCGGACCCGGTGACCGCGGTGAGCGGTGTACCGGCGAGCGCGACGTCGACGCCCGGCACCGGGCTGCCCGTGTCGGCGTAGGTGACCGTGCCGGCGACCGATCCGGACGGCGACGGGGTCAGCGCCGCGTCGGCGGTGGTGACGGCGTCAGCCCGGACCACCGCGGTCCGGGCGGCATCGCCGTAGCCGAACCCGCCGGCCGTCAGCTCGTACGTCCCCGGCTCCAGCAGCAGGGTGTACCGGCCGGCTTCGTCGGTGCGAGTGGTGCGCCCGGAGTCGTCGCCGGTGACGATGACGGTGGCGCCCTCGACCGGCCCACCGGTGACGGCGTCGGTGACCGTCCCGGTGAGCCCGGATGACAGCGCCACCTCGGAGACGGCGCGCAGGGCGTCCACCCTGCCCTGCCCGTACCGCTCGTTGGGTCGCTCGTAGCCGTGGCGGGCGTCGAAGATCGCGGTCTGGGCCAGCACGCGCTGGACGTCGTCGACCACCAGCCCGGGCCGCGCCGAGAGCATCAGCGCGACCGTCCCGGCGACGTGCGGGGTCGCCGCCGAGGTGCCGGACAGGTGGCCGTAGCCGCCGCCGGGCAGGGTGGAGTAGACGTCGGTGCCCGGCGCGGTCAGGTCCGGCTTCACGTAGGAGTCCGGCCAGGTCGCCGGGGCGTTGGGCCAGTTGCTCCGGTCGACCACACCGCCGCACGACGACGGGTCGACCGCGTCGGTGCCGTCGGTCGTTCCGACCGCGACCGCCTCGTAGACGTTGGCCGGGTTGCTGGTCAGGCCGGGCGGGCAGCCGTCGCCGATCGAGAAGACGGGGACGATGCCGGCGGCCCGGATGGCGCGGGTGGGCGCGATCATCGCCGGGTGGAAGCCGACCTGGCTGAGCGACATGTTCACGACGTCCGCCGGCTCGCCGGCCGGCTCGCCATGGACGTCGACGGGGTCGATCGCCCACTGCATGCCGGCCATCAGCTGGTACAGCGTGCCGGTGCCGCCGGGCAGGATCAGCCCGTGCATGAGCTGAGCGCCCGGTGCCACGCCGACGGCGACGCCGGACTCGTCGCCGCCGTGGATGGTGCCGGAGACGTGGGTGCCGTGGCCCGTGGTGTCGTGCGGCGCGGAGCGGACCCGCTGGCCGTAGCTGTCGAACTCCATCCAGCCGCCGGGGTGTGTCTCGTCGGACGGTTCGGCTTGGTCATCGACGGCCATCCGGCCGGCGAGGTCGGGGTGCCCGATGTCCACGCCGGTGTCGAGGGTGGCCACCCGCACCCCGGACCCGTCCACTTCCAGCTCGTCCCACACCCGGTGCGCGCCGATGCGGTCGACGCCCCAGGTGCGGTCGACGACGGCGTCCGGCGTGCGCTGCGTGCCCGCCGCGGTCGTCGTCGCCTCGGCGGCGCGGACCTCGGCGTTGGGCGCGATCCAGGCCACGTCCGGCGCCCGGGCCAGCGCGCTCACCTGGGCCGCCGCCTCGGCCGCCGGCAGCCGCACCAGAACCGAGTTGTCGATCCAGAGGCTGTTCAGCACGGTGGCGCCGGCGAACGTGCCGCCCTCGGCCAGCCGGGCCTCGAACGCCGTGCGGCTGCCGGCGGCGGCCGCCTGCAGCCCGGCCACCACGGCCTCCTGGTCACCGGCCAGGACGTCGAGGTCCGGCGCGGCGGCGAACGCGACGACGACGTCGAGCGGCTCGCCGGTGCGCGCGGCCTCCTCGGCCTGGGCGAGCAGGTCCGGCGCGATCAGGGCGGTGGCGCCGCCAGGCGCGGCACCGGCCGGGGGCTCGGCCGGTGCCGCGCTGCCGGGAAGGGCGGCGAAGACCCACGCCAGCCCAGCCATCGCGGCCATCCCGGCCCGTCGCCGGGCGCTCATGGCCGGTTCGGGAGCGGCCGGACCCGGACCGACTCGTCGGCGGTCAGGTCACCCGGACGGTAGCCGCCGGTGTCGACGTCCAGGGACACCTCGTAGCGGCCGTGCCGCACGTCGGCGGTCATCGCGTCGACGTCCAGCGACACGGTCGCCTCGTCCCAGTCCAGCCCGGTGCCGAAGATCTGCTCTCCGAGTGGAGCATTGACCCGGAGCACGGCGTCGGCCTCGTACGGCGCCTCGCCGGCCACCAGGTCCGGCAGCTGGTCCAGCACCACGGCGTCGGGCAGCCCGTCCCACGGGCGCAGCTCGGTCTCTGCCATCAGCGCGAACGGATGACCGTGCGCGTCGGTCACCGCCCAGGTCGCGGTCCACTGGGTGCGCTCGTCCTGGACGACGTCGAGGACGGCCTCGGCCGGACCGCCGTACTCGTGGGCATGCCGTCGTGGTTCGGTGAGGTCGAGCGCCTCGACCGCGGAGACGCTCCACCAGTCCCGCTCGAAGCCGGTCACGGCGTGCACATGCCGCAGGTCGTACCCGCCGGCGGTGGCGACAACGGTGCCCGGTGCGACGGCGAAGCCCAGCGTGCCGGTCAGCTCGTGCCGCAGGTACGTCGCGGCCTGGTGCCAGTCGCCGACCCGGTCCAGGGTCAGGTCCAGGACGGCGTCCGCTGCGGCGTCCGGGCGCACCGCGAGCGTGGTGTCCGTTGCCACCCGCACCGGTTCGAGCAGCAGGTACTCGTAGGGGTGGTCCGCGGTGGCCGGCCGCCGCACCACGACCGTGTACTCCGCGTCCGGCGCGGTGGTCTCGAACGTCAGGGTGCCGGCCGCGTCGGTGCTGCCGACGTCGACCAGCTCGTCGCCGGCGAGCAGCTCGACCGTGGCGCCGGCGAGCGGCCCGGCCGCGGAGCCGGCGCCCGACACCGTCGTCGCAGAGAGCTCGACTCGCGGCGCCCGGACCCGGAACCGGCCGGTCAGCGAGCCCACGAAGAGGTCGTAGCCGCCCAGCTCCGACCGGGTCACCGGCCACGACACAGTGCGGGTCTCCCCCGGCGCCAGCTCGACGTCGGTGCTGGCCTCGACCCGCCAGCCGACCCGCAGCTCCACCGGCTCGCCGCCACTCGCGGCGCCGACGTTGGTGACGGCAACGGAGACCGTCACGGGCTCGCCGGCCAGCACCTCCTCGTGGTCGACCCGCAGGTCCCAGGTGACGTATCGCGGTGCGGGCTCGCCGCCCGGCGCCGGCACCTCGACGTCGGTGGTCGTCACAGTGTCCGCGGTGACGGTGACGTCGACGGCGAGTGGCTCCGGCGCGAGGTCGGTGGTGACCTCGAGCCGGTAGGACCCGGCCGGGACCGCCGGGATCTCGTACCGGCCGTCGGCGCCGGTGGTGGAGGCAGGTTCGATCGGGACCCCGGCCAGCCGCGCCGTCGCGCCCGGCACGCCGTGGCCGCTGCCCTGATAGGTGATCGTGCCGGCGATGGTCCCCGACGGCGCCTGGTCCAGCGCGAGGTCGACGGTGCCCACCTCGCCGGCCGCGACGGTGACCTCGGCTGTCGTGGAGGCGTAGCCGAAACGGCTCACTTCCAGCCGGTAGGTTCCCGGCACCAGCGGCAGCCGCCAGCCGCCGTCCGTGCCGGTGGTCCGCGCGCGCCCGCTGACCGGCTCGAGCACCTGTGCGCCGGCCAGCGGCTCGCCGGTCGCGGCGTTTGTGACCGTGCCGGCGACGCCGGAGTCCAGCGCGACGGTCAGCGTCGCCTCGTACGCGTCGATGCGGCCCCAGCCGAACCGAGGGTTCGGCCGCTCAGAGCCATGCCGGTCGTCGAAGAAGCTGGTGTCGATCAGCGCCTGCCGGGCGGCCTCGACGTCGACGCCCTGCGCGGCCTCGGCCATCAGCGCGACGGTGCCGGCGACGTGCGGCGCCGCCATCGACGTGCCGGTCAGGTACTGGTAGCCGCCGCCGGGCGCGGCCGACCAGACGTCGGTGCCGGGTGCGGAGACGTCCGGTACGACGTAGCTGTCCGGCCACTCCGCCGGCGGGTCCGCCCAGTCGCCGGCGCTCACGACGTTGCCGCAGGAGCCGTCGTTGACGTCGTCGTCGACGGTGGTGTTGCCGACGCCGACGGCCTCGAACACGTTGCCCGGGCTGCCCGAGCCGACGCCGCAGGAGCCGAACTGCCGGTTGCCGATCGCGAACGCGGGGAAGGCGCCGGCGGCGATGATCGCCCGAGTCGGCTCGATCATCTCTTGGACGTACTGGTTGACGCCAAGCGACATGTTGACCACGTCGGCTGGCTCGCCGGCCGGGTCGCCGTTGACGTCGACGGGGTCGATCGCCCACTGCATGCCGGCAACGACCTGCATGAACGTACCCTCGCCGCCGGGCAGCACCAAACCGTGCATCATCTGGGCGCCCGGTGCGACGCCGACGGCCACGCCGGACGTCGCGCCGCCGTGGATGGTGCCGGCGACGTGCGTGCCGTGGACGGCCGAGTCGTGCGGGGTGCTGGAGACCAGGCCGCCGTCGCTGCCGAACTCCATCCAGCCACCGGGGTGGCTGGCGTCGTCCGGGTCGGTGGTGATCATCTTGCCGGCAAGGTCCGGGTGGGAGATGTCGACGCCGGTGTCCAGGGTCGCTATGCGCACGCCGCCGCCGTCGACACCCAGCTCCGCCCAGGCGCGGTCGGCGCCGATGCGTTCGATGCCCCACGTGACTTCGCCGTCGGCGGCTGCCGCGGGGGTGGCGGGGTCGGCGGCCGCCTCGGCCTCCGGCGCGGTCAGGGTGAAGTTCGGGACGATCCGTGCCACCCCCGGCAGCTCGGCCAAGGCGGCCAGACCCGACTCCGCGGCGGCGCCGGGCAGCGAGACGAGGACCGAGTTGTTGATCCACAGCGCCGGACCCAGCCGCGCGCCGACGAGCCGGGAGTCGCGGGCCCGCAGTGCGGCGGCCACCGTCGCCCGGGCCGTCTCCGAGGCCGCCTTCAGCTCGCCAATTACGGCCTCCCGGTCCGCCGCACCGGGCACCGACGGCGGCGTGACCGCCGGCTGCATGATCAGCACGGCTTCGACGGCGTCACCGTCCGCCGCCGCGGCGGTCAGCTCCGCGGCGACCGGCGCCGGCACCCCGTCGTCGGCCGCTCCCGAGGCACCCGCTGAGGTGCTGGCTGGGCCCAGCGGCCACGCCAGCAACCCCAGTGCGGCCACCAGCACCGGCATTCGTCGTCGCATGGCACCCCTCGGCTCGTGGATGGCCATGACGCTACGAATGCCGTGATCGTGAACTCAACGGTCACGAGCGGCGATTCTCCGCCAATGTCACAGAGACGACAGGACGCGGGTCAGACCCAGCCGTGGCGGGAGGCCTCCCACGCCAGCTGCATGCGGGTGCGCACGTGCGCGCGGTTCATCAGCGCCTGCACCTTCCGCTGGACGGTGCGCATGCTCGTGCCGCGGTGCACGGCGATCGCCTCGTCGGTGAGCCCGGCCAGCAGCAGCGTGAGGAGCTGGCGGTCGTCGGCGGAGAGGAACGGGTCACGCGGTTGCGCGGTGTGCTCGTTGTCGACGTGCAGCGGAACGGCGGCGGCCCACACGAAGTCGAACAGCGCGAGCAGGGCGTCCAGCACGGCACCCTCGCGGATCAGAACGGCGACCGGGGTGGTGTCGTGCTGCGCCATCGGCAGCATGGCGACCGACCTGTCGATCACCACCATCTTGACCGGCAGCTTGGTGTGCACCCGGACCTGGTCGCCGGGGCGCAGGCCCTCGCGGACGGCCCGCAGGCTGCCAGGGCTCTCCAGCGCCTCGGTCTCGAAGATGGTGCGGCCGCGCACCGACGGGCCGGCCTGGACCCGTTCCTCGGTCCGTACCGCGATGATCGGCGGCTTGACGAGATTGAGCACCTCGGTGCGGGCCGTCCCGAACAGGTTCATCGCGGTCTGCCGCAGCGCCTCCTGGCCGCGGACGATCTCGAAGACCCCGGACGCCTCCATGGCCAGGGCATTGGCACGGTGCTGCGCGGCCAGCCGGTCCAGCGTGTCCTGGGCCGCGCGCAGCTCGCGCAGCCGGTCGGCGATCATCGCCTCGACGACACCTGGGGATGCGGCCACGAACCGGGCCGGGGCGTCCATGGTCCGGCTGGCCAGCCCGCGCCCCACCAACGCCGCCAGGGCGTCGTCGGCGGCAGGCGGCGTGAGCCCGGTGGTGGCGGCGATCTCCGCGGCGGTGGCGGAGACGGCGGACACCAGCTGCCCGTACACGCGGTCCTCGTCGGGGGACGCACCCAGTACCGTGAGCATCAACCACCGACGCTGGACATGGGGTGCCGCCCTCCGAATCGAGTCGTCCGATTACCGGAAACCTTAGCGTCCCGCCGCACCGTCAGCTGGCCCACTCCAGCAGCGGCTGGCGCCGCTCGGGATCGCGCAGCTCGGCGATCGACTGCTTCTCCAGCTGCCGCACCCGCTCCTTGGTGAGGCCGACCCGCTCGGCGACCTCCTGGAGCGTGCGCTCCCGCCCGTCGTGCAGGCCGAAGCGCAGTGTGACGATCAGTGCCTCGCGCGGCGGCAGCGTGTCCACCAGCGCGCGCACCTCCTCGCCCAAAGCCTTGAACTCCGCGACGTCCGGGGCCTGCAGCACATGTGTGTCCTCGATGAGGTCACCGATGCTCGTGCTGCCGTCGTCGCCGATCGGGGTGTCGAGGCTGACCACGTCGCGCGAGACGCGGCGCAGCTCCTCCACCCGCTCGACGGCGAGGTCAGCCTCGTCGGCCACCTCGGCGGCGGACGGTTCCCGGCCCAGCGACACGCTGAGCTTGCGCTCGATGCGGCCGAGCTTGGAGATCGTCTCCACGACGTGCGCCGGCAGTCGGATCGCCCGCGCCTTGTCGGCCCGGGCCCGCTCGATGGCCTGCCGGATCCACCACATCGCGTACGTGGAGAACTTGAAGCCCTTCGCGTAGTCGAACTTCTCCACCGCGCGGATCAGACCCAGGTTGCCCTCCTGGACCACGTCCAGGAACGACAGCCCCGTGTTGCGGTAGTACTTGCGCGAGGCCGACACCACCAGCCGCAGGTTGGCGCGGATCATGTGGTCCTTGGCCCGCTCGCCGTCGCGGACCACCGCCGCCAGCTCCTCGCGCGGCCGGTCCGGCTCGCTGCCGGACTCCTCGGCCTGCCGCAGGAGCTCGTCCGCGTAGACACCCGCCTCGATGCGCCGGGCCAGCTCGACCTCCTCCGCCGCGGTCAGCAGCGGAGTGGCGCTGATCTGCTTCAGGTACTGCCCGACGAGGTCGTAGTCCTCGTCGAGCTGACGCGGCTCGCTGCGCATCGCGACCGTGCCGTTGGCGTGTCCGTTGGTCATGGTCATCGGAATCTCTCAACCACCTCGTCGTCCGTAGAGCCCCACCAGCGTTCCGCGGTCCAGCATCGCCGCGTCGGCCGCACGGTAGACGTCCTCGACGGACGGATCGTCCACGAGGTCAACCGGCTCGAACAGGGCGTAGAGGCGGAAGTAGTAGTGGTGGGGCGGGTCCCCCGGGGGAGGCGCCGGGCCAACCCAGCCGATCTCCCCGAAGCCGTTGGGCCATTCGCGGCCCGCTGCCGGCTTCCGATGTTCTGCAACGCCGGCGGTATGCGGATCTATTCCGGTGACGAGCCAGTGCAGGAAGGAGCCGCCGGGAGCGTCCGGATCCTCGCAGAGCAAAAGCAACTCCACGGCGTCCGGCGGGACACCCAACCACTCCAGGGCTGGCGAGACGTTGCCGCCCTGCCGGCTGTGCCGGTCCGGGATGAACCCGTGGTCCTCGAAGTCGGAACTGCGCAGCGCTGTGCGGTGCATGACAGACGACCTCCTTGTCTTGCACCTACCCCTGCCGCCACGATTGACACCATGAGTCCGGACCGGGAGGAGCTGCGGGAGTACCGGCGGAAGCGCTCCTTCGACAAGACCCCGGAACCGCTCGGGCGGAGCTCCCGGGACGGGTCGGGCAACCGGTTCGTCGTACAGGAGCACCACGCCCGCCGGCTCCACTGGGACCTGCGGCTGGAGCACGACGGCGCGCTCGCGTCGTGGGCGCTGCCGCGGGGGTTCCCTGAGACGCCCGACGAGAACCGGCTCGCCGTGCACACCGAGGACCACCCGCTGGAGTACCTCACGTTCGAGGGCGAGATCCCCTCCGGCGAGTACGGCGCCGGCTCCATGACCATCTGGGACCACGGCACGTACGAGGCGGAGAAGTTCCGCGACGACAAGGTGGTCTTCCAACTCGACGGCGAGCGTGTGAGCGGCCGGTTCGCGCTGTTCCGGACCAAGGGCGACGACTGGATGATCCATCGCATGGACCCGCCCGCGCCCGACGGCGACCCCATGCCGAGGTCCGTCAAGCCGATGGCGGCGACGCTGTCGACGCTTCCGCCGGACCAGGAGAACTGGGCTTTCGAGATCAAGTGGGACGGCGTGCGCGCCATCGCCTACGGCGAGCCGGGACGGCTGCGGCTGTTCGGCCGCAACCTGCGCGAGTTCACGAAGCAGTACCCGGAGATCCGGCCGATGATGAACGACGTCGGCGCCCGGCGGGTCGTGCTCGACGGCGAGCTGGTCGCCTTCGACGACCAGGGCCGCCCCAGCTTCCAGCGGCTCCAGCCCCGCATCCACCTCACCGCCGACGCCGACATCCGCCGCCAGCAGCGAGCCATCCCCGTCGTCTACGTGATCTTCGACCTGCTCTACCTGGACGGCCGGTCGCTGCTGCGGCTGCCCTACGAGGAGCGCCGCCAGGAGCTGGCCGGGCTGGGCCTGGGCGGACCCAACTGGCAGGTCCCCGACTACCAGCGCGGCGACGGCGACGCGCTGCTCGATGCAACCCGCCGGCAGGGCCTGGAGGGCGTCGTCGCCAAGCGGCTGGCCAGCAGGTACCAGGCGGGCAAACGCAGCCGCGACTGGCTCAAGATCAAGAACGTGCTGGAGCAGGAAGTCGTGGTTGGCGGCTGGGTTTCCGGGCAGGGCCGGCTCAGCGGCCGGTTCGGCGCGCTGGTGGTCGGGTACCACGAGGACGGCGAGCTGAGGTACGCCGGCAAGGTGGGCACCGGCTTCGACGATGCGATGCGCGACCTGCTGCAGGACAAGCTGGACGCGCTGCGCACCGAGAAGAGCCCATTCACCGGCCGCCAGCCGCAGAAGGACACCGTCTTCGTCCGGCCCGAGCTGGTGGCCAGGGTGGAGTTCGCCCACTGGACCGACGAGGGTACGATGCGCCATCCCTCGTTCGAGGGCCTGACGGAGGACAAGCCGGCACGCGACGTCGTCCGCGAGCTGCCCGCACCGCCACCACCCGCCGACCCGGAGGAATGACCCCGTCGGCCCCGGGTACGGGCGAACCGTCGCACACTGTGATCGCGACGGAACGGGAGGCATCACGCCATGAGCCCGGAACTCATCATCGTCCTCATCGTGCTGGTCGTCCTCATCGCCATCGGCGCGTGGATTCTCGCGCGGCGCAAGCGCGGCGAGAGCGCGCGGCGGAAAGCCGCCGAGGAGGAACGCGAGCGCGCGTTGATCGCCGAGCGAGAGGCCGAGCGACGCCAGGCCGAAGCAGACCAGCTGGCCGCAACGGCGCGCCGGGAGCGCGTCGAGGCCGCGGAGAAGGACGCTCGGGCCGAGCGGCTGCGGGCCGCGGCGGATCAGGACGCGGTGGACGCGGCCGAGCAGCGCCGCACCGCCGACGCCCTGCGCCCTGACGACACTGCGCCAGACGCCGACGAAGACAGTCAGCAAAAGAAGGGCCTGTACGACAAGCCCGGCTGGTGACCGGCGCAGCGAGCCGTCAAGGCTCTTCGGGTAGCCGCCCGGTGGCGATCACCCGCTCGGCGACGACGCGCAGCTTGATGTTGTTGTGCCGCGAGTAGCGGCGCAGGACGCTGAACGCGCGCTCGGCGTCCAGGCCGTAGCGTTCCATGAGGATGCCCTGTGCCAAGCCGACGAGGTGCCGAGCGCCGATGGCCTGCCGCAGCCCGGACTCCTCGCGGGCGGTGGCCAGCGCGATGGACGCGTGCCGGCCGAAGATCTCCGCGACGTCGAGGTCGTCCTCGTCGAACGCCTCGGGCTTGTTGCCGTAGAGGTTCAGCGCGCCCACGGTGCCGCCAGTGGTGTAGAGGCGCACCGAGAGCAGACTGCGCAGCCCCAGCTCGGCCGCCCGCGGGCCCCATTCCGGCCACCGCGGGTCGGCACCGAGGTCGGCGACGACGAACGACGCATGGCTCTCAACGGACTGCATGCACGGGCCCTCGCGCAGGTCGACCTGCAGCTCGTCGGCCTTGGCGACCCGTGGGTCGGTGACGATCGCCGTCTCGATCCTGCCCTGGCCGTGCAGCAGCATCACGCCGGCGTAGTCGCACGCGGTGGCCTGCTGGGCGTACTCGACGACACGCTCGAGCGTCTGCTCGACGTCGGGCTCGTCGTGCAGGGCGAGAGCCATCTCGGCGAAATCGCTCGCATCGGGATCGCTCATGATCGCCCTCCGCCACACCGGACACCCGCGCAGTGCACCCATCATGCCTCCCACCGCCGGTCGCGTACAGCCCGTCGCCGTAGCCCACGGACCAGCACCGATCCCGGCGTGTCGAGACGTAGGCAACGGGTACGGAATGTCCAGTCAGGAGTCACACCGAGATTCGCGCAGTGCTGTGACCGGGAGTGTGAACGAGGATGAGTCATGCCGAGGGCGTCCCCCATGCGGTGGTGACCGGCGGAGCCGGGTTCCTCGGCTCCCACCTCTGCGACGCTCTGCTGCACACCGGGTACCGCGTGACATGCATCGACAACTTCGAGACCGGCAGGCGTGCCAACGTCGAGCATCTGCGGGACACACCCACCTTCCGGCTCCTCCGCGGTGACATGTCCGACGGCGTCGAGGTCGACGAGCCGGTGGACGTCATCTTCCACCTCGCCGGTCCGGCCGCACCGAGTGACTACCTTCTCGACCCGGTCTCCACGATGCGCATCGCCAGCGTCGGCACCATCAACGCGCTGGACCTGGCCCGCGACCGATCCGCACGCTTCGCCCTCGCCTCGACGTCGGAGATCTACGGCGCAGCCACGGACGAGCCCAACCGGGAGGACGACGCCGGCCACGTCAACCCCGCCGACGGTTACGGGGCCTACTACGAAGCCCGCCGCTTCGCCGAGGCGCTCACCACCGCCTACCACACGACCTACAACCTGCCGACCGCGATCGCCCGCATCTTCAACACCTACGGCCCGCGGATGCGCCTCGACGACGGGCGCATGCTGTCGCGGTTCATCCGCCAGGCGCTGGCCGGCGCGCCACTGACGGTCCCGGGATCCGGGTCGGAGACCCGGTCGCTGTGCTACGTGGACGACGCGGTGGCCGGGATCATGGCGTTGGCGTCCGGCGCATATCCCGGGCCGGTCAACATCGGCAGCCCGGACGAGGTGACGATCCTCTCCATCGCACGCGACGTGGCCGAGATCGCCGGCCGGAGCGGTGAGATGATCTTCGTCGAGGCGCCGCCGAACGAGGTGCACACCCGCAAGCCGGACATCTCCCTGGCCTTGCAGCTGCTCGGCTGGCGACCGCGGACGAGCGTGCGCGACGGGCTGGCGGACACCCTCGCATGGTTCCGCGACGCGGGCGTCCGCCATGTCTGAGCGCGCCGCGACCCACGCCGCCGCGCCGGTACCGTCCACCCGGTCGCTGCCGGCCCTGCGTGCCGCGGCCGCCACCTGCGAGGCCTGCGACCTCTACCGCAACGCCACCCAGACGGTCTTCGGCGCCGGGCCACGCACCGCCACGATCATGATGGTGGGCGAGCAGCCCGGCGACGTCGAGGACCGCGAGGGCGACCCGTTCGTCGGCCCGGCCGGCCGGATACTGGAGCGGGCGATGGCCGAGGTCGGCCTGTCCCGCCCCCGCACCTACGTCACCAACGCCGTCAAGCACTTCAAGTTCCGGCGCGAGGGCAAACGCCGGATTCACGAGAAGCCCGACGCCGGCGAGCTGGCCGCGTGCCGGCCGTGGCTGCGCGCTGAGCTCGCGGCGGTGCGGCCCCGGGTCCTGGTGGTGCTGGGCGCGACCGCAGCGGCGACGATGCTGGGCCGGTCGTTCCGGGTCAGCCAGGAGCGCGGCCGGCTGCTGGAGTTTGCCGACTACGTCGACGGCTCTCCCCTGACCACCGAGGACGGGCCGCCGATCGAGGAGGCGCTCCTGGTCGCGACCGTGCACCCGTCGGCGGTGCTGCGGGCGCGCGACCGCCAAGCGGCCTACGCGGACTTCGTCGCCGACCTCCGCACCGTGGCGGACCTACGGTTCTAGCAGGCCGGGGACGACGACCTGCGAGTTTCCGACTTTGCGTAGTCGAACAGGTGTTTGATAAGATCCGTGGTGAAGCTGAGACAGGCACCCGTTTGAGGGCGCCAGGTCTATCACGGTCACGCCCCGTGCCGGGTGTGGTCGTCTACCCCAGCCGGTCGGCCGAACGTGGGTGGCGCGCTCGTGCGTCGGGCGCATCCCGAACCGAGCTGGGAGGGGTGTGGTCTGGTGTCCGCTCCGACACCGTCGTGCGGCGACGTGGACGGGTTGGCCGCGCTGCCGCCGGGCCTGCGGCTGGCCGCCGCGCTCGCCGAGATCGAGCCGGCGAAGCTGCCGGCGCATGACGTCGTGCTGGTGGCGCGGGCGTGGGAACGGCTGAAGGCCCACGCCGAGGCGCAGCAGGCCCGGGTGTTCGCCGAGCTGGCCTCCCGGCCGGAGTACGAGCGGTGCACCTACCCCGACCACGCGCGGGGAGTGCACCAGCATCGCGCCGTCCAGACCGCCGGCAGCGAGATCTCTCTCGCCCTGGCCTGGTCCCCCGGGCGCGCCACCCGCCGCGTCGCGGTCGCCGTCGACCTGGTCCACGACCTCCCCGACACCCTCACCGCGCTGAGCGCCGGGCACATCGACGCCGACAAAGCCACCCTGATCGCCGACCGCACCCGCTGCCTGAACACCCTCGAACTACGCCGCAGCGTCGAACACGCCGTCCTGCCGATCGCGGCGCGCAAGACCCGCGCCGTCCTGGACACCATCCTGCGCCGCGAAGTGATCGCCGCCGACCCCGGCGCGGCCGAGCGGCGCCGCAGCGACGCCGCCGACCAGCGGCGCGTGGACCGACCCGAACCGGCCAGCCCCGACGGCGAGGACGGCATGGCCCACCTCTACCTCTACGGGCCGGCCGAAGACCTCACCGCCCTGTGGACCGCCCTCGACGCCGCCGCCCGCCACACC
>NZ_SMKZ01000042.1 GCF_004349065.1 Jiangella asiatica
CTGCCCGCCCATGCCGACCTGCCCGCCCATGCCGACCTGCCCGCCCAGGCCGACTCGCCCGCACGTCTCGTCCCGGCCGCCGGGCGGCGAGCGATCGCTGTGGCCGCGCTGTGCCTGGTGGCCGGCTTCGCCGTCGGCACCGCGAGGTCGGCGCCGGTGTGGGACGGCCCGGTCACCGACCTGGCGCGGGCGGGCGCCCACGTCGAGATCGACGCCGTCGTCGCACGCGACCCGTCGGTGCGGCAGAGCGGCACGGCCGGCGACGAGCGCGGCGCCGCCGAGTACGCCGTCGGACGGCTGCGGGTCGACGAGGTCACCGGTCGCGGCCGGACACACGAGGTCCGGGTGCCGGTGCTGCTCGTCAGCGGCGACCTCGGCTGGGCGCGGTTGCTGCCGGGTCAGCGCGTTCGAGCCGAAGGGCGGCTGGAGCCCACCGACGAGGCCAGACCCGAGGTCGCTGCCGTGTTCCGGCCCTACGCCGGACCAGGCGCGACCGGGCCGCCGAGCCGGGCGAGCCGGGCCACCGAGCCGTTTCGCGACGGCTTGCGCGAGAGCGTCGCGAGCGTGTATCCCGACGCGCGCGGGCTGATTCCGGGGCTGGTGGTCGGCGACGAGTCGCTGTTGACGGACGACCTGCGCGACGCCATGACGGTCGCCGGGCTGTCCCATTTGACCGCCGTTTCGGGCACGAACATCTCGATCTTGTTGATCGTGGTCCTCGGGCTGGCCCGGTGGAGCGGGATGCGCGGCTACGCCGTGCCGGTGGTCGGCGCGGTGTGTGTGGCCGGGTTCGTCCTGCTGGCCCGGCCCGAACCCAGCGTGCTTCGCGCCGCCGCGATGGGCGTGGTCGCCGTCGTCGGGGTCGCGGTATCCGGACGGCGACGTGGGCTGTCCGCGCTGGCCGCCGCCGTGTGCGTTTTGGTGCTGGTCGACCCGTGGCTGGCCCGCAGCGTGGGTTTCGCGCTGTCCGTGCTGGCGACGGCGGGAATCCTCGTCCTGGTGCCGGCGTGGCGTCGCGCGCTGGGCTGGTTGCCGCGGCCACTGGCGCTCGCCGTGGCGGTGCCGCTGGCCGCTCAGGTGGCCTGCACCCCCGTCCTGCTCGCGGTGTCGGGCCAGCTGAGCCTGGCCGCGCTGCCTGCCAACATGCTCGCCGCGCCGGCCGTGGCGCCGGCGACGGTGCTCGGTGTGGCGGCCGCGGCGGTGAGCCCGGTCGCGATGCCGGTCGCCGCCGTGCTCGGCTGGCTGGCGGCGCTGCCGGCGTGGTGGATCGCGGCCGTGGCGCGGTGGTTCGCCGAGCAGCCCGGAGCGGTCGTGCCGTGGCCGCCGGGTGCTGGTGGGGTCGTCGTGGCGGTTGTTCTCGTGGCCGTCGCACTGCTCGCCGTGCCGCTGGTGCTGCGCCGGCCGGTCGTGACCGCGGTGGCCGGCACGGTCCTGGTGGTCGGCCTGCTGAAGACGGTGCCCGTCCCGGGCTGGCCGCCGCCCGGCTGGCTCGTCGTCGCCTGCGACGTGGGGCAGGGGGATGCGCTCGTCCTGCGTGCGGGCGAGAACGCGGCGGTGGTGGTCGACGCCGGGCCGGAGCCGCGGCTGGTGCGGCGCTGCCTGGACTCGCTCGGCGTTCGGAGCGTGCCGCTGCTCGTGCTCACCCACTTCCACGCCGATCACGTGTCCGGTGTTTCCGGGGTGCTGGCTGGTCGCGAGGTCGCCGAGGTGCTGGTCTCTCCCTTGGACGATCCACCGGCCAACGCCGCGGTGGTGCGGGAGTTGCTGAGCGAGGCCGGCGTGCCGGTGACGGTTGCCCGCGCGGGGGAGCGGCGGCAGGTGGACTCCGTCGAGCTGGACGTGCTCTGGCCGCGTCGTCTCATCGAGTCTGCGGAGTCTGAGTCCAACAACAGCAGCGTGGTCATCGCCGCCGACGTCGACGGCGTCGACGTCCTGCTCACCGGCGACCTGGAACCGACCGCCCAGCGCGCTCTGCTGGGGTCCGCGCCGGGACTGACCGCCGACGTGCTCAAGGTCGCCCACCACGGATCACCGCACCAGGACCACGACCTCCTCACCAGCGTCGACGCCCGGCTCGCGCTGGTCAGCGTCGGTGAGAACGACTACGGACATCCGGCGCCGCGGGTGCTCGACACCTTGCGGGCCGACGGGGTGCGCGTCTACCGGACCGACGAACACGGCAGCATCGCCGTCGTCCCGACCGAGCGCGGCGGTCTCAGCGTCGTGACCGGCGGTCCGCGAGCTGGCCCGAGACGCGGGCGGTCGGCTCGGGCCGCGTCGGTCGGAGGTCCTGAGAGACCGGCCGGGTCTGTGAGGAGTGCGTGTCGGGGGTGCGGTTCGCGACGTGGGCCGTCCGCCCAGGAGCGCCCGTGAGTGATCGTGAGACGCCCGCCGACTCTGTCGGAAGCACGTGTCATGCTGTGACGCGACATGGCTGCGCTATCCACTGATCCCCTCGTTCCGGTCACGCTCGTCGTCGGCCCGGAGACCCTGCTGGCCGAACGCGCCGTCGCGGCGGTGGTACGCGCCGCGCGCGCAGCCGACGCCGAGTCCGACGTATCCCAGGTCGCTGGCTCCGAGCTCAACGCCGGCGTCCTCGCCGAGCACGTGAGCCCGTCGCTGTTCGCCACCCGCCGTGTGCTCGTGGTCAACGACGTCCAGGACGTCGCCGAGTCGGTCGGAGAAGCCCTGGTGGGGTACGTGGGCACGCCGGTCGAGGACATCCACGTCGTGCTCGTCCACCCCGGCGGCGTGAAGGGCAAGAAGCTGCTGACCGCGCTGCGCAGGGCCGGCGTGCACGAGGTCGCGGCCGAGCGCCTGACCCGCCCGGACGACCAAGTGAGCTTCGTCCGCGCCGAGGTCCGGCACGCCGGCGGCCGCATCGACGAAAGGGCCGCACGTCAGCTGGTCGAGGCGGTTGGTGGCGACCTGCGCGGCCTGGCGTCAGCGGCCGGCCAGCTGGCCGCCGACGCCCCGGACGGTGTGGTCTCCGGTCAGGTCGTGGCGATGTACTTCGAGGGCCGCGCCGAGGTGAAGGGATGGGTCGTCGCCGACCGCGCCGTCGAGGGCAAGACGGGCGAGGCGGTCGAGCAGTTGCGCTGGGCGCTGGAGACCGGCACCGACCCGGTGCTCATCACCGGTGCGCTCGCGACGTCTCTGCGGTCGCTGGCGCGGTTGGCGGGCGCTCCGCGCGGCCTGCGTGACGCCGACGTCGCTCGCGATCTCGGGATCCCGCCGTGGAAGGTGCGCATCCTCCGGTCGCAGCTGCGCGGCTGGACGCCGGCAGGGCTGGCGAGCGCCATCCGCGCGGTCGCCGATGCCGACCTGGCGGTCAAGGGTGCCGGGAACGACCCGACGCTCGCCCTGACCACTGCGTTGGTCCAGATCGGCAGCGCCCGCGCCGCCTGATTCGCCCTGCCGCCGCCAACAGCATCCGCGCTGTCGCGGAGCTAGACCGCCGTCAGTGAGCCGAGGAGGCCCGACGCCTCAGAGGGACTCGGCCCGCTTGGCGATCGAGGACTTGCGGTTGGCCGCCTGGTTCTTGTGGATGACGCCCTTCGACGCGGCCTTGTCCAGCTTCCGCGAGGCGTCGCGGGCCAAGGTGACGGCCTGCTGGGTCTCGCCGGCGTCGGCGGCCTCGTGGAATCGGCGGATCGCGGTCTTCAGCGACGACTTGACCGCCTTGTTGCGCAGCCGCGCCTTCTCGTTGGTGAGAATGCGCTTCTTCTGGGACTTGATGTTCGCCACGAAACGTGTGCCTTCGGGTCGGGTTCGGATGGGTCGTGAGGGCGTCGGGCTTCCTCGGACACGCGACAGTGGGGCCATCGCAGCGGCGAGAGGTCGTCCGGGCGCGTCCGCGACCTAGGCAGGCGCGCGACGCACAACGATACCAGCGGCGCGACCCACCAGCCAATTCGGCCCGATGAGCCGGGTCACCGCCAGCCGTAGCGGCCGCGCAGTTCCGCGATGACGCGGTCGAACGGCTCCCGGTCGAGGGCGGCGGCCTCGCGGCGCATCCCGCTCGGGTGGACGCGGAGCACCCGGCTGACGTCGACCCACGACGGCCGGTGCTCGCCGTCCCAGCGTCCGGCGCCCACCGCCACCCAGTCGTCTTCGCCGTCGTGGTTCTTGCTGGTCAGCTGGACGGCGAGCAGCGTGCCGGCCGGCTCCAGCGCGACGATCAGCACCGGGCGGTCCTTGCCCCGGCCGTCGTTCTCCTCGTACGGCACCCAGGTCCACACGATTTCGCCCGGGTCGGGGTCGCCGTCGGTGCTCGGGTTGTACGACGTGCGGACGGCACCGACCGAGTGCGCCTGCGTGGTGGCGTTCGGCCCGTACCGGCCGAGGGCCTCCTCCTCTGCCGGCCCGTCGTCACCGGGGACCCGCCGATCGGCGGAACCCCGGCGCGAGTCTCGTCGCGGGCCCTGTCGCGACCCTTGCCGCGACGAGACCCGTGCTGCTCGTCCGGACGGGCTGATCAGCTGCCGCAGGATGTTCCGGAGTCGGGGCACGCCCGCACCCTACCGCCGGCGCGCCACCCTCACCACGCGGTTCGTCGAGGTCATCGCGTCACGATGCCGTCGGGCAGGTCGGCGTCGACCGGCCGGATGACGTAGGCGATCCCGCCGGAGCCACCGGCCGTGCCGCCGTCGGGGAGCTGCCGCCGAGTGCGCAGCCAGACCTGCTCGAACTGCTCGCGCGGATAGACGCGCCGGACCGCGTCGTTCGACGGCGCGGCAGGATCGTTGACGATGACGTCGCCGTCGTCGGTGAACCCGACCACGACGAACAGGTGGCCGGAGGTGTCGTAGCCGGCGCCCTCGAGCTCGCCCCGCACGAACGACTGCGACGTGACCACCGGGATGCCGGCGGCGATCAGCCGCTCGAGGTCGTCCAGCGAGCGCAGTCGCGTGACGAACCCGTCGAGGCCGCCGAACGAGGTGGCGTAGGCGGTGTTGAACGGCCAGTTGCCGCCGCCCTCGTACGCGTAGTCCCACGTGCTGCGTGCGGCGTGCGCGACCTGCGGGTCGGTGTAACCAGGCTCGATCCAGTCCAGGTCGTCATCGGAGGGGTGGACGCCGTAGAACTCCATGACCATGGTCGTCGAGGTCGGGCTGCACCAGACCTCGCCGCCCCCGCCGTACTCCGGGTACGAACCGGCGTGGATGTTCTGCGAACGACGGGGCACGTCCAGCTCGGTGCCCCACGCGATGCCGCCGGCGCTGGGCTCGACGGTGGAGCGGTCCGGCACGTCCGACGCCATGACGCTCAGACCCCACACTCGAGGCGTGGCCAGCGACCCCAGCGTCCGATGGAGCGTGAGCCGAAGCTGGTAGCCGGTCAGGCGAACCCCCGCGTCGTCGGCGACGGCCACGGTGTCGGTCAGCACGCTGCTGCGACCATCGGACTGGTCCTCGACGCTGGTGCGCTGGATGGTGGTGTCGTCGCTGGACCAGACTCCCATGGTGTACCAGGGCGTGGTCCCGCCGTCGTCGTACCGGCCCTGCAGCTCGACGAAGATCCAGGTGCCGTGCGGTGTGGTCGCGTTCCACGAGGCGATCAGCTCGGTGGCCCCGAAGCCCGCCTCCACGACGGGAGAGGTCCAGGTGGAGTACTCCCAGGTTGCGGTGCGGCCTGTGTGCGGGTCGGTGTAGTCGCGCCTCCCGACCGGTGCGGTCATGACGACGCCGGCCTGAGAACCGGGCAGTGGCCACAACCCGTCGGCGTCGCCAGTGGCCCAGTCGGCCGTGGTGGTCCAGCGGGTGAGCGCGATGCGCTCGTCGGGCGTCGTCAGGACCTCCGACGCCTGGACGGGGAGTGCCGGCAGTGCCGCGACCAGCAATGCGGCGAACCCGGCGACGACGACGGCGTACCCGACGGCGGACCCCACGACGGGCGGGCGGTGCATCGTGACTCCTGGAGACGACGTGCGAACCGGCGGACGAGCGGGCAGGCGTCAGCGACCCACCCAGGCACACTATGGCCGGTTCGCCGCGTCGATTTCCACCTCGCCTCCGGCGCGTCGTCCGACCAGCGCGGATCGGCGCGCGTGGGTCCGGGGCGCCGGGCATGGGATGATGTTCGTACGGGCCGGAGCGTGCCCGCCCGACCGCCCGTCACCGAAAACGTCCTGAGGAAGCTGCGTGCCTGTCAGTGAGAACGCGCCGGTTCCGTCGGCCACCCCGCCGGAGCTGATCCGCAACTTCTGCATCATCGCCCACATCGACCATGGCAAGTCGACGCTGGCCGACCGGATGCTGCAGCTCACCGGCGTCGTCGAGGGACGGTCGATGCGGGCGCAGTACCTCGACCGCATGGACATCGAGCGCGAACGCGGCATCACCATCAAGAGCCAGGCGGTGCGCCTGCCGTTCACGTCGCGGACGCAGGGCCACCCGGACACCACATACGCGCTCAACCTCATCGACACCCCCGGGCACGTCGACTTCACCTACGAGGTCAGCCGGAGCCTGGCGGCCTGCGAGGGTGCGGTGCTCCTGGTCGACGCCGCGCAGGGCATCGAGGCGCAGACCTTGGCCAACCTCTACCTGGCGCTGGAGAACGACCTCACGATCATCCCGGTGCTCAACAAGATCGACCTGCCCGCGGCGCAGCCGGAGAAGTACGCCGCGGAGCTCGCTCACCTCATCGGCGGCGACCCCGACGACGTCCTGCGGGTGAGCGGCAAGACCGGTGAGGGCGTGCTCGAACTGCTCGAACGCGTGGTCGCCGAGGTGCCGCCCCCGGTCGGCGACGCTGACGCGCCAGCCCGCGCCATGATCTTCGACAGCGTCTACGACTCCTACCGCGGCGTCGTCACCTACGTGCGCGTCATCGACGGCAAGCTCACCCCGCGCGAGCGCATCCTCATGCTCTCCACCAAGGCCACTCACGAGCTGCTCGAGATCGGCGTCATCTCCCCGGAGATGAACCCGGGCGCCGGCCTCGGCGTCGGCGAGGTCGGATACCTCATCACCGGGGTGAAGGACGTCCGCCAGTCCAAGGTCGGCGACACCATCACCGACGCACACAAGCCGGCCGACACAGCGCTGGCCGGCTACCGCGAGCCCAAGCCCATGGTGTTCTCCGGCCTCTATCCACTGGACGGCTCGGACTATCCGGACCTGCGTGAGGCGCTGGACAAGCTCAAGCTGAACGATGCCGCACTGGTGTACGAGCCGGAGACGTCCGGGGCGCTCGGCTTCGGGTTCCGGTGCGGCTTCCTCGGCCTGCTGCACCTGGAGATCGTCCGGGAGCGGCTCGAGCGCGAGTTCAACCTCGACCTCATCTCGACCGCGCCCAACGTCGTCTACAAGGTCGTCATGGAAGACGGCGCCGAGCACACCGTCACCAACCCGAGCGAGTTCCCGACCGGCAAGATCGCCTCCGTCCAGGAGCCCGTCGTCCGGGCGACCATCCTGGCGCCGAGCGAGTTCGTCGGCACCATCATGGAGCTGTGCCAGGCCCGCCGCGGGACCATGCTCGGGATGGATTACCTGTCCGAGGACCGCGTCGAGCTGCGCTACACCATCCCGCTCGCCGAGATCGTGTTCGACTTCTTCGACGCGCTGAAGTCGCGCACCCGCGGCTACGCCAGCCTCGACTACGAGCCCACCGGCGACCAGGAGGCCGACCTCGTCAAGGTCGACATCCTCCTGCACGGCGACCCCGTCGACGCGTTCAGCGCGATCGTCCACCGCGACAAGGCCTACGCCTACGGCGTCGCGATGGCCGGCAAGCTCAAGGAGCTCATCCCGCGGCAGCAGTTCGAGGTACCCATCCAGGCCGCCATCGGCGCGCGGGTCATCGCCCGCGAGAACATCCGCGCCATCCGCAAGGACGTCCTCGCCAAGTGCTACGGCGGTGACATCACCCGCAAGCGGAAGCTGCTGGAGAAGCAGAAGGAAGGCAAGAAGCGGATGAAGATGGTCGGCCGGGTCGAGGTGCCCCAGGAGGCCTTCATCGCCGCCCTCTCGTCCGACTCCAAGTAGCCGGCCGCCGACGACGGTGAACGCTGCGGCGTCGGGGTCCTCACCGCTGCGTCCGGCGCATACCGGCGTACCCGACGAATGACTGGCCGGATCGGGCCGGGTTCGTCGGAAATCCCAGTACGAGCCGGTGTGAGCCGGCGGGTTGGTGCCCGCCCGCCGGCGATCAGGGGACGGCGGGGGCGGGCGGGAAGCCCAGATGCGCCAGCGCCTGGCGCAGCAGTATGCCGTGGCCGCCGAGCATCTCCTTCTGGACGGCGTCGTCCGCGGCGTCGGCCGGCGAGAGCCAGGTGAGGTCGAGGGCGTCCTGCCGCGGTGCGCAGTCGCCGGCGACGGGGATGACGAACGCCAGGGCGACGGCGTGCTGCCGCGGATCGTGGTACGGCGTCACCCCCGGCGTCGGCAGGTACTCCGCCACCGTGAACGGCGACGGCGATACCGGGATGCGCGGCAGTGCCAGCGGCCCGAGATCCTTCTCGATGTGCCGCAGCAGCGCGTCGCGGATGCGCTCGTGGAACAGCACCCGACCGGCGACCAACTCGCGCCGGATCTCGCCCTCGGGGGTCGACCGCAGCAGCAGGCCGACCGACGTCGCGGCGCCGGTGTCGTCGACTCGAACGGGTACCGCGTTGACGTACAGGATCGGCAGGCGCCGGCGTGCGTAGGCGAGGTCGTCCGGAGTGAGCCAACTCTCGTTGGAGTCGACGGCCGTCTGGTTCATGTGTCAGTTCTATCTGGCCGCCGCCGGTTCGGGCAGCACGTGATCGACATCCGGCATGTCGAAGGCGTCACACCGCCGTCAGGAGCGGTTCAGGAAGCCGATCACCGTCGCGGTCCACCACCCCACCTGAGAGAGCACCGCGATGCCCAGCCCGGCCCGCAGCAGTCGCGCCGACGGCGCCGTCCTGATCGCCAGCCGGCGGCTGATCGCGAGCGCCAGCACGCCGGCCACCCCCGTCGCCGCCACCATGACCACCTTGACCACGGTCAGTGGCGTCGACAAGTCCGGCTCCAGGAGCATCCCGGAGACAAGAAGCCCGCCCAGGCCCAGCCAGATCGGCACCGCCAGCGCCCCGGCCGTCGCGACCACCGACTCGACACTCCCGCGGCCCAGCCGCCAGCGCAGCCCGAACCAGTCCACCGCGAGCACGCTGCCGAGCCCGACCACCACGCACACCAGGTGCACGAACTGCGCGACGGTGTGCACGAGCGGCGACGGGTCGATCAGCTGGCTGACCAGGACCACTCCAGCCAGCACGAGCACGGTCGCACCGGCGAGTGCGTATTCGGCCGCCGTGATCAGCGGCGCCCGCGTGGCGGGCCTCGCGGTGTCGGCGGGCGGTGTGGGCGTGATGGTGGCGGGCTCGCTCGCCGCGGCCGGACCAGGTGCGATCGGCGCAATCGGCTCCGCGAAGGCAGCGGTCGCGACGACCTTGGACGGCGTCCGCGACTTCGCGGACGTGCTGGGCTCGATCCCGGTTGCCGGTGTGGCCGTGGTGCCGGTCGGGTTCGTGACCGAGGCCGCGTGGGTGTTGGTGGCCGACTTCGCTGCGCGACCGTGCGGCGCGGTCGGCGAGCTTGCCTCGGCCGCGCCACCGGTCAGCGCGGTGGTGCCGCCGGCCTCGGCGATGCCGCCACTGCGGGCGGCAGGGATCGGCGCCTTGGCCGAAGGGACGGCCGCGGCTGTGGATGCCGCGCCTGTGGGTGCTGCCTTCGCAGGTGCTGCCTCCACAGGCGTTCTCGTCGCGCCTTCCTCCGGCCCGGCTTCCACCGGCGCCTTCGCGGCGGCTGTCGCCGAGCCGGCCGCGGTCACCGTCGTCGCGTCCGGGGTCGCCGCGCTCGCGGTCACGGCGGTGTCGGCTGGCGGGCCCGCGTTCCCAACCGGCGCCGCCGCACGGGAACTCGTCGGCGTCCGGCCCGCGCCGGTGACCGGGCGGGCGCGTCCGGTCACCGGCGGCTTCCCGGTGGACAGGAGCGCCGCCATCGATGCAGGCGTCGGCCTCGGGTTGGTCCCTGCCCTGGACGCAGCCGCGTCGACGTCGTCGACGTCGTCGACGTCGGCGGGCGGGTGGCCGGGGGAGTCGGTGAGGGGAGTCTGGCGGTCAGCCGCAGCTGGGAGCCAGGGCGAGCTGGTCACGGGCATTGTTGAAACCGCCGATGTTCGTCGGGGCCGCGGTCCAGGCCGCCACCCACGCATCCTGTGCCTCGAGGCCGTTCATGTCGCCGTTGGCGTGAGCGACCATCGCGTTGAGGTGGTTGGCCCAGTCGCCCATCGCGGCGGTGGCGGCGGTGACGGCGGCGTCCACGCTCGCCGACCGTTCCATGCACTCCTGTGCCTGCTCGACCATGCCGTCGGAGGCCTCGAGGTCGGCCAAACCGGCGCAGTCGGGATGGGCCCGGTACGCGTCGAGGGCGGCGTTGGCGCGGCTGACGTCGTCGGCGCCGGCCAGGCGGGTCCGCTTCCAGATGGCCCGCATCTCCTCCTGGCCGATCGTGCCGGCCAGCATGTCCGTGCGTGCCTGGACGTGCTCGTTCCAGTGGCCGATGCCGACTTCGGCGACGGCGACGAGCTGCTCACCCGCGGCGAGTCGGGCGGCGCAGGCATCGATGGCGTCCTGTGCCAGCGCGGCGATCTCGTAGGAGTTCGCGTCCGTGGTCGGGTCGTCGGACGCACCGTCCGACCCGCTGTCGGCCGCCTCGCTGGCGCCGCGATCTGACTCCGTCGACGCTGACGCCCCGTCGCCGGAATCGGCGTCTGAACTGGTGAATGCCCTGGCAGCGCCCCACGCGACCAGCGGCAAAGTGATGACAACAACTGCTCCGACGGCGAACCGGCCAATGCTGGATCGCTGGCGTTTTCGTTGTCGCGGCAAAGGAGCCCCCCTTCAATCCAGTGGGCATTTTGGCATAAATGGTTGATCAAATACATAGTGGTGGAAATCAGCAGAGATCGGGGCGTTTTTGATCTTGATTTAAGTGAAATTCTCAGCTCATCGACGGTCGCTGCCAGAGGTTCTCCCGGTCGCGTCGGATATGACTCATCCGCGTTCGCCAGAGCGGAGAATTCGTGAACCCGGCCGTGACGAATCGTGAAGTGCCCCCGAAAGCGGGCCCTCGAATTCACCGGGACGTCACGTCGTGGTCGCTCCAGGGAAGTTCCCGGCCGACAGCATGACGGCCGTGCGCATCCTGCAGGCCGCCAACTTCGTCGCGCCGCACTCCGGCGGGATCCGGACCATGATGCGACACCTGGCCGACGGCTACGCGGCCGCCGGACACGAGGTCGTGGCGGTGGTGCCCGGCGAGCGCAGCGCCACCCACGCCACGCCGAGCGGACGCGTGATCGAGATCGCCGCCCCCGTCATCCCGGCCACCGGCGGCTACCGCATGATCACCCGCTGGCGCACCGTCGAGGACCTGCTGGCCGTCGTGGCACCGGACCGGGTCGAGGTGTCCGACCGGCTCACGCTGGCCCGCATCGGCCCATGGGCCGCGCGTCGCGGCATCCCGTCGGTGGTGTTCTCCCACGAGCGGCTCGACGCGCTGCTGCGGTTCCACCTGGGCCGGACGCTGCCGACCCGGCGGGTCGCCGACCGCTGGAACCGTCGGCTGGCCGGCGCGTTCGACACCGTCGTGTGCACGACCCGGTGGGCGGCAGAGGAGTTCGTCCGGCTGGGCGCGGAGAACCTGGCGCACGTTCCGCTGGGCATCGACCTCGACACCTTCCACCCGCGCCACCGCGACCCCGCCCTTCGCGCGGAGCTCGCGCGCGGCGCCGAAATGCTGATCGTCACCGCGGTCCGGCTGTCGCCGGAGAAGCGGCCGGATCTCCTGGTTCCGATGGTGCGGGAGCTGAGCCGGCTCGGCGTCGACGCGCGCCTGGTCGTCTGCGGCGACGGCTCGGTGCGAGACCTCGTCGCCGAGCAGGCCGAGGGGAACCCGGTCACCATGGCCGGCTTCGTCTCCGATCGCGGCCGGCTGGCCGCGCTGCTGGCCAGCGCCGACGTCGTCGTCGCTCCCGGTCCGTACGAGACGTTCGGGCTGGCCGCCCTGGAGGCGATGGCCAGCGGCACCCCCGTCGTCGCCAGCTCGTCCGGGGCGCTCCCGGAACTGGTGGTCGACGGCGCCGGGCGAACCGCGCCCCCGGACCCCGCCGCCATGGCACGGGCGGTCGTCGACGTGGTCTCCGCCGGGCCCGCGGCCAGGCACGCCGCTCGTCGTCGGGCCCAGGACTTCTCCTGGTCGGATACGGTTACAGGGATGCTTGCGGTGCACGGTTTGGAAACACGTGGGCCGCGAAGGGTGTCGCTGGAAGCTACCAGGTCGTAACCTTCCCCCACCTGGCCGCATCCGGTCGGCATCGGAACGGTGAATGGGAGGAAGCAATGGGCCTCGGCACCACTGACAGAGCGGATCTCGTCGCCGACCGTCCGCCGTCGGTCGGGCGGATGTTCCTGGAGCGGGTGGAGGCCACGCCGGACCGCGAGGCATACCGCTACCCCGACGGTGCCGGCTGGTCGTCGCTGACGTGGGCGCAGACGAAGGACCGCGTGTGGGCGCTCGCGGCAGGGCTGCTCGATCTCGGGGTCGAGCACGAGCAGCGCGTGGCGCTGGCGTCGTCCACCCGGATCGAGTGGATCCTCGCCGACCTAGCGATCAACGTCATCGGTGCCGCCACCACGACGGTGTACCCGACCACTACTCCCGAGGACGTGTCGTACATCCTCAGCGACTCCGACACGCGCGTCGTGTTCGCCGAGAACGACGAGCAGTTGCGCAAGGTCCTCGAGCACCGCGCCGACCTGTCCCAGCTCACCCGCATCGTCGTCTTCGACGGCGACGGCACCCAGGGCGACCCTGACTTCGTCCTGACGCTCTCCGAGCTGGAGGAGCGCGGCCGGGCGCTGCTGGCCGAGCGCGCCAGCGCCGTCGACGATGCCCTGGCCGCCGTCGGCCCGGAGACGCTCGCCACCCTCATCTACACCTCCGGCACCACCGGCCGGCCCAAGGGCGTCCGGCTGGTCAACGACAACTGGGTCTACGAAGGCGTCGCCGTCGACGTCTTCGACATCCTGACCATCGACGACGTCCAGTACCTGTGGCTGCCGCTGTCGCACTCGTTCGGCAAGGCGCTGGAGGCCATCCAGCTGCGCATCGGCTTCGCCACCGCGGTCGACGGTGACCTCGACCGCATCGTGGAGAACCTCGGCGTGGTGAAGCCGACGTTCATGGCCGGCGCGCCGCGCATCTTCGAGAAGGTCCGGGCCAAGGTCATCACCGGGGTCGAGAACGAGGGCGGCCCGAAGGCGAAGATCTTCGCCTGGGCGTTCGGCGTCGGCGCGAAGGTCTCGAAGCTGCGCCAGGCTGGCCGCGAGCCGAGCGGGCTGCTGGCGTTCCAGTACCGGCTGGCCGACAAGCTCGTCTTCAGCAAGATCAAGGCCCGGCTGGGCGGCAACATCCGCTTCTTCGTCAGCGGCGCGGCCGCCCTGTCCCGCGACGTCGCCGAGTGGTTCCACGCCGCGGGCATGCTGATCCTCGAGGGCTACGGCCTGACCGAGACCAGCGCGGCGTCGTGCGTCAACATGCCCTACGACTGCCGGTTCGGCACCGTCGGCCCGCCGGCACCCGGCACCGAGGTGAAGATCGCCGACGACGGTGAGATCCTGCTGCGCGGCCCTGGCGTCATGCGCGGCTACCACAAGCTGTCCGACGTCACTGCCGAGGTGCTCGACTCCGACGGCTGGTTCCACACCGGCGACGTCGGCGAGGTGGCCGACGGCTACCTGCGGGTCACCGACCGGAAGAAAGACCTGATCAAGACCTCCGGCGGCAAGTACGTCGCGCCGCAGAAGATCGAGATCATCTTCAAGGCGGTCAGCCCGTACGCGAGCCAGATCGTCGTACACGGCGACACCCGCAACTACTGCACAGCGTTGATCACGCTGGACCCGGACGCCATCACCGAGTGGGCCGAGCACCACGAGCTCTCCGGCCGGCCGTACGAGGAGCTCACGCGCACGGCGGCGGTGCGCGAGCTCATCCAGGGCCACATCGACGAGCTCAACGGCCGGCTGGAGCGGTGGGAGACCATCAAGAAGTTCGAGATCCTCACGCACGACCTCACGGTCGAGAACGGCGACCTCACCCCCAGCCTCAAGGTCAAGCGCAAGGCCGTCGAGAAGAAGTACATGGACGTCCTGGACGGCATGTACACCTGACGCCGCGTCGATTCCCCGGTCGCTCGTTGGCCCGCGGCCGCCCGGCCGGGGACAATGGATCGTGCCCTCCACCCTGCCTGACGGATCGCCCGCGCCCGCCGACGGCTCGCTGCCCGCGGCGGCGCTGGCCGGCATCGGCAGCCGTCCGTTCGGCGTCTACCTGCATGTGCCGTTCTGCACCACCCGCTGCGGCTACTGCGACTTCAACACCTACACCGCCGACGAGCTGGGCTCGGCGCCCGGTGCGTCGCGGGCGTCGTGGGCCGACGGCGCCATCGCCGAGCTGCGCCTGGCCCGGCGCGCGCTCGGCGACGCCGACGTGCCGGTCTCCACGGTGTTCGTCGGCGGCGGCACACCCACGCTGCTGCCGCCGGCCGAGCTGGGCAAAGTGCTGCGCTTCGTCGACGATGAGTTCGGGCTGGTTCCCTGCGCGGAGCTGACGACAGAGGCCAACCCGGAGTCAGTCACCGAGGCGTCGCTGGCAGAGTTGCGCGGCCACGGCTTCACCCGCGTCTCGATCGGCATGCAGAGCGCCCGCCCGCACGTCCTCGCCGTCCTGGACCGCGTACACACGCCGGGCCGGCCAGCGCAGGCGGTGGCCGAGGCGCGGCGGGCCGGGTTCGAGCACGTGAGCCTCGACCTCATCTACGGCACGCCGGGGGAGACGGTCGACGACTGGCGGGCCAGCGTCGAGGCCGCGCTAACGGCCGGGCCCGACCACGTCAGCGCCTACGCGCTCATCGTCGAGGAAGGCACCCGGCTGGCCGGGCGGATGGCCCGCGGTGAGCTCCCGCTCCCGGACGACGACGACCAGGCCGACAAGTACCTGCTGGCCGACTCGCTGCTCACGGCGGCGGGGTTCACCTGGTACGAGCTGTCCAACTGGGCGTCCTCGCCGGCGGCGCGGTGCCGGCACAACGAGCTGTACTGGACCGGCGCCGACTGGTGGGGCGTCGGCCCAGGCGCGCACAGTCACATCGGCGGCACCCGCTGGTGGAACGTCAAGCACCCGGCGGCCTGGGCGGCGCGGCTGGCGGCCGGTTCCAGCCCCGCGCACGCCCGCGAGATCCTGGACGCCGAGACCCGCCGGGTGGAGCGGGTGCTGCTCGAGGTGCGGCTGGCCGCGGGCCTGTCGCTGGACGTCCTCGACGACGACGGACGGCGTACGGCCGCCCGGGTGGCCGCCGACGGCCTCGCCGACCCCAGCGCCGTCGACGACGGACGCCTGGTGCTCACCCGGACCGGCCGCCTACTCGCCGACGCCGTCGTTCGCGACCTCGTCCAATGATCATCAACGGTCGGCGACGTCATAGCGTCGCCAACCGTTGATGATCACGGATGGTCTGGCGACGGGTCGGTGACGAAGTCGATCAGCTCCTCGACGCGGCCGAGGAGGGCCGGCTCGAGGTCGGTGTAGGTGCGTACCGCGCCCAGGATGCGCTCCCACGCCTCCCACGGCTCGATGCCCCAGCGCAGGCGTGCGATCACGCCCTCCTTCCACGGCACGCCCTTCGGCACGTCCGGCCAGGCCGGCAGCCCGAGGACCGAAGGCCGGACCGCCTGCCAGACGTCGACGTAGGGGTGGCCGACGATGAGGACGCTCTCGGCGTGCGGGCCGGAGCGGACGCCGTCGGCGATCCGGCTCTCCTTGGTGCCGGCGACCAGGTGGTCCAGCATGACGCCCAGCCGCCGGCCGGGGCCGGGCCCGAAGTCGTCGACGGCGGCGAGCAGGTCGTCGGCACCGCCCAGCTCCTCGACGACCACGCCCTCGACGCGCAGGTCGTGGCCCCAGACCTTCTCGACCAGCTCGGCGTCGTGCTTGCCCTCGACGTAGATCCGGCTCTCGCGGGCAGTGCGGGCCCGGTGGTTCACGACGGCCACGGAGCCGGACGCGGACACCATACGGCCGGCCTGACGGGGTGCCGTCGGGCGGACCAGCGCGACCGGCTTGCCGTCGATCCAGAAGCCCGGGCCGAGTGGGAAGGCGCGGCGCTTGCCGTGGCGGTCCTCGAGGATGACGCCGTGCTTGTCGACCTCGACGACGGCGCCGCAGAAGCCGGTCTGCACGTCCTCGACGACGAGGCCGGGCTCGGCCGGCTGCTCGGTGCTGACCGGACGCTTGGGATGCGGGGATTGCGCCAGGACGTCTCGGCCATAGCGGTCGGAGTAGCTGCTCACGATTCGTGACGGTACTGGCTCGGCGCGGCGCCGCCCGGCAGCGACATGCGCACCACCTCAATCCCGTTGATCTTGGAGCTACCGCGGCATCTATCGGACATTTCCCCCGTGACTCTGCGAAACTCCAAGATCATCGGGGAAGGCGAGCGTCGGGGAAGGTGGACCGACAATGCGAAGGCCCCGTCGTGGGTGCGGCGGGGCCTTCGCGGGGTCGCTGGACGGGTCAGTGGATCATGGCGGGTGCGCCTTCGCCCTCGCCTTCGAACGCGGCCTCCTCGCTCTCCGGGGTCGCGTTCACGAACACGAACGCGATGGCCGCGGCGACGACCAGGATGCCGACGGCCCACCAGATGGCCGTGGTGTAGCCGTTCACCATGCCCTGCAGCTGCACCAGCTCCGGCGACGAGGCGCCGGCCAGGTGCGCGCTGATGTACGACGTCGTCGCGCTGGCGGCGATGGTGTTGAGCAGCGCCGTTCCGATCGCGCCGCCGACCTGCTGCGACGTGTTGATCATCGCCGAGGCGATACCGGAGTCGCGCGGCTCGACGCCGTAGGTGGCCAGGCTCATGGCGGGCATGAACGTCGCGCCCAGGCCGACGCCGAGCAGCAACTGCGCCGGCAGCAGGACGCCCGCGTAGGAACTGTCGACCTCCATCTGGGTCAGGATGAGCATGCCCAGTGCGCCCACCAGCAGGCCCGGCGTCATGATGTAGCGGGCCGGAACCCGCGTCATCAGCCGGGTGCCGATCTGCGTGGAGCCGACGATCATGCCGGCGACCATCGGGAGGAACGCGACTCCGCTGCGGATCGGGCTGTAGCCCTTCACGATCTGCAGGTAGTAGGTGAGGAACAGGAACAGACCGAACATCGCGATGACGGCCAGGCCCAGCGACAGGTAGACACCGCCTCGGTTGCGGTCGACCACGACGCGCAGCGGTAGCAGCGGCGCCTTGACGCGCTGCTCCACCAGGACGAATGCGCCCAGCAGGAGCACCGTCAGCACGAACATGGAGATGGTGCCGGCTTCGCTCCAGCCCTCGGACTCGGCTCGGGTGAAGCCGTAGACCAGGGCGACCAGGCCCAGCGTGCCGAGCAGGGTGCCCGGGATGTCCAGAGGCGAACGGTTGCGCGCGCCCTTCGGCTCGAACACCTGGGTCTGGGCGCCGACGAACGCGATGGCCGCGATCGGGATGTTGACGAAGAACACCCAGCGCCAGTCGAGGTACTCGGTGAGAATGCCGCCGAGGATCAGGCCGATGGCAGCGCCGCCACCGGCGATGGCACCGAAGATGCCGAACGCCTTGGCGCGCTCCTTGGTGTCGGTGAACATGACCGCCAGCAGCGACAATGCCGCCGGTGCGAGCAGGGCGCCGAACGCACCCTGCAGGGCGCGCGAGGCGAACATCATGAGCTCGTTCGCCGCCGCGCCACCGAGGGCCGACGCCCCGGCGAAGCCGATCAGGCCGGTTAGGAAGGTGTTCTTGCGCCCCCACATGTCGGCGACGCGGCCGCCGAGCAGCAGCAGGCCGCCGAACGCCAGCGCGTAGGCGGTGATGACCCACTGCCGGTTGGCGTCGGAGATGCCGAGGTCGGCCTGCGCTGATGGGAGCGCGATGTTGACGATGGTGGCGTCGAGCACGACCATCAGCTGGGCCACGGCGATGAACGCCAGCGCCCGCCAGCGGCGCGGATCAGGTTGTGTTGCGTCAGGCATCAGGAAGTCCAATCACGATCTTTGCGTGCATCCAGACAGGGTGCGTCTACGGATATGACGTAGTAAGCCGGGGAGATGTGACGAGGGCTCAGGCCGTGGCCGGGTCGAGGTCCTCGAAAGTCACCGCCGATCCACACAGCTCGGAGCGGGCGGGCGTACGCAGGCCGTCCAGGAAGAGCTGCAGGTGCCGGTGCATGAACCGCTCCACGAGTGCACACACGGTTCCGGGCACCGGTCGGGTGAGCTGGGTGATCGCGACCATGAGATCACCGATCGCGACGTCGGTCCGCAGCTGACCGGACCGGCGCGCGTTGTCCATGAGGCGTTCGACCGACGCCTCCAAGCGTTCGCGGGCCTCCACGACGTGGGGATCGTTCTTGTCGAACCCGTCGTGGAGCAGGGAACAGAGCGCACCGACGCGTTCGTCGGCGGCTCGATGGACGAAGCGCCGCAGCGCCTCGAACGGGTCGGGTTCCTCGGCGAAGGCGGCCTCGGCCTGTTCGGTGACGCGGGCCATCGAGTACGACGCCACGACGTGGACGAGCTCGCGGCGGTCGGCGAAGTGACGGTAGAGCGTGGCGTTGCCCACCCCGGCGCGATGTGCGATGGCGTCGAGCGGCACACCCGGCCCGTGTTCGACGAACGCCTCACGGGCCGCGGCGATGATGCGCTCGCGGTTGCGGGTGGCGTCGGTTCGGGTCGAGGCGGCCTTGCGATCGGCCGTCGCTGTCGCGCCCATCTGGTCCCCCCTTCGAGATCACACAAGAACCGGAGAGATTTTCCCCGATTCACGAACCGGGGAAAGCGCCCCCGATTCGACGGACACGAGCTGAAACGGGGATCGGTTCCCCGGATATTTCTGCCGATGGATGTGACCTGTGTCACATGGATGTCGTGGCGACGTCGCGCCCGATTGACCACCGTCGCAGCGCGGCGCAGTCGGGTGCAACCGAATTTCCGGTCATGTCGATCCTCCCCCCAGGTCAATGGCTGAGCACGAACCTACGCGGAGGGTCCGACAAAGTCTGCGGAGCGGTCAGGCGGTGTTCAGCGTGACGGCGGAGCGTTCCCTTCGCTCACGTCGACCACCCAGGCGCGGCGCTCGGCGATCAGGCCGTCGCGCATGACGAACACCTCGGCCATCGACATCAGCATTACCGTGCCGTCGACGCGCCGGGCCGCTCCGGTGAGCTCGGCCATCACGACGTCGTCCTGCTCGACCATCCGGACGACCTCGAGCTCGGGCGGGCCGTCGAACTCCGGTCCGCCGTCGATGGCCTGGTCGTAGGCCTGCTTGCCGACGAGGTGGAAGGCGCCGACGACCGTCCACTCGATGTCGTCGGTCAGGCAGGACAGGATCCGCTCATGATCGCCGGTGCGGAATCCGTCAAGGTAGCGCTGGACGGTCTCGGTGTTCGTCGACACTCGTGCTCCTTCGGCGCGTGCTGTCACGATCTGTTCTCCGGGATGGTTCGATGATGCCATTCCCGATCCGCAGCGCCCGCCGGCGGATCGGGACGCGACGCGGTGCCGTCCGATTACGTAGAATTGGCACTTCGAAGGGTCGAGTGCCAGTGCGATCGCGACAGGAGGTGTGCTCGGTTGTCCGTCGATGACCGGAAGCTCGACGTCCTGCGGGCGATCGTCGAGGACTACGTCGCCACCCAGGAGCCGGTCGGCTCGAAGGCCTTGGCCGACCGTCACCAGCTGGGGGTGTCGCCGGCCACCATCCGCAACGACATGGCCGCGCTGGAGGACGACGGCTACATCGCCCAGCCGCACACCAGCGCCGGCCGGGTGCCCACCGACAAGGGCTACCGCCTGTTCGTGGACAGGCTGTCCACGGTCAAGCCGCTGTCGCCGCCGGAGCGCCGTGCCATCCAGACCTTCCTCGACGGCGCCGTCGACCTCGACGACGTCGTGTCCCGCACGGTGCGGCTGCTGGCGCAGCTCACGCGCCAGGCCGCCGTCGTGCAGTACCCCTCGCTGAGCCGCTCGACGGTGCGCCATGTCGAGCTGGTCATGCTGGCGCCCGCGCGCGTCCTCGTGGTCCTCATCACCGACACCGGCCGGGTCGAGCAGCGCGTCGTCGAGCTGCCCACCGACGCCGACGACGTCCTGGTCGGCGAGCTTCGCGCGCGCATCAACGCGCTGGTCGTCGGGCAGGACTTCGCCAACGTCGAGAGCCGCGTCACGGAGCTGCCCGATCGGTTCGGGCCCGAGGACCGCGCCACCGTCGCCGCCGTCACCGCAACGCTGCTGGCCACGCTGATCGAGCGGCACGAGGAGCGGGTCGCCGTCGCCGGCACGGCCAACCTGGCCCGCTACGGGCAGGAGTTCGACCACGAGCTGGAGCCGCTGCTGTCCGCGCTGGAGGAGCAGGTCGTGCTGCTGCGGCTGCTCGGCGAGGCCACCAGTCCGGCCACGTTCCGGGTGCGTATCGGCAGCGAGAACGCGCCGTCCGGGCTGTCCGCCACCTCCGTCGTCACCACCGGCTACGGGCCGGGCGAACTGGCGCTGGCTAGCATGGGTGTGGTCGGGCCGACCCGAATGGACTATCCCGGGACGATCGCGGCGGTTGGCGCTGTTGCTCGATATGTCAGCAAGATCCTCTCGGCTCACTAGGGATGACAAGGGTGCCCAGCACGGACTACTACGAAGTTCTCGGCGTGCCGAAGGACGCTTCCAGTGAGCAGATCAAGAAGGCCTATCGACGGTTGGCGCGGCAGCTGCACCCCGACGTCAACCCCGACCCCGAGACGCAGGAGCGCTTCAAGGAGGTCGTCACCGCCTATGAGGTGCTGAACGACCCCCGCAAGCGTGAGATGTACGACCTCGGGGCCGACCCACTTGCCAGTGGCGGGGGCGCCGGCGGCAACTTCGGTGGAGCGTTCTCGTTCACCGACATCATGGACGCGTTCTTCGGTGGCGGCGGCACGAGCCGCGGCCCGCGCAGCCGGGTCCGGCGCGGCCAGGACGCCCTGGTCCAGCTGAAGATCGAGCTGGCCGACACCGTCTTCGGTGCCACCCGGGAGCTCCAGGTCGACACCGCCGTCGTCTGCGGTGTCTGCGAGGGCGCCGGCACGGCCAAGGGCGCGCAGCGGGTCACCTGCCCCACCTGCCAGGGCCAGGGCGAGGTCAGCCAGGTCCAGCGGTCGTTCCTCGGCCAGGTCATGACCACCCGGCCGTGCCCGGCCTGCCAGGGCTTCGGCACCATCAACCCCAACCCGTGCGTGGAGTGCGCCGGCGACGGCCGGGTGCGCACCCGGCGCAGCCTGACCATCAAGATCCCGGCCGGCGTCGACAACGGCACCCGCATCCAGCTGTCCGGCCAGGGCGAGGTTGGCCCCGGCGGCGGACCGGCCGGCGACCTCTACGTCGAGCTGGCGGTCATCCCGCACCCGGTCTTCACCCGCAACGGCGACAACCTCCACTGCACGCTCCCGCTGCCCATGACGGCGGCCGCGCTGGGCACGAGCGTCGAGATCGAGACGTTCGACGGCACGGCGACGGTGGAGATCCGGCCCGGAGCGCAGCACGGTGAGCAGCTCAAGCTCGGCGCGCGCGGCGTGCCCAAGCTTCGTGGCACCGGCCGCGGCGACCTGCTGATCCACCTCGACGTGCAGACGCCCACCAAGCTCGACGCCCGGCAGGAAGAGCTGCTGCGCGAGCTCGCGGCGCTGCGCAACGAGGAGTCCGTCCCCGGGCCCGGGGCGGCGGCGCAGCAGGGCAACCTGTTCACCCGCATCCGCGACGCCTTCAAGGAAGGCCTCGCCTGACCCGCCGCCGCCCGCTAACCCGCCGCCGCCCGCCTGACCTGGAAATGATCACGTTCAGCACGAGATCTCGTGTCACACCGCGCTCGCAATCATGGTGAGGCTCGGGGGATCCTGCTGAACGTGATCATTTCGAGGTCCCGGTGTGAAATTGGTGCAATTGAGCAGGCGGTGGGGGACAGCGATGCCACACCCGGTGCCCCCACGGATGCAGCAGGAGTGCCCGGAATGATCACGTTCAGCGCGAGATCTCGTGGTGCATTATGCCTGCGAGCCCCACGAGGGTCGGGCGGGACTGGTGATGAGACGGGAGCCCGAGGCCTCCTCTCATCGCCGGTGGATGAGGCAGCTGTGGATGACATTGGCCGGAACCTGTCCGACTCGACGACACTGGTGACTCGTGACGCGCGAGAAGTCTTGGTGATGGGCCGTCCATGAGTGCTCCGGTGTTCATCGCCGACGGCGACGCGCTGCGGGCGTCGGACGAGGTGCTGCTCGGCGGGGACGAGGGCCGGCATGCCGCCGTCGTCCGCCGCATCACCGTCGGCGAGACCGTCGAGCTCACCGACGGGGCGGGGCACCTGGCCCGCTGCGTCGTCGTCGGCGCCTCCAAGCAGGGCATCACCTGCGCGGTGCACGAGCGGGTCGACGTGCCGGAGCCGCGGCCGCGCGTCGTCGTCGCCCAGGCCGTCCCCAAGGGCGACCGCGGCGAGACAGCCGTCGAGACCCTCACCGAGGTCGGCGTCGACGAGATCCTGCCCTGGTCGGCGCAGCGCTGCATGGTCCGCTGGAGCGGCGAGCGCGGCGACAAGGCGCTGCGGCGGTGGCGGTCGACGGCGCGCGAGGCGGCCAAGCAGGCGCGGCGGGCGTGGTTGCCGTCGATCGGCGGGCTGACGACCACCTCCGTGCTGGCCGCACGCGCCCGCGCCGCCGCGCTGGCGGTGGTCCTGCACGAGGAGGCGCCGGGGCCGCTGGCGTCCGTCGAGGCTCCCTACGACGGCGACATCTTGCTGGTGGTGGGTCCGGAAGGCGGGGTCGCGCCGGAGGAGATCGCGGCGCTGGAGGCCGCCGGCGCCGTGACTGCCCGGATGGGGCCGACCGTGCTGCGCACCTCCACCGCCGGGACGGTCGCCGCCGGCATTCTGCTGGCCCGCACCCGTCGCTGGGCTTGACCACGGGCTACTCGACGGTGAACGTGCGCGAATCGCTCATCGGAGGGCGGCCCTCCCCGCCGGACGGGTCGTCCTCGGTGATCACGACCTCGTACGTGCCCGGCTCCAGGTCGACCTGGAACTCGAACTCCGCGAACGTGCAGCACTCGGTGGCCGTCGCCGCACCCTCGTCGACCACCTCGCCGTCGCGCCGGATCTCCCACGGGACGTTGGCCTCGAACGTCGCCGCCTCGCCGCGCACCGTGACCGGGCTGGTCACCGTCGCGCCCTCGGTCGGCTCGTTGAGCTGCATCACCTGGCGCACGTCCAGCGGCTCGGCCCGCGGCACCGGCTCGGTGAGCGGCACCTCGCCCAGCGCGTCGACCGCCTCGCCCTCGACGGTGATGCGCACCGGCAGCGAGCCGTCCAGGTCGAACGTCGCGGCCGCCGCCGTCGCCGTGTAGACGACCTGCTGCACGGCCAGCTCCGCCGCCGATGGCTCGCCGGAGTCGCGGGTGATCTCCGGCAGGGCGGTGAGGTCGACGGTGATGGCGTCGTCGCCGACCTCTGCCGAGCGGATCAGGCCGGACTGCCAGAGGCTGGTGTAGTCGGGGTCGGTCGGGCTGGCGACCTGGCGCAGCGCCGCGAGCACCGGCGGGTCGGCGGACTCGATGGTCTGGAACTCGCGCGCCAGCCGGGACCCGGCGCCGGAGTCGGCGACGAAATAGACCGGAACGGTGATCGTCTCGACCGGCCCGGTCGCCGACGGTGTCGGGTCCGGCCCGGGCGTGGTCTCGCCGCCGGACGGGCTGGGCGGCGTCGACGGGGTCTCGGCCGGGGTTCGCGACGGCGTGGACGTCGTGGTGGCGATGGGGTCGTCGTCGGAGCCGTTGAGGGCCACCACGCCGCCGATCAGGACCGCCACCGCCAGCGCCGTCGCCCCGGCCAAGCCGAGCACGACGGGCCGGCGCCACAGCGGCACCACCGCCGTCCGCCGCCGGATGCGCGCCAGCCCGTCCGGGCCCGGCTCGACCTGCTCGGCAGCGCGGTGCAGCGCGTCGTGGAGGCGGCGCTCCTCCGGGGTGAGGTCGTCGGGGGTGTTCACGGCTGCCTCCTCACGACCACTCGGCCAGCGCCGCGCGCAGCCCGGCCATGCCGCGCGAGGCATGGCTCTTCACGGCTCCGTTGCTGATCTTCATCGCACTCGCGATCTCCGATTCGGACAGGCCACCGTAGTAGCGCAGGACCAGCGCCTCGCGCTGGCGGGAGGGAAGCCCGCGCAGGGCGTCGACGACGGCGGACGTGGCGGCGTCGAGGACGGCGAGGTGCTCCGCGCTGGGCTCGTGGCCCGGCGGCTCGGCCGGATGCCGGGCGGCGACCCCGCGCCGTCGTTGGACCGAGCGGCACCCGTGCACGACCGATGTGCGCAGATACGAGACGGCCGCCGCGGGGTCACGCAGCCGTCGCCAGCGTCGGTGCAGCGCCACGAACGCGTCCTGGACGACCTCCTCGGCGACCGCATGGTCGCCCTGCAGCAGGGTCGCCAGGCGGACGAGGCGGACGTAGTGAGCCGCATAGAGCTCGGTGATCGCTTCGTCGGCACCGGACTCGATCCTGTCCTCCACCACATACCCCTACTGACGCGTTGCCGGCCGTGCTGGTTTACCGGCCGGCGCCGGTTCCCGATGCGGGCCCTAACCGTAGGCGATCTCGGAGACGATCTTCAGCCGAACGGCTGCCATCACGAGGATTGTGCGCGCGCCACGAGTCACCTGTGTCGTCCGTGCGACACGAGATTTCGTGGTGAACGTAATCCGGAAATGATCACGTTCAGCAGGATCCCCCGAGCGTCACCATGATTGCGAGCATGGTGTGACACGACATTTCGTGCTGAACGTGATCATTTCGGGGGTCCCGCGCGCCCACCGATGCAGCAGGTGAGCCTCATGTGCCGCGGAGGCGAGGTCCGGCGGCGTGGTCAGCGGACGTCGGTGCCGGTCACGAGGTCGGGGTTGGCAGCGAGGAAGGTGTCCATGTCGTCGGCGGTGAGGGCCGCCCACAGCTCGTCGGCGCGCGCCTCGTCGTAGACGACGATGCTCTGCGACCCGGCCCAGCCGGTGCCGTCGGTGGGCACCGTCAGGAACGTCATGTCGTCGGCGCGCAGGCTGTTCATGGACAGCGCGAGCTCGACCATGCCGAAGGCGGACAGCTCGTCGTCGACGCGAGCGGCCTGGCCGATGGCGCCGGCGATGCCGTTCACCTTGCCCGGGTCGGTGAGCGTCCCGGACGAGATCAGCTCGTTCATGAGCGCGCGCAGGTAGTTCTGCTGGCGTTTGACGCGGTCGAAGTCGCCGCCGGGCAGGTCCTTGCGGTCGCGGACGTACTGCAGCGCCGTGGCGCCGTCGAGCGTGTGCGTGCCGGCGGGCAGGACGGTGTCATCGGCCAGCACCGTGTCCTCGTCGAACGTCATGGTGACGCCGCCGAGCTCGTCGGTGAGCGCTTCGAAGCCGTTCCAGTCGATCAGCGCGAGGTGATCGATGCGGATGCCCGTGAGCTGCTCGACGGTCTGCACGAACAGGGCCGGGCCGCCGAGCGAGTACGCGGCATTGATCTTGTTCTCGCCCTGCCCGGGGATCTCGATGAAGGTGTCACGGGGGATTGAGACGAGGTAGCCGCGGTCCCGGCCCTGCGGGAAGTGCGCCAGCATGATGGTGTCGGTGCGGGCGGCGCCGGGCTCGTACACGTCCACCTTGTTCTCGCCGTCCAGTCCGCCCAGCAGGAACGTGATGCTGTCGCCGGGCAGCTCGGCCGGCCGTTCCTCCTCGGGGATGTCGAAGGCGTCCGGGATGCGTTCGATGTTCGACGACAGGCGGTTGACGAACCAGAACGCGCCTCCCGCCGCGGCCAGGACGAGCACCAACAGGGTGACGAGCACGATGATGAGGATGCGACGGTTGCGACGGCGGCGCGGTCGGTCGCGCGCGGGCGTCGCGGCACCGGACGTGGCGGCGTCACCTGGCTCGTGATCGGCGGTCGGGTTCGACATGGCTCCAGAGGGTACGGTTCGCGGCTGGGACGAGAGCGGAGGACACCCCAGCTCGCGGGCACCTCCCTTCGGATGACGCACGAGCGGCCGTCGGGGTTGCGTCGAGCGCGCTGTCGGCCGCAGCCCGTACCATCCACGTACTCGACACACCCGACCCGGAGGCACCGTGAGCCCAGATCCCGACTGCCTGTTCTGCAAGATCGTCGCCGGGGAGATCCCGACGAACGTCGTGCGTGAGTCGGAGCGGACGCTGGCCTTCCGCGACGTCTCGCCGCAGGCGCCCACGCACGTCCTGGTCGTACCTCGCGATCATCATCGCGACGTCGCCGAGCTGGCCGAGGCCGCGCCGGAGACGCTGGCCGAACTGGTAAGTACCGCGAAGGCGGTGGCCGACGACGAGGGAATCGAGGCCCACCGGCTGGTGTTCAACACTGGGGCCGAGGCCGGTCAGTCGGTCTTCCACGTGCACGGACATGTGCTCGGCGGTCGACGCATGACCTGGCCGCCCGGCTGAGTCCAGCCGTGAAACAGGGCAGCGGTGTCGGCGGGCCCGGGTAGCATGACAAGAACCATCAGCAGCAGGACACCGAGACCGAAGGTAGGCGTGAACAGGCCCGGCGTGGCCGACCCATGACGAAGACAGAACAGGCCGAACAGCAGGCCGCCCAGCACACCATCGTCATCCCGGCGAGCATCTCCATGGTGAGTCTGCTCGGCTCCGGTGACGAACTGATCAGGGTCGTCGAGGCGTCGTTCCCCGACGTCGACATCCACGTGCGCGGCAACCAGATCACCATGACCGGCCTGCCGGGCGACATGGCCGAGGCCGAGGCCGCTATCGACGAGATGGTGGCCGTGCTGCGCACCGGTCAGGGCCTGACACCCGAAGCGGTCGAGCGGACGGTGTCCATGCTGCGCTCCCGCGTCAGTGAGCGTCCCGCCGACGTCCTGACCGCGAACATCCTGTCCAACCGCGGGCGTACCATCCGCCCCAAGACGCTGAACCAGAAGCGCTACGTCGACGCCATCGACCGGCACACCGTCATCTTCGGCATCGGGCCGGCCGGCACCGGCAAGACGTATCTCGCCGTCGCGAAGGCGGTGCAGGCGCTGCAGGCCAAGCAGGTCAGCCGCATCCTGCTGACCCGCCCGGCCATCGAGGCCGGCGAGCGGCTGGGCTTCCTGCCAGGCACTCTGTCGGAGAAGATCGACCCGTATCTGCGCCCGCTGTACGACGCGCTGCACGACATGATGGACCCCGCCTCGATCCCGCGGCTCATGACCGAGGGCACCATCGAGGTCGCGCCGCTGGCGTACATGCGCGGTCGCACGCTCAACGACGCGTTCGTCATCCTCGACGAGGCGCAGAACACCTCGGCCGAGCAGATGAAGATGTTCCTCACCCGCCTGGGCTTCGGCTCGAAGGTCGTGGTCACCGGCGACGTCACCCAGGTCGACCTGCCGGCCGGCACCACCAGCGGGCTGCGCGTCGTCCAGGACATCCTCGACGGCATCGACGACGTCGACTTCTGCCGGCTCACCAGTCACGACGTCGTCCGCCACCGGCTGGTGGGCGAGATCGTCGAGGCGTACAGCCGCTACGACGCCGCGCAGGAGGCGGCACAGGGGAACGGGCGGTCCCGGGTTCCCGGTCGGCGGCCGTGACCATCGAGGTCAACAACGAGTCCGGGGCCGAGGTCGACGAGAAGACTCTGTCCGACCTCGCCCGGTTCGTTCTCGACCACCAACGCATCCATCCGGCCGCCGAGCTGGCCATCCTGCTCGTCGACACCGCCACGATGGAACAGCTGCACGTGCAGTGGATGGACGAGCCCGGCCCCACCGACGTGCTCTCCTTCCCCATGGACGAGCTGCGGCCCACGCCCGAGGACGGCGAGCCGGAGCCGGGCCTGCTCGGCGACGTCGTGCTCTGCCCCGACGTCGCCGCCACTCAAGCCAAGGCCGCCGGCCACAGCACCGCCGACGAGCTGGAGCTGCTGACGGCGCACGGCATCCTGCACCTGCTCGGCTACGACCACGCCGAGCCGGAGGAGGAGAAAGAGATGTTCGGTCTGCAGAAGCAGCTGCTCACCGACTGGCGCAAGGCGCGGAGCGACCGCTGATGGTCGCCTCAGGTCTGCCTGACGTGGTCGGTGCCGCCGGCCTCGTGGGAGCGGCGGACGTCCACGGATCTGCCAGCGGTACGTCCATCGCCTGGCTGCTCGGATCTGCCGCCGTGCTGGTGGTCGTCGCCGGCCTGATCGCGATGGCCGAAGCGGCGCTGTCGTCGTTCTCCCGCGCCCGCGCGGAGGAGCTGCGGCGTGAGGGCCGGCGCGGGTCCGCCGCGCTCTCCCGGGTCACCGCCGACCCCGTTCCCGCCCTCAACACCGCGTTGTTGCTGCGGATGGCCACCGAGATCTCCGCGGTCGTCCTGGTGGCTGTCGTCTGCGAGGAGTACTTCGACCCGTGGTGGCAGACGCTGCTGGTCGCGGCGGGCGCCATGGTGGTCGTGTCGTTCGTCGTCATCGGCGTCGCGCCGCGCACCATCGGCCGGCAGCACGCCGACGGCGTCGCGCTCGCCGTCTGCGGCCCGCTGCTGAGCCTCACCCGCGTCCTCGGGCCCATCGCGCGACTCCTGATCCTGCTGGGCAACGCCCTCACCCCGGGCAAGGGCTTCCGTGAGGGACCGTTCGCCACCGAGGCCGAGCTGCGCGAGCTCGTCGACCTCGCCGAGGCCGGTCGCATCATCGAGTCCGGTGAGCGGCAGATGATCCACTCGGTGTTCGAGCTGGGCGACACCCTCGTGCGCGAGGTCATGGTGCCGCGTACCGACGTCGTGTACATCGAGGCGGGCAAGACGCTGCGGCAGTTCCAGTCGCTGGCGCTGCGCAGCGGGTTCAGCCGCATCCCCGCCGTCGGCCCGGGTGGCCTGGACGACATCATCGGCATCGTCTACCTCAAGGACGTCGCTCGCCGGCTCTACGACAACCGCGACGCCGAGTCCGTCGAGCGAGTCGAGTCGGTGGTGCGGCCGGCCTTCTTCGTGCCCGACTCCAAACCGGCCGACGACCTCCTGCGCGAGATGCAGGCGCAGCGCACGCACGTCGCCGTCGTCGTCGACGAGTACGGCGGCACCGCCGGCCTGGTCACCATCGAGGACATCCTCGAGGAGATCGTCGGCGAGATCACCGACGAGTACGACGTCGACGAGGTCGGCGTCCAGACGCTCGAAGACGGCGTCGTACGGGTCAGCTCCCGGCTCCACGTCGACGATCTCGGCGAGTTGTTCGGCATCGAGCTGTCCGACGACGACGTAGACACCGTGGGCGGCCTCATGGCCAAGTACCTCGGCCGGGTTCCCATCCCCGGCGCCGAGGTCGATGTCGCCGGGCTGCACCTGGTCGCCGAGGGTCCGGCCGGCCGGCGCAACCGCATCGGAACCGTACGGGCCAGCCGGCGCGTTCACGTCACCGAAACCCAGCCGCACGAGGAGCACGCGTGAGCGACGCACTGGACCCGGAGGACGCGAAGATCCTGACGCTTGCCCGGTCCGCCCGGGCCCGCGCCGGAGCGCCGGGCGGCGCCGCGGTGCGCGATCTGGACGGCCGCACGTACGCCGCGGCCGACGTCGGGCTGCCGTCGCTGCGTTTGACCGCATTGCAGGTAGCGGTCGCCAGCGCCGTCTCCAGCGGCGCCACCGGACTGGAGGCGGCGGCCGTCGTCACCGAGGCCGTCGCCGACCCTGTCGACGTGGCCGCGGCCGCCGATCTGGGCGGGCCTGGGGTCCCGGTGTTCGTGGCCGGTCCCGACGGCACGCCGATCACGACCCTCCGGACGTAGATATCGGCTCCCGAGTGCGCTAACGTGCGGCCGTCCGAGTCCGGCGATGTCCTGCACTTCCGCCCGGCGGAACCAGGCGAACCACCCGGCGCGACCGGCCGAGGCGATCGATCGAGACGGAGAGACGAATAATGAACTTCTGCAGCAACTGCGGGGCGCCGGCCACCGGCACGGCCTACTGCGGCAACTGCGGCAAACCGTTGACGGCGGAGACGACCGCGGCGACCGGCGCGGGGGCAGCCGGCGCGGCCGCCACCGGTACCGGCACAGCCGGTCCCACCGCCGGTCAGCCCGGTGGCCCGCAGCCAGGAACGCAGTCCGTCGCCGCCGAGCCGGCGCGCGCCAACCCGTTCGCCGACATCCCGGTGCTCGACTACGTCCGCGACGTGGTCGCGCTCATCCTCCTGCTCGTCTCCTTCGGCATGCCGTGGGACCTCTCCGACTCCACGACCGACAAGATCTACGTCGTCCTCGTGACGCTGCTGTCGATCGTGTCGCTGTCGCTGCCGTACCTGAAGCGCGGCGGCGTGTTGCCGTTGTCCTGGGGGACCGCGGAGCTGCGGCTGGCCCGGCTCGCGGCCAACGCGCCGTACGTCGTCGTCGTCCTCATCACCTTGGTGCTGGGCTATGTCGGCGAGAACGACGGTGACGGCATCGGCGTCGGCGTCGCGTTCGGCCTGGCCGGCGCGCTGCTCGCGGCACAGGGCCGACGGGCCGAGCAGACGCCCGCCGACGGCGGCGACGGCGTGCTCTGGCGCTGGATCGCGCTCGGCATCGGCGCCGTGTTCGCGCTGGTAACCGTCATCAGCTTGATCATCTTCCTGACCGACGACGCCGAGGCGTTCGACTGGGAGCAGGTCACCTTCTTCGTGGTGGTCATGCTGGGGATGCTGGCGCTGGCCGCCCTGCCGCTGTGGGGTGCGGTACGCGGCGACGCGGGATGGCGCGACGTGCTGATCGTGCTGGGCCTGGTGGCGCTGTTCGTCAACGTGTGGCAGCAGGGCGCCGACGAGACCATGCGCGACGCGTGGAGCCTCAGCCACATCGGCCCAATGCTCGTCCTGGTTCCGGCGCTGGGCGCCGCCATCGCCGCGCCGGGGCTGGCCTCGCGGTTCCCGTCGAACGCCGGCGCCGCGCACTGGGTCGCCGTCGCCACTCGGCTGTTCCTGCTGGCGATGTTCGCCGCGGCCGTCGGTGTCGTGCTGTACGTCCTCTACATGGTCGGCATCGATGACGGCCGCGGTGTCGCCATCGTGGTCTTGGTGCTGCTGCTGATCTCGGCGCTGGCCGCGCTGGTCGGCCGCAACGCGCTGGTCCGCGCGCCGAACCAGGGCCGGGCCGTGGCCGTCGTCGCCGCCAGCGTGCTCATCCTGCTCGGCATCGTCATCGCCTCCGTGCTCGGCGGGTCCGACGAGGGCTTCGTCGGCGAGTCCGACGCCGTCATCCTCAGCGTCCTGTGGTGGTTCGGGGTCGCGGTGATCGTGGTGCTGACGGCGCCCGGCTCGGTCCGGCGCGAGTTCGGCCCGGTCGGCGCGAGCCAGCTCAACCTCAGCAGCGTCCTGCCCGGGAACGGCCCCGATGCGGCGAAGTCGAAGGCCGACACGGGTGCCGCTGGGGGCGCTGGAGCTGCTGCTGGTGCCGCGGCGGCGACCGCCGGGCGGGAACGGCCCAGCGCCGATGTTCCCGCCAGCCCTTCGGTTCCAGTCGACCGGCCAGCCGAGAAGCCGGCCGCTGAGAAGGCCGCTGAGGACGCCACGGAGAGGCCCGCCGAGTCCGCGGAGGAGTCCGCGGCCAGGGCCGACGGCGCGAAGGACGTCCCCGCAACCGAGGAGCCGACGGCTCCGGCCGGCGAGACCGAGAAGACGCCGGAGGGTGCCGCCGGCGCCGCGGGTGCTGGTGCGGTCGCGCCGGGGCCGAGCGAAGAGCAGGTCCGCGGCGGCCTCGACGCTCCCGACGAGGCTCCGGCCGAGGACAAGGGCCGCTCGCGCGACGCCGAACGCCTCGGCGGGGCCGAGAGCCCCGGTCCGGTCAGCGGCCTGGCCGTCGGCGAGCCGGAGGCCGACGACGCCGAGACGCGTGTTCAGCCGAGCGTCGAGCCGCCGACCAAGGTCGACCAGCCGGCCGTCACCGAGTCCGGCTTCGACGCCCGCACCGCGCTGGACCCGAACACGCCGCTACAGACGCTGGCCGACATCGCCGCCCAGGAGCCGAGCCTGCGCAAGTACGTCGCCGCCAACCCGTCGACGTACCCGGAGCTGCTCACCTGGCTCGGCCAGCTGGGCGACCCCGAGGTCGACGAGGCACTGCGCCGCCGCGGCCTCTGAGCACCACCGCCGACGCCGGCTGGGCCACCGCCCAGCCGGCGTCGCCGCGTCCAGGCGCGCCGCCGTCCCGCTCTCCCGCCCCCTGTGGATCACGGCCCAAGCGCCTTCCGGGACGATCCGAAGGCGTGTCAGGCCATGATCAACAGAGCAAGGGCGGTGTCGACGGCGAGTGAAGCCGGGCGGGTGACCCCGTCGGGCGGTGGTCAGGGGCGCTGGAGGATGGCGGTGAGGGCGTCGGCGGCTGCGCGGCGGACTCCGCCGAGGTCGGCGCCGTCGACGAGCGCGGCGATGACGGCGCCGTCGACCACGGCCAGGACCACCTGTGCCGGCACGCCGGCGTCCAGGCCGGACCGCTCCAGGACGGTCTCGACGTGCTGGAGCGCGGCGGCGTTGGTGCGTCGCGCGGCGTCGGCGAGCACGGGCTCGCGGGCAGCGTGGATGTAGCGCTCGTACCAGGCGACCAGGGCGTCGTACTCGCCCGGGGTGAGCAGCGAGGCGATGATGCGGGCGACGGCCGGGCCGGTGCGTCGCCGGGCGGGAAGCGCCTCGACGGCGGAGCGCATGCGGGCCGCGTCGGCGTCGGCGAGAGCGTCGACGGCGGCGCGGCGCAGGTCGGCGAGGTCGGCGAAGTAGTAGGTCGTCGCGCCGAGGGCGACCCCGGCGCGGGCGGCGACGGCGCGGTGGCTGACCGCCTCCAGGCCGCTGGTCAGCAGGATCTCTGTGGCCGCGCGGATGAGGTCGGCGCGGCGCTGTTCGCCTTTGGCGGTGGTCATCAATGCGCCGTCCCGCCGGCGAGGTTGAGGAGGACCACCCCGCCAACGATCAGCCCGATGGCGCTGATGCGCAGCATCGACGCGGGGTCGTTCATGAACAGCATGCCGACGATGGCGGTGCCGGCGGCGCCGATGCCGGTCCAGACGGCGTAGGCGGTGCCGACGGGCAGGTCGCGCAGCCCGATTCCGAGCAGCACCATGCTGATGATCACGGAGATCGCGAAGCTCAGCGTCCACCAGAGCCGGGAGAATCCCTGCGACTCCTTCAGCGAGACGGCGAACGCGGTCTCGAACAGCCCGCCGACGATCACGTACAGCCATGCCATGGTGCATCCTCCAGTTCGACTGTCTTGTACGAGCGTACAAGAAAACCTGTACGGTCGTCCAAGGCGGCGACAGTCGGCGCCGGGGGATGGGAGACTCGACCCGTGATCGGTGACAACGGCGACCAGTCCGCCCGGCCCTTCCGCTCCGGCTTCGCCTGCTTCGTCGGACGGCCCAACGCGGGCAAGTCCACGCTGACCAACGCGGTGGTCGGCGAGAAGATCGCCATCACGTCGAACCGCCCACAAACCACCCGGCACGCCATCCGCGGCATCGTCCACCGCGAGCACGGCCAGCTGGTCGTCGTCGACACCCCGGGCCTGCACCGGCCGCGCACCCTGCTCGGCCAACGGCTCAACGACCTCGTCCGCTCCACCTGGGCCGAGGTCGATGTCATCGGCGTCTGCATCCCGGCCAACGAGACCATCGGTCCCGGTGACCGCTTCATCGCCCGCGAGGTTGCCGCCATCGGCCGAACGCCGAAGGTCGCCGTCGTCACCAAGTCCGACCTCGTCGGCGGCGACCGCCTGGCCCAGCAGCTTGCCGCCGTCGCTCAGCTGGGGGAGGAGACCGGCACCGAGTGGGCCGAGGTCGTTCCCGTCTCGGCGACCGATCGACTAGCGGCCTTGGCGAAGAAAAGTGCCTCGGCCGGGGCTGACCGCGTCGAGCTGCTGACCGGCCTCCTGCTCGACCAGCTACCGGAGGGCCCGCCGCTGTATCCAGACGGGGAGCTGACCGACGAGCCGGAGGAGACGCTGGTCGCGGAGCTGGTGCGCGAGGCGGCGCTGGAGGGCGTGCGCGACGAGCTGCCGCACTCCATCGCCGTCGTCGTCGAGGAGATGATCCCGCGCGAGGACCGGCCGGCCGACCGCCCGCTGCTGGACGTCCACGTCAACCTCTATGTGGAGCGCGACAGCCAGAAGGCCATCGTCATCGGACGCAAGGGCGCTCGGCTACGCGACGTCGGCACCCGGGCGCGCACCCAGATCGAGCGGCTGCTCGGGACGCCGGTCTACCTCGACCTGCACGTCAAAATCGCCAAGGACTGGCAGCGGGATCCGAAGCAACTTGGTCGCCTGGGCTTCTGATGGGCCGCAGGGCCGGGTGATGCCGGCCCCGCCCGCGGGGGCTCGTTCCTCACCCCCGATGCCCGACCGAACCCTGGCCGGCATCACCCGGCCCTTGGGCCCGCTGTGGTCGCCGCGGCCCCGTTGTTCCAGGTGAGAAAGGGGACGACGGCTGCCAGGAAGTCCGCTGGCCGGGTGGTGTGCACCTGGTGACCGGCGTCGATGGTCACGAGGGTCGCGGCAGGCATCAGCGCCGCCATCCGGGCGATCTTGTCCTGGGGGATCTGGCTTCGCGGACCGCCGGCGATGACCAACGTCGGCGTCGTGAGCCCGGGCAGCAGGGACGGCCAGGAGGGGTCAGGGGTGCGGACCTGTGACTTGACCGTCGTGAGCACCGCCCAGTCGTAGGGCAGATCGCCGTCCGGGCGCGGCCCGACGGTGACGTCGTCGCGCGGCCACGGCGGAGGTGTTTCCTCCAGGACCAGCCGGCGGACGCGGTCGGGGTGCGCTGCCGCGAACTGGTAGCCGACGACCCCGCCCATGGAGTGACCGACGACGTCGGCTCGCTCGAAGCCGAGCGCGTCGAGGAGACCGAGAAGGTCGTCGCGCATCAGCTCGAAGGAGTACGACGGCGTCCGCGCGCTGTCGCCGTGTCCACGCGCGTCGTACGCGTACACGGTCCGGCCGTCGGCCAGCGGCGGCCCCATGTCGTCCCAGGTGGAAGCGTCGCCGCCGACGCCGTGCAACAGCACGACGGGCACCCCGTCCGCATCGCCCCACTGCCGGTACGCCAGGTCCACGCCGTCGACGGTTCGCAGGTTCGTCACCCGCACACGGTACTGGCGCGCGGGCGGGTCGCCAGGGGACGGTGCTACAGTCTGTGCCGTGCGGCGCTTCAGCCTCCTGCTTAGCTGCCGCGGTGGGGTCCGCTAGACCGGCTCCCTCATCGCGGTGAGTTCGCGCTGCCGGTCGCGCTTGCCCGACCACCCGCAGGAGCCCTCGCAATGACCCACTCTGACACCGCGCCGTCCTGGCCGCCGGCGCAACAAGCCTCGACGCTGCCCGTCCACCGGTACCGGCCCTTCCACGAGCAGATCGCCGTCGACCTGCCCGACCGCACCTGGCCAACCAAGCGGGTCCAAGCCGCGCCGCAATGGTGCGCCGTCGACCTGCGTGACGGCAACCAGGCGCTCATCGACCCGATGAACGCCGAGCGCAAGATGCGCATGTTCAAGCTCCTGGTCGCCATGGGTTACAAGGAGATCGAGGTCGGGTTCCCGGCCGCGAGCCAGACCGACTTCGACTTCGTCCGGCAGCTCATCGAGGGCGACCACATCCCCGACGGCGTCGTCATCCAGGTGCTGACCCAGTGCCGCGACCAGCTCATCGAGCGGACGTTCCAGTCACTCGTCGGTGCCCGCCAGGCCATCGTCCACCTGTACAACTCGACGTCCATCCTGCAGCGCCGCGTGGTGTTCGGGCTGGACCGCGACGGGATCACCGACATCGCCACCACCGGCGCGCGCACCGCGCAGAAGTACGCCGAGTCGATCACCCCGGGCACCGAGATCTACTGGGAGTACTCCCCGGAGTCCTACACCGGCACCGAGCTGGAGTACGCCGCGGAGATCTGCGGCGCCGTCGCCGATGTGCTCGAACCGACGCCGGACCGGAAGATGATCGTCAACCTGCCGGCGACGGTGGAGATGGCGACGCCGAACGTGTACGCCGACTCCATCGAGTGGATGCACCGCAACCTGCCGCACCGGGAATCGATGATCCTCTCCCTGCACCCGCACAACGACCGCGGGACGGCGGTCGCCGCGGCCGAGCTGGGGCTGCTGGCCGGCGCCGACCGCGTGGAGGGCTGCCTGTTCGGCAACGGCGAGCGCACCGGCAACGTCTGCCTGGTCACGTTGGGCATGAACCTGTTCACCCAAGGCATCGACCCGCGGATCGACTTCGGCGACATCGACGAGATCCGCCGCACGGTCGAGTACTGCAACCAGCTGCCGGTCCCCGAGCGGCACCCGTGGGGCGGCGACCTGGTCTACACGGCGTTCTCCGGCAGCCACCAGGACGCCATCAAGAAGGGCTTCGAGGCGCTCGAGCGCGACGCCAAGGAGGCCGGAGCCGCCATCGAGGACCACACCTGGGAGGTCCCGTACCTGCCGGTCGACCCCAAGGACGTCGGCCGCACGTACGAGGCGGTCATCCGGGTGAACTCCCAGTCCGGCAAGGGCGGCGTCGCCTACATCATGAAGAGCGAGCATCAGCTCGACCTGCCGCGCCGGCTCCAGATCGAGTTCTCCGGCGTCGTCCAAGGGCTCACCGACGGCGAGGGCGGCGAGGTCGAGCCGGAGCGGATGGGGCAGGTCTTCCGTGCGGAGTACCTCGACCGGCAGAAGCCCCTGGCGCTGAACTCGGTGCACACGTCGTCGGCCGCGGGGGAGCGGGACGCCCTCGAGGTCGCCGTCTACGTCGACGGCGCCCGGAAGGTGCTCACCGGCACCGGCGACGGGCCGATCGACGCGTTCATCGACGCCCTGTCCGGCATCGGCTACGACGTCCGCGTCCTCGACTACGCCGAACACGCACTCAGCTCCGGCGCCGACGCCAAGGCCGCGGCGTACCTCGAATGCACGGTCGGCGGCGACGTGTACTGGGGCGTCGGCATCGACGCGAACATCGTCACCGCGTCGCTCAAGGCGATCGTGAGCGCGGTGAACCGCGCCGCGGCCGCGTCGTCCTCGGCCTGACGGCGGCGACGGTCTGGCGAGAACGGCCCGACGACCGGCGCGAGCTGGCATCGAAATGATCACGTTCGGCACGAGATCTCGTGTCGCACCATGCTCGCAAGCCTCGTGATGCACGGGTGATCCTGCTGAACGTGATCATTCCTAGGTCCGACGCGGCCGCGGGGGCGAGGCGACAGGACGATATGACAACGGATGTGACACAACCGGACGTCTCTTGACAGGGGCAGAGGTATAGACCATCGTCGTCGCACTGTCGATCGTCGATCGCGTGTGACGCCGAGGAGCGACCATGGCCCTGCGCACCCGTAACCTCGTCATCCCGTTCGCCGCGGGCGCCCTGCTGGCCGGGGCGCCGGCGTTGCTGCACGCGGAACCGGACGCGACCGCTCCGCTCATACCCGAGGCCGAGGTCAGCGACCTTGCCGCAGACCTCGACAGCATCCTGGACGACCCACGGCTGGACGGGGGGCAGGCCTCCGTCGTCGTCCGGGACGCGGCGAGCGGCGAGACGCTGTACGAGCACGATCCGGACCAGCGGCTGATGCCGGCCTCGAATGAGAAGCTGCTGACCTCCGCGGTCGCGATGGACGTGCTGGGGCCCGGCTACACCTTCACGACGACGGTCGCAACGACCGGCCGGCAGACGGGGCCGATCCTGCGCGGCGACGTCCATCTGCGCGGCACCGGCGACCCGACCATGCTCGCCGCCGACTACGCCGAGCTCGCGGCCCGGATCGCCGACGACGGGGTTCGCGTCATCTCCGGGCGGGTGGTCGCCGACGACACCTGGTTCGACGACGTCCGCCTCGGCAACGACTGGGCGTGGGACGACGAGCCGTACTACTACGCGGCACCGGTGTCCGCGCTGACCGTGGCACCCGACACCGACTACGACGCAGGCACCGTCATCGTCAACGTCGACCCCGGGACCGCGCCGGGTCAACCGGCCACCGTCACCGTCACTCCGGACACCGACGTCGTCACGATCGTCAACGAGGCCACCACCGGCGCGGCCGGCAGCGGCAACGACGTCAGCGTCGAGCGCGAACACGGCAGCAACCGGATCGTGGTCCGCGGCTCGGTCGCCGCAGAGGGCAGCGGTACCGGCGAGTGGGCGAGCGTCTGGGAACCCACCGACTACGCCGCCGACGTGTTCACCAAGGCCCTCGCCGCCAACGGCGTGCGCGTCACCGGCGCGCCGGTCCGCGGCACCACCCCGGACGACGCGCGGGTGCTCGCCGAGCACACATCCATGCCGCTCAGCGAGCTGCTCGTGCCGTTCATGAAGCTCAGCAACAACGGCCACGCCGAGGTCCTGATCAAGGCGATGGGTCGCGAGGCGGCCGGCGCCGGCACCTGGGCGGCCGGGCTCGCCGTGCTCCGCTCGCAGCTGCCCGGCTACGGCGTCGACACCGCCACCGTCGCCAACCGGGACGGCTCCGGGCTGTCGCGGCGCAACCTCATCTCGTCCGCGGAGATCGCCGACCTGCTGGTCGCCGTCCAGGATCGGCCGTGGTTCGACACCTGGTACGAGGCGCTGCCGATCGCCGGCGTCTCGGACCGGATGACCGGCGGCACGCTGCGCTCGCGGATGGTGGGCACTCCGGCCTCCGGCAACGTGCACGCCAAGACCGGCTCGCTCACTGGCGCGTCGTCGCTGTCGGGCTACGTCGACGACGCGGACGGCCGGCGGCTGGTCTTCTCGATCATGCTGAACGACTACGTCAGCGGCAAACCCAGTGACCTGGAGGACGCGATCGCGGTCCGGCTGGCCCAGCACACCGAGGACGTCGCGGCCGCGGCCCGCACCGTCGAGGTGGAGATCCCTGCGGTCGAGCTGCCCGACGATGTGGAGTGCTCCTGGGCCAAGGCCTGCTGACAGCCCGGCCGGGCCGGCGTTTGACGATATGACCATGGTCGGTGACCATGGTGGCGTGACGATTGTGCCTGCCTCGCAGGTAGGGCCGGCCCCCGACGGCGCCGAGATCGGCGCCGGTCGGTTCAAGGCCGTGTGCCTACAGGTGCTCGACGAGGTCGCGGCCACCCGCCGGCCGGTCACCATCACCAAACGGGGCCGGCCGGTGGCGCGGTTGGTGCCCGTCGATCCGCCGGCGCCGCCGTTCGGCGCGCTCGCCGGCACGGTCGGCGAGTACGGCGATCTGGTCGCACCCGTCGACGACGAGTGGGACGCGTTGCGGTGATCGCGGAAGGCCGTACGCACGTGCTGCTCGACACGCACGTGCTGGTCTGGATGCTGGCCGGCGACGAACGGTTGTCCCGCGGAGTACGGCAGGTGATCGAGAACGCGTCATACGAGGACGGCGCCGACGTCTGCGCCATCAGCCTGTGGGAGGTGTCCATGCTGGCTGAGATGGGCCGCCTGCCGCTGTTCCGCGACGTCGGGACCTGGGTCGATCTGGTGGCCACGCATCCGGCACTGAACATCGTCCCGTTGGCCCCCGAGATCGCGGTGGCCAGCACTCGGCTGCCTGGTGAGCTGCACCGCGACCCGGCCGACCGCATGATCGTCGCGACCGCGTGCACGGTGAACGCGACCCTGGTCACGGCTGACCGTGCCCTGCTCGAGTACGGGGCGCAGGGCCACGTCCGGGTGCTCGCCGCCGCCTGAGGGCGGGCGCCGCATCCACCGCGATCCCGCTCCGAGCCGTCTCTCCGGGGCTCTCCCGCGGCCATGCGGGTCAAGGGCGCACACCTGGTGCGCGTGGTGGACGCGCCCGACTGCCGAGTGGTCGGAGTCGCCTTCCTCGAAGACGTGCTCGAAGAACTCGTCGACGCTGGGCAACGCGGCACGTGAACCACTGCCCGAATGCCCTGATGCTGCTCATGGAGACGGTGGTCGACGCCGCGTTACGGTCCGGGTCGGCCTCCGACGGAACAGGGACGGAACGGGCTAGGGTGGATGCGACGTGGGTGCAGGTGGAGGTTGTGTGGCTCTCTATCGTGACGAAGGGGTGGTCCTGCGCACCCAGAAGCTGGGTGAGGCCGACCGCATCGTCACGCTGCTGACCAGGGCCAACGGGCGCATCCGCGCGGTCGGCAAGGGGGTGCGGCGCACCACCAGCCGGTTCGGCGCGCGGCTCGAGCCGTTCATGCACGTCGACGCCCAGTTCGCCACCGGCCGCACGCTCGACATCGTCACCCAGGCCGAGACCATCGCGCCGTACGGCATGAGCATCACCGACGACTACGGCCGTTACACCACCGGCACCGCCATCCTGGAGACCGCCGAGCGGCTCACCGCAGAGGAGCGCGAGCCGGCCGTCCAGCACTACCTGCTGCTGGTGGGCGCGCTGCGGACGCTCGCCGGCGCCGAGCACGACCCCGGCCTGGTCCTCGACGCATACCTGTTGCGCGGGCTGTCCGTCGCCGGGTTCGCACCCAGCTTCGCCGACTGCGCCCGCTGCGACGCCGAGGGACCACACCGGCTGTTCTCAGTGCAGGCCGGCGGCGTGGTGTGCCGGTCGTGCCGGCCGTCCGGGACGGTCGCACCATCGCCGGACACCATCGCGCTGCTGGCGGCGCTGCTCACCGGTGATTGGGCGGTCGCCGACTCCAGCGAGCCGCGCACCCGGCGCGAGGCCAGCGGCATCACCGCGGCGTTCCTGCAGTGGCACCTGGAGCGAGGGCTGCGGTCGTTGGGCCTGGTGGAGCGGTGAGCCGTCGGGCACGTCGGGCGACCGGGAGGCTGGAGCGGTGAGGCGTACGTACACGCCCCCGACGCCGCATCCGTCGGGGGCGACCCCGCCGCCCGTGCCACGCGACCTGGTGCCGGCGCACGTGGCGCTGGTGATGGACGGCAACGGGCGCTGGGCCAATGCCCGCGGGTTGCCGCGCACCAAGGGCCACGAGGCCGGCGAGGCGGTGCTGCTCGACGTCATCCACGGCGCCATCGAGATCGGAATCCGGCACCTGTCGGTGTACGCCTTCTCCACCGAGAACTGGCGCCGGTCGCCGGAGGAGGTCCGCTTCCTCATGGGCTTCAACCGCACGGTCATCCGCCGCCGCCGCGACGAGCTCGACGCGCTGGGTGTGCGCATCCGCTGGGCGGGTCGGCGGCCGCGGCTGTGGAAGAGCGTCATCTCCGAGCTCGAGGATGCCGAGCGGCGCACCCGCGGCAACGACGCCATCACGCTGCAGTTCTGCGTCAACTACGGCGGACGGGCCGAGCTGGGCGATGCCGCGGCGGCGCTGGCGGCCGACGTCGCGGCCGGACGGCTGCGGGCGGACCGGGTGAACGAGCGAACTCTCGCGCGCTACCTCTACAACCCTGACCTGCCGGACGTCGACCTGTTCGTCCGGCCGTCGGGAGAGCAGCGCACGTCGAACTTCATGCTGTGGCAGTCCGCCTACGCCGAGATGGTCTTCCTGGACACGTTGTGGCCGGACTTCGATCGGCGGCGGTTGTGGGACGCGGTCGAGATCTACGCCCGGCGCGACCGGCGGTACGGGGGAGCGGACCCGCAAGCCCCGACGGTGTGACGCGGTCGCGTCGTCCGGGGGTCCGTGGGGTGCGCCCCGGGACGGGCGGTCGTTACCTCACCACCGAAGTTGGGGTCCGAGGGCTTGCTCTCGGCTGGGATCTGGTCACACCTATCCCGTCATCCACCCCCGGTGCTTGCCCAGGCGGAGCCGAGGGCCGTCGAGGGCGCTGGCCTCGCTGCGTGGGACTGGCTTACACGGGGCCCATGTCGCGCTCTTCGCGCCAGCCGAGGTTGGTGGCCATGCGCATGAGGACGTCGACGGCGACGCGGTACTCGTCCTCGCTGATGCCTTCGGTGACCCGGTCGCGGTCGGCGGACACGGCGGCCTGGATGTCGGTGAGCGCCTTGAGCCCGGTGTCGGTAAGCGCGACCCGGTCGGTGCCGACGGTGGTGGCCCAGCCGCGGTTGACGAGGTCGTCGACGACCGGGCGGACGGTCGGCATATGCGGCGCCAGGTATAGGGCGGCTTCGTCGTCGATGTGCGCGTAGGTGGCGGGGCCGGATTCAAGCAGGTTGAGGATCTGCCAGTGCCGCGGCGTGACGGCGGCGCTGCCCAGGACGGCGTCGAAGCCCTGGTCGATCAGGCGGTCGACCAGCTTCAGCCAGTACCCGATCGGGTGGCGCTCCTCCGACGCCCTGGACGCGTTCATCGAGCTCTCCTATGCAAACCTGTCATGTTGAACGCACAAATTACCGGCCGGAACGCCGGCGCACCTGAGAACGACCCACCGCCACTGTGCAATGCGTCCTTATCATCGCATTTCAACCCCCGATCGGGGCTTCCATCGAGCGAATCGTGCACGTGCCCTCGTCAGCCCGCCGAGGTGAGCCGGGCGGCGCGGTCCTGGAGGTAGCGCTGCTCGGGCAGGCTCGTGGTGCGCGTGGCGGCCAGCTCGTACGCGGCGCGGGCGGCGTCGTCGTCGCCGGCCATCTCGAGCAGATGCGCCCGCACCGCCTCCAGCCGGTGGTGCTCGGCCAGCCGGCTGTCGGACTCCAGCGTCACGAGGAGGTCGAGCCCGGCCCGCGGCCCGTGCACCATTGCCACCGCGACCGCGTGGTTCAGGGTGACCATCGGGTTGGGCGCGATCCGTTCGAGCAGCTCGTACAGCGCGACGATCTGCGGCCAGTCGGTGTCGTCGGCCCGCTTCGCCTCGTCGTGGACGGCGGCGATGGCGGCCTGCAACTGGTAGGGGCCGACCCGGCCGTGCGTGAGCGCGTCGGTGATCAGCGCGACGCCCTCGTCGATGGCGTCGGCGTTCCACAGGCGGCGGTCCTGCTCGGCCAGCGGGACGAGGGTGCCGTCCTCGCGGCTGCGGGCCGGCCGGCGCGCGTCGGTGAGCAGCATCAGCGCCAGGAGGCCGCTGACCTCGCCGTCGTCGGCCAGGAGCTTGTGGACCTGCCGGGTGAGGCGGATGGCCTCCGCGGTGAGCTCCGCCCGCTGCAGGTCGGCACCCGACGTCGCGGTGTAGCCCTCGTTGAAGATCAGGTAGAGCACGTGGAGGACGGCGCGCAGCCGGCTCTCGCGCTCGTCTGCCGGCGGCAGCTGGAACGCGACCCCGCTGGTCTTGATGCTCTGCTTGGCCCGGCTGATGCGCTGCGCCATTGTGGCCTCGGGCACCATGAACGCGCGTGCGATCTGCGCCGTCGTCAGGCCGCCGACGGCGCGCAGGGTCAGCGAGACCTGTGACGGCGCCGACAACGCGGGATGGCAGCACATGAACAGCAGCGTCAGCGTGTCGTCCTGCGATGGTGGCGCCTCGTCGGCCGGCGGCGCGGCGAAGAGCACGTCCGACGGCGTCAGGGCCGCGGCCGTCTCCTCCCGCCGGCGCCGCGCGGACTCGCTGCGCAACTGGTCGGTGAGCCGCCTCGACGCGACCGTGATGAGCCACGCCCGCGGGTTGCTCGGCACGCCTTGGTCCGGCCACTGGACCGCGGCGGCAAGCAGGGCGTCCTGGACGGCGTCTTCGGCGGCGTCGAAGTGGCCGTACCGGCGCACCAGCGCGCCAAGCACGCGCGGTGCCTGTTCGCGCAGTTGTTGTTCGATGCCGTCCACGGTGACCCATTCTGCGCCATCGGCACCTCTCACCTCCGATCGATAGCTCTCCGCCCCCTTGATCAAGGAGCAGATCGTGATCAACAGAAAAAGGATCACGGTCTACTCCATGATCAACGGGGGGCGACGAGGAGGCGGTGGGTGGGTGTCAGTGCTCGTCGTAGTGACGGCCGTGCGCGGCGTGGAGGTGGCCGTCGTGTAGGTAGTCGGTGTGGTCGCCGTGCTCGACGGTGGGGTGGCCGCACTCGGGGTCGTGCCGGTGCGGGTGGGTGCCGGCGGGCACGTGGGCGCCGGTGACGCGAGGGTCCTCGACGTCGGCCGGCGCTGCGCCGCGGCGTCTGCGCAGTGCCGTCCCGGCCGGCCAGGCCAGCACGAACCCGGCCAGGGCGGCGACGACGATGCTCGCACCGGGCGCGACGTCGACGTAGTAGGAGAAGATCACGCCGGCCACCGACGGCACCAGGCCCAGCGCCAGCGCGAGGGCGAACGTCGTGCGGAAGCTGCGGGTGAGCTGTTGCGCGGTCGCGACCGGCACCACCATGAGCGCACTGACCAGGAGCAACCCGACCGTGCGCATGGCGACCGAGACCGTCACCGCCGCCATCACCGCGATGAGGACGCTGTACAGGCGGACCGGCAGCCCGGTGACCTTGGCGAACTCCTCGTCCTGGCAGACGGCGAACAGCTGCGGCGCCAGCCCGACCGCCAGCGCGAGGACGACGATGGCCAGGCCCGCGACCACCCACAGGTCGCCGCCGGACACCGTCGTGATCGAGCCGAACAGGTACGTGTTGAGCGTGGCGGCGGTACTGCCGGCGAGCCCGGTGAGCAGCACGCCACCGGCGATGCCGCCGTAGAACAACATGGCCAGCGCGACGTCGGCGGAGGCCTTGCCGCGGGCCCGCACGACGTCGATGGCCAGTGCACCGGCGACCGCGACGACGACGGACGTCCAGGCCGGCGCCCAGCCGGTGAGCAGCCCGACGGCGACACCGGTCAGCGCGACGTGCCCGATGCCGTCGCCCATCAGCGCCAGCCGCCGCTGCACCAGGTAGGTGCCGACCGCCGGCGCCGCGAGGCCGGTCAGCACGGCGGCGATGAGCGCGCGCTGCATGAAGTCGTAGTCGAGAAAGCTCATCCGAACAGCCCAGCCTCGTCGTCGCCGTGGTGGTCGTGGTGGTCGACGGGGCCGGTCAGCGACATGGCTGGCGCCGGCAGTGGCCCGTCGTGCACCACCTGCCCGCTGTCGAGGACGACGCCGCGGTCGACCAGCGGCGCCAGCGGGCCCATCTCGTGCAGCACCAGCAGCACCGTGCGCCCGGAGGCGACGAAGGTCCGAAGCGCGCGGGCGAAAGCCTCCTGGCTGCGCTGGTCGACGCCGGCGTTGGGCTCGTCGAGCACCAGGAGGTCCGGCTCGGCGGCCGCGGCTCGCGCGATGAGCACGCGCTGCTGCTGGCCGCCGGAGAGCGTGGCGACACTGTGCCCGGCGTGGTCGGACAGCCCGACCAGCTCGATGGCGTGGTCGACGGCGTCGCGATCGGCCCGGCGCGCGGGGCGGAACAGGCCGCGGTGCGCCAGCCGGCCGGCGGCGACGACCTCACGGACGGTGGCCGGTACGCCGGCCGCGGCGGTGGCGCGTTGGGGTACGTAGCCGATGCGCCGCCACGCTCGGAAGGACGCCAGCGGCGCGCCGAAGAGCGCGACCTCGCCCGCCGCTGGCTTGACCAGACCGACGATGGCCCGCACCAGTGTTGATTTGCCCGAACCGTTGGCGCCCAGCAGCGTCACGACCTCGCCCTCGACCACGCGCAGGTCGATGCCGCGCAGCACGGGGCGCTCGTCGAGCTCCACACGCAGGCCGCGCACGTCGACGACCGGTGATCTCATGACGCCACCGTACTCAGGAACACCCGTTGGCCGTCCGCAGTGCCGCCAGGTTCGCCCGCATCAGGGTGAGGTAGTCCTCGTCGGCGGTGTCGTCGGTCAGGCCCTCGATCGGGTCCAGCACCGCGGCCTCGACGCCGAGGTCGTCTGCGAGGGTCTCGGCTACGTCTGGGCTGACCAGCCGCTCGTAGAAGATGGTGGTGACGCCTTCGGCCTCGACGGCGTCGTGGACCTCGGCCAGCCGCTCCGGGGACGGCTCGGCGTCCGGGTCGATGCCCGAGATGCCGACCTGCTCGAGCCCGTAGCGGTCGGCCAGGTAGCCGAACGCCTCGTGCGCGACGACGAACACCGCCCGTTCGCACTGGGCCAGCCCGGCGGCGAACTCCTCATCGAGGGCTGTGAGGTCGGCGATGAGGTCGTCGGCATTGGCGTGGAAGACGTCGGCGTTGTCCGGGTCGAGGTCGGCCAGCCGGTCGGCGACGGCCTCGGCGATGGGCTCCAGGTTGGTGGGGTCGAGCCAGATGTGGGGGTCGCCGGCGAGGTCGCCGTGGTCGTGGCCCTCGTGCTCGTCGGAGTGCTCGTCGGAGTGCTCGTCCTCGGAGTGCTCGCCGGAGTGCTCGTCCTCGGAGTGCTCGTCGCCGGTTTCCTCCAACAGCGGGACGAGCTCGGCGGTGTCGAGCCCGCGGTCGTCGGCGTTCTGCTCGACGGCCTCGTCGACGGAGGGCTGGAACCCGGCCAGGTAGACGATGAGGTCGGCGTCGGACACCTCGCCGACCTGGCGGGCGGACAGCTCGAGGTCGTGCGGCTCGCCGCCGGCCTGGGTGAGGTTGCCGACGCTGGCGGCGTCACCGGCCACGCGCTCGGCGACGAAGGCCAACGGGTAGAACGAGGCGAGCACCGTCGGGCCGTCGGCGCCCGCGCTGGCGTCGTCGGAGCCGCAGCCGGTGAGGGCCAGGCCGCCCAGGGCGATAGTGGTCAGTGCGGACACTGCGGCACGACGGGTCTTCATGGGAGACATTCTCATCAAGAGTGACAACCATTGTCAAAACACCCGAGTCGTCGCGCCACTCGCTCCGCCCCGTTGATCTTGGAGCCATGAGGGAATCAATCGGGCATTCCGGGCCCTGATTCGCCCATAACTCCAAGATCAACGGGGCGGGGTTCGGGAGGGTGGTCGGAGTGGTCGCGCCAGCTACACTGAGATGGTAATGAGAATCGACTGGCCGCCGGGTTCCTGGGCCCTCCACTAGGCTGGAGCGCGGGCGGGGAGGCTGGCAGCATCGAGCGATCAGGGAGGCGGGCCACTCACGTGTCGGTACGCGATCAGCCGGTCAAGGAGCACCGCCGCACGCGCCAGCGCGCCGCGGTCGACGAGGTGCTCGACGACACCACTGACTTCATCAGTGCCCAGGACCTCCACGCCGCGCTGCGTGCCCGCGGCGCCGGCGTCGGTCTGGCCACGGTGTACCGGACGCTGCAGACGCTCGCCGACGACGGCAAGGTCGACGTCCTGCGCTCCGACGGCGGCGAGGCCGTGTACCGCCGATGCGTCCGCGAGGAGCACCACCATCACCTGGTGTGCCGCTCGTGTGGCGCGACGGTCGAGATCGCCGGCCCGACGGTCGAGCGGTGGGCGTCGTCGGTCGCCGAGAAGCACGGGTTCGTCGACGTCTCGCACACGCTGGAGATCTTCGGCACCTGTCCACGCTGCGCGCAGGCGTAGGAGCTGTGGGAGCTCGCGGCCAGACGGACGCCGACGCCATCACGCTCGACGTCACCGGTCAGGTCACCGTCGCCATGCCCGAGGCCGGCGACGGGTGACGGCATGCTCGCGCTGAGCCGGTGCCAGCCGGCAGCGCTAGGGCAGCCAGCCGGTGGCCCGCGACACCACCAGGGCTGCGAGCCCGAGGATCACCAGCGTCCGGAGCAGCCGCGAACCCGGCGTGAGCCGCGGCCAGGCCAGCATGAGCAACCACGCCAGGAACAGCACGACCAGGCCCAGCAGCGGCGGGCCGACGGGCGACGGCGCCAGCAGGCCGCCCAGCAGGATGCCGCCGGTGACCAGACCGAGCGCCCACTTCGGCGCGGCGGTGAGGCGCACCAAAATCGGGTAGCTGACCGCCTCGATGCGCCCGCGCAGGGTGGCCTTCTGCGGCGGGCCGGCCGGACCGGGGCGGCGACCGGCGCCGGGACGCGGCGAGCGCGAGCCCGCACCCGGCGCGGCGGGCCGGCGGTTCGGGGTGCGGCGCGGCTGGCGGTTCTGCGGCACTGGAGATCCTTCGAGGCGGGCTGTGTCACCGAGCATCGTACGGTGGATGGCCGACATACTGCTCCATGGCTCTCACAGAGTCGAGCCCGAGCGCACGCCGTGAAAGGATCATGATGCTGGTCGTCACCCGGTACCGGGTACCGCCCGAGGACGCGGCGCCGTTCCGCGACCGGGCCCGCCGCGCGTTGGAGGTGCTGGCCGAGAAGCCCGGCTGGCGCGGCGGCCACGTCGGCCGCGCGGCCGACGACCCCGGCCTGTGGGTGGTCACGAGCGAGTGGGAGAACGTCGGCTCCTACCGGCGCGCACTCTCCTCGTACGAGTCCAAGCTCGAGGCCGTGCCGCTCCTGTCGCTCGCCATCGACGAGCCGACCGCCTTCGAGCTGGTCGCGACGGTCCCCGGCCCGGCCGGCGGTGCTGGCGGTGCCGTCGGGGCGGTTCGGGCCGCCGACGCCGACGCCGTCGGGCTCGGTTCGGCCGCCGGGCCGATCGTCCCCACCGACTTCGACCACCCGCCGGCCGGCGGTTCCGATGCGTCCTTGGCGGAAAAACGTACCTCGGCCGGCAGGAACCCCGAGCCGTGACGGGCGCCCACCTCCACCTCCACGACAGCTCCGAAGCACAGCCGGTCGGGCCGCACGTGCGCAACCTCGTGCTCGGCGTGCTCATCCCGCTGGTGCTGGCGACCATCGTCGGGCTCATCGCGCTGTGGCCGTCCGGAGAGACCCCGAGCATCGAGGCGGGCGTGCGCACCGACGCCACCATCGTCGAGACCCGCCCGTGCGCCGACGTCGTCGAGACTCCGGCTCCACCGGAGGGCGAGCCCGGCGGCGAGCAGGACGCAGGCGAGTGCCGCGAGGCCGACGTCCGGGTCGACTCCGGACCCGACGAGGGCGTCGAGACCGTCGTGCCGCTGCCGTTCGGGGTCGGCGCGCCGGAGTTCGAGGCCGGCGACGCGGTCGTCCTGGGCGCCATCCCGGACGCGCCGTTGGACAGCCGCTACGAGGTCCTGGACTTCCAGCGCGACCTCCCGCTGATTTGGCTCACCGCCGTGTTCGCGGTCGCCGTCGTCGTCCTGTCCGGGTGGAAGGGTCTGGCCGCCCTCGCCGGGCTGGGCGTGTCGATGCTGGTGCTGCTGGTGTTCGTGCTGCCGGCGCTGCTGACCGGTGGGCCGCCGCTGCTGGTGGCGATCGTCGGCGCCTCGGTGATCATGATCGTGACGCTGTACCTGGCGCACGGTGCGTCCATCCGCACGTCGGTCGCGCTCATCGGCACCCTGGTCAGCCTGGCGCTGACCGGGCTGCTGGGTGCGCTGTTCACGTCGCTGGCGCACTTCACCGGGCTGTCCGGCGACGCCGCCGCGTACCTCGGCACGGTCAACGCCGAGATCGACGTGCGCGGGCTGCTGCTGGCCGGACTGGTCATCGGCGCGCTCGGAGTGCTCGACGACGTCACGGTCACGCAGAGCGCCGCCGTGTGGGAGCTGGCGGCCGCGGACCCGGCGGCGTCCCGTCGCTCGTTGCTGGCCGCTGGACTGCGCATCGGCCGCGAGCACGTCGCCGCGACCGTGAACACGCTGGTGCTCGCATACGTCGGTGCGTCGCTGCCGCTGCTGATGCTGTTCTCCGTCGCCGGGCAGGGCGTCACCGACATCATCACCACCGAGGCGGTCGCGCAGGAGATCGTCCGGGCGCTGGTCGGCGGGCTGGGGATCATCGCCGCGGTGCCGGTCACGACCGCTCTCGCGGTGGTCGCGGTGCGCGGTCGTCCACATCGTCCGGCCGGCCGCCGCGCCGCCCGGGCGGCCTCGCCGCGCTGACCCCGTCGCCGCCGGAAGACCTGACGCGAGACCCGCACGCGGCCCGCGCGCGCCGCCGGTGTCGTCTAGGCTCGAACCTTGACCTGCCGCCGAGACGCCGAAGGAGTGATCGCCCGTGCCAGCGCCCGTCGATGCCATCGTGTCCCTCGCCAAGCGCCGCGGGTTCGTCTACCCGACGGGTGAGATCTACGGCGGTACGCGCTCGGCGTGGGACTACGGTCCGCTCGGCGTGGAGCTGAAGGAGAACATCCGGCGGCAGTGGTGGCGGGCCATGGTGCAGCAGCGCGACGACGTCGTCGGGCTGGACTCCGCGGTCATCCTGCCGCGCGAGGTGTGGGTCGCCTCCGGCCACGTCGACGAGTTCGTCGACCCGCTGGTCGAGTGCCAGGCATGCCACCACCGCTTCCGCGCCGACCAGCTCGAGGAGGAGTTCGCCGCGCGCAAGGGCAGCCCGGCCGACGGCGGACTGGCCGAGGTGCCCTGCCCCACCTGCGGCGCGAAAGACTCCTGGACCGAGCCGCGGATGTTCAACGGCCTGCTCAAGACCCACCTCGGCCCGGTCGAATCCGAGGACGGCCTGCACTACCTGCGCCCGGAGACCGCGCAGGGCATCTTCGCCAACGTCCTCAACGTCATGAACTCGTCGCGGAAGAAACCGCCGTTCGGCATCGCCCAGGTGGGCAAGTCGTTCCGCAACGAGATCACGCCGGGCAACTTCATCTTCCGCACCCGCGAGTTCGAGCAGATGGAGATGGAGTTCTTCGTCGAGCCCGGCACCGACGAGGAGTGGCACGAGTACTGGCTGCAGGCCCGCTGGGACTGGTATGTCGAGCTGGGTCTGTCCCCGGACAACCTGCGGCTCTACGAGCACCCGACGGAGAAGCTCTCCCACTACGCCAAGCGCACCGTCGACATCGAGTACCGTTTCGGCTTCGGCAGCTCGGACTTCGCTGAGCTCGAGGGCGTCGCCAACCGCACCGACTTCGACCTCACCACACACGCCAAGCACTCCGGCGTCGACCTCAGCTACTTCGAGCAGGAGAAGGGCGAGCGCTGGACCCCGTACGTTATCGAGCCGGCCGCCGGGCTCACCCGCTCGGTGCTGGCGTTCCTGCTCGACGCGTACGACGTCGACGAGGCACCCAACACCAAGGGCGGCGTCGACACCCGCACCGTGCTGCGGTTCGACCCGCGGCTGGCTCCGGTGAAGGTCGCCGTGCTGCCCCTGTCGCGCAATGCCGAGCTGTCGCCCAAGGCGCGCGACCTGGCGACCAGGCTGCGGGCACGGTGGAACGTGGACTTCGACGACGCCGGCGCCATCGGTCGCCGATACCGCCGGCAGGACGAGATCGGCACGCCGTACTGCGTCACCGTCGACTTCGCCACCCTCGACGACGACGAGGTCACCGTCCGCGACCGCGACACCATGCACCAGGAGCGCATCGGCCTGGACCGCATCGAGGCGTACCTCGCCGAACACCTGCCCTGGTGACCGTGCCGCCGGCGTACCACCCCGCCGCGGCGGAAACGAATCGGCGCCGCGAACCGTCTGACCATGCGACGGCCAGGGCGGTGAGGGAGCGGTGATGCCGGAGGTCGACGGGGCTCTGGAACGGCGCGCGGGGCGCGCCGGTCGAGTGGCCGGCACCTTGCTGTGGACGCTCGCGATCATCGTGGCGCTCCTGCTCGCGGCGATGCTGAGCCAGATCGCGACGTGGGGCCTGATCCTGGGCGTCCTCGTCGGACTGACGACCATCGCCGGCATGGGAATCCTCGTGGGATTCGGCTGGAAGCGTGCCCTGCCCGCCACCCTGGCCTGCGTCCTCGGCTTCGCCGCGATCCTGTTCACCGGGCCCGCCCTGTACGAGGTGTACATGCGCGCCCTGGGAGAGCCGTCCCCCGCGGTGGTGCTCGAGATCGACGAGCCGGAGGGGGAGAGCCGGCTGTGCTTCGTCGTCGAGGAGGACGGCGGGCTGCACGAGATGGACCAGCGGCAGAACTGCTTCGATCACATCGACGCGGGTCAGGCGGTGTCGATCTTCGAGGACCCGCTCGGGTTCCTCCCGCCGCGGCTGGAGAACGCGCCCGACGACTCCGACGCGACGGCCGAGGTGGCCATCTCCGCCGCGCTGCTGGCGGGTACTGCCGCCGCCGTCGTGTACGGCGGGCTCCGCCGCCGGACCGCCGTACCCTCGGGATCGCCGGTCGTCGCCGCCCCGCCGGAGGCCGGTGGACCGCTCACCTTCCTTTGGCTGCAGCGCGTTCCGGCACCGGTGGCCGACGAGTCCCGCGCCGCTGGCGATGCCGAGGCCGCCGAGGTCGCCGGGTGGCAGATACGCGGCGCGGACGCCGTCAAGCCGGCCGACCGGCGGGCCACCGGCACCGTCGCCGGCGTCGAGGTCGAGCCCACGCTCGGCGCCACGCCAGTCGACTACCGCGACGCCAGCAAGGACGGCACCAGGGCCCTCGTGCTGTGGACCGACGGCGGTCGGCGTGACGTGTACGCCCGGGTGCGCACGGTGTCGGCGCGGCGCCGCGGAACGGCCGAGTACGAGATCGTCGGCCCGGACGACACCACGCTGGCGACGGTGACCCGCCGGGCGGGCCGGTTCCTCCTGCTACGCCGGACACGCTGGACCGTCCAGCAGGCCGGGCGCGGGACCGCCGTGGGGGTCAAGGGTCACCCGGTGTCCTGGCTGGTGTGGTGCCTCACGCTGCCGTTTCAGCCCGTCGTCGTCCTGGTCTCGCTGCTCAGCCTCGACGGCGTCGGCCCGGTCCGGGCGCCCCTGCGCACCCGCTGGCGCATCGACGACCGCACGGTCCTGGACTACCGGACCAGCACCGGTGGTCACACCGAGGGCCTGCACGTCCTCGCGGACTGGTTCGACCCGCGGGTCGCCGCGGCGCTGGTGACCCTGATCGGCAGCCACGACACCGGGTTCGGTGGGCGATGGGATCTCTCCGTCCGGTAGACGTTCACCGGTTGGGGGACAATGGGCGTGCCATGACTGCGACCCTCACTGTCACCCCCCTGCGGCTCGGGCCGCTCCAGGTCGACCCGCCAGTGGTGTTGGCCCCGATGGCCGGCGTCACCAACGCGGCGTTCCGCCAGCTCTGCGCCGAGCAGGGCGCCGGCCTCTACGTCTGCGAGATGATCACCTCCCGCGGTGTGGTCGAGCGCGACGAGAAGACGCTGGCCATGCTGGTCTTTGCCGACGTCGAGGCGGTCCGGTCGGTCCAGCTCTACGGCGTCGACCCCTATTACGTCGGCGAGGCCGTGAAGGTCCTGGCCGGCGACTACGGCGTCGCCCATGTCGACCTCAACTTCGGCTGCCCGGTCCCGAAGGTGACGCGCAAGGGCGGCGGGGCCGCACTGCCGTACAAGCGAGGGCTGCTCGAGCGCATCCTGCGCTCGGCCGTCACCGCCGCCGAGCCGTTCGGCATCCCGGTCACCATGAAGACCCGCAAGGGCATCGACGACCACGTGCTCACGTACCTCGATGCCGGGCGCATCGCCGAGGACGCCGGCTGCGCGGCCATCGCCCTGCACGGGCGCACCGCCGCCCAGCACTACTCCGGCTCCGCCGACTGGGGTTCCATCGCCCGGCTCAAGGAACACGTCGGCATCCCCGTGCTCGGCAACGGCGACATCTGGGAGGCCGCCGACGCCGCGCGCATGCTCGAGCACACCGGCGCCGACGGCGTCGTCATCGGCCGCGGCTGCCTGGGCCGGCCGTGGCTCTTCCGCGACCTCGCGGCGGTCTTCGCCGGGCGCACACCACCGCCGCTGCCCACCCTCGGCGAGGTCACAGCGATGATGCGCCGGCACGCCGAGTTGCTGGCCGAGCTCATGGGCGAGGAACGCGGCCTGCGCGACATGCGCAAGCACATGGCGTGGTACCTCAAGGGCTTCGTCGCCGGGCAGCAGGTACGGGCGTCGCTGGGCATGGTCTCCACGCTGAGCGAGCTGGACCGGCTGCTCGCCGAGCTCGACCCGGATCAGCCCTACCCGGTAGCCGAGCTGGGCACGCCGCGGGGCCGCCAGGGCAGCCCGCGCGCGGTGGCACTACCAGCCGGCTGGCTCGACGACGCCAACGGCGCCCCCCACGACCTCGCCGACGCCGAGATCGGCATCTCCGGCGGCTGACCCTTCCCGGAAGCTGTCTTGCGCTCGGTGCGCCTCGCGTGGCGGCCGGGGCGACCTCTTGACAGCGGACATTTGGTGCGTAACCTCTACGTAACCGGTTACTGATACCGGTTACATTTCGCTGGAGGCCCAACAAATCACGTACGGCAGAGCGCGATCACGGGGAACAGACGGGGGCTCACTGGAGAGGAACCGCTCATGGCTGCTCATCCCGGATCGCGCCGACATCGGACGCACCGGCCTTGGCACCGTCCCATGCCGGGGCGGCCCCGGTCCGCGGCCGTGCTGCTGGCCGTCGTCGGCCTGATCGCCGGCCTGCTGGCGGCCGTCGTCGCCGCACCCGCACAGGCTCAGCAGGAGCCGGGCCGGTTCAGCGCCCTCGTCTTCTCCAAGACCGCCGCCTTCCGGCACGACTCCATCCCAGCCGCGACAGCCGCCGTCCAGCAGCTGGCCACCGAGCACGACTTCACCGTCGACGTCACCGAGGACGCCGCCGCGTTCACCGACGAGAACCTGGCACAGTACGACGTCGTCATCTGGCTGATGACCACCGGCGACGTGCTGAACGACGAGCAGCAGGCGGCGTTCGAGCGCTACATCCAGGCCGGCGGCGGCTATGCCGGCGTGCACTCGGCGTCGGACACCGAGTACGACTGGCCGTGGTACGGCGAGCTGGTCGGCGCCTACTTCCAGGGCCACCCGCGCAACCAGGACGCCACGATCCACGTCGCCGACCGCACTCACGCGTCAACCCAGCATCTGGACCCGGAGTGGGCGCGGTTCGACGAGTGGTACAGCTTCCGCACCAACCCGCGCGGCAATGTCCATGTGCTCGCCAGCCTGGACGAGAGCACGTACGACCCCGAGGCGAACCCGATGGGGCTGGACCACCCGATCGCGTGGTGCCAGCTGTACGACGGTGGCCGCTCCTGGTACACCGCCGGCGGCCACACCGTGGAAAGCTACGCCGAGCCGGCGTTCTTGCAGCACCTGCTGGGCGGCATCGAGACCGCGGCCGGCGTGACGCCGGCCGACTGCGGCGGCACGTCGTGGGACAGCTTCGACAAGGTCCCGCTCGACACCGGCACGTCCAACCCGATGGAGCTGGACGTGGCCGCCGACGGCCGGGTGTTCTACATCGAGCGGGCCGGAGAGGTCCGGATGATCGACCCGGTGACGAGCCAGACCACCGTCGTCGGCGCCCTGGATGTCTACACGCAGCGCGAGGACGGCCTGCTCGGCATCGCGCTGGACCCGGACTTCGTCACCAACGGCTGGATCTACCTCTACTACTCGCCGGACGGAACCGAGGCGGAGCAGCGACTGTCGAGGTTCACCCTCGAGGGCACCAACCTCGACCCGGCCACCGAGGTGCAGCTGCTCGAGGTCCCGGTCGACCGCGAGGAGTCCGGGCACGCGGGCGGGTCGCTGGCGTTCGACGCGGCCGGCAACCTGTTCCTGGCCACCGGCGACGACACCAACCCATTCGAGTCCGACGGCTACGCCCCGATCGACGAGCGGCCCGGCCGCACCTCGTTCGACGCGCAGCGCAGTTCGTCCAACACGAACGACCTGCGTGGCAAGGTGCTGCGCATCCGCCCCGAGCCCGACGGCTCCTACACCGTGCCCGACGGCAACCTGTTCGCGCCCGGCACGGCCCAGACCCTGCCGGAGATCTACGCGATGGGGTTCCGCAACCCGTTTCGGATCGAGGTGGACGCCGCGACCGGCGCGCTGGTGGTCGGCGACTACGGCCCGGACGCGCCGCAGGCCGACCCGGAGCGGGGCACCGAGGGCCAGGTGGAGTGGAACCGCATCACCTCGGCGGGCAACTACGGCTGGCCGTACTGCCACGGCGCGGGCCCGTTCCGCGACTGGGACTTCGCGACCCAGACGTCTGGCCCACCCTTCGACTGCGCCCACCCCGTCAACGACTCGCCGAACAACACCGGCCTCACCGAGCTGCCGCCGGTACAAGCACCGGACATCTACTACGGCCGCTCCGAGACCGGCACGAACGCGCCGGAGCTCGGCACCGGCGGCGGCGCCATGGCCGGTCCCGTCTACCGATACGACGAGACGCTGGACTCCGACGTCAAGTGGCCGGTCTACTACGACGGCGCCGCCCTGTTCTACGAGTGGACCAACACCGACGACGGGTACCTCCGGCCCTTCGACAACGACGTGTGGGAGTTCCGGCTCGACGACGGCGCCGTCCACGACATCAACCCGCTGCTGTCGACGATGGACTTCCTGCGCCCGATGGACATGACGTTCGGGCCTGACGGTGCGCTGTACCTCATCGAGTGGGGCACCGGCTTCGGCGGCGAGAACGCCGACTCCGGCGTGTACCGCATCGAGTACACCGGCGGCGGCAGCCGGCCGACCGCGGAGGCCGGCGCGGACCCGACATCCGGTGCGCTGCCGCTCACCGTCCAGTTCAGCAGCGAGGGTTCCGGCCATCCCGCCGGGCTCCCGGTCACGTTCCACTGGGCGTTCGGCGACGGCGTGGAGTCGACCGAGGCGAACCCGGCGCACACGTACACCGTCGCCGGCCAGTACTCGGCACGGCTGACGGTGACCGCGGAGGACGGCAGCACCCGGTCGCGGACGGTCCAGATCACCGCCGGCAACACCGCGCCGGAGGTGAGGCTCGACCCACCGGCCGAGGGCGGGTTCTTCGACTTCGGCGACGAGGTCGCGTACGAGATCGGCGTCACCGACGTCGAGGACGGCACCACGACGTCGACCGCGGCCTCACCGGAGGAGAGTGCCTCGGCCGGATCCGGGTCGATCTCCTGCGACGGTGTCGAGCTCGGCGTGCTGTTCGGTCACGCCGGCCACGCGCACCCCGTCGAGGTGCTGCCCGGCTGCGAGGGCGTCGTCCAGACCAGGACCGACGACGGCCACCCGGCGGGCGAGGACCTGTTCTGGGTGCTGGAAGGGCGCTACACCGACCAGGGCGGCGACGGCGTCGGCGCACTCACCGGCCGCGACGTGCACGTCCTGCACCCGAAGCTGAAAGAGGCCGAACACTTCTCGACGCAGAGCGGCATCCAGCTGGAGGCCACCAGTGACCCGAAGGGCGGCCGCCAGAACATCGGGTTCATCGACGACGGCGACTACATCTCCTACGAGACGATGAACCTGGCGAACATCGACGCGATCACCTTCCGCTACGCCAGTGGCGGCCAGGGTGGTCGCATCGAGATCCGCACCGGCGCGCCCGACGGGCCGCTCGTCGCCGAGAGCGGCTTCCTCGAGCCCACCGGCGGCTGGCAGCGATGGGCCGACGTCACCGTCCCGGTCGAGGACCCCGGCGGCACCCACGAGCTGTTCTTCGTGTTCCGGCACGAGCCGGGCGCCACCGGGCTGTTCAACCTCAACTACCTGAAGTTCCGGGGCAAGGGCGTGTCGTTGGACGCCCGTCCGGAGATGCTGTCGGTGACGGCGACGCCGGAGTCCGGCGAGCTGCCGCTGCAGGTGACGCTGACCGCCGAGGCCAGCGACCCGGAGGGTCAGGAGCTCACCTACACCTGGGACCTCGGCGACGGCAGCACGGCTACCGGCGCGCAGGTCACGCACACCTACGAGCTGTCCGGGGTGTACACGCCGACGGTCACGGTCACCGACGGGTCCGGCGCGGCCGCGGAGGACTTCGTCCGGGTCGAGGCGATCCCGGAGCCGTCGCCGCCGATCGAGTGCGCCGACCCGGGCAGCGACCCGCCGCCGGACGACGAGTTCGACGGCGACCGGCTGGACGGCTGCCGCTGGGACCAGGTCGTGCGGCCGGACCTCAACCGGTTCCGCGTCGAGGGCGGCCAGCTGAAGATCGACACCACTCCGACGAACCTGTTCGACCAGCACAACAACGCGCCCAACCTGATGCTGCAGTCCATGCCGGACGGCGACTGGGTGGTCGAGACGAAGGTGACCGGCCCGGTCTGTGAGCAGTGGCAGCAGGGCGGCATCCTCGTCTACGACAGCGATGCGACCTTCCTCAAGCTCGACTACGTCGGCACCTCACCGCCGGGGCAGCCGTGCGTCCGGAAGATCGAGATGCGGCACGAGATCGACGACATCTTCCAACCGGCGTTCCCCGAAGTGGAGCTGCCCGACGACGTCACCACCTGGTGGCTTCGGCTGGAGAAGACGGGCACGACCTACACCGGCTACTACAGCGCCGACGGCGTCACGTTCGAGGAGGTCGGCGCGATCGAGAACACCCGGCTCGGCGCCGCCGACGTGGGCCTGTACGCCTTCGGCCAGGAGCAGACGCAGTCGACCACGGTCGCCTTCGACTACTTCCACGTGCTGAGCTCGCAGCCGCCGGACGCGTGTCCGGACTCCGACGAGAGCCCGACCGTGGTCGTCCGGGACGTCGACTCCGGCGTCGAGAACCACGAGCGCGCGGACGGATGCACCGTCGAGGACCTCATCGAGGACGAGCGCGAGTGGTCGAGCCAGGGCCGCTTCATGGTGCACGTCCGCAGCGTCACCCAGCACTTGGTGCACGACCGGGTGCTCACCAGCGCGGAGCGCGACGCCATCGTCGCCGCCGCCGGCCGCAGCGCGCGCAGCGGCCGGGCGGCGTCGTGACCGAGTACCTGGAGGAAGGAAGACCCATGCGATCACTCCTACGCCGATCCGGTGTCACCGCGGCGGTGGTCACCGTGTCGGCCCTGGTGGCGGGGGCGGCGCTGCCCACGCAGGCCGCCGCGCCGTCGCCGTCGTCGGTCGACCACGACGCCGCCGAGGACACGCTGTACCGCTACGCCGAAGGCACCTGGGCGTCGTTCGCCGCGATGACCGACGAGGCCAGCGGCATGCCCGCGGACAAGCTGCGCGCCGACGGCACGACCAGCGTGCAGACGTCGACGACGAACATCGGCGCTTACATGTGGAGCGCCGTCGTCGCCGAGGAGCTCGGCATCATCGACCGCGAGGAGCTGGTCGAGCGGCTCTCCGTCACCGTCACCACGCTTGAAGGGCTGGAGCGGCACGAGGAGAGCGGCCAGTACTTCAACTGGTACGACCACCACACCGGCGAGGTGATCACCACCTGGCCGGACACCGGCGAGCCGATCGTCCCGCACCTGTCGTCGGTGGACAACGGCTGGCTGGCGACGGCGCTGCAGGTGGTGCGGGCGTCAGTGCCGGAGCTGGCCGACCGGGCCGGAGAGATCTTCGACAGCATGGACTTCGGGTTCTACTACCGGCCCGAGGTCAACCGAATCCTGTTCCACTACGCGCCAAGCACCGGTGCCGCACCGTGCTGCTACGACACTCTGGTCAGTGAGAGCCGGATCGCCAGCTACATCGGCATCGCCAAGGGCGAGATCCCGCGCGAGCACTACTTCGGCACCTGGCGCAGCTTCCCCGACACCTGCGACTGGGACTGGCAGCAGCAGAAGCCGGTCGGGGAGTGGCGCAACTACCTGCGCCAGGACGTGTGGGAGGGCGCGTACCCCTACCGCGGCATGGAGGTCGTGCCGTCCTGGGGCGGCAGCATGTTCGAGGCCCTGATGCCGACATTGTTCGTGCCCGAAGAGGGCTGGGGACGGCGCAGCTGGGCGGTCAACCACCCGAACTACGTCCAGGCGCACATCGAGCACGGCCTGGAGGAGGCGCAGTACGGGTACTGGGGCTTCTCCCCGGCCAACGACACCGAGGGCGGCTACCGCGTCTACGGCGTGCCCCTGATCGGGATGGACCCGCTGGGCTACCCGTCCAACAACGACACCACGCAGGTGGACCCGGGCTTCGAAGGATGCGACCGTCCGGCGCAGCCGCTGCCCGGTCCCGAGGAGTACACCAACGGCATCGTCACCCCGCACGCGTCGTTCCTGGCGCTGCGGTACGCCCCTGAGGAGGCGATGGAGAACCTCGCCAACCTCGAGCGCGACTTCGAGATCTACACCGAATGGGGATTCCGCGACACCGTCAACGTCGACACCGGCGTCGTCGACGAGTACTACCTGTCGCTCGACCAGGGGATGATCATGGCAGCGATCGGCAACGCCCTGGCCGACGACCTGCTGCGCGAGGCCTTCGTCACGCCGCAGCTCACCAACCGGGTCCGGCCGGTGATGTCGATGGAGCAGTTCACCAACTTCCGCTGACCCGGCTGTCGGGCGAGGGGCCGTGAGTAGCGGGGGGCCAGGGG
>NZ_SMKZ01000043.1 GCF_004349065.1 Jiangella asiatica
GGCCGGGCCCCGGTGGGGCGTGTTCGGCGTCGCGCCGCGCGACAGGCGCGTGGTGAGCAACTGGTGCCGCAGCAGGGCCCGTACGACGTCGTGACGAAGGGCGTGCACAAACGTCCCCTACGCGCCGTCGGGTCGCTCCGAAACGCGGCCTGCCCGCGAGGTGATCAGGACGATTTCGCCGGTCCGCGCTTTTCATGGAAGCTTGACGCCCCGCTGGCCCGATTGCCGGCGCCGTCCGGCGCTCACCCGGCCGCCACCCGGCTGACGTCGTCGTGGAGTGCCCGGAGTCGCTGACCGCTCAGCAGGAGGCAGGCGGGGTAGGTGTCGCCGACCGCGTGGGTGTCGAGTCGATCGCAGTACTCGGCGGTCCCACGCAGCACCTCGTCCAGCATTCCGGCCAACTGGGGATCGGCGTCGCGGCCGAAATCGCGAAGGTGCCGGCCGAGAGCGGCACACCGCATCGCGTGCCAGAAGCCGGTGATGTACAGCTCGAACACGCCGAAACGCTCGACGAGGTCGTCGTAGAACTCCACGGTCAGGCCCGGATTCTCCGACTCGACCCGCGCCCGCAATCGTCGGACCAGCGCGACTGCGTCGTCCTTCTCGGCCAGCAGCGAGCGGACGTTGGCAGGATCCGAGGCCAGCGCATCGAAGGCCACGGGGTCCCAGTCGCGCCGGCTGTTCTTCTCCTCACCGAGCCAGAAGGCGTGCTCGACACTCACCGGGAACGTGCTGCTGTCGCTGAAGACGCAGCCGTGCGCGTACAGTGCCCCGGCCACCACGGGCCAACTCTGCCCGAGGGTGGCGGTGAGCCACGTGACGCAGCGCTCGACGTCGCCACCTGGTGCGACCGCGTCGGCGTCCGCCAGCCACGCCCGGAAGATGTCCTCGTCCGTCGTCGCCGCCTCCAGGGAGAGGGCGGCGAAGGCGTAGAGATTGAGGATGTTTGGCGTCTCGAAGCAGCTGTGCCCGTGCTGTGCCTCCCAGTCGACCCGGTTGAGCACGCCGGTGACACCGTTGGCCGCCGCGTGCCCGAACCGCCTTCGGGTGTCGTCGATGATGATCGCCGGCGCCACGCCCCAGCCGAAGTACTGGCCCATCGAGTCGAACTCCACCCACTGCTCGCGGCCCTGGTCCGCGCTGATGCGCGGGTTGTGCGGGAACGTGGGGTAGTAGTCGTGCGGGGTGTTCTTCAGGCAGACGACGATGTCGCCCGGCAGCGCCTTCCACGCGGCGGCCAGGTCGTTCTGCGTCCTGCGGTCGAAGACGAAGTCACGCACGACGAGGCGCTTGCCGTACTCGGCGGACGGCCCGTACATGCTCGTGATGATCCACTCGTACCACTCGGACGGCGACATCGCCGCGCACCGATCGCACGGGCAGTGATTGTGCGCGATGCTCACCCGGCTCTCCCCGGTGGCCGGCGACGTGATCATGCCGGTCAGGCCGGGAAGGTCCTGGTAGAGCTCCGTGTACTTGGTGCTCAGGAACTCGCCCCAGAACGGGTGGGTCGGGCACACGACGCCGTCGATCCGGAGTTCGGGCCGCAGCTCCAGGATGGCGTCGGGGAAAAAGATCTCTTTGTTGTTGAGATAGACGTCGATATCGCGCTCGGTCGCACGGCGAATCACCCAGCGGACATACTCGACGTCCTTGTACCGCCGCGACCGGCCACCGGGCATGTACTCGTAAAGCGCTCGAAACGAGCGTGCGTAACGGGCATGGACGTTGGTGTCGCCCTCACCGGACCCGAAGTATCGTCCGGGGTAGACGAGGCGTTCTGCGATGGAGATGTCGTTGAGGACGAAGGTGTTGAGGCCTGTACGGACCATGTAGTCCAGCGCCGCCAGCACCCGCGCCGGTTTCCACACGTTCTCTCGGCCGTTGAACTCCAGCGCCCGGACCTCGAATGTCATCCTGAACCATCCATCTCGTCGTGTCGGCGGGCCGCGATTCGGACACCCAGGCGGAGTCGGCCCGGCCGCGCTCTCTTCGGATGCCGGACGTGGCTGTCCCAGGCGTGATGGTGTTGCGGTGTTTCTAACTCGTTGCACCATCGTTGTCAAAGGGCCCTTGCTCATAACAGGAACCAGCTGCAACCCATCATCGCAAAGGTTTGCAGGTGCGCAGGCTTACACGCCCTCAGCAGAGACTTGGCGACTCGGGCGGCCCGAATCGTTGCCGTTCGTTCGTCGACGAGTTTTCCCACGCGATGGTGGAGCGGTTGCTTGACCCTCGGTTCTGCAACATGATAGCAATCGATGCCACAACTTGAGGCGGTGTTCCGCAGCCTTGGTAGCGCCGGAGGAGGTTCCATATGGGCAAGGCGTTCGAGAGGCTGACGCTCGAACTGACCGGGGATGCGATGTGGGACCCGGTCAAGGTCGACACGGCCCTCGCGACGGCGGAGCAGCTCGGCCTCGACGGCCTCGTCTTCCACGAGGCGGACATCCTGGCCAAGGTCGTCTACCCCTCGAACTTCGATTCGGGGACGTCGGAGTGGAAGGGAACCCGCCGCAGGGGCGTCTGGGCGATCGTCAACAACCGGGCGTACCTCGCCGACGTCGTGCGCAGGTGTGAGATCCGCGGCATCGCGTTCTTCCTCGAGACCAAGGAGCTCGGCTATCCGGACGAGTTCCTGGAAGACACCCCAGACGTCGTCGTGAACGGAGTGGTGTGCCCTACGCACCCGGCCTGGCCGGCGCTGCTCGAGCGTCGGTACGGCGAGGTCTGCGAGCTGTTGCCGGGCCTGGCGGGATTCATCGTCAGCGTCGGGACGCTGGAGGGGCGCGCGTCACTGACCACTCGACGCTGCTCCTGTAGTCGATGCGCGACCACGAACGAGGTCGAGTGGTACCGCACCGTCGTCGGGGCCATCGAGGCCGTCACTACGCGGTTCGGCCGGCGCCTGGTCGTACGGGAGTTCAGCTACAACCCGCAGGATCAGGAGGCAGTCGTCGCCGGCTTGAGCCGCCTGCCGGCCACGGTGGAGTACATGGTCAAGCCGTACGCCCGCGACTACTACTTGCCGTGGCCGGACAACCCGGCCTTGGGTGCCGTCCCGGACCGTACGAAATGGCTCGAGTATGACGTCCACGGGCAGTACTTCGGCTGGGGCATCTTCCCTCTGCCGGTCGTGACGGACGAGCTGGCGCGCTTCCGCAGCGCAAGCGCCGCGGGCTGTTCCGTGGTCCAACTCCGGATCGACTGGGAACGCATCAACGCCCTGTGGGCCTTGGACACGTTCGGCCAGGTCAACCTCGCGACCGCTGTCCAGGCGGCGCGTGACACCGACGCCGACGCCGACGCACTCCTCGCCGCGGCGCTCAGGACGACCGGCGTCGTGTCCGCGGACGTCGGCGCGCGCGAGTTGGAGCAGCTGGCTGCCCTCTGGCTGGAGCTGTACCCGATCGCGCTGCGCGTCCTGTACGTCGCCGGCAACGTCTACAACACCTCCAGCATGATTCCCAACGGCGTCGCGCAGGGCTGGTCGTACATGCACATGCTGGGCGGCATGCGCGGCTGGGACGGCCCGCAGATCGGGTCGCTCGAGGTCGCCGATCCGCTGGTCGTGGCGGATCTCCTCGCGGAGAAGGCCGACGCGCTCGCCGACTATGTGGCGTGGGATCGACGAATGCGCGAGTGGCAGGCCTCCGGAGCGTTACGGCTGCCGGACCCGTCCGGCGTCGGCGACGTGCTGGAATGGTCGTCGCTCTACGTCCGGGCCTTCGTCGCGTCTGCTGAGATCGTCGTGCTGGTGAAGGCGGCGGAGACGCGCGACCTAACCCAGGCGGAGGACGAGGCGCTGCGCAGGTCGGTCGAACGCCTCGCCGACGTGCGCACGACGACGCAGAAGCGTGACGCCCGCAACGGCTACCGGCACTACGCACGCCTCCTGGTCGATCCGGGCCACCTCACCCTCATGATCGACAAGGCCCGCAGCACGCTCGCGACGCACCTCGTGAACTGACGTTGGCGCCGCGGGGTGCGGCAACACCTGGTCGACGCAGAACCGCACCATCGGACAACGGCGTACCAACTCGCGGAGGAAGACTCCTATGATCACACGTCGAAAGGCCCTTGCGCTCGTGTCGTCGATCGTCGGCGCGTCGTTGCTCAGCTCGTGCATCTCCGGCGACACCGGCGACGACGAGCCCGCCGGCCAGGCTTCGCCCGGAGACGGGGGCGGCAGCGACGAGCCGATCACCCTGCTGCTGCCCTCCGGCGCGTTCGAACGCACGACCATGCCGATGCTCGAGGACTTCACGGCCGAGACCGGGATCGAAGTCGAGCCGATCGCCATGCCGGCCGAGGACGCGCGGTCGCGACAGATCCTCGACCTCACCAACGGTACCGGCGAGCTCGACCTCGTTCTTCTCGACGGCATGACCTGGCTCACCCAGGTGAGTGAGCACCTCGTTCCGCTCGGGGACCCCGAGGCCGATACTGACGCGGATTATCTGCAGCCGCTGGTCGACATGTTCACGATCGACGGCGATCGCTTCGCCTCGCCGCTCGGCGTGAGCATCCGCCCGCTCATCTACCGGTCCGACCTGTTCGACGCCGCCGGGCTGGAGCCTCCGACGACGCCCGAGGCGATGTACGACGCGGCGAAGGCGCTGACCGACGGCGACACGTACGGCTTCGTCGGTCCCTACGGCCGGGCCACCAGCCACGTCTCGGTCTGGACCGCTCTGGCCTACAACTTCGGGCTCGAGAACGTTCTGGACGAGAACAACGAGAAGGCCGCGTTCAACACCGACGCGGGCATCGAGGCCCTGGACCTCATGGCGCGCCTCTACGCGGACGGGCTCATGCCTGTCGACTCGATCGAGATGCAGCACGACGGCGTCCTCGTGGCGATGCAGGAGGGCCGCGCCGCGATGACCGTCCTGCCCACATCGTTCTTCCTCAGCCTGAACGACCCGGAGGAGTCACCGCACGCGGGCAACTTCAAGATCGCGTCGATGCCCACGGGCCCTGGCGTCGACACCCCGCAGTCGCTCGCTACAGGCTGGGGTTTCGCCCTCTCCGAGTACAGCGACAACGCCGATAACGCCCGCGCCCTGCTGACGTACCTCGACGAACGGACGATCGACCCGGCGCCGGAAGCCGAGATCGACCAGCTCGTCCGGCCCGTCTCCGAACCGGGGTTCCAGCACGAGGGCACATTGAGCATCTTCCCGGACGGCCAGATCGACCTGCTCCACGACAGCCTGCTCAATGCCCGGACGCTCCCGGAGACACCGATGTGGGACGAGATCCAGAACGCTATGGGCGAGGAGTTCCAGCGCGCGTACCTCGGTGAGATCCCGGCCGAGGAGGCGATCGCGAACTCCGAGGAGAGGGTCAACACGATCCTCGCGGAATCCTGACACCGACAAAGAACGGGGTCTACGCCGCATGACTCGTACGCGCACCGGGGCCGGGACCAAACCCGGTGGCACGGCTACCGGCCCCGCGCCCGATCTTGGGCGACCGGCCGGGAACCGGAGGCCGTGGTGGCGTGGACGCAACGCTCTCGGCTATGCGTTCATCGTCGGTCCGGTCGCGTTCATGGTCGTGGTTCTGCTCATTCCTATCGCCAACAATGCGTGGATCAGCTTGCACGAGTGGAGTCTCGTCGGTGACGAGGCGCCGCGGTTCATCGGCCTGGACAACTACGTGGAGATCCTCCAGACGCCCCGATGGCGGAACACTTTGCTGCGCACCGGCCTCTACGTCGTCCTGACGGTGTCGGCCCAAGTCCTGCTGGGGTTCCTCATCGCGCTACTGCTGCACCGGCATTTCCCGAACGCCAAGGTCGCCCGCATGCTGCTACTGATGCCGATGATGATCTCAGAGGTCGTCGTCGGAAACATCTGGCGCCTGCTGCTCAATTTCAACGGCGGTCTGTTCAACTGGTTCCTGGGGCTGGTGGGAATTGACCCGGTGTTCTGGCTCGGGCCCGGGCGCGCGTTCTGGAGCGTCGTCGCCGTCGACATCTGGCAGAACACCCCGTTCGTCACCCTGGTGCTGTTCGCCGCGATGCAGACCCTGCCGTCGGAACTGCTCGAAGCGGCCTCCATTGACGGGGCGAGGCGCTGGCAGCAGGTCCGGTCGGTGATCATGCCGATGATCCAGCCCGCATTCCTACTGGTGCTGATGTTCCAGACGATGTTCGCGATCCGGTCCTTCAGCACCATCTGGCTGCTCACCGAGGGCGGTCCGGGCAATGAGACGTCGCTGCTGGCCATCGATGTCTTCCGGGCCGCGCTGCAGAGCTACGACGTCGGGCTCGGCGCCGCGCTGTCGTGGTGCCTGCTGCTCCTGAGCCTCGGAATCACGATCCTCTACATCAGGTGGTTGAAGCGTGACCCACTCGTCTGACACAACGCGAAGGCGACGGCTGAACGTCGGCAGGATCTGGGCCTTCGTCGTGCTGGCGGCGCTGATCTTCATCGCCGTGTTCCCGATCCTCTGGCTCGTCCTGACCAGCGTGATGCCGAGCAACCTCATTATGCGGTCCGACCCCACTCTCTTCTTCACGCCGACGCTGGAGCACTTCCGGGAGATCTTCGGGTCGGGTCGCGAGGCCATCACGACGTACCTGGTGAACTCGATCATCGTCACGCTTGTCTCCACGATCTGTGCGGTTTTTCTCGCCGTGCTGGCCGCCTACGGCATCGCACGCATCCGGCCACGCGGGCACGCACAGCTCAGCCTGCTGATCCTGACGTCGCGCATGCTCCCGCCCGTCGGTCTCGTGGTGCCGCTGTACCTCATCGCTTCGCAGAGCGGTCTGCTGGACACTCACCTCGCGCTGATCCTTCCCTACATCGCGATCAACATCCCCCTCGCCACCTGGATGCTCCAAGGCTTCTTCATGGACCTGCCGAAGGAGCTCGAGGAGGCGGCGATGATCGACGGCTGCGGACAGGTCGCGGCCTTCTTCCGAGTCATGCTGCCCTTGGCCGGCCCGGGAATCGCGGCCGTCAGCGTCTTCTGCTTCGTACTGGCCTGGAACGACATGGTCCTGGCGTTGCCGCTCACACTGCGCGAGGCGGTGACCCTCCCACCGTTCATGTCCCAGGTCCGCCAGGAGGAGGGCGTGGCGTGGGGACAACTGGGCGCGACGACGGTCGTGGTCATGGCACCCGTCGTGACCTTCACGCTGGCCGTGCAACGTTGGATCGTCTCCGGGCTGACGGCTGGCGCCGCGAAAGGATGATCGTGAACCACACCATCGTCGACGTCCGGGCGTATCACCTCTCCCACCGGTTCCGGCTACCCCCGCGGCCGCAGAGCCGAGGCAGCGCGGTCAAGCGGGACATGGTTCTCGTGAAGCTGACATCGAGCGAGGGCGTCGTCGGCTACGGCGAGTCCTACCACGGGCACGCGCCGACCACGGTCGCCGACTTCGTCAACACGACGCTCCGCGAGGCCGTGCTGGGAGAGGACGTGCATGACGTCGAGGGCATCTCATTCAAGGTGTACATGCGCTACCTCATCGGCGCGGGCCTGGGTGCTGCCGTGCTCCATGCCTTGAGCGGCCTGGACATGGCTCTGTGGGACGTGCGCGGCAAGGCGCTGGGCGTGCCGGCGTACACCCTCCTCGGAGGTCGCCGACGAGAGTTCCGCGCCTACGCCGGAGGCCTGAACCTCGGATTCCAGCCCCCGGAAGAACTGATCGACGAGATCGAGCGGCTCCGGGAGTCGCACGGATTCACCGCCGTGAAGCTGCGGCTCGGCGACACCGTGGAGAACGACCTTCTGCGCGTCGAGCGGGTTCGCGAGCACTTCGGCGGCGACCTGGAGATCATGGGCGATGCCAACCTCGGCTACACGTACTCGGAGGTCTACCGGCTGCTGCCGGGCCTGGCCGACAACGCAGTGACCTGGCTGGAGGAACCACTCACCCGCGACAACATCGACGGCTATGCCGACATGCGCCGGCGAAGCGGGGTGCCCATCGCGGCCGGTGAGAACCTGTACGGACGGCTCGAGCTCAAGCACTGGCTGGGCCGGCGGGCCCTGGACGTGGTCCAGTCCGACTGCAGCAAGACCGGCGGCGTCACCGAGCTCAAGAAGATCGGCGACCTAGCCGCGACCCACCAACTGCGTTTCGCCCCGCACACCTCACACACCCGCCTCAACCACGCCGCCACACTGCACGTGATGTCGGCGCTGCCGTCGTCCTACGTCTACGAGGCCGACGCGAGCCACGACAACCAGTTCCACGAGGAGCTGATCACAGCCGAGCTCGATGTCGTCGGCGGGCTGGTGCGCCCGCCGTCCAAGCCGGGGCTCGGCGTGACCGTGAACGAGGACCTCCTCGACCGCTTCGCCGGCATCGGCGGAGCGGCGTACGCCGTGGACCGGCGGCCCCGCTGAGCGAACCCATCGCAAGGCGTGCGGCCCCGTCGTCTCGTCACGACTACTCCAGCTACCGTTCGACTGATTCGATGATCGCCCGGCTCGTCGGAGCACACCGGCCGACTGGATCAGGTCGGTCAGATGGGCCCGGTGTGCGCTCACCGCGTCCGGCGCGGGCCTCCAGAATCTCGCCGCGAATCCGGCGATGCGTTCGCGATGCGTTCGCGACGCCTAGCGGCGAGATCGACGACCCAGTCGACGTCCGCCGCCGTCCGAGCCAGCAGACGTACGGCGGCCAGCCACGGGCTGGGCTGCGCTGTCGACCGGCAGCGACCGCGGCGGGCACGGGGGCTCGCCGTCGGTGATCTGCCGATGTGGTGCTCATGCCGAGCGTCGTCGACGTGGCCGAAGTCAACCGGATCTCGCGGCGCCTCCTGGCCAACGCCGCGGCCGCGATCGCCGGCATGGTGACCGCCGCCGCACCGCCCGGTGACGAGGACAAGCCGCTGGTTGTGGCCCATGCGTTCGCGCCGGTGATCGACAACGTGCACCTCAAGGACGTGGCCGCGGGACGTTCGCGCTGGTCGGGGAAGGCGAGCTCGACTTCGCACCGCTCGTCGACGCGCTGACCTCGTCCGGGTACGACGGCGCCTGGTGCATCGACGAGGAGAGCGGCGCGGACCTGCGGCACGGCCTGACCGGCTAGTACCGCGCCGTGCTGGAACTTCTCGCGGCTCATCAGTGACGGCAGGAGCCGGGTGCAGCCACTGTTGTCATCCGCATGACAACGCGTCGCCGTCCGGGCCGACGCGTTGCCACACGATGGGTTCACACAGGCGACGCCCGGTCCCGGAGCCGACGCACCATGAGCTGCGGACTGGCGAGGACGGGAACCCTCACCGATCCACGGCTTTCGATCAGATCGGCGGCAGGGGCCATGCTCGCCTGACCCAGGACGATGACGTCGACGCCGGTCATGGCCTCTGCCTCATCAGCGATCAGCTCATCGTGCCCGGACCGGTCACCTGCCCGTAGCGCCGCGAAGGCGTCCTCCCGTAGTCGCGGAGCCAGGGCGATTTCCGCGCCGAGTCGGGTTGAAACGACAGAGAACAGTTCGGTCTGCTGGCGCAGGCCCACAGCGACTGTGCCGATCAAGCCGATTCGCTCGCCCAGTCCGATGGCGGTCTCGACCAGGACCTCGTCGATGCTCAGTACCGGCAAGGCTGGGCGGCGCGCGGCGATTTGCGCAGTGGCCGCGGAGTAAGCGTTGCACGTCACGACGACGGCGTCGGTGCCGGCAGCGACGGCCAGCTCCACCAGATCGGCAAGGCGCTCAACGCAGAAGTCATCGACGCCGCCGCGTTGCTGGGCCAGCGGCAGCAAAGACTCGTCGAGAAGGTGGGTCGGCACCACACCCGCAGCCTCCCCGAAGTAGCGAGCGGTGGACTCCATCGCTGGGACGACGGCGTGGATGAGTGTCACTCTCAGGTTCTCGGTCATGAGGGGACGTCCTTTCCGGCGAGGTCAGCTTCGCCGTCGCGCAGCAGAGCGGCGCGAGCGGCCATGGGCACCGGACAATGGCTGCGCTCCCCGAGCAACAGGGCAAGCCGCGCGGTCTCCTCGAGCTCCTCGGCTCCGGCACAGGCTGCCTCGATGGTCTCGTCGGCGAAAATCGAACCGTGGTTCGCGAGCAGCAGGGCTCGATGCCCGGTGATCGCTCGTTCGACCTCCTCGACGAGCGCCGGCGAACCCGGCGCATGGAACCCGATCCGGCGAACGATCCCGAGCCGGATCAGCGAATACGCCGTCAGCGGTGGCAGCGCATCGTCGCCTGGCAGACCCTGGAGCATCGACCAGGCGACGGCTGCGGTCGAGTGCAGGTGGACCACCGCCCCGGCGTCGGTACGCCGCCGATACACCGCCGCGTGCAGAACCGCCTCCTTGGACGGGCGGGGCCCAGCCAGGTGCTGGCCGTCCATTCGGACCAGTGAGAGACCATCTGGTTCGAGCCGGCCCAGCCGTGAGTTCGTCGGCGTCACGACCACGCCCCGGGAGGTCACGACGCTCAGGTTGCCCGAGGTGCCCGGTGTCAGACCCAGATCGTGCAGCATCCGGCCAGTGGCGACCAACGCCTGCCGGGCCGAGTCCTCGTCGATCACGAGATTTCCTCCAGCGCGGCGGCGAAGAAGTTTTCGTAGCCGAAGTTGCCCGACTTGAGTACGACACCGACGCGCCGCCCCGTCGGCGTCAGGCCGAAGGCAGCCGGCACGCCGGGCTGTACCTCGGCGCCGATGTCGAGGGCCCGCGTTCCGAGCGCCTGCACCACCGCTCCTGACGTCTCCCCGCCGGCGACGACGAACCGGCTGAAGCCGTCGTGCAGAAGGGCCGCGGCCAGCTCGCCGAAGGCGGCCTCGACCTCGGCGCTGTCCACATTCACCGTCGAGTGCTCGCCGCCGGCCTGCGGAGTCGAATAGACGAGGAGCGGCTCGGCTGGTTGCGAGCGAACCCACGCAAGGGCCTCTGCGACGGCCGCAGGTCGGCCGGCCTTCATCGCCAGGGCCAGTGGGAACGACCTCGCGGACTGGCGGAACACGGCCACCTGCGCAGCCGTAGCCGCCGAGCAGCTGCCGGCGAGCGCGACGGCTCGGCCCGGGTCCGCACATTCGACCGCCGGGGCGCGGCGGGAGTCGGGAGCTTCCGGGTTGTCGCGGACCGCCAGCAGCTGTCTGAGAATTTCAGCGGCAAGGGCCGACGCGCCGGTCGAGAGCGGCAACGGAGCGCACGCCTGGCCGAGCACGGCCAGGTCGTCGTCGGACACCGCGTCCAGGACGACATAGGTCGCCCCCGACGCAGCCGACACCTCGAGCTCCCGCTGCACCGCATCCGGCCCTTCGTGCACGGTGTCGATCGGCACGACCGCTGCGCGCCCCCTCGATTGCCGACCGATCAGCGTCCGCAGATCCGATTCGCGCATCGGATTGATCGGGTGGTTCCTCATCGCGCTCTCGGCGAGCGGAACGCCGTGGACGAACAGGGTGCCGTGCACGACGGTCCGGCCGTGCTCCGGGAGCGAGGGTGCAAGAACCGTGTAGGCGACGCCGAGCTCCCGCATGAGCGCGTCGGCGACCGGGCCGATGTTGCCGCGTGCGGTCGAGTCGAATGTCGCTGCGTACTTGAGGTAGAGCCGCTCGCATCCAGCGGCGCGCAGCCATCGGGCCGCGCGCAATGATTGCTCGATCGCCTCCTTCGGAGCAATGGATCGGGACTTCAGCGCGACGACCACTGCGTCCGCGTCCGTCGCTGTGCTCCGATCGGGCACGCCGACGTGCAGGGCCACGGTCGCGCCGTCGCGAACCAGTCGGCCAGCCAGGTCGACCGATCCGGTCAGGTCGTCGGCGATGCAGCCGAGAGCATGCGTCGCCCTCATGCCCGACCAGCCATGCTGCGCAGGAAGCGCAGCGCCCGCTCCGCCGCCACCGGGCTCGACGGCTTCTGCTCGATCTCGACCGACAACCAGCCCTGGTAGCCGAGGGCGCCGAGCACACCCAGCACCTCCGGCCAGGGCACCAGCCCGCTGCCCGGCCAGCGCCGGTGCGAGTCCCCCACCTGCACATGCGCGAGGCGCCCCGCCAAGTGCGCCGCGACCAGCGGCCCACCCAGGCTGCCTTCCTCCCCCATCATGTGGAAGGTGTCGACCTCCAGGGCCAGAGCCGAGCTGGGGAACCCGGCGGCGAAGTCCAGCACTTCCTCGACGGTGTTCAGCAGGTCGGTGGCCATTCGAGACTGCGGCTCCAGCAGGAAGGTTACGCCGGTGCCCGCGACATGCTCGACCAGGACATTCACAGTCTCGTGCAAGCGTTCGAGCGCGAGATCCCGGCTCCCCGCCGCCTTCGAGCCCCCACGGATGCTGCCGATCGCCACCGTCGCACCATGCTCCGCGGCGAAGTCGGCGATGCGCTTCAGTCTCTCGACCGTGGCCCGGCGGTTGTTCTCGTTCGACGCGGTCAACACCAGCCCGTCCGCCGCGGCCGGCCCGGTCGACACGCTGACGAGATCCAGTCCATGGTCGGCGAGCACCCGGGCGAAGTCGCTGGTGTCGAACCCGCGCGGGTCGCGCACCTGAACCTCGACGCCGCCGTAACCAAGCTCGGCCAAGGCGGCACAGACCCCACCGGCCGGGCCGGTCCAGGCGATCGGCATAACATCGACGTCAGGGCTGGCGATCGCATAGCACAAGCGGTCCACGACGCTCATGCCTCGGCTCCTCGTACCGGGACGAGCGTGGTGTGCAGGCCGCACTGAACCACCTCGCCGTGCTGGTTCACCACCGCCAGCTCCTCGACGACGACCCCGCGCGAGGGGTTCGTGCGGCTGCGCCGTGTCGACGTCACCCGGCATCGGACGTGGATGGTGTCACCGATGAAGATCGGTTCGAGGAACCTCCACTCGTCCCAGCCCAGCGATGCCAGCCGAGCACCTTCCGCGGAACTCGCCCGCCAGGTGAGGCCCTGAGCGAAAGCCAGGCCCAGCAGGCCGTGCGCGATCCGCCGGCCGTGGATGCTGGCCGCGGCGTGAACCTCGTTCGTGTGGATCGCGGCGTAGTCGCCCGTAAGGCCGGCGAAGGCCACAATGTCGTGCTCAGTGACAGTCCGTCCGGGGGTCGTGAACTCGTCGCCGACCGCAAGGTCCTCGAGGTAGTCCGTCATGTGCTCTCCAGTTCGAGATCCAGCAGGGCTGCGGGATTGGTCGCCGCCATCCGATGGACGTCCTTCTCCGAAAGACCGCACTCGCGCAGCGCGCCGATGAACCGGCCGAAGCCGTCCACCGGGCGGCCGTTGTGCGCCTGGCCGAGATCGGACGTGAGCACGTTCGATGCGACGCCGACCTCGCCGATGCGCTCGGCGAGCTCGTGCACGGGAACCCGCCCGGGCTTGTCCGTGGTGTCGACAGCACAGCGCTCCATCAGCGCACCGACGGCCGCCAGCTCACGCTGAACGTCGACCGGCATCGCCACCTGGGCGGCGTCAGGGTGGTTGACCAGGACGCGGGTGACTCCGGCCGAGACCGCCTCCCCGACCAGCCGCACCGTCTCGGACACCGACAGATGACCGGTGGCGAGGATGGCGTCGTGGGCCGCCACCAGGTCGAGGATCCGCCGGACGTCCTGCGTGATCCGGCCCAGACCGTCCACGACCCTCAGGCCGCCCGAGCCGCCGGCGCGACGCCGATGGCTGGCCGCGTCCTCCGTGGGCATCCACACGCACCGCCCGCCGATCTCGAGGGCCACCCGTACTGCGGCTGGGTTCAACCCGCCCACCGGCTCGTTGAGCACAACGCCACCGAAGACCCGCACCCCGTCGACCGCGTCGTCGGCGATCCGGGCCCGGTCAGCCGTCGGCAGAACGTGACACTTGAGCAGGATCGCTGCCATACCCGCGCCGGCAGCGTCGCGGGCTACGCCGAGGTCGTCGGCGTAGCGCGCCCTGACATCCGGGGAACTGTGCACATGCAGGTCGATCAGCCCCGCGACACCGCTCACAGCGCCACCGGCCGTCCGACAGCCGCCGACTCGTAGACGGCCAGCGCCGCCGCGAGTGGCTGGAGGTTGTCCGCAGCCTCGTTCACGGCGGGCACCCCAGCGAGCAAGGACTGCGCGAAGTGCCGTTGGCACGACTCGAAGCTGCGCTGGTAGGCCTCGGCCGGCGGCAGCCCGCGGCGCGCGTCAGCGACCGACGTGCCGGAAGCGGTCGTCACCGACAACTGATCACCGGCGAAGGGGTCGAGCTCCAGCGTGCCGGCGTCACCCTCCAACACGAAGGGCTCGACGTTCCCGCGGATCAGACGGCGGTCCGTCCGGGTGACGGAGCCCCAGCTGATGTCGACGAGCGACCGCGCCCCTGAGACGTGCTCCAACTGGATCACCGCCCGGTCCTCGCCAACGACGAGTGGGCTGGTCCGATCGACAACCGCGTAGACGGAGCGGACCGGCCCCAGAAGCATGCGCAGCACGTCGATCAGGTGAATGCCCCACTCGAAGACGATGAGACGTTCCATGGTGCGCGTGTACGGCTGGCGGACGAGCAACGAAGGAAGCCCGCCGTCGGGTGACGGGAGGACCAGGTCGCGGTGGCACGTGAAGGACGCGAACCGCGGCGAGCCCACCACCCCTTCTGCCAGGATTCGCGCCGCCTCCTGGTACCAGTCCCTCCACCGCCAGTTCTCGTTGACCACACAACGGACTCCCGCCTCTTCGCAGATGTGGATGACCTGCCGCGCCTCGGCAACCGTCGGGGTGAACGGCTTCTGGCAGAGCACGTGGAGGCCGCGGCGCGCCACGGCCGCCACGTGCTCCACATGCAGTTCCGGAGGCGTGGCGACGTCGACGAAGTCAGCGCAGTCCCCGACGGCCGCCAAGGCGTCGTCGAGGCTCGCTGAGGCCACGGCTCCGGTCAGCCCGATCTCGTCGATGAGGCGCTGCGCCCGGTCCGGTTCCCGGTCGACAACGCCGACGATCCGCACCTCGTCGACGGCGCGCCAAGCCAGCGCTTGATGCGGTGCGATGCTGCCGGCGCCGAACATGATGCCCCGCAGCGGTTCCCCGGTCAGCCCCACTTGGTGCCCCACATGTCAGCCCGCCGTGGCTTCCACTCGGGGTCGACCCGCAACCGCTGAACGGTCATCGTGTCGTCCTCGAAACCCACGAGCAGGGCGTCGAGCCAGCTGGCGTCGTCCCGGAACTCGTGATCGACCCGATAGTGCCCGCCCCGGCTCTCCGTGCGCGTCAGCGCGGCGAGCCCGACGGCACGAGCGGTTGCGGTTGCATTGCGCAACTCCAAGGCGCGCACCGCCTGCAGCGGGTCCGAGGCACCCAGCTTGGGCAGCGCGTCCGCCTCGATCTCGTCCAGAGTTTGCAACACCCGTTTCAGGCCGGCGGGGGTCCTTTCGACCAGCAGTTCCTCCCACATCACCCGAGCCAGCCCGGCCATCGCCGGACCGGGCGCGACAGTGCCGGATCGGAGCCGGTCGACAACGGAGACGATCTCGTCCAGCGGCGCCAAGTCGGCCGCTGGGGGCGATCCGCGCCGCTTGGCCGCCAGCCGTCCGGCGCGAATACCGAACACCTGGGAGGAGACCAGCATCATCCCGCCGAGCCGGTCCGCCCCATGGGCACCGGCCGCGGCCTCGCCGATCGCGAACAGCCCCGGCACGCGAGACTCTCCGTTGACATCGACCCGGACCCCGCCGTTCGAGCAGTGGTGGAACAGCCCAACGTCGACAGAACCGCGGTCCCAATGCACGCCGCGGTACCGGTACCACTCACCTACGTCGGAGAACGGCCCGTTCTTCTCATCGGTGACCACCACGTCGACGTGTACGCCACCCGAGGCCGTCCCACGGCCTGCCCGGATCTCCCGGTGCATGGCGACATCGATGTAACGGGAGATCTCGTCCCGCGTGCTGAAGGGCGTGTGTCGGCGCCGCTCGTCCTGTGCCTCCTCGACGGTGCGGCCGGACGGCAGGTATCGGTGGACGAACTCCTCGCCGTCGACGTTGGTCAACTGTGGTTGGTGGCGCCATAGCCAGCTCCCGACCAGGTTGGTGTTCGGACTAGTGGTGCCGACGAAAATCTGGTGGAACTCCATGTTCATCAGCTCCGCGCCGGCGTGTAGCGCCAGTGCATAGGCGTCGCCGGTCACGCATGATGGGTGGAAGCTGTGGGTGAACAACCGGCCCATGCCGCCGGCGGCGATGATCACGGACGAACACCGGATGTGCACGACCTTGCCACTCTTCTCGTCCACTGCAACCGCCCCGGCCACCTCGCCCGCCGGCGATGTGAGGACCCGCACTACAGCGAGGCGTTCCCGGACGTCGACAGTACTGCGCCGTACCAGCGACTCCAGCACGATCTTGATCGGCACGCCGTGCGTCTTCACCCCGTAGCCGTGGGCAAAGGTCGGCACCATGCCCCACTCGTCGAGGTCGTGCCGTGCGGCGGCCGCCTCCTCGACGACGACCCTGGCGATCTCGCGGTCGGCCATGCCCAACCCGGCCTGGAGGATGTCGCCGAAGACCTGCCCCTGACGGGTCTGGGCGCCGTCCCACTCTCCACTCCACGCGTCGTCGTAGCCGATCAGCCGCATGAGACCGATCTCGGAGAAGCCCGCTGCCGTGGCTCCGGCGCCCCGCGTCCCAATGGCACCGAACCGGCCCTTGACGGCCACGACCACCCTGGCACCAGCACGGTGTGCTTCGAGGGCGGTGCGCATTCCCGCGCCGCCCGCACCGACGACGAGGACGTCGGTCTCGATCGTGTCAACCATGGAAACCTCTCTGCGGAAACGGGCCGCCGACACGCTCACGTTGGAGCCGCGGTGAACTTGTGCAGTGTGGGACGCCGTGGCGCGTGGCCTCGGAAGAACGTCACGTAGGTCTCGGCCACATACAGGTCGCCGGCCCCGTCGACGGCGATTCCGTGCGGCGCGAACCAGGTGTCCCGCTCGCCCTCGCCCTGGGGGGTGAACTCCGAGAGCAGCCGGCCGTCGGCGTCCCGGATCGAGATGCGGCCCGCCGGCGCCTCGGGTTCGATGGAGCGTTCGGTGCCTTCCGCCCGGTTGACCCGGCCGAGCTCGGCCACCGCATAGACCCCGCCTGCGATCCTCAGCACGTTCGCAGGACGCCGGCAGTCGGCCCACTCGTCTAAGTAGCCGCCGGCCGGGTCGAAGACCTGCACCCGGTCGTTCTCACGGTCGGCGACGAGGATCCGGTCCGCGTCGACCAGCAGGCCGTGGGGCAAGGAGAACTCGCCAGGGCCGGAGCCGGGCTCGCCCCACGAAGCCAGCCGCAGCCCGTCGGCGGTGAACCGGTGCACGCGTGCATTGCCGTAACCGTCGGTGACGAGCAGCTCGTCCGGGCCGTCGAACGCTAGGGCGGTGGGATAGCAGAACGGCGGCCCGGCCCGGCGGACGGACGTGGAGTCACCCCGGACGTAGCCTGTGAAGTCCGGTGTGACCTCGGCCTCGATGGTCATCAGGTGAGTGCCGCCCTTGGTGTACTTGCGCACCGAGTGCGAGTAGTCGTCGACTAGGAACACCGCGTCCTCGTAGGGGCTGACCGTGAGGCCGTGCGGCCGGATGAACGCGCCCACGCCCCACCGGTCGAGCTCCCGGCCCGTGCGGTCCAGCCGCACCACCGCGGCGTCCTCGCGGCCGTACACGTACACGACTCCGTCGGTATCCACGGCCACGTCCGCGATCTCGCGGAAGCCGAGGCCGTCTCCGACGGCGGTCCAGGCCGGGTCGCGGACGTAGTGCGGAACCCTCGGTGCGTCGGGCACTGCGCTCATGCGATCACTCCCTGGTCTCGCCAGCGCGCGAGATCCGGTCGGTGGATGCCGAGATCGGTCAGCACTTCGTCGGTGTGCTCGCCGGGCAGTGGTGGCATTCGGGTGACCTCCGACGGCGTTCCGGACAACCGCAACGGCTGGCCGACCATCGCCACCTCGCCGATCTCCGGATGCTCGCCGGTGACGATCAGCTCGTTGTGCCGCACCTGTGGGTCGGCGGCTACCTGCGCGTAGTCGTACACGGGGGCACTGATGATGCCGTGCGCGTCGAAGATCGCCAGCCAATCGGCGGTGCTCCGGGCTGCGAGCGCGGCCTGCAGGAGGTCCGCGAGCTCTGCTTCGTGCGTGGCCCGCGCCTCGTCCGAGGTGAACCGCGGGTCCTCGGCGAGCTCCGGCCGGCCGACCGCCTCGGCCAGTTCCTTCATAGGGTTCTTCGTCTTTGCGAACACCGTCACGATCTGCAGAGCGCCGTCGGCGGTCTGGTAGGCCCGCATCAACGGGTCGAATCGCTGGACGAGCGCTTCACCGGTATTGAGGTACGTCGTCATGCCCTCGGTGTTGCCGCTGACGGCCGCGTCCAGCAGGCTAAGGTCCACGCGTTGGCCCCGCCCCGTCCGCAGCCTCGCCACCAGGGCCACGAGGACTCCCTGGGCCAGGATCATCCCGCCGAGGTAGTCCATGACGGACACCCGCGCACCCGTGGGCGGCTGCCCGGGGTCGCCGTTCGCGCTCATGAACCCGGACATCGCCTGAGCAGCACGGTCCTGTCCGCCACGGTGCGCGTATGGCCCGGTCTGTCCGTAGCCCGAGCCGGCAGCGTAGATCACGTCCGGACGGCACTCTCGCGCGCTCCGGTAGTCGATGCCGAGACGCTCCGCGACGCCGGGCCGGAAGTTCTGCACGACGACGTCGGCGCCCGCCATCAGCGCACGTGCGATCCGTCCCCCTTCCGCCGTCGTCAGATCCACGCACACGCTGCGTTTGTTCCGGTTGCGCGAGATGTAGCGGGTGCTCATGCCGTGGTGTAGGGGGTGGCCCATGCCCTTGCCGCGACCGGGCTCGCCGCCGGGCGGCTCCACCTTCACGACATCGGCGCCGAAATCTCCGAGCACCTGCGTCGCGGCGGGGCCGAACATCCAGATCGAGAAGTCGACCACCCTGATCCCGCCGAGCGCGGTCACCGGACCGCTCCGGAGTCCCGCAGCTCCCGGATCCCGGCGTCGTCGAAACCGGCGGCGCGGAGGATGTCGTCGGTGTGCTCGCCGACGGTAGGTGGAAACCGGTCGATCGACGCCGGAGTCGCGCTGAGCTTGATCGGCTGCCCGACCAGCGCAGCGGTGTGCCCGGCGCCGTCGGCGACCTCCTGGATCATGTCGTTCTCCGCCACCTGCGGGTCCGCCGCCAGGTCCGCGTAGTCGTAGACGGGCGAGCAGATCACGTCGTGCTCTCGCAGTCGGGCCAGCCAGTGGCCGGTGGGGCGGGTGCGGAACGCTTCCTCGAGCAGGTCGACGAGCTCCCGCCCGTGCCGGGCCTGGTCCTGCTTCGTCGCGAATCGCTCGTCGCCGCTGAGGTCATCGATGCCGAGGATCCGGCACAGCAGCCCGAGCGGATTGTCGTCGCGCACGAAGACCATGACCAACTGCAGGAGACCGTCGGCGGTGCGGTAGATGGACATCAGCGGGTCGTGAATCTGACCCACCGGCTCGCGTGTGTTGAGGTGGGTCGTGAACGACTCGATGTTCGAGAAGATCGCTGCGTCGAACAACGACAGGTCCACCCGTTGGCCCACACCGGTCGCGTGCCGGGCGATCAGCGCAAGCAGAATGCCTTGCACCATCACCATGCCGCCGAAGGAGTCCATGATCGACGTCCGGGCGGGGAACGGCTTCGTTCCGGGGTCGCCGTTGCCGAACACGAACCCCGACATCGCCTGCGCCACCCGGTCCTGCCCGCCGAGCGCCGCATAGGGGCCGGTCCGGCCGTATCCGGATCCGGCGACGTAGATCACCCGAGGGTTTCGGCTCCGCAATGTCTCGTAGTCCAGACCCAGCCGCTCGGCCACGCCGGGGCGGAAATTCTGGACGACCACATCGGCGTCCTGGACGAGTCTCAGCAGTACGTCCTGCCCCGCCTCGCTGCGCAAATCGATCGCGATACTGCGTTTGTTCCGGTTGCGGGAGAGGAACCGCGTGCTGAAGCCGCGCCACCGCGGGTGCGTCTCGTTGCCTCGTCCGGGCTCCCCGGACGGCGCCTCGACCTTGATCACGTCGGCGCCGAAATCCCCCAGGACCTGCGTGCAGATCGGCCCGAACATCCAGATCGAGAGGTCGAGGACGCGGATTCCGTCGAGCGGGCGGTTCATCGTCTGTTCCTTCCTGCCATGACGTCAGCGGCCGGTGAACCGTGGTGGGCGCTTCTCCGCATAGGCCGCAATGCCTTCCGCCCGGTCGGCCGAGGCGTCGACGCGCCGCTTGACCGGGTCGTAGAGGTGCCATGCCAGCGGCGGGTAGTTGAGCGGCATGTCCATGCCCCGGACCGCCAACTCCTTCGCCGCCTGCACGGCCAGCGGGGCGTTTCGCGCCAACCGATCGGCGAACTCCGCAGTGGCCCCTGAGAGCTCGGTGGCCACTACGGCCCGGTTGGCCAGTCCGATCTCGTACGCCCGGCGACCGTCGATGGACTGCCCCAGCAGAAGCATCTCCATGGCCAGGTTCTGCGGCACCTTGCGCGGCAGCGTGAAGTGGCTCGACCCGGCCGGCCAGCCGCGGGTCACCTCCGGCAGTCCGAATGAGGCGTCCTCGGCGGCGACGATGAAGTCGCAGTTCAGCGCCAGCTCGAACCCGCCGCCGAGGCAGTAGCCACGGACGCTGGCGACGATCGGCTTCCACACCCCCTGAGGGAGGTCGCCGGAGTTCATGTTCGACAGATGCCCGAACGGGTCCCGCCGTCCCGCCCGGCGGCGGTCCTCATAGGAGGCGAAGTCCGCAGCGGCCGTGGCCTCCTCCTTCAGGTCCCAGCCGGCGCAGAATGCGCGGTCGCCGGCTCCCTGGACCACGATCACCCACACGTCGTCGTCGCCGTCGGCCTCGCGGACCGCTGAGACCAGCTCGGTCTGGGTCCGCGGCCGGATGGCGTTCATGACCTCAGGCCGGTCGATCGTGAGCCACAGCACGTGGCCCTCGGCCTTTCGTTGGATGTCGGTCACCGGGGCACCCCTCTCATTCGGTTCTGTCATGTGGGTCGACGCCTGTGTTCGGGCCGGTCAATCCACGTCCTCCAGGACGGCGGACTTGCGTTCGGGGTTGCGGACGTACACCCACACGCCGCGCACGATGAGTACAATCGCCGCGATCATCAGGACGGCCGAGATTGGCCGGGTGAAGAAGATCGTGTACGCACCGTGCGACGTGGCCAGGGACTGGCGCAGCGACGACTCCACCAGCTGGGCCAGGACAGCTGCCAGCACCAAAGGGGCCAATGGGATCTCGAGTTTGCGCATGAGGTATCCGACGACGCCGAAGATGAGCATGACCCAGACGTCGAACATCGAGTTGCGGACGCTGTAGGCGCCGATGATCGAGAAGACGACGATCAGCCCGGCGAGTGCCGGGAACGGAATTTTCGCGAGCCTGGCCCAGATGCCCACTAGGGGAAGGTTGAGGATCAGCAGAACGACGTTCCCGATGTACATGCTGGCGATCAGGGCCCACAGGATGTCGGGGTGCTCGGTGAACATCCTCGGACCCGGCTGGATGCCATAGATCATGAACGCGCCGAGCAGGACCGCCATGGTGGCACCGGACGGGATTCCCAAGGCGAACAGCGGCACGAAGCCGCCACTCACCGCCGCGTTGTTGGCCCCTTCCGCAGCCGCGACTCCGGCGATCTCGCCCTTGCCGAAGTTCTTCCCTCGCTTCGAGACCCTGCGCTCGACGTCGTAGGCGATCATCGTGCTGACGACCGGGGTGCAACCCGGCAGCAGGCCGAGGAAAAAGCCGGTGACCGACGACCGCAGGGCCGGTGCAGCCGACTCCTTGAGGTCGTGGCGCGTCGGCAGCCATCGGGTGACCGCCATCTCGTAGATCCGTTTGACGTCCTTCTCGACGTTGAACAACACCTCGCCGACGGCGAACAGGCCGATGATGATCGCGACATAGTTCAGGCCGGCAGACACCGCGTCGATCCCGAACGTCAACCGCGTGCCGCCGGAGTAGGCGTCCACGCCGATGAGCGCCACCAGCATGCCCAAGGCGGCACTGGCGACACCTTTCAGCAGCGTCCGCCCCGACAGCGTGATCACCAGACTGAACGCCACCATCAACAGGGCGAAGTACTCGGGTGGCCCGAATTCGAGCGCCCACCGGGCGAGTGCCGGCGCGAAGACCGACAGCCCGACCAGCGAGATACTGCCGGCGACGAAGGACGATATCGCCGCCACAGCCAGCGCCGGCCCGGCGCGGCCCTTCTTGGCCAGCTCGTACCCGTCCAAGGCCGTGATGACCGACGTCGCCTCGCCCGGGATGTTGGCCACGATGGCCGTGGTCGACCCGCCGTACATGGCGCCGTAGTAGATCGCCGCCATCATGATGATCGCGCCGGCCGGTGGGACCACCGTGGTCAAGGGGATGAGAACGGCGATCCCAGCGGTCGGGCCGATGCCCGGCAGGACGCCGATGAGCGTGCCGAGGATCGCACCGATCACCGCGTACAGCAGGTTCTCTGGCGAGAGCGCGGCCTGGAAACCGTCCAGCAGCTCCATGGCCTACCCCCCGACCAACGAGGCGATGAGGTTGTCGACCGGCCCGGCGGGCAGCTGGACGTCCAGAAGAGCGACGAACACCAGCGAGCCGGCCACGCCGGAGGCCAGCCCCCACGCCACCGCGCGCAGGATCGAACCCCGGTCCAGCGCCCATTCGACTCCGGCCACGAACACGGCTGTCGCCACCGCCATGCCGAATCCAACCAGCACCTGGGCGTAGGCGACGAAGGCCGCCGTGGCAAGACCCACCCGCCTCCAGCCCTTGGCCGTCGGCCAGTCCAGGACGCCTCCGGCCCCCTTGTACCGCAGCGCGGCGACGATCAGTCCGAGACCGCAGACGACCAGAGCCGCGGACAGGAAGACAGGTACCGTGCGCGGGTCCAGCCGCTCGGAGAGCCCGGGCCGGCTCCTGACAGCCTGGCTCAACACCAGGGTCCCGATGACGGCGAGCCCCGCGCCCGCGGCGATGTCCGCCGTCCGTCTGGCGATGACGTTCCGCGGCTCTGCGCTGTCGTCCGGCACGGTCTCGGCCTGGTCGTCCACGCTCACTGCTCCAGCGCCTCTTCGACCAGCGGCGTGTAGATCGCCGTCTCCTCCGCGATCCGCTCCGCCGCATCGTCGGCGCCGAGCGTGAACGTCAACCCCGCCTGCTCCTCGATGGCGGCCTTGACCGACTCGTCGTTCGCCGCCGCCAGCACGGCCTCCTCGAGCTTCGCGACGATCTCGTCGGGGGTGTCGGCGGCAACACCGAGGCCGCGCTCCGTGTACTGCACGAGCTCGACGCCTTGCTCTGTGAAGGTCGGCACATCCGGGTAGTAGAAGTAGCTGTCCTCGGACGAGATCGCCAGCATGGTCCCCTCGTCCTTGTACGCGGCGAAGTCGCCGGCATCGGTGACGATGGCGTCGACCTGACCCCCCAGAAACGCCGTGATCTGCGCCGAGCCGCCTTCGAACGACACGTACTCGAACGAGGTGTCGGTCAGTTCCTGCAGCCGCAGCGTCAGCAGGTTGGAAGCGGTGAACGAGCCCGTGCCGCCGATGGTCAGCGTGCCGGGGTTCGCCCGCGCCGCCGCCAGGAGCTCGTCGAGGCTGGTGTACGGGCTGTCCGGCGGCACGACCAGGCCCAGGGCGGAACCCTGGACGATGGCGACGGTCTTTATGTCGTCCGCCGTGTACAGGGCGTCAGGAAGCAGCGGCTGGACGATGTTCTGCGGGAGACTGGAGACCGTGATCATGTAGCCGTCGGCCGAAGCGTCCGCGATGGCCTTCCAGCCCACCGCGCCGCCGGCACCCTCCATGTACTCGATGTTCACGTTCTGCCCAAGCAGTTCCTGCAGGATCGGCTGCTGGAGCCGAGCCAGCCGGTCGTTGCCGCCGCCGGGAGCGAACCCGATGAGATAGGTGATCGGCTCAGCCGGCCAGTTCGAGCTGCTGATCGCACCGTCGCCGCCGTCCGCACCCGAGTCAGTGCTGGCGCATGCGGTCAGCAACGCGCTCCCGATGAGTAAAACCGCGAGTCCTCTGATGAGTCGCATGGTTCCTCTTTCTTCCGATGCTCGAAGCCATCGGCCGGCGGGTCGCTACGATGAGCGCCCGGCGATCCGATCAATCGAAGTGGTAGGTCCCTGCGCGCCCGTCCAGCCGCACCATCTGCTCATCGGTCAGCTCGACGTGGTCGACGTCGATGTTCTGCGCGATCCGGTCGCGCGCCGACGAGCGGAAGAGGATCGACCAGGAACGCCGCAGATGCCATCGGACGATGACCTGCGCCGGTGTTGCGCCCGTCTCCGACGCCACCGCCAGCAGCACGGCATCGTCCAGTCTGGCCCGCCGGAGCGGCGTGTAGGCGCTGATCAGCACGTCACGCACAGCGAGCTCTCGGGCCACGTCGGCGTCGTACAGGAAGGGGTTCCACCGGATCTGGTTCACCACCGGCGGAACACCTGTGGCGGTGGCGATCTGGTCGATCTGTCCGACCGCGAAGTTGCTCACTCCTATGTCCGCGACCAGCCCCGCGTCACGGAGCTGGATCATCGCCTCCCAGGACGGCACTAGCCCAGGGCCCTCCACCGGCCAGTGCATGAGCCACAGGTCGAGCCTTTCAATCTGCAGCTGCTGGAGTGTGCGCTCCAACGCTTCGCGCTCGCGGCCGATGCAACGCAGAGGCAGCTTCGACGTGAGGAACAGCTCGCCCCGCGGAACCCCGGACCGGGCCAGGGCGAGCCCGAGGTCGCCCTCGTTCTCGTACGAGGTAGCGGTGTCGAAATGCCGTATCCCGGCGTCGACGGCCCACCCGATCGCCTGCTGGCCGGACTCACCGTGCAGCTGGTATGTGCCGAAACCGAGCAAGGGCAGACTCCGGCCGGAACTCAAAGTGGCCGTCAGCTCGGCGGCCGAGGAGGTAGGTGCCGGTGTCATGGCAGTACCGCCTTGGCGATGATGTTGCGCTGGATCTCGCTGGTTCCTTCGTACAGCGTTCCGAGAATCGCGTCTCGCACGTATCGCTCGACCGGGTGATCACGCAAGTAGCCGTGGCCACCGAGGATTTGCACCGCCTCGCGGGTCACGTCCACAGCGGTCTCCGAGGCGACCAGCTTGGCCATGGATGCCAGCCGGCCCGTCTCGGCCCGAGAGGCGCCGGCGTCGAATGCCTCTGCGCTGGCGTACACGAGCCGGCGGGCCGCCTCGGTTCGTGTCGCCATGTCTGCGAGCTTCCACCGGATGCCCTGGAACTGCGCGATCGGCCGGCCCGACTGGTACCGCTCCCGTGCGTACTCAGCCGCATACGACATCGCCGCGACGGCACAGCCGACCGAGGCGGCCGCCACCACCGGACGGTTGCGCTGGACAGCGTCCATCGCGGCGGCGAATCCGCCATCCTGATCGCCGACCATTCGGCGGGCCGGCACCCTCAGGCCGTCGAGCCGGATATCGCAGTTGGGCACGCCGCGGGCGCCCATCATGTCGTTGACACGTTCCACCTTCCAGCCCTGGTCGGCGGTGTCGACGACGAAGGCGCCGATTCCACCTCCGCTTTCGGCCTCGCTCGTCCGCGCGAAGACCAGGGCGAAGTCGGCCTGACTCCCCCAGGAGATGAAGCTCTTCAAACCGTCGATGACCCAGTCCCCTGCGTCGCGAACCGCACGAGTGGTCATGCGAGACGGGTCGGAGCCGGCCTCCGGCTCAGTCATGCAGATGGCGGTGAGGTGGCGGCCCGTGGCGAGGTCCGGCAGGAGCTCCGCCTTCAGTACGTCACTACCGTGCCGGGCGACTGCACCGGCCAGCGTGCCGTTCTGGTTGGCCAGCTGGGCAGCTGCCATCGAGCCTGCGGCAGCGATCTCCTCCCGGGCGATCACCGCCGACATCACGTCGCCGCCGGGGCCGCCGTATTCCACGGGCACCGGCAACTGCACGAGGCCCATGTCGGCGAAGGTGTCCACGAGACCGGACGGGATCGCGTCGCCGCGGTCGATGGCGTCGGCAATGGGGCCGACGTGTGCGGCCGCCATGCGCCGAACTGCACCCCTGAAGTCGCTGTGCTCGGAGGACACCGCTGTTTCGTCCCTTCCCGATCCGGTCGTGACAGCCCGAAGGTAGGAAATTTCAGCGGGGTAAAATAGCGGCGCGATGACATTTCGCCGGGGTGAACCCCGGCACCCATCAATCCGCCAGATCCATCATTTCCCGCAGTCCTGCCAGGTCGATCAGCTCGACGTGCCGTGAACGGATCCGGAGCAGTCCCTGGTCAGTGAGCTTCGCGAGTACGCCGGTGACCGTCTGCCGCGTGAGGTGACACAGCCGCCCGATCTGCTCATGGGTGAGCTTCACGACAGGCACGTCCTCGCTGGCCTCCGACGAGACGACAGCGAACCGTTCCAACGCAGCGACGACCCTGCGCTCGGCCGACGTGCCCATGAGCTGCGGCTTGCGCTCCGCCAGGGTCATGTTGCGGTAAAGCACCATGCTGAGCATGGCCCGGGTAACGCCCGGGTCCCGATCGAGCAGCCCCATGAACGGCTGGGCGGGGACAACCCAGATCACGGTGTCCGCAAGCGCGGTGGCGTTGAACGTCCGCGGCTTGCCCAGCAGCAGATCGGCGAATCCAAATGCCTCGTCGTTGAAATGGACGACGTGGGTCACCTCTCGGCCCGACGAGCTCGATCGGGCCAGCTCGACGCAGCCGCTTTTCACGGCGAACGCCGCCGTAGCCGGATCGCCCTGCAGGTAGATGGATTCGCGACGCGCGGCACGCCGCTCGAAACCGACGTCCGCGAACGCCTTGGCGATGGTTGCCCGCCACTCGGCTTCAGTGGCCGATCCGTGCCTTGGGCCGGCCGTGCGAGTCAGCATGCGTCCGTCCACCTCACCACACCCAGTGTGACCCGCGTTCACGATACGCCCGGCAATCCGATGACGTGCGTCATCGCTGAGCCGTCGAGGTCAGTTGCTTCGGCTGCCCGGGACAACGACGTCTCCCTCCGTCGCTCATATGGCCGACGACGGTGTCCGCGCCCGGCCGTCCTTGGCGATGAGCTCGGCCTCCATGACGATGTGCTGCGGCGTGGTCGGGCTGGCCAGCCGCTCGATCAGCAGCTCGGCGGCCTTCTGCCCGATGAGGTAGCCGGGCTGGCGGACCATGGAGAGGTGCGGATGTAGTTCCAGGGCCCATGGCAGCTCGTCGAAGCTGACCACGTTGACGTCGTCGGGGATGCTGACACCACGACTCTGCAGCGCTCGCAGCGTCCCGACGATCATGCGGTTGTTCGTGACCAGCAATGCGTCGGGCCGGTCGGCGAGGTCCATCAGGCGGTTGGTCGCCTCGTAGCCGCCGGACTCGCGGTAGTTGGAGTAGATCGCGAGCTCGGGGTCGACTGGGCGCCCGGCCTCGTGCAGCGCGCGCATGTAGCCGTCGAGGCGATCGCTGGCAGTCGCGTTGTCGCTCGGGCCCGTGATGCAGGCGATCCGGCGCGCCCCGCCGGCCAGCAGGTGCCGGGTGGCCATGGCCGCGGCCGCCCGGTTGTCGACGAGGACGGAGCCGGCGGCCTGCTCCAGCGGCATGTCGACGGCGACCACCGGGATCCCGCGGGCCACCAGGGCGCCGATGTCGGTGTTCTGCGCCGACGCCGGGCTGATGACGACTCCGGATGCGTTCTGGTCGGCGACGACGCGCAGGTACTCGCGCTCCTTGTCGATGTCGCGGTCGGCGTTGCACAGGATCACCGAGTAGCCCTTGAGACGGGCGGCGTCCTCCACGCCCCGGCACACGGCGGTGTAGAACGGGTTCTCGATGTCGGTGACGACGAGTGCGAGCACCTGGCTGACCTGCCGCCGCAGGCCGCGGGCCACCAGGTTGGGGCGGTAGTCGAGTTGCCGTACGGCGTCCAGCACGCGCTGGCGGGTGGCGGGGTCGACCTCCGCCGACCCCGTGAGGACGCGCGAGACCGTCGCTGAGGACACGCCCGCCGCCCTCGAGACGTCCCGCATGGTCACCATGACTGCACCAGCTTCGGATCGGATCGGCCGGCTCCGCGCGCCGGCCGGTGCGCTGTCCCTGCCCGGGCCACGGGAATTCTAGTTGGCCGTTGCATCTTTTCCGGCCAGCCAGGTTACGAGCTGCGACCAGAACCGCGCGTAGTGCGGCCAGGCCATGAAGGCCGGGCTGCCCCAGTGCGGTGAGCAGTCCGACGCGAACGCCGCGGTACGCCCGGCACCGTGCGCGCCGACAACGAGGAGCGGGTCGCCGTCCGCGCTGAGCAGCACGCCGTCACCGGCCCTGACCCGGTTGTAGCCGAGGAAGTACGGCCAGTCCGTGACGCCGTCGAGCACCGCGTGATCCCGCTCGACCACCGGAACGACACCCTCCGGCGCCTCCACGCGGTCATCATGGTGGGCGATGGTGACCGGCAGGGCCGCCGCCAGCGCCGTCGCCGCGTACCGCGCGCGGCCCTCGAACCCGGCGAACGACATGTACCCGCCGACCATCAACAGGCCACCGCCGCCGTGGATGTACTCGGTGAGCTCCCGGAGCCGGTTCGGACGGCGCTCGCCTTGGACGAAGACCGCACGCGGCAGCAGCAGCGAATCAGCCGGCAGGTCGCTGAGCACGACGACGTCGTACGCCGTCGCCAACTCGGCCGCGGTGTACGGGAACTCCTCGACCACCCGGTGGTTCGGCAGGTACGTGACGTCGTGGCCGGCCCTACCCAGCACCTCGATCAGCTGGTCGGCGCCCTCTTCGTAGCCGGCGGTCGTGTAGGCGCTGGCGCCCTTGGTGTGCACGGCGTAGGTGTTCCAGCTCTCGCCGGCCAGCAGCACTCGTACCGTCATGTCATCGGTTCCTCTCTCAGGGTGATGCCGGGGTTCGGCAGGAAGCGCTCCAGCGCCGCGGCATGCGCTGACACCTCGCGCAGTTCGACCGCCTCGTCGGCACGGTGCACGCGGCGGATGTCGCCGGGGCCGCAGATGAGCGTCGGCGTGCCCAGCACGCCGTCGAGAAGGCGCCCGTCGGACCCGGCGTGGAATCCGATGTGAGCCCTCGCGTTGCGGCCGAGCGACGTGTTGAGCGCGGCGACTGCGGGCAGCGACGGGTCGGTCTGGAACGGGCGCACGTCGTGCAGCTCACGCAGCTCGACGCCGGCCTGTGGATCCTGGCGGGCCCGCCACTTGACGACGATCTCGTCGACGTCAGCCACCAGCGTCGACGCGTCGGCCGGGTGGTAGGTGAAGCACACCTCCAGCAGGCATTCGGCGGCCACCGTCGTGGCGCCGGTGCCGCCGCCGATGCGGCCGATGTTCACTGAAGCGGGAGGGAGCAGCGGGTGCGAAGTCCGGTCCGGCCGGTCGACCCAGCTCATCAGCTCACCGGCCAGGTCGAGCGCGAGCTCCACCGCATTGAGCCCGAGGTGCTTGCTGTTGGCGTGCGCCTCGACCCCGGTCACGCGCAGCGCTAGCGCCCGGCTGCCCACCTGTGCCGTCGCCACCGCCAGCGACGTGGGCTCGCAGACGACGGCGAGGTCCGGCCGACGCCCAGCGCGGAGCAGCTCGTCGACGCAGGCCAGCGTGCCGGTGCCGCCGCCGGCCTCCTCGTCCGGGACCACCTGGACCTCGACCAGCCCGGTCAGATGTCCGGTGCCGGCCGCGCGCGCCGCGCCGGCGATCGCCGCGACCAGCCCGGCCTTCATGTCCGCCGAGCCCAGCCCGTTCAGCCAGCCGTCGACGATCCGTGGCTCCAGTGGCGGGACCCGCCAGGCGCCGGCCGGCTCGACGGTGTCGACGTGACCGTTCAGCACGACGAACGGTCGCGCGCCGTCGGCTCCCCAGCTGCCGACGACGGCGTACATGTCGGCCGCTGCCGTCGGCGACTCGAAGCCGTAGCCGTCACGCAGCCGGTCGCGGTCGACGGGGACCCGGCGCACCCGGCCGCCCGCCTCGATCATCAGACGCTCCACCTCTTCCAGGGCCGGCCGCTCGCCCCCGGACGGGGAGCTGATGGCGACGAGGCGCTCGAGGGCCGATTTGATCCACTCGTCGTCCACGATCACTTGCGCGTCCTGTTGCGCAACCGGTCAAGCAGCACGGCGAGGATGATGATCACCCCGGAGAGGATCTGGATGACGAACGAGTTCACACCGAGCAGGTTGAGCCCGTTCTGCAGCACCGCCAGGATCAGCGCGCCGAAGAACGTGCCGAAGACGCTGCCGCGGCCGCCGAACAGACTGGCGCCGCCGATGATCACCGCCGCGATCGCGTCCAGCTCCAATCCCTGCGCCGACGTCGGCAGCCCGGCGCCGAGCCGTCCCAGCAGCACGACGGCGGCCAGCCCGCACAGCGCCCCACTGACCACGAAGACGAAGAACTTGGTGCGAGCGACGGCGACGCCGGCGATGTGCGACGACGTCTCGTTGCCGCCGACGGCGTACACGTGCCTGCCGGCGACGGACTTTGCCAGCACGATCGCGACGACCGCGAAGACGACCGCGGTCACGATCAGCGCCACGGGGATCCGGCCGACGGTCCCGAACCCGAGGTAGCGCGCGTCGTCCTGCACCCCAGAGATCGGATACCCGTCGGTGTACGTCAGCGCGGCGCCGCGGACCACGGTCATCATGCCCAGCGTCACGATGAACGCGTTGATCTTCGCCCAGGCGACCAGGGCACCGTTCACCGCGCCGATCAGGGCGCCGAGAGCGACCACGCCGGCCACCGTGAGAACGCCGCCCACGCCGTGCGTGGCGCTCAAACTGGCTCCGACGACCGCGCAGAGCGCGACCGTCGACCCGACCGACAGGTCGATGTTGGCCGAGATGATCACAAGGGTCATACCGCACGCGACGATGATCAGCACCGCCGCCTGCCGGCCCACGTTGAGCAGGTTGCTGGTGGTCAGGAACTGCGGTTCGAGGATCGCGAAGACAGTGACGATGATCAGCAGCGCGACCAGCGCCGTCCCGCCGAACGCGTCGCTCTTGCTCAGTACTGTCCGGAGTCCGGACCGACGCGCGGTGTCCTGGTCGCTGGTGCGTGTGGCTGTGGCGGTCATGCCGCTGCCACCATGGCGCGGAGGACGGCTTCACGGTTCATGTCTGATCCCTTCATCTCTGCCACCGACGCGCCCGCGCGCAGCACGACGACGCGGTCGGCCAGGCCGAGGATCTCGGTCAGGTCGGAGGAGACGACCAGGCAGGCACCGCCCGCTGCGGCGTAGTCGTCGAGCAGCTTGTAGAACTCGCCCCGGGCGCCGACGTCGATGCCGACGGTGGGCTCGTCGATGAGCAGCAGCCGCGTGCTGCGCGCCAGCCAGCGGCCGAGCACGACCTTCTGCTGGTTGCCGCCGCTCAGGGTGCCGACGGGCACGCCGCGCGACGACGTCTTCACCTGCAGCGAGCGGATGGTCGCGTCGACGGTGGTGTTCTGGCGGCGGGTGGCGATCAGCCCGGCGCTCGCGAGCGGCCGCTCGTTGCCGAGCACCACGTTGTCGGAGACGCTCAGGTCGAGCACCAGGCCTTGACCCTTGCGGTCCTCGGTGACGAAGCCGATGCCGGCGGCGATCGAATGCCGGGGCGAGCGCGGCCGGAACGGCCGGCCGTCGAGCAGGATCTGGCCGCCGTCGACGGGGTCGAGCCCGAAGACGGCGCGCAGCAGTTCGGTGCGGCCGGAACCGACCAGGCCGGCGACACCGACGATCTCACCGGGCGACACGCTCACGCTCACGCCGCGCAGGTGCGGCGAGCGCAGGTCGCGCACGTCCAGCACGGTCTCGGCACCGATTCGCCGGGTGCGCGGGAAGCCGGAGTCGAGCGACCGGCCGATCATGTGCCGGACGACGGTCTGGACGTCCCACCCGCTGCGCTCGTGCGCGACCACGGCGCCGTCGCGCAAGACGGTGACCTCGTCGCTCAGCGCGAGCGCATCCCCGAGGTCGTGGCTGATGTAGACGACGGCGATGCCCTGGTCGCGCAGGTCGCGGACGAGATCGAACAGCACCTCGCGTTCCGGCGGCGTCAGAGAGGTCGTCGGCTCGTCGAAGATGATCAAGCGGGCGTCGCGACCGATGGCGCGCGCGATCTCGATGGTCTGTTGGGCGGCCGGCCCGACATCGCCGACGAAGGCGCCGGGCGAGACGTCCAGCCGGACGCGGCCGAGCAGCTCGCGCGCCTTCGCCTCCCAGGTCCTGCGCCGGAAGCGGGCCCAGGCGCGTCCGAGGTGGCCCAGGAACAGGTTCTCGGCGACGGTGAGCTCGTCGACCAGCGTGCGGTGCTGGTGTACGACGGCGACACCCGCGGCCTCGGCGTCCGCCGGCGAGTGCAGCCTCACGCGCTGCCCATCGACGACGATGGCGCCCTCGTCCGGCTGGTAGATGCCGCTGATCATCTTGACGATGGTGGACTTGCCGGCGCCGTTCTCCCCGAGCAGGGCGTGCACCCTGCCCGGGAAGAAGGCGATGCTGGCCTTGCGTGTCGCGGTGACGCCCGGGAACCGCTTCGTCACCTCCCGCAGTTCCAGCAGGGGTGTGGTTTCGGTCATGGTCGGCGCGTTCCTACTGGGCGTACTCGGTGTGGTTGGTGTCGTCGACCAGCGTCACCGGCACCGGGATGTCCGCGTCGACGTCCTCGCCGTTCAGAACGGCCAGCGCGGTGCGGGTGACGGTACGGCCCATCTCGACCGGGTCCTGCGCGACGGTGGCCTTGAACGCGGAGTCGCCGGAGGCGATCTCGGCGATGCCCTCGCTACTGGCGTCGAAGCCGATGATGCTGATGGTGTCCTCGCGGCCAGCGGCGATCACCGCTTGCAGGGCTCCGAGCGCCATCTCGTCGTTGACGGCGAAGATGCCGGTCACGCCCGGGTGCGCCTGCAGCAGGTCCTCGGCCACCGCCTGTGCCTGCTCGCGCTCGGAGTCACCGCTCTGGCTGGCCACGACGGAGATGCCGGGCGCGACCTCGGCGAGCCGGTCGGTGAACCCCGTCTCGCGGTCGACGACGGAGGTGATGGCGGGGTTGTTGATGACCACGACCTCGCCGGCGCCGCCGAGCAGTTCGTTCATCTTGTCGGCCGCGACGGCGCCGCCTTCGTGGTTGTCGGAGGCGATGTGCGCGATCTGACCCACGTCGGCGGTGATGGCGATGTCGACGGTGATCAGCGGGATGCCCGCGTCGGTGACCATGCGGCCGGCTGCCTCGGCGGCGTCGGAGTCGATCGGGACCATGGTGACCAGGTCGACGCCGGAGGAGACGAAGTCCTCGATCTCGGCGGTCTGCGCCGCGAGGTCGCCGTTCGGGTCCTGGAACCGATACTCGATCTCGCCGGCGGCCTCTTCGTCCATGCCGGTCTCGATGTCCTGGTAGAACTCGAAGCTGCGGCTGTACGTCGTGGCGCCCACGGTGTGGCCGGCGCCTTCGCCGCTGCCGCCCTCGCCGGCGGAGCAACCCACGAGCGCGAGCACGCTCACGCCGGCTCCGATGATCAGTGGTGCGAATCTCATGCTGTGCTTCCTCTCGGAAGTGGATCGGTCGTAGTCGGCTGCGGATGCACGGAGCGCCGTCGGCCCTCCCGACTCGGTCTCGAGCAAGCATGTAATCGATTACACGGCCGAGGTTAGGTGCGCACACGCTCACATCGTCAAGAGGCTCGCGACGGCCGTTACCGCTTCGTTATCTTGGTCCACCGCTCATCGGACCCGGGGTGTGGCGCTCGCGGGGAGGCGGGCGTGCAGACGCGGGTCCGGCCCGACCCGCTCCCCCGCGGCGGGCCAGACGGAGCCACTGAGCGGCCTTCCGCATTGACACTTCCGGGCCCGCGTGCTTGTATGTGGGACCGGTCCACGAAATCGCCTTGGCGTATGCGGCACACACCGCCGGTCACCGATGTACGACGGGAGGCCACCCTGCTGATCATGGCCTTCATTCCGCCACAAGTCATCCACTTCCAAGAACTGTCATCATTTGCCCATATGGGACCGGTCCACGAAGGGAATATCGAGAATGCAGCGTGGCATCTACTTCGACGGGTGGTATCGCGGGCATCACTGTTATCACCCGAGCCTCCCGCAGCGGCGGCTGTCACAGGTGCGTGACCTCGAGCGCTACCGCGCGACCATGCTGGTCTGGTCCGCGATGGGCGGCGGTTCGATCTCGCTGCCGTACCTCGAGCAGGAGATCGACGGGCCGGTGTCGCCGCGCGACCGGTTCTACGGCGGCCTGACCGACCGCGAGTTCATCGCCGAGTGTGGCCAGCGCGGCATCGACGTCTACGGGATCGTCTTCGAGGCGCAAGGCTGGGAGTTCGGCGTCGAGTTGAACGAGGACGAGACGGAGATCCTGGCTTTCAACGAGCTGCGCGGCACCGGCCGGCGCGCCACCCTCGGGCTGCGTGAGTTCACCCAGAACCGCTACCCCGGGCTGTGGCGGCCGTTCGAGGACTACTTCCCCGAGGGCCTGGTCAACAGCGCCGGCGAGAAAGTCACCGACCTCATCGAGGAGTGCGTCGCCCGCGGTCTGGACGGCACGCCGTACCACGCACGCTGGGTCGAGTCGCCGGATGCGGACCAGGAGTGCTTCTACATGGACCGGAACAACCCGGTCTGGCGCGAGTACCTCAAAGCGATCATCCGGCTGCAGATCGACTCCGGTGTCCACGGCGTGCAGCTGGACGAGACGTCGACGCCGCTGGGCACCATGCAGTACGGCGCCTGTTTCACCCGTGACTGCGTCCTCGGGTTCCGCGAGCATCTGAAGTCCCTCGACGCAGACGCCCTGGCCCAGGCGACCGGCGGCGAGCACCTGGACCTGCAGACGTTCGACTATGCCGAGTACCTGCGCGCCCTCGGCGCGGACCCGCTGGTCACCAAGGCCGACACCCCGCTGTTCCTGGCCTACTTCGACTACATGCGCAAGTCGGTCAACGAGACGTTCAACGAGCTGGCCGACTACGCCCGCGAGTACGCGCGGTCGCAGGGCCGCACCGTCAAGGTCAGCGGCAACATCTACAACATGTTCCCGTACTTCAACGGGATCATCGATCACGTCGACGTCGTCATCAGCGAGACCCGCAACCTCACCTACAGGCAGCCCGAGTGGTACCGCAACTCCCTCGGTATGGCGCTCGGCCGCGAGTTGGTCGTCGTCGAGAACCCGTACGGCGGCGTCATCCAAAAGCTGGTCCGCGACCTCGACGAGGGTCACGGCCACGACGCCGCCCGGCTGCTGGCCTACGAGGCCGCGGCCATGGGCGCCAACATGACACTGCCCTACGGCGCGTGGATGGGCTCGATCGTCCAGGACAGCTTCTCGCTGCCGGACCGGCTCGCCACGGAGATCCAGTCCTACCTGGAGGAGATCGACGCCGTCACGTCGCAGCACTCCACCAACCCGATCGGCGTGCTGTACGACATCGCGGCCAACTGCGAGATCGCTCTGCGCCGCGAGATCTTCGCCGACAACCGCTTCAACATGACCGAGGACCCGGTCGCGGCGCCGTACTGGGAGCTGCTGCGCACGCTGTCCGAGCGGCGGCTGTGCTACGACGCGGTCCCGGCCAACGACAGCCTCGTGCCGGCCTGGAGGTTCACGGTCGCGGACCTGCGGCGCTACCGCGCGCTCGCCTTGGCCGGCTGCACCGCCCTGGAGCCGTGGGCGCACGGCGTCCTCGACGAGTACGTCGCCGCCGGCGGCCATGTGGTCGTCGTCGGGACCTCGAACTGGACCTCTGCGGCGCCCGGCGTCGCGCACGTGGACACGCCGGCGGCGGCCGCCGAGCTGCTCCGGCAGTACCAGCCGTTCACGGTCTCGACCGCCTTCTCGGTCGGGGTCAACACGCACCGGGTCGACGACGGCAGCCTCGTCCTCCACCTGGTCAACTACGAGCTCGACGAGGCGGTCGCCGAGCTGCGCCCCATCCGGGACCTGGAGGTGGAGCTCACCTCGCCGGCCGGCGAGGTGAGTTTCCGCTCCCCCGGCACGCCCGTCATCCGGCTGTGGCCGCAGCGCCTCGACGGCGACCGTGTCCGCGTCGTCCTGCCGGAGATCACCAGCCACGCGGTGCTGCAGGCCACTCTGGGCGCCTGAGCGCACCCCGACCAATGGAGGTCACAGAATCATGAGCGTTCTCCCTCATCACCGACGGCACCTGGCCGTCGGTGCCGCCCTCACGGCCCTCGTCCTAACCGGTTGCGGCGCGCTCGGCGGCGCCAGCGACTCCGCCTCGAGCGGCGAGCTGTCCATGTGGACGGAGTGGTCCGGCGGCTACCAGGCGTCGGCCGACGCACTGTTCGCCGAGTTCGAGGAGAAGAACCCGGACATCGCCGTGGCACACCGGGCGATCGGCAACGAGGACTTTTTCACCGCGGTGCGCACCGGGCTGTCCGGCAACACACCGCCCGACGTCATCCAGTTCGAGGGCTACCAGCAGACCCGCGACTTCGCCGGAGCCGGCCAGCTGCTCGACGTCACGGACATCTGGGAAGACGTCAAGGACCAGTACCTGCTCTCGGACAGCCTGGTCTCCGCCTGCGAGGTGGACGGCAAGGTCTACTGCCTGCCGTGGAGCCTCTCCACCGTCAACCAGGTCTTCTACGACCCCACGTTGCTGGAGCAGGCCGGAGTCGAACCCCCCACGACCATGGAGGAGCTCGTCGCCGCCGGCGAGACGCTGAAGGACGCCGGGATCACTCCGATCGCGCTCGGCGCCAAGGACGGCTGGCCCGCCAACCACTGGTTCAACGTCTTCGTCGGCCACCGCTGCGGCTACGACGTCGTCTACCAGGCGATCAACCAGGATGGCGCGGCGTGGACCGACGACTGCTTCGTCCAGGCCGCCACGGACCTGGAGAACCTGGCGAGCCAGGGGATGTTCAACGAAGGAGTCGCCAGCTCCGACTACGACGCCATGACGGCGCTGTTCCTCTCCGGCCGCACGGCGATGATGAACACCGGCCAGTGGTTCGTCAGCTCCTGGACCGACTCCCCGCCGCCGTTCGACGTCGGCATCGTCCCGTTTCCGGCGTGGTCCGACGCGGCGTTCCCGAACGTCATCCAAGGCACCGTCGGCCACACCATCGGGATCTCCTCGCAGACCGACCACGAGGAGGACGCCAAGGCGCTGCTGCGCTACTTCACCACCCCCGAGGCCGGCCGGATCTGGGCCGAGGGCGGCAACCTGTCGCCGATCGACGGGGTCACCGATCAGTACGGCACCGACGCGATCAAGCAGGTCTTCGAGGCCTTCACCTCGGCCGAGGCGTTCCTGCCCTTCCTGGAGAACGAGCTGCCGCCGGCGGTCGGCGAGGACGCGCTGTACAACGGCGCCGCCGCCGTCGCGGCCGGGAACCTGACCGGTCAGGAGTGGATGCAGCAGGTCCAGGCAGCGGCCGAAGCGGCCGCCGGCTAGTCGACTCGACGCGGAAGCGCCACAGCGCGCTCCCGGCACGAAGGGCTCCTCGCATGACCACACACATCGACGTGCAGCCGGGCATCGCGCTCCAGCGTCCGGGCGCACGGCGTCCACCCCAGCGCCGCGACGGCCGCCTCGCCCTGGTCTTCCTCGCCCCGGCGCTCTTCTTCTACATCGGGTTTTTGATCATCCCGCTGATCGGCACGCTCTTCCTCAGCTTCACCGACTGGGAGGGCTTCACGTTCGACCAGCTCCGGATGACGGGCCTGGACAACTACCGGCAGATGGCCGGCGACGACGTCTTCTGGGCCGCGGTACGCCACAACCTGATCCTGGTCGTGGCCGCCGCCGTGCTGAAGACGGTGATCGCGCTCGCCCTGGCGATCATCCTGGACAACAACGTGCGCTTCGCGAGGTTCTTCCAGACCGTCTACCTGATGCCGGCGGTGGTCAGCCTGGTGGTCACTGGCGTGGTGTTCTCGCTGGCGCTGAGCCCCACCCTGGGATTCGTCAACCCACTTCTCGACGCGATCGGCCTGAGCAGCCTGACCGGCGACTGGCTCGGTGACACCGGCCGGGCCCTCCCGACGATCGTCGTGGTCGAGGTGTGGCACACGTTCGGCCTGCACATGACCATCCTGATCGCCAGTCTGGCCGGCATCCCCGGCGAGCTGCGCGAGTCGGCCCGGGTCGACGGAGCCACGACGTGGCAGGAGTACCGCCACATCGTCATCCCGATGCTGCGCCCCGCCATCGGCGTCGTGTTCCTGCTGGCCGGCATCGAGAGCTTCAAGATCTTCGCGACGATCTACGTGATGACCCGCGGCGGACCGTCGCACGCGACCGAAGTGCTGTCGACCTGGGGCTTCTTCCAGGCCTTCTCGGCGAACAACGTCGGCTACGGCAGCGCGATCATGGTCGTGCTCCTGCTGCTCACGTTCGCGCTGTCGGTGCTGCAGGTCCGTTCGAACCGGAGGGCCCAGAATGACCTCGCCTAGCCCGGCACCGACGAGCACGCCCACCGCACGCGGCTCCCGCCGCGCGGCCGGCCGGGTCGGAGGCGTCGTGACGTACGCGGTCCTGGCCCTGGTCGCCTTGACGACCATCTTCCCGGTGCTGTGGATGCTCTACAGCTCGATCAAGCCGACCCAGGACATCCTGCGCGACGTGTTCGCCCCGCCGACCACGCTCTACTTCGGCAACTTCGACGCGGTGCTGCAGGACATGCTCATCTGGGTCAAGAACAGCGTCCTGGTGACGGGAATCTCGCTCGCGATCATCCTGGTGGTCTCGGCGCTGGCCGCGTACGCGTTCTCGCAGCTGCGGTTCCGTGGCCGGGAGCTGTTGTTCGTGTTCATGCTGGTCGGGCTGATGGTGCCGGCGCACGCGCTCGTGGTGGCCGGCTTCAAGTGGATCAGCGTGCTCGGCATCGGCGGTATCCTGGCGCTGATCCTGACCTACGGCGGCTGGTCGTCGTTCGGCATCCTGGTGATGAGGAGCTTCTTCGACGCCGTCCCCAAGGAGATCATCGAGGCAGCCCGCATGGACGGCGCCAGCCACTGGAAGATCCTGACGAGAGTGCTGCTGCCGCTGGCGCGGCCGGGCATCGCGACCGTCACGATCTTCACGTTCCTGTGGGTATGGAACGACTTCGTGTATCCACTGGTCTACCTCCAGCGAACCGAGGACCTCACCGTGCCCATCGGTATCCTGTCGTTCCAGAGCCGGCAGGGTGTGCAATGGGGACCGCAGATGGCGACCCTCGCGATTGCTACGATCATCCCTCTTGTCGCGTACCTGATCGCTCGGAGACAGTTCGTTCGCGGCATCATGCAGGGCGCCGTCAAGGGCTAGGTGCAGAGGATGGCGTCGACGAACCCAGATGACCGGACCGCGGGCAAGCCGGCAGGGACCCGCAGGCCGCCCACCATCCGCGACATCGCGCGGCTCGCGGACGTGTCCAAGTCGGCGGTGGCCCGGGCGCTCAACGGCGACGGCTACGTCAGCCCGGAACTGCGCGACCGCGTGCTCGAGGCGGCCCGCGCACTCGGCTACAAGCCGAACGTCATGGGCCGCAACCTGCGGCTGCAGCGCACTCATGCGATCGGGCTGATCATCGCCGACATCACGAACCCGTTCTACTCGTTCGTGGCCGACGGCGTGCTGGAGGTCGCGCGCGAGTCCGGCTACCGTGTCGTGGTCCTGGCCAGCGACGAGGACCCGGCACTGGAGCGGCAGTGCCTCGACCTGCTGATGGAGTCGCGGGCCGACGGCATCGTCGCGGTGCCCACCGGCGCGAACACCCGGGCCTGGCAGCAAGTAGCCGATGTCGGAGCGAAGGTCGTGCTCATCGACCGCGACGTCCCCGGGCTCGACGACGTCGACATCGTCCGCGTCGACAACGTCGACGGCGCCCGGACCGCCGTGCGGCACCTGGTCGAGCTCGGCCACACCCGCATCGCAACGCTGGTCGGCCCGACGCAGATCAGCACCGCCCGCGAGCGGCTCGAGGGCTACCGGCTCGCGCTGCACGACGCCGGCATCGCCTACGACCCGCGGCTGGTCGTCTCGAACTCGTACAAGCGCGAGCACGGAACCGAAGCCGCCCTCGAACTTCTCCGGCAACCCGACCCGCCAACCGCGATCCTGGCGACCAACAACCTGCTCGGCGAGGCCACGCTGCTCGCCGCCGACCAGCTGGGGCTGGCGATCCCGCAGGACATCTCCGTCGTCATGTTCGACGACGTGCCCTGGGCCGAGCTCACCCGGCCCAAGCTGACGACGGTGTCGCAGCCGACACGCCAGATAGGCCGGCTGGCCTGTCGCCAACTGGTCGAGCAGATCGAGGCAGCCCGGACCGGCGTCCCCGCTGCCGGCCCGGCCGACCACGACACCGCGCTACCGACCGAGCTGCTGGTCCGCGACAGCACCGCCCCACCGAGCCCACGGTAGCCGCCGCTCCCGCCTGCCCTACGAGACACGATTGAGAGTGACGTGAAGCGATCCGACGTCGACGCCGCCATAGACGGTGCCCGCAGTCTCGCCGCCAACTCGGGCATCGCTCTGCCCGGCTTCACCGCCTGGAGCCGGGACGAGTGGCACGCGAACGCTTCCCGGGCCCGATCGGCGCTCGAGCGCGGCCTGGGCTGGGACGTCACCGACTTCGGTCGCGGCGACTTCGACCGCGTCGGCCTGGTGCTGTGCACACTGCGCAACGGCACGCTCGCCGATCGCGACCGCGCCGTCGGGCAGACGTACGCCGAGAAGTTCCTGGTCGCCCAGGACGGCCAGGAGACGCCCATGCACCTGCACCGCCGCAAGACCGAGGACATCATCAACCGCGGCGGCGCGGCGCTGGTCGTCGAGCTGCGGCCCGAGCAGGGCGACACCGACGCCGTCGTGACCCTGGTCGACGGGTTCGAGCGGTCGGTCCGCGCGGGCGAGCCGGTACGGCTGGATCCAGGACAGAGCATCCAGGTGCGGGCCGGCGTCTACCACCGATTCTGGGCCGACGGCGGCGTGGTGCTGGCCGGCGAGGTCTCATCGGTCAACGACGACGTTCACGACAACCTCTTCCTCGACCCGTCGCCGCGCTACCCCACGCTGGACGAGGACGCGCCCGCCAGGTACCTGCTGGTCAGCGAGTACCCAGCGGTCCTGATGGCAAGCTGAGCGGCTCTAGCCCACTGAACGGTCCTGGCGCCTGCGCTGTCATCGCCCATCGCGTCCAGCAGATTCGCGCGTCGGCGAGGTCGGCGATGGCCCGGCGCCGATCGCGCGCGTTCAGCCGTTCGCCTGCGTTCAGCCGATCGGTCATCCCCACCTCGCTCGCGACGGGCTCGGCCCTGATCGTCCATGGCGACGATGCGGTCGTGGCCGCCGCGTCCGGCCAGGAGAACGCGGTCTCGGCGGACGGGCAGCGGGCCCAGCGCGTCGATGCCGTCGGCCTGGCAGCGATCGACCGCCGGTAATCTCCTCGGCCTCTTCGCCGCGCCGCCCGACCAGTCCGTTCCACCAGCGCGTCGTCGATGCGCTCGATGGCGCGACCAACCTCCTCGCCGGGGCCGGCTTCGACGCCACGATCACGTGGCACACGTTCGGGTCACGGTCACGCCCCGCCGCGTGCGGGGAGGTCGCGCTGGCCGGACGAGGCGGCCTGGAGTGCCTGCGTCGGGGTCAGCCGCTCGCCCTCGCGGTTGGCCGCCTCGAAGCCGGCTCGGCCGAGGTGTCGTACGAGCGAGCGACGCAGGTCGTCGTCGGGCGCCTGAGTGGGGCGCATGTGGGTGCTGGCCGAGTCGCGAGCGGTGTGGGCGGCGCCGAGCAGCACCGCTGCAGGTCGCCAGCGACCTTGGTCGGCGAGGACAGCGGCCAAGCTCTCGAGCGCTCTCACGAGGACGAATGATTGGCCGGCCACCGCGATGGCGTCGACGCTCGCGGCAAGGTGCTGCTCCGCGGCGCCGAGGTCGCCGCGCTCGTAGGCTCGCGCGCCGAGCACGTACAGCGCTCGCCCGGTGCAGCGCTGGTCACCGAGCCGGCGAAGCGTCGGCAGGCAGCCCGCCATCAGGTCGGTGGCGCGGTCGTGGTTGCCTCGGAGCCATTCGAGCTGCCCGAATCCCACGGCCGCGTGTGCCTCGTCGCCCTCGCTGCCGGCCGCTCCGGCCAGCGCCCGGCTCTCGGACAGCCACGCCTCCACCTCGTCGTCGGCGATGCCCGCGTACATCGCCCGCTGCGCCATGATGAACAGCGCGTTGGCCGCGTACATCTGGTCGCCCACGCTGCGGAACAACGCCACGCTCCGCCGCCCCCAGTCGAGCGCTTCCGGCAGGTTGTGGGACGCCTGCGCGAGGCCTTGCATGATGAGAGCGGCCTCCCACGGGTGATCCTCCCCGAGAAAGGCCAGGGCATCGTTCAACGCGGGCAGCACCAGCTCTCCTTGGACCCAGATCGCGCCCATCCCTACCGCGCGCGCGGCCCGTGCACGGGTGAGGTCGTCCAGGTCCACGGCGAGGTCCGCGGCCTGGTCCGCCAGGTCGAACGCGGCTCGAGCGTCCGTGGGTTGCAGGAGCGCGCTTGCTGCGGCGACTCCCGCGACGACCTGACGGGTGGCGGGCGGATGGCCGAGAGCCCGCGCCCGCTGGACCCACTCCTGAGCCTCACGGCGCTGTCCGCTGATGTCCCAGAACCGCTCCAACGCGGCGATCCATCGCCAGGCGGACTCGATGTCGCCGTCGACGATGCAGCGGTCCAGCGCGGCACGCAGATTCGGCTGCTCGGTGGTCAATCGGTCGAGCCAGGCGCGCTGCTCCGTGGTCCGGAGCCGCTCGGCCGCGTCTTCGGCGAAGGCGAGGTAGTGGGTGGCGTGCCGTTGCCTGGTGACGGCCTCGCTGGCGGACGCGGTCAGACGTTCGGCCGCGTACAACCGGATCGTCTCCAGCAGCCGGTAACGGCGTGCATCGCGACCCAGGGCGCTCACCAGAGACTTGTCGACCAACGCCGGTAGCAGCGTGATCACGGCCGCAGCACTGGGGGCGTCCACCCAGCACACGACCGCGACGGCCGCGTAGTCGAAGTCAGCGGGAAACACCCCGAGCCGGTCGAACAGTGCCCTTTCGTCGTGGTCCAGCAGCCGGTAACTCCAGTCGATCGCACCACGCAGCGTCTGCTGCCGCGGCAGGGCGGTACGGGTACCGGCGGAGAGGAGCTCGAAGCGCTCGTCGAGGTGCTCCACCAGCGCCGCCGGGTCGAAGCTGCGCACGCGGGAGGCGGCCAGCTCGATCGCGAGCGGCAGCCCATCGAGCCTCTGACACAGCGCGGCGACGCTGGCGGCGTTGGCGTCGGTGAGGGCGAACCCGGGTGCGGCCGTAGCGGCACGGTCGGCGAACAACCGCACGGCTGCGTAGGTTCCCGCGGTGCCGGCTGAGCGCGCGGCCGGCGGGTCGGGCACCGGCAGCGGGTGCACCTGGTAGGTAACCTCACCGGGCACACCGAGCGGTTCGCGACTGGTGGCGATCACGCGAAGGCGGCTGCCCGCGGTGAGGAGGTCGCTGACGATCTCGGCGGCCTCCGCGATGACGTGTTCACAGTTGTCCACCACCAACAGGCAGCGCATCGCGCCGGCCGTTTCGCGCAGGACGTCACGCAGCGGCCATCCCGGCTGCGGCACGACACCCAACGCTCGCGCCACCGTGTCGCCCACCAGCTCCGGCCCGACCGGCGCCAAGTCGGCGAGCCGCACACCGTCGGGCGTGGAAGCCGCCTGCTGTGAGGCGACATGAAGAGCGAGCCGGGTCTTGCCCACGCCGGCCGGCCCGATGAGTGTCACCAGGCGATGGGCGCCGGCAAGCACGGTGAGCTCGGCCAGTTCATCCGCCCGCCCGACAAGACTGGTGAGCGGGGCGGGCAGCGTGACATCGAGGACGGCGCTGCGGCGCAATTCCACGCCGATCTCCCCGAGGGCCGCCCGGTCGGTGACACCGAACTTGCGCATGAGAGCGGCGACGTGGCTCTCCACGGTCCGCACCGAGATGTGGAGCCGCTCGGCGATCGCGCGGTTGCGGAGACGTTCGGACACCGCCGACAGCACCTCGGCCTCACGCTCGGTGACGCCGTTGCGAGCCAGCTGCTCGGCGAGGCCGCCGTCCTGACGTGCCATCTACGCATTGTGCGTCAGCTCGGCGTTCTCCGGTACTGACGCGGCGTCCGTGGAAAGACCCGTGGATCGCACGGATGAGTTCCCGCCCGGCACCCCAGAGGCTGGGTGAGACGAGCCGCAGCCGCCAGCAGCCGCCGACGGCGCCACCGAAAGGGCCTCACCGCCATGCCGATCTACCGTCACCGCCACGATGTGGTCGTCGTCGGCGCGCGTGCCGCCGGTGCGGCCGTCGGACTCCTGCTCGCTCGGCTCGGCCACGACGTAGTGGTCGTCGACCGCGCCGTCTTCCCAGCGGACACACTGTCGACGCATCAGCTCGCCCGAACGGGCGTACTGGCGCTGCATCGGTGGGGCCTGCTCCCGGACGTGCTGGCCACAGGGGCGCCGGCGATCCGCCAGGTCACCTTCACCGCGGCAGCCGAGTCCGTCACCCGATCCGTCAAAGACAAGGCGGGCGTGGACCTCCTGGTCGCGCCGCGACGCTACATCCTGGACAGCCTCCTGGCAGACGCGGCGGCAGCCGCGGGCGCCCACGTGCGGCTCGGGGTGAACATCGACGGCGTGCGCCTGGACACCTCGGGACGCGCCGTCGGAGTGTATGGGCACGACCGCACCGGCGCTGCGCTCGAGATCGACGCACGGTTCGTGATCGGCGCGGACGGATTGGGGTCCCGGCTGGCGCGGTCGGTCGGTGCGCGCCTGGTCGAGCGCCGCCACCACGCCGGCGCGGCGCAGTACGCGTACTTCGACGGCCTGCCGTGGACCGGCATCGAGCTCGTCGCCGCCGACCGCGCCCTTGCCGGCGTCTTCCCGACCCACGACGGGCAGGCCTGTGTCTGGGTGTGTACACCGACGACGGAAGCCCGGGCCTCACGCCGTCGGTCATCCGCCCACGCCGACGCTTACACCGCGCTACTGAGCCGGGCCGCGCCCGAGCTCGCGGTGCGACTTCGCGATGGTCGCCGCACCTCGCCCGTGACCGGCATGCTCCGTATGCCCAACATGGTGCGCCAGACGTACGGGCCGGGCTGGGCACTCGTCGGAGACGCCGCCGTCCACCGGGACGCCGTCACGGGCTACGGGATGAGCGACGCCTACCGGGACGCCGAACTGCTCGCCGCCGCCTTGCACGACGCCCTTTCCGAAGACCTGGACGAGCAGGTCGCCCTAGCCGGCTACCAGGCAGAACGCGACCTTGCCTTCCGCGACGTCTTCGAACTGACCTGCGCGCTGGCCACCTACCCACCGGTTCCGGAGTTCGTCGAGATGCAGAAGCAGCTCGGCCGGGCGATCGACGCCCAATCGGCCGACATGGCCGCACGCCCCGTTCCCGGCGAGCGGAAGCTCGCCCGGATCTGAAGCGCTCGCCGTCGAGTGCGAGCCACCCGTCCGCACCGCGCACCCGCGTAGTGCTCGATCGAAGGAGAACAACCATGACCACCGACGTCAACGGCTCCGTCCGCAACGGAGTCGACACCGCCGCCCTGTTCGCCACGCTCGACGCGGTCAAGGCCGCACCCCCGGCGGCCGCCTTCCAGTTCCGAGCCGAGAACCAGTGGGTCTCGGGCACGCACAGCCGCGGCACCATCAACGGGTTCTTCGGCGCCGGCGAGGAACGCGCCCACGAGCGCACCTTCCAGTTCGACGCCGACCACCCCGCCGTGCTCGTCGGACAGGACAACGGGCCCACACCGGCGGAGTTCGTCCTGCACGCCCTGGCCGCCTGCCTCACCGCGGGCCTGGCCAACATCGCCGCCGCCCGCGGAATCCGGCTCACAGAGGTGCGCTCCACGGTGACCGGCGACATCGACCTCAACGGCATCCTCGGGCTCGACCCCAGGGTCCGCAACGGCTACCAGCGCATCGCCGTCCGGTTCACCGTCAAAGGTGACGCGCCCGCGGCGAAGCTGCGCGAACTCGTCGAGCAGTCCCGCGCCCGGTCTGCCGTCTACGACGTCCTCACCGGCCAGGTTCCGGTCGACATCGAGGTCACCACCGACTAGCCCGAACCGGCCGCGGTCCCGGCTGACCCTCCCAGGTACCGCACCGAACAGCACCACCTGGAAGAAGGAATCATGAACACACTGTACGCGGTGACGGTCGAACACAAGCTGCGGATCCAGCAGTGGAACACACCGCAGCGGCGCCATCTCGCTTCCGCACTCGCGGCCCGTACACCGTGGCGCCGCCGGTTCATGCGGCGCCTGCGGCTGCTCGCCACCCAGCCGGCCAGCAGCCTTCCGGCACCGGCGCCGGAACGACCCTGACGCCGAACCGACCCTGCGTCCGCGCCGGGGGCGACTCGTCGCCCCCGGCGCGCGTGGTCGTGCGCTTCCCCAGCTACTCTCCAATCGCGTGCGGCCGGTACTCGGCGGCGGCCACGACGCCGCCGATCGCATGCCGCACCGCACTGCGCCGCAGTCGCGATGCCGGGCCGGCATCGAGCCAGGCGATGACGGCCTCGACGGCGACTACGGGGACGAGTTGGGCTGCCCATCGCGAGATCGATAACAACGACGGCGGTCGCAGCGATGGCGGCTCGATCTCGGCATATGGGAACGCGCTATCGCGGCCGCAAGGCGCGCACCGGACTCGACGGTGAAGCCGGCGACGTTCGCGACCAGGTATTCGGTCACCTCGTTGAGGATCTCTCGACTCACGCGATGGCGATGATCTCCTCATGAGCCGCATAGAGCAGATAGTCACGCAGGACGCGGAGTACAGGACGTTGGCGTCGACCAGTACGACCCGGACCATGCCGGGCAGGTCGATCCCCTTCGGTCACTCCGTGAGGCCCAGCTCATCCTGAAGATTGGCAAGATCCTCCAGGGCTGCCTGACGCCGGGGACGCTCGGCATCGAGGAACGCCCGGATCGAGGAGACCCGGATGCGGTGATGAGCACCGACTTTTGCGGAAGTCGAGGACGCCCTGGTCCATCAGCTTGCGAACCTGCGGCCGCGACATCCCCAGCAGCTCCGCCGCCTCGCTTGGGGTGACCTCAGCGTGCCCACGTGTGACCAGCCCTGCTGACCGCGAGCACGCGGGTCGACGACGCGCGCGAGCAGTTCGGCTGTCTCCCGCGAGAGCGACACCTGCACTTCCTCGCCGCCGGCATCCAGAGCACGATGCACAGCCTCGACATCTCGAGCGAGCATCTCAGTCATCGCCGCTACCCATCTGCTCCAACTGCACTATCCGCAACAACTATGCGCGTTCCGCGCCACGTGGCCAGGCATCACTATCGGCAGGCATCGCCGTCATCGATGGGAGGTGACACGCCCTTCTCTCGCACGGTTCTGCCGCCGAGGTCATGCCTGGCGACGGGAAGGCGGAGCGGCCGACGGACGCCGGGCCCAGCCACACACTCCGTGATCGCCCGCGCACGGATCTGGCGACCTCTTCGGTGTGAACAACGAACCTACACGCCGACGGCCGAAGTGGACTCGCATCACCGCAGCTCAAAAGCACGACATGACCCGCCCTCACCCCGTCTGACCCAGCCTTGCAGGCAAGATCGTCACGAATCACACACGATCATGACACCCGCGCGACGCCGAGATCGGGTCGCGTATGTTGCCGTAGGCGGCTGCCGAGGGGTCGCCCTCATTCCGCGGGTAGCGCGACGGCACCGTCAGCGGGTCCGAGATCAACCAGAATTGCATCGCAGTCATCGGTGCTCGCCACGGCGACCCGGTACTCGCCGCCGCCGCGGTCCTCGAGCACGACGGCCGGTATGACGTCGGCGACGCAAGCCTCGCCGAGCTCGTCCTGCAGCCGGTCCCGACCGGCTTGGTCGAGGTGGACTTCAACGTCGGTCGGCGTCTCAACGACCGCAGGGATCTGGCCAACGGCCTCGTCAGGTGCGTTGGCGCCCCAAGCGAACAAGAAGATGCCAACACCGGCGACCACGCTCAGGCCTGCTACCCATCGGGCGCCGGCGTTGAACCGTTGGCGCATCAAGCGGTAGGCAGCCATCCGTACGACGGTGTCGGCGATGCCATTGAGACGAGCAACTTCCAGGTCCTTGGCCCGGTAGACCGCCTTTTTGGTCTCGTTCTGAGGATCGTTCTGGTGTTCCCTGAACGCCTCCTGCTGCTCGTTGACCGCCCGCGTCAACTGCTCACCGAGGCCAGCAACGCCGCCATCACCGATCGCCGCCACCAGGGCGGTGTCCTGCGAGATGTCGCGAGTGAGATCAGGATCCGTCGGCATGTTGTAGACCGACAGGTTCACTCCCTCGCCGAGCACGCTCGCACATACGGCGGCAGCGCTGATCACTGCGGCGATCGCCACAACCAAACCCACCGCCACCGCGAGGAGCCGCGCCCCGGTCGCTTCGCCGATGTTGCTCAGCGACAGTCCGGCGATGAGCACGGCCCCCACAGCTGCCAGCGAGGTGAGAAACCACTTGAGAGTGTCGCGGAGGCGTTCCGCGGCCTTGGTGTAGACCTCACTGGTCGACTCGGTGCTCACAGCTCCCCGCTGATGGCGTCGGGCCGCACGACGACCTCACTCGACCCATCGCTCAGTAGAGCTCGGACGATGTCCTCGCTCACGATGCGTACGCCAGGAGCCGCCTCCGCGGCGTCGGACGGCTCGAACCGCAAGGTAAGCGAGTCCGTCGCGAGGACATCGCGGGGATCGATCGGGTCGATGACCACGACGGCGGCAATGTGGCCTCCTGGGATGGTGGGTGGGTCGAGTGGCACCGTGCTGGAAGTCACGTCGCCACCACTCGGCCCAGCGCCGCCGGTACCTGCACCGGTTGGCACGGCGACGACCATCACCGTACTGCCGTCGGCCAGGTTGAAGATCTGCGTGTTCCCCACAGCCAGGAGAACAACCTGGATCGGAGCAGAACTAGCCATCGAGACGCCCCCCACTTTCATGCCTCCCACAGGCTCTTCGCTCGGGAAGCTGCCAAGAGACCCGGCACACATCCCACCACCGCAATCCAATGGTGTCGACCCCCGGAGACGAGCCAGTACGGAGTATTTGCATTGACTCGTCATGTGCCGGCGGCGTGCTGGGCACGGCCCATTCCATATGACGTCGCGCGAGAGATAGTCAAGACCCGTGGATCGGCCTGTCCGGCGACTTGCTGATCGTGCCTGATTCGTCAGTTCAGTTGATCAAGTTGAGTGTCCGTGGGCGGCGAAGACGGTCCCCGGCCGCGCATCTTGTGGCCGGCGACCGATCCGGTGACCGGGTGGCGGGTCTTGACGCCCCAGGTCTGGGCGGGATCGAACGGGATCAGGACCTGCGCGCGGCCGCGCCGGTCGACCGCGACCGTGGCCCGGAACCGCTGCTGCTTGCTCACGGGTTCATCGTCGCACCGCGCCGTTGCCCGTGAGGATGGCGCCGAACAGTGTGGTAGCGAGATCCTCCGCTTCGGGCTGGGTGAGGACCTGCCCGGGAATGCTCGAGTGGGCCGATGCCCAGTCGTCCGCGGTGGCCCTGCTGGTGAAGAGGTTCAGGTAGTCACAGCAGCAGTCTGCGGACGGGCCGCCGCCGGCGCCGGCACCGACGAACGCCACGGCGCTACGGGGGTCCCAGGTTGCCCGTCCGTCGATGCTCGTAACGGTGATCGGATCTCCGCTGACCGGGTCGGTGGTGTCGATACGTACGTCCTCGCCCAGCATTCCCGATATCCCCAGAGCGTCGATGCCGCACATGGCGTGGACCTCGATGCGGTTGCCGATCTGGACGCGGTGCCGGGTCGGCCTGGCAGAGAACGGATAGGCGACCACGATCGCGCCCTGCGCGTCGAGCCGGATGGTGTCGCTGTCGTGCAGCCTGCGCAGCACATCTGCGACCGCGCGAAGGCTCGCTCCGGTTTCGCGGTGCAGGTCGTCGATGGAAGGAGGTAAGCCGTTGGCAGCAAAGCTACGCAAGATGGCCTGGTGCATGGCTCGTTCGAGGGGCTCGACGGGGACCGCTCGGGCCCGCCACGTGCTCAGGTCGGCCGCAGCGGAGTCCCGTTCTGTGGCGCCGCACCGATCGGCCAGTTCGGGCTGTTCGCGGCCGGTGGCCCGGGCCAGGGCCGCCCGCAACTGGTCGGCTGATGGGGCGGGCACGATCTGGTTGTTCTCGTCTCGATACAGCCGGCAGGCGATACCGCACTCGCAGGACTCACCCTGAGCGAACGGGTCGACGCCGTTGATAAGCAGGGTTGGCGAGCCCGCCATGCCCAGGGTAGCTGCTTCGGCTTCAGTGCTGACCTCGTGCGTGCTCGCGGGGATCTCGGTGACCTCGCGCAGTCGCTGGAGCATCGGCGACAGGTTGGGACAGTCGGGAACGTGGATGACCTCGATGGTCACGCCGGGCTGTTCGTTCGAGCCGGTCACCTTGGACTCCCGGTGGTCGATGAGGGTGGGTTCGCGATCGCTTCGAGCAACGCACAGGCCCGGTCGGCGGTGGGGCGCTCACAGGTGGCGATCAAATCGGTAAGGGAGTCGTGCATCCGCTGCAGGTCCGCGATCCGCGCCTCGAGGTCGGCTCGACGGGACTCGGCCAGCTCCCGGGCGGCGTCACAGCTGTCGGGTCCTCCGGCGTTGAGGTGCAGCAGTTCCTCGACCTCCTCCAGGGTGAAGCCGAGCTCTTGGGCCCGCTTGATGAACCGCAGCAACTCGACCGCAACGGGCGGGTAGTCGCGGTACCCGCCGGGTGTCCGCGGTGGCGGCCGCAGCAGGCCACGTCGCTCGTAGTAGCGCAGCGTCTCGGGATTCACGCTGGCACGTTCGGCCAGCTCGCTGGATCGCATGACCCAATCCTGGACCCCGGACCTAGGTACGGAGTCAAGACCTTTGGCCCGCCCCGGCGGGCCGCGAGGAAGGAACGGAGCCGATCATCATGTTTGATCACCCTGGTCCGTTGGCAGATGGACCTGCGCGACGGTGCGCAAAGCTGCGCTCGAACTCGGTTCTGTCGTTCGCCGTCGATGGTGAAGTCGGGGTGCTCGATGGTGTCGCGGTAGCGGGTGGCGGCTTCCGACGCTGAGGCCGAACAGGTGGCAGATGCGGCGGATGTCGCCGCCGGCGGCGTGGATCTCGCTGAGGATGCGGTCCTCGCGCAGCGCTTGTGACCGGATCGTGGTGCGCAGCCATGGGTAGCGGGCGCTGACGGGCAGGAGCCTTGGGCGCGGTGCGCTGGTTGACGAGCAGGTGCGGATTCGGGGTGTTCGGCCAGGTACGGGCGCGGTGGTCCAGCCATGCGGCCAGGCGGACTCGGACGGGTGCGGCCAGCGGGAGGGAGCGGCCGTTGAGGGTGAGACGGCCGTCGACGATGTCGGTGAGCTGCAGGTCGGCGACTTGCTTGGCGGTCAGGGGCATGGAACGCGACGAACGCGACGGCGAGAGCGACGGCGGGCACGGGAGAGTTCAACTCCTGCCGGATGAGCGAGGTGTCCAGCGACAGCGGAAGGTTCCTCGCGACGGGCGTGGTCGGCATGCCGCGCATCGGGTTGGCGAAGATCAGCTTGCGGGCCTTGAGGGCTTTGAACAGCGAGCGCAGCCCGTACTCGGCCCAGTTGCGTTGGGAGCCGTTCTCGGGCAGCGCGGTGCGGATCTGGGCTGGGGTGATCTCGGCCAGGGACTGGTGACCGGCGTCGGCCCAGGCTTGCAGGATCGGTGCGATACCCATCACGTGAATCCGCACGGTCAACGGGTCGCGAGCTCGGTGCCGAGGCGCGGTGGTGGCCCCGTCGAGCATGACCCGCAGCCACATCTCGAGCTGCTGCCTCATGACGGCCGGGAGAGCGTCGGTCGTGGTGGTGAAGTAGTTCTCGATCCGTGTCGGCCGGTCGTCGATGAGCAAGCCGGCGGCGTCGAGCACGTCGAGGGTGGAGACGATGTTGCCGTCGTAACGCGGCAGTTGGAGCACGTCGCTGGCGTGGATCATCGCGGTGGGAGTTTCGCGCAGCGTCTGCAGCAGCCGCAGGGAGCGGATCACGTCGTTGCGTTGCCGCTTGCTCCACCCGAACCGCTCGGCGTGCTCGCGCACGATTCCGGCGCAGTATCGGGTGAGCTCGCTGTCCTCGACGAGCGCGCGCTGGCGGACGAGCTCAGGGTCGGGGTCGACGTCGATGAGCGTTGGCTGCATCCACTGGGAGGGATCGAATCGGGTCTTGGGCGGGCCGCCCACTCCGCGGTGCTCGGGCTCCAGCCGGCGAGTGCGGCGGCGGTGGAAGTGCATGTTCGCGAAGAACAGCTGCTGGCCGTGCCGGTTCGCTGCCTGCAGGTCGAGGGCGCGGCCGGGTTCTTGCAGCATCCGGGCCTGCTCCAGGCACAGCCGGCAGGCGCGTTGCTCACCGATGCGGGTAGTGCGGCCGCAGTAGTCGCAGACGCCTTCCGGGTAGTGGGTGATCCACCAGCGGCAGGACCAGCACATCCAGTTGTGCCGCCGATACACACCCCACGCCAGGCAGCCCTTGCAGACGCCGCGCCGTTGGGGACTGCCCGGATGACAGCGCGGGCACAGTCCCTGGCTGAAGTAGTCGGCTGAGCCACACCGGGTGCACGGCGGCGGGGTGAACGGGCCGCCGGGCAGGCAGCCGTAGCAGTAGTCGACCCCACGCGACAAGGTTCGTCTGACAGCCGGTGCACTTCGGCGGCGGGCGCAGCGGGGCCTGCGGCCCCGGAGCCGGGCTCATAGCGGCGGTTCGGAGCGTGGGTTGCCGAACCCGGGCGGCGCGCTTGCACCTTCCCAGGCTCCGGCGTGAGCAGGTCTAAGGGGGAACGCCTTGCTCAGCGGCTACCTCGCCTGCGTCCGTGCCGAGGTGGCTCAGCGCGCCCCGGTTGCGCTGCGGGGCCAGGGCGATGCGTTTCGGGTGCGGACAGGCCCGCCGCGCGCCCTCGCCAGACCCTCCCGTCCCCCTGTCAGCTGCCCGTTCTCCGGGCGCGGGCACGCTCACCCGGCCGCCGTCCGCTGCCGCGGATCGACCGCGTCACGCAACCCGTCACCGACGAAGTTCACGGCCAGGACCGTGAGAGCGACGGCGATGCCAGGCGGCAGCCACAGCCACGGCATCGTCTCGACAATTGTGAGATTCTGCGCATCGTTGAGCATGTTGCCCCAGCTGGACTGAGGTGGTGGAACGCCGAGACCGAGGAAGGACAGGGCCGCCTCCAGCAGCACCGCCGACGCGACGGTCACAGTACCGACGACGACCACGGGCGGTAGCGCGGCGGGGATGATGTGCTGGCGGATCAGCCACCAGCGACTGGCGCCGACGGACTTGGCCGCCTGGAGGTACTCCCGCTCTCGCAAAGACAACGTGACGGCTCGCACGACGCGGGCCGAGGTCGGCCACTCGAACGCGGCGATCGCCAGCACCAGGACGGTCACGCTGGGGCCGATGACACCGGCCAACACGACGATGACCACCAGCGACGGGAACGCCAGCACTATGTCGGCGGAGCGCATGACCGCCATGTCGATCCAGCCGCCCACGAGCCCGGCCAGCGCACCGAGAACCGTACCGAGCGCGATGGCCAGAACGGATGCAAGCAACCCGACGAACAGCGAGATCCGCCCGGCATGGAGCAGGCGCGCGAAGACGTCGCGGCCGGCGGAGTCAGTGCCGAGCCAGTGCTCCGCGGACGGCGGTTGGCGGAACTGGGTCAGATCGACCGCCGTCGGACTGTGCCGGGCGATCCACGGAGCGAGCAACGCCGCGAGCGCCACGAGGATCAGCACGGCCGCTCCGATGACGGCCAGCTTGTTCCGCTGGAACCGCCGCCACGCCAGCTGCCGGGGCGACCGGTGGACCGTGGCTCTGGATGTCGCCACGGGTGGCGCCTGCGCTTCGACGGTCATGTCAGCCTCACTCTCGGGTCGACGACGGCATAGAGGAGGTCGGCGGCCAAATTGCAGATCAGGACCAGCACCGCGACGTAGAGCGCGAAGCCGATGATCACCGGGTAGTCCTGCCGGCCGATCGAGCTGACTGCCAGCTGTCCCATTCCCGGCCAGGCGAACACTTGCTCCAACACGACGGCGCCGGCCAGCAGGTGCGGGATCCGCAGCGCGACGACCGTCACCAGGGGGATGAGCGCGTTCGGGAGCGCGTGCCGGCTGAGCACGCGCAGCGTCGTCGCGCCCTTCGCCTCCGCGGTGCGGACGTAGTCGGCATCGAGCTCGTCGATCAGGCCGCTGCGGACGTACCGGACGAACGGTCCGGCGATCGTGAGCGACAGGATCAGAGCGGGCAGGATCAGGTGGCGCACCGCATCGAGCACACCGGCCTGGCCCGGCGTGCTCATGCCTGCCGATGGCAGTACACCGAGCTTGAGGGTGAGGACGTAGACGGCGGCGATGCCGAGGAAGAAGCTCGGGATGGAGATCGTGGTGACGCTCAGCGCTGCGATCATGTAGTCGACGGCGGTGTTACGCCGCACGGCCGCCAGCATGCCTAGCGGCACGGCGATCACCAGCGCTATGAGTAGGGCTGTCCCCATGAGCTCCACGGTCGGCGGGAGGCGCTCGGCCAGGACGCCCAGCACCGGCCGGTCGCTGACGTAGGAGTATCCGAGATCGCCGGTGAGCGCGTGGCGCAACCAGGCCAGGTACTGGACCGGAACTGGCTGGTCCAGGCCCAGCTCGCGACGCTTGGCCTCGACGAACTGCTGGCCGCCGTCGAGCGTGTCCTCCGGGTTGACCATCATGCTCACCGGATCACCGGGCGCGGCCCGCACCAGGACGAAGATGCCGATGCTGATCAGTAGGAAGACGGCAGCGCTGATCCCCAGGCGCCGCGCGACGAAGGCGGCCATCTCAGTCGGCCATCCGCCATTGCGCCGCGTTCCACATCGAGGACCTGCTCAGGTCCCCGCCGGGGACGAAGCCCTCGAACCTGGTGTTGTGGGCCCAGAGGATCTCCGTCTCGTACAGCCAGATCTGCGATACCTGCTCGTTCTCGATGCGCGACGCCTCCTGATACAGAGCCGTGCGCCCGGACTCGTCCTCGAGTCGGTTCGCCTCGGCCATGACGGCGTCGAGCTCCTCGCTGCAGAAGCGGCCGTTGTTCGCGCCCGCCGGCTGTTTGGTGGCGCAGCTGACGATTGGGATCACATTCGCCGGGTCGCTGTAGTTGCCGCCCCCGTACAGGGTCATGTCGAAGTCGTCGGGGTCGGCGGACTGGATCCGGGCTAGGTTCTCCGCCGGCGGGACCGGGGAGAGCCGGACGTCGATGCCCACCGCCGACAGGTTCTCCTGGACGATGGTGGCGGTGGTGTCCCTGTCGCGGGTCCCGGGAGCATAGCTGAGCGTGACCGGCCGAGAGCTGTCCCAACCGGCTTCCTGGAGCAGTTGTCGTGCCAGGTCGGGGTCGTACGGGTACGGGTTCAGGTCGTCGGCCACGGCCTCGCCCTTGAACGGGCTGTTCACCACCGTTCCGTGACCGCCGAGGACGGTGTCGACGATGCCCTGCCGGTCGATGGCGTAGAGCATCGCCTGCCGCACTCGTGGGTCCTGGAAGCGCGGCTGCTCCACATTCACGGCGAGCCTGGTGAATCCCGGGTCCTCGGCCGACGTCACAGCGACGTTCTCCATGCGCTCGACCGACGCCAGGTCCGTGGAGGAGATCTGGACCAGATCGATCTCGCCGGAACCGAGCTGGGCGGTCGCCACGTCTTGGGTGAGCGTCCGAAGGTACAACGTGTCGACCGAGACGTCCTCGTAGTAGTGCGGGTTCGCGGTCAGCTCGACATATTGGTCGGTCTCGTAGCTGACGTACTCGTAGGGACCGCTGCTCACCGTCGGACTGGAGAAGTAGCCGTCGTCGGCCACCTGCTCCACCGGGATGTCGCCGAGTACGTGCTCCGGGATGATCAGGGTCGTCCCGATCAGCGACAGCAGGCCCATACTGGGCTCTGACGCCGTGACGACGAACGTACGGTCGTCGGGCGCGGAGAACCCGCTCGCCACCTCGGAGCTGCCGCTCGCCAGTGCGTCGACCCCTTCGACGGCGGCGAAGTTGGGCGCCACGCTCGCCCCGGCCGCGGGATTGGCCACCAGGTTGAACGTGAACAGGATGTCACGTGAGGTCAACGGCTCCCCATCGCTCCATTCCAGTCCCTCGCGCAGGGTGAAGGTGAACGTCTTCCCGTCATCGGAGATGCTGAAGTCTTCGGCGAGCCGAGGCGCCAGCTTGTTGTCCGCGTCCCAGGCCACCAGCGAGTCGAAGATCAACGTGCTGGGGACGTAGTCGCCGCCCGCCACCTGGGCGAGCGGCCCGAAGTTCGGTGTCGGCTTCTGGTACAGGTACACGTTGAGCGCGCTTGTCGCGTCGCCGCCGGAGTCGTCGCTGCTGGTGGGGTCGCTCACACAGCCCGCGGCGACCAGAACAACCGTGGCGACGATTCCAGCCAATGGCGCCGAGCGCCGGACGAACTTTCGCATCACCGAAAGCTCCTTCCCGTCGAATCGCATGGAGAGCTGACAATGCCCGGCGACCCAGACAGCTGTGTCGCATCACGGGGCGTCGGATGCACGAGCCACCCGGGGCGCTGGCGGCAGCGATTCACGAATCGGAAAACGGAATCTCGTGCCATGCCACGCAATACTCGGGTTGCCGCGCACGTGATGTCAACCCTTCGGCGGATGATCGGCCGCCACTGGGGAATAACATGGAACACTTTGCTATGTCTTGCCGAAGGAGGTCTCCGGCTGATGGAATATGGCCATGACAAGAGCCGGAGAATTCGTCGAGCCGGTCGACGTGAGCCACGTCGTCCTGTCCGGCGACGGGTCCAGCGCCGCGTACCCACGGTTGGAAGTTCTCGCCGACGGCCGACTGGCCGCGGGGTTCGCCGAGAACGTCAACCCCGACTACTTCGCGGGCGGCGACTGGGTCGTCAAGACGTCCGCCGACCACGGCCGGACCTGGGAGCTGTGCGACGACGACACCGTGCCGTTCGCCTGGCCTGCGTCGTCCACGCGGGAGCGGCACGACCGCGCCACGCGTGTGCTCCCGGACGGCACTTGGTGGGCGGCCGGAGTGGTCGGCTGGCAGCTGTGGCCCGAAGAGCAGCGTGAACGTGCTGTCGCCGAACACCGGTTCGTCACGCCGACGACACCCGCGCCCGGGCACATCGGGGTCGGAACCAACACCATGTTCATCCAGAGATCTTGGGACCGCGGTCTCACGTGGACTCGGCGTGAGATCGACCTGCCGCCGGCCGGCTGGACTCTCGGACTGCCGCGCGATGTGACTTTGGCCGACGGCACCGTGCTGCTGCCGTTGCGGCAGCGCTCATGGGACGGTGGCCACGGCCGCTTCCTTGCGGCACGGATCACGCCTGGCCAGCCGGACCTCGTCCGGATCTTCCCGGTACCGCGGGACATCGATGGGCTCACCGGCAGCGAAGCGGCGGTGGCTCATGTGGGTGATGATCGCGTCGTCATGCTGATGCGGGCGGACAGCACGCGTGGCGGTGACGGGCGCCTGCTCTCGAGCTGGTCCGACGATGGCGGGCGCACCTGGACGTTTCCGGTCGTCACCGAGGTCTGGGGCCGCCCGCCGCACCTGCTCGTCCTGGCCGATGGTCGCCTACTCGCCACCTACGGTCACCAGCGTGCGCCGTTCGGCGTGATGGCCGTGGTCAGCGAGGACGGCGGGGAGACCTGGTCGACCGAGCAGACCGTCCTCGTCGCGGAGCTCGGCAGCGACCGGGCCGGCAGCACCCGTCGAGTGGCTGGCTACCACCCCATGACCGTCGAGTTGACCGACGGCGCCCTGTTCACGTGCTACTACGTCCTGGGCGGACCCCACGGCAAAGCCTGCGGTGTGCGCTGGCGGCTCCCGTGGTGAGCCCAGGCGATGGCCGACGGAGCGCTCGGCGATATCACTCCACCTGCCCACCCCACGTCGGCGAACATCGTGGCAACGTGTTCCATATGACGTCTCTGTCGATGTCGGATCAACAACCGGTCTCCGCGTTTTCCGGCGCAGCCGCCGGACCGCTCCACAACTCATGGCATCGCGTTCCATATCGAAGTCGTAGAATTCCTCGCCAATGTCGAGACGGCGTTGATCGATTCGTCACCCCCCGCCGGGATCGTCCGGTCCGGGCCGGGAAAGGAGTGCTCTGATGACCGAGAGCACCGAGCCGTTGCTGGTCATCGACGACCTGGCGGTGGAGTTCCGTACCGACGAGGGCGTGGTCCGGGCCGTGGACGGTGCCGCGTTCAGCGTCGGCACGGGCGAGATCGTCGGCGTGGTCGGGGAGTC
>NZ_SMKZ01000044.1 GCF_004349065.1 Jiangella asiatica
GGTTCAGCATCTTCTCCCCACGCACCGCGCGAGCCGCCGACGAGTTCGAACTGATCCGCACCAGGTACGTCGAGCTGCTGGTCGGGCCGGCCGATGCCGACACCAGCCATCCGGACATCGCCAGGACGCTCCAATCGATGACCGAGACGACGGACGCCCTCTGGGCCGCCGTGGTGCAGGGGGCCGGCCGGGACCGGGTCTTCGCCGACCAGCCGCTCGTCGACATCACAGACTCACGCCCGATCCAGACCACCGCGCTGAGCCTCGCGTCGATGGCCAAGTCGTGGGCGGCCGCGGGCTCGGTGCACCAGCACGACCCGGAGCTGGGCAGGGTCATCGTCGACGCCCTGCAGACCCTGCACGACCTGCAGTACAACGTCGACACGCTGGAGTTCAACAGCTGGTACCACTTCGAGATCGGGGCGCCCCGCGGCATCCTCGAGGCGGCCAGCCTGCTCGCGGTCATGGTGCCCGACCAGCTGCGAGCCGACCTCGCGGCCGCGGTGGCCCATTTCGTGCCGGACCCGAAGTACAACTACCCGCCGTACGACGACCGGCACAAGCTTTCCACCGGGTCGAACCGCCTGGACCTGTGCCAGAACGTCCTGGTCGCAGCCGCCATGACCGACGACGCCGAGCGCGTCCAGCTGGCCAGCGGCGGTGTCGCCGACGCGATCGCCCTGACCACGTCCGGTGACGGGATCTACGCCGACGGATCCCTGATCGCGCACACCAACGTGCCCTACACCGGCACCTACGGCCGCGCGCTGGTGACGTCGTCCAGCTACATCCTCGCCATGCTGGGCGGCACACAGTGGGACTTGGACCCCGCGCAGGTCAACCCGTTCCGCCAGAGCATCGTGCGCACGTTCGTGCCGTGGACCAGCGAGGCCCTGACCATGCCGCCCGTGTGCGGGCGCGCCGTCGGCAGGGACAACACCACGTCGGTCTGGCTGATGGGCAGCATCCTGACGCTCGCCGAAGGAGCGCCGGAGGAGTACGCCCGTGAGTGGCAGGGCTACGTGAAGGGGTGGCTCGAGAAGGCGACCGCGGTCAACTACTTCGCGCTCCGGCCGCTGTCGGAGGCACTGCTGGCGCAGAAGCTGATGGCCTCCGACGTGCCGGCACTCGCCGAGGAGCACGGCCCCCGGCTGTTCCCGGAGATGGACCGGATTCTCGCCAGAGGCGACGGCTGGTGCTTCAGCCTCGCCACGGCGAGCACCCGGACCAAGGGATTCGAGACCCAGTCCGATGAGAACATCAAGGCTTGGCACCAAGGGTCCGGCGCCCGGTATCTGTACCTGGAATCGGATCAGGCCCAGTATCTGAACTGGTTCCCCACGGTCGATCCGTACCGCATGCCGGGGACGACGGTGGATTCGCGGCGGCTCGGGCCGAGCAGCGGCGGGCGCGGCGGCTTCGCCTTCGTCGGCGGCTCCCAGGTGGGCGGCGAGCGTGCCCCTGACGGCTTCTACCAGCATCCCGCGTACGCGGGATGGGTGCAGCAGCTCCGGAGCTACGAGTCCGACCTGGTCGCCAGGTTGTCGTGGTTCGTCCTCGGCGACAGCATCGTCTGCCTCGGCGCCGGCATCCGCGGCGGCGGCGCCGACAGCTCCGTCGAGACGATCCTCGAGAACCGGGCCGTCAAGTCCGACGAGATGCGTCGCTGGTACGTCAACGGCGCGGCGGTCCGGGAGTCCGAGCTCGACGGCTGGCGGGCCAGTGTCACCGGCGTCCGGACCATGACGCTGCCCGGAACGGCCGGCTTCGTCATGCTCGACCAGCCGCGCACCGTGGAGTTCCTGCGGGAGACGCGCTCGGGCGCGTTCGCCGACCTCGCGGAGGGCTACAGCAGCGTGGTGCACACCAACGCGTTCCACACGGCGTGGCTGGACCACGGGGCCCGGCCCGACGGAGCCTCGTTCGCGTATCTCCTGGTGCCACTGGCCACGCCGGACGAGGTGACGGCACGCGAGCGGGACCCGGGAGTAAAGATCCTGCGCAACGACGACGCGGTCCAAGCGGTGACGGCGAGCGGGAGCGGATTCGTCAGCGCCAACTTCCACGACGCCGCGGCGATCGACGCCGGCCCGATGTCGATCTCGGGTGGCCAGGAGAGCTGTGTCTCGTTGATGCGCCGGCGCGACCGCCGGATGGAGATCGCCGTCGCCGATGCCAGCCAGCTCAGCGACGAGCAGCGGGCCGTCGTCGCCTTTCCGCCGGGACGCCGGCCGAGGACGGTGTACGCCGACCCGACGGCCGATGTGAGCGTCGACGGGAACGAGCTGACGATCGTCATCGACAGCTCGGCCGCCGATGGCCGCTCCCACCACGTCGAGGTCGAGTGGTGACTCCCATCTCGCGCCGGCGCCTCATCACCGGAACCGGAGCCGTCGCCGCCGGCTTGCTCCTCCCCGCCGCTACCGCACACGGCATCGTGCGGTCACTCGCGGCCCAGGACGTCACCGGCGGCATCTACGACGCCATGCGCGCCACCTGGCTCGACCTGCTCACCGGCGGCGCGTACGACCCCGCCGACCCGGACTTCGCCGCCGTCGTCGGCAGCCTCGACGCCGAGGTGGACACCAACCTCGGCCTGCTCGACCGGTCGACCGACCGGCCGGGCGTCTTCACCGACCTGCCCTTCGTCGAGGAGGACACGCTCGACGCCTCGGCCCGGGTGTCGAACACGCTGATCCGGCTCCAGCGGATGGCGCTCGCCGTGCGCACGCCCGGATCTCGGCACCAGGACTCGCCCGACCTGGTCGCGGACGTCCTGGCGGGCATGGACACCACGAACCGGCTGGTCTACCACGCCGGTCGCGAGGAGTTCGGCAACTGGTACTCGTGGGAGATCAGCGGGCCGAACGCTCTGATGAACGCGTGCGCGCTGCTTTACGACCACGTGCCGGCCGAGGCACTGCAGCGCTACGTCGCGGCCGTGGACCACTTCGTCCCCGACCCGCACTACCAGTACATCGACGAGCGCCGGCACCTCTCCACCGGCTCCAACCGGATGTGGCTGTGCGAGGCGGTGGCGATCCGCGGCATCGTCGGCCGCGACGAGGAGCGCATCGCCCTGGCACGCGCCGGGCTCGACGACGTGTTCGCCTACGTCCAGAGCGGCGACGGGATGTACCCGGACGGCTCCTACCTGTACCACTCCGGCGTCCCGTACACCGGCAGCTACGGCCTGTCGTTCGTCAACCGCTTCGCCGCGCAGTTCGTCCTCTACGGGGGCACGCCCTGGGAGCTCGGCGGTGCCGAGCGGGACTTCGCCTTCGCGACCGTCGACATCATGCTGGCCCCCGTGGTCTACGACAACGTCCTGATGGACTTCATCAGGGGCCGGTCGATCGCTCGTGAGGCCGGCGACCACGGCGGCGGGCACGAGGTGTCGGAGGTCGTGCTCAGACTGGCTCAGGCCGCCGACGCCGGCACGGCGGCTCGCTGGCGGTCCATGGTCAAGGGTTGGATGGAGCGCGACACGTACGACGACCCGCTGGCCGGCGCCTCGATCCAGCGGCTGGCGCTGTTCAAGGAGCTGCGGGCGGACACGTCCGTCGCGCCCGCGCCCGAGCCGGTCGCGCACAAGCTGTTCGCGAGCATGGCCCGTGCGGTACACCGCCGGCCGGGCTGGGCCTACGCGATCTCCATGTCCAGCGCCCGGGTCAGCTGGTACGAGGTGTCCGGTGATCGCGAGAACGTCAAGGGCTGGCACACCGGCCAGGGCATGACCTACCTGTACGACGCGGACAACGGCCAGTTCATGGACGGCTTCTGGCCCACCGTGGACCCCTACCGGCTGCCCGGAATCACCGTCGACACCCGCCGGCTGGGCGAGATGGTAGGCGTGCGGTCGCGGCCGGACGGCAGGTGGGCCGGCGGCGCGGTCCTCGGCGGCGAGCTGGCCGCTGTCGGCATGGACCTCGGCGCGATGGAGTCGACGCTGCGGGCGAAGAAGTCCTGGTTCTGCCTCGACGACCGGGTGGTCGCGCTCGGCGCCGGCATCAGCGGCGGCGGCGGTCACCATGCCCCCGCGATCGCCGATGCGCACGTGAACTCGGGCAACCTGGCCGACCAGAACTTCGGCTCGGACAACCGGATGCTGGTGAAGCAGGGGAGTGCGAACTCCACCCGGGAGGCCTACCTCGCCTTCGACCTCTCCGCCCTGCCCTCCCGGGTGATCTCGGCCAGCCTGAACGTCTACGCGCAGGTGCAGGACTCCGGCGGGAGCGAGACCGTCCTGGACGCGCACGGCGTCACCGAGGCGTGGGACGAGAGCACCCTCACCTGGAACACGCGTCCGGCGACGGGCCAGCTGCTCGCCACGGCGCGCGTCGACGACCTGCGCGGCTGGCGCACGTTCGACGTCACCGCGCACGTCCTCGAGCAGCTCGCCGCCGGCGACGAGCGGGTGAGTCTCGCGCTGCTGCAGGACCCGCCCGACGGTCCGGGGCTCAGCGTGTGGGTGGCCAGCCGGGAGTACAGCAGCTACGCCTACGACCCCTTCCTGTACCTCACCCTCGCCGAGCCGGAGAACACCGTCGAGACCGTCGTGGAGAACCGCAACCTGCACGCCGACGGCGACAACGCGCTCGTCGTCGACGGTGAGACGCAGCCGGCGACGACGGGCTGGACCGCGACGTTCGACGACGCGCGCTGGGCGCATCTGGACGGCGTGGGCGGCTACCTGCTCCCTGGCGGTGCCAGGCTCCACGCCCTGCGGGAGGACCGCACCGGCAGGTGGAGTGACATCAACGGCCTCGGCTCGCCGGACCCGATCACCCGCCGGTACGTCACCCTGTGGCTGGATCACGGCCCCCACCCGGAGGCCGAGTCGTACGCGTACGTGTTGCTGCCCGGTGCGTCGGCCGAGCACACAGCCGAGCTCGCGGCGGACCCGGGCACGGAGGTCGTGGAGAACTCCGCGATGGCGCAGTCGGTGCGGGTGCCGCGCCTGGGCATCACGGCCACGAACTTCTGGCAGGCGGGCTCATTGCGTGGGATCACCGTCGACGGACCGTGCTCGATCATGATCGAGGAACGCGACGGAGTCCTCTCGGTAGCGGTCTGCGATCCGACCCACCTGCTCGACACGCTGACGGTCCAGCTGGGCCGCGCCGGCTACCACTCGTGGCGTGGCGACGACACCATCACCGTCGACGCGCTGCGACCGGCGATCCGGTTCCGGGTGGACGTGGGTGGCAGCCGGGGCGGCACGCACCGGGCGACGTTCCGCCGCGGAGCCTCGTGACCGACGACCGGCCGAACATCCTGCTGATCATGACAGACCAGCAGTCGGCGACCGCGATGAGCTGCGCGCCGAACCCGGATCTGCACACGCCGGCGATGGACGCGCTGGCCGCCGGGGGAGTGCGCTTCGGCCGCGCATACTGCACGAACCCGCTGTGCGCACCGTCGCGGGCGTCCATGATGACCGGCCGCATGCCGTCGGAGATCGGGGTCGACGACAACGTCCGGGAACCGGCTGGGCCGCTGCCCGCGCGCACGCTGGGACGGCTGTTCGCCGGCGCCGGGTACGACTGCGCCTACGCCGGGAAGTGGCACGTGCCCGGGCTCGCGCCGGCGGGCAGCGGGTTCCGGCAGCTCCACGCCGGCGGCGACGACGGCCTGGTGGCGGCGTGCCGCCCGTTCCTGGCCGACGGCGACCGCCGGGACACCCCGTTCCTCCTGGTGGCGTCGTTCAACGAGCCGCACGGGATCTGCGAGTGGGCCCGGGGACAGACGCCTCCCAGCGGCGACGTCGACGAGGCCGACTGGCGGGAGTTGCCGGTCCTGCCGGCGAACTTCGCCCCGGGCACGGAGGAGCCGGAGGCGCTGCGGCTGGTCCAGCGCTTCGCGTGGACGGTGCATCCGACCCAGGAGTGGGACGAGGAGGGGTGGCGGCGCTACCGCCACGCGTACTTCCGGCTCTGTGAGCGGGTCGACGGCGAGATCGCCGCGCTGGTCGCCGGTCTGGACGCGTCCGGGCTGCGGGAGCGGACGGTCATCGTGTTCACCTCCGACCACGGCGACATGCAGGGCGCGCACCGGTGGAACCAGAAGAAGAACCTGTACGAGGAGGCGTCCCGCGTGCCGTTCGTCGTCGTGCCCCCGTCCGGCATGGCGGGCGGCCGAGTCCGCGACGAGCTCGTCTCCGTCGGGCTGGACCTGCTACCGACACTGTGCGACTACGCCGGCATCGAGCCCGATCCCGACGCCGCCGGTACGAGCGTCCGGCCGCTGGTCGAGTCCGGTTCCGGTCAGCCGCCGTCGTGGCGGGACCAGGTGGTTGCGGAGACCGAGTGGACGTTCCCCGGGCTGATGCCGCCGCCGGTCCTGGCGCGGCTGCAGGCTCGCATGGTCCGCACCGAGCGGCACAAGTACCAGTGCTACTCCTGGGGCCGGCACCGTGAGCAGCTGTTCGACCTGAACGCCGACCCCGGTGAGATGGTCAACCTGGCCACCAGCGGCGCCCACCAGGGCGTCCTGGACGACCACCGGCGCCGGCTGGCCGCGCACTGCGCGACCCTCGGCGACGACTTCGTCCGCTACGTACCCGGTCCCGGCGTGCCGCCCCGCTAGAACCGCGCGCTACGGGGCGGACGGCAGCGTGGTGGCACGGGCGCGCACGTCGTCGAAGTGCTCCTGCATCCGCAGCATGCTGAGCGCCGCGTCACCGGACTGCAGCGCCTCTACGATGCGCAGGTGCCGCAGCCCGCGACCGTCGTCGTCAGGGCGGGCGAGGGTGTCGATGAGCCGCACGAACAGCTCCCAGAACACCTCGATCAAGCTGTCGACGAGGGGGTTGTCCAGGCTCTTGTACAGGGTCAGGTGGAACTGCCGGTCCGTCTCGGCGATCGACTTCCCGGCCCGCTCCTGGTCGGTCATGGTGCGGGCGAGCGCGGCGCACCTGGCCAGGTCGGCGGCGCTGCTCGCCCGTGCGACCGCGGACATCAGACCGACCTCCATCGCCTCCCGGGCGGTCAGGATGTCGGAGAACGCGGTCACCTGAGGTGCCAGGCCGTAGGGCAGTTGCTCCAGCAGCGGCCGGAACGAGAACGGTGCCACGAACAGCCCGACGCCCGGCTGTGCCTCGATGACGCCCATGGTCTGCAGGCTCCTGGTGGCTTCGCGCATTGAGACGCGGCTGACGCCGAGCTCCGCCGCCAGGACCGCCTCCGGAGGCAGGCGGTCCCCGGGCCCGAGGCCGCGGTCGCGAATGAACTCGCGCAACCGCGCTTGCGCTTCCTGGAAGATCGGTACTCTGCTCATCTCTCGTCCGTCCCGCTGGCGATGCCGTCGAGCGCTTCTCGCAGCCGCGATGCCAACATATCCACAGCGTCCCGCCCGGACGGACCGAGCGCGCCGGCGGGTGGCCGGCAGGGACCGGTGTCGGGGCCCAGCGCGTTCGCCAACTCCTTGATGACCGCGAGGCCGCCGTGGGCGCGCGCGGTCACGACGACCTCGCGGAAGGGCCGGTGGAGCCGGTCGGCCCCGGCCGGGTCACCCGCCGCCGTCGCCGCCACCACCGCGTGGGCTATCGGAGCGAGGAAGTTGTACAGACTGCCGATGAACCCGTCGGCGCCGAAGCCCAGGGCGGCCGGCAGCAGCTCGTCGCAGCCGTAGTAGACCCGGACCCGCTCGGACACCTCCCGCGTGGTGGTGAACCCGAACAGGTCGGGGTCGGTGAACTTCACCGCGGCCAGCGTGGGGATGCGTTCGGCCGCCGCTCGCACCAGCTCGGCCGGGTTCAGCGTCGACCCCGTCCTGGACGGGATGTGGTACAGGCAGAACGGCGTTCGCGGCGCGGCAGCGGAGACCTCGCCCAGCCATGCCACCGTCCGGTCGAGGTCGGCCTGGCCGTAGTAGGGCGCCACCGACGCGATCAGGTCGACGCCGTGGCCGGCGGCGTGGGCGGCCAGCCGCTGGGCCTCCCGCAGGTCGGTGTGGCCGACCTGCACCGCCAGGCCGAACCCGGGTGGACGGTGCGCGGCCCACGCGGCGAGCAGGTCCTCGCGCTCGCGTGTCGACATCGCGGGGAACTCTCCCGTGGTGCCCGCGACGAAGGCACCGTGCACACCGCGGGCGGCGAGGTGCTTCGCGTAGGCGGGTACCGTCCCGAGGTCCAGCCGCCCGGCTTCGGTGAACGGGGTGAACGTCGCGGCCCAGAACTCGGCCTCGTGATGCACGGCGCCTGCCCTTCTCTGCGGTGTCGGAATGCCCGTCAACTCTTGGTCGCTCCCTCGGTGAGACCCGCGACGATGAAGCGCTGGAGGAAGACGAACGCGAGGACCACCGGCAGCGCGACGACAACCGACACGGCCATGACGTCGTTCCAGCGGGTGCCGAACGCGTTGTTGAGGCCCGCGAGGACGACACTGATCGGCTGCATCGCCTCGTCGGTCGCGAGCGCGAGCCCGAACACGAACTCGCCCCACGCCTGCAGGAACGTGATGACGGCCACGGTCACGAGGCCGGGGACGCTCATGGGCGTGGCGATGCGCAGGAACGCGCCGAACGTCGTGCAGCCGTCGACCCGTGCCGCGTCGAGCACCTCGCCCGGCACCGTCAGGAAGTACGGACGGAGGATGACGACGGCGAGCGGCACGGCCAGCGCCCCGTTGGCGATGATCAGCCCGGCGAAGCTGTCCACGAGCCCGGCGCGGTTGAAGATCACGAACATCGGCAGGGCGAGGTTGATCGACGGGATCATCTGGACGACGAGGAAGAGCATGAGGACGGGCGCGACGAACCGGATGCGCAGCCGCGCCAGCGCGAAGGCCGCGGGCACGGCGACCAGCAGGGTCAGCACCGTCGTGCCGACGGCGATGATCGCGCTGTTCAGCAGGCCGCGGACGACGTCGGGGTCGGCGAACACGACCTCCGTGTAGGACGCCACCGTCGCGGGGATCGGAACGAGGCGGGGCGGGGAGGCGAAGATCTGGTCCAGCGGCTTCAGCGACGTGGCGAGCATCCAGTAGACCGGGATCAGGTAGATCAGCGTGACCGCGGTCGCCGCGACGCTCCACCGCAGGCCCAGGGTGCGGGTCACCGGCGGTCCTCCCCACGCAGGGACCGGAAGTACGCCAGCGAGAGCATGACCGGCACGGCCAGCAGGACCGTGGTGGCGACGGCGGCCACGTCGAAGTCGAAGAACGTGAACGCCTGTTCGTAGGCGTAGATCGGGAGCGTCTGCGTCGCGCCGCCCGGCCCGCCGCCGGTCATCAGGAACACCGTGTCGAAGGTCTTGAACGTGTAGATGAAGCAGAGCAGCAGGGTCGCCAGGGTGACCGGGCGCAGCAGGGGCAGGGTGATCCAGCGCAGCTGCTGGACCGGCCGCGCTCCGTCGATGCGGGCGGCTTCGTAAAGCGTGCCGGGAATGCCCTGGAGGCCGGCCAGCAGCAGGATCATGGCGAAGGGCGCGAGCGTCCAGGCCGTCGCGACGGTCACCGCGACCAGTGCGGCGTCGGGTCGCGCGAGCCAGAAGACGTCGCCGTCGATCAGCCCGACCGCGGAGAGTGCGGCGTTGACCAGCCCGTGGGAGCCGTCCAGGAGCCAGCGCCAGACGTTGGCGCTCACGACGGTGGGCAGGAGCCAGGCCAGCAGCATGAGCGCGCGCAGCTGGTCGCGGCCGCGCAGCGGCAGGTTGAACAGCAGGGCGAGCCCGAGTCCGCCGCCGACGCTGAGCGCGACGGCGACGGCGGTGTAGAGGAGCGAGATGCCGAACGAGTGCCAGAACTCGCCCCGGGTGAACTGGTCGCGGTAGTTGTCCAGCCCGACGAAGCGGGCGCCGCCGTTGACGATCTCCGCGAGCCCGACGCTCTGGAAACCCTGCACGAGGTTGAAGCCCAGCGGGTACAGGACCGTGCCCGCTACGAAGACGACCGCCGGTGCCAGGAACAGGTAGTTGTGCAGCCCTCGGCGCCGCCCGCGCGGGCGCGACGAGGCCCGATGCACGGGCCGCGCCGGCCGCGCGGAGGTCACCGTCGTCATTGCGCGAGGGCCTCGTCCACGTCGCTCTGGGCCTGGGACGCCGCGGCGTCGACCGTCGCGGCCCCGCTGACCGCCGCCTGCAGTGCTTGCTGAAGGAACGTGAACACCTCACCGGACTTCGTGGCCAGGGTGTCCTGGGGCGCCCAGGCCTTGGCGAGCTGGTCGGCGAAGACCGCTCGTGCCGGGTCGTCCGTCGTGTCCGGCACGTCGTCGCGTGCGGGCAGCTTGTTGCGTGCCGGGAGGTACTCCGCGAGCTGGTCGGGCTGCTGCATGAACTCGATCAGGTCCCACGCCTGGTCGGGGTCGTCGCTGCCGGTCGTGATCGTGAGGTTCTCCGCCGACAGGTAGGTCAGCCGCTCCTCGTCCGCGGGCAGCAGCGCGACGTCCCACTGGAGATCGGGGCTCTCCTCCCGCAGGATGCTCACGTACGTGGCCGAGTTGATCATCATGGCCGCCTGGCTCTGCGCGAACTGGTTCTTGACGTCGTCCTCGGTCCAGGTCAGGAAGCCCTCGGAGAGCGCGCCCGACGCGGTCAGCGTCGTGAACTGCTCCAATGCCTCCCGGCCGGCGTCACTGTCGGGCTGGTCCACCTCGCCGCCGGCCGCGAGCATGCGGATGACCAGCCCGGTCGATCCCTCGACCCCCTCGATGCCGCTCACCGCCAGCCCGGCGCGGCTCCCGTCGGAGAGCTGGGCCGCCACGGTCTCCATGTCGTCCCACGTCTGCGGAGGCTGCAGGCCCGCCTCGGCGAACATGGCGGTGTTGTAGTAGATGGCGTACGCGTCGGCGACGTGCGGAATCCCGTAGGTCTTGCCGTCGACCTGCGTCGTCGCCCAGCCGGTGTCGAGGTAGGCGTCGGCCTCACCCCACTCGGTGACCCGGTCGCTGAGGTCCTGGAGCACGCCGGCCTCCGCCATCGCCGCGGTGTCGAAGGCGTTGATCAGGGCGATGTCGGGCAGGTCGCCGCCCGCGGCGGCCTGGAGGAGGGTGCGGTCGAAGTCGGCCGCGGGGATGAACCGGACCTCGACCTCCACCCCGTCGTTCTCCTGCTCGTACCGGTCGATGAAGTCGTACAGCGGACCGCCGGTGGGTGAGGACGGGTCGCCGTAGTACTGCCACAGGGTGATGGTCTCGGCCGACTCCTGGCTGCTTTCCGCGCCGCCGCACGACGCCAGCGCCACCATGGCCGCGAGCGCGACAGCCGCGCTGCCGCCGCGGTGAGCTCGAAGATATCTGCTATCTGTCATCACGAGTGTCCTCGTTTCAGGCGCCGACGATCGTCACGAACGCAGGTCGCGCAGTGGGACCCGCCGGAACGTGATGGTCTCGGAGGGAATGAAGTTGCCGGTCTCGTACATGACGCCGATGGTGTCCCGGTCCAGCTGCACCAGGTCGGAGTACGCGGCTGGGAGCCCGGAGAGCGTGAGGACGGGCTCGAACGTCAGGCCGCCGTCGTCGCTGCGGCGGATGGACAGCGCCGACCTGGCGCCGGGGTTGGACGGCCCGGTGAAGAACAGGGCCTGGTCCGACCCGGTGCCGTTGGTCTGCAGGACGCTTCCGGCGCAGGCCGGCATCTGCCACAGGGTGCCCTGCGAGACGTAGGGCCGGTCCAGGCTCTCCGCGCCGTCGGGGGAGTAGGTGTCGAGCCGGTTGCCGACGGCGGCACTGTTCCTGCCTTTGCGGCTGTTCAGGTAGACCCGTCCGTCCGGTAGCTGCGCCAGCGTCGTCTCGTTGGCGTTGGCGCGACCGGTCGGGTCGTCGGCCACGAACCCGATCCGCCAGGTCAGGCCGCCGTCGTCGCTGATCAAGCTGTGTCCGCCGAGGTACTGGGCCTCGGTGCCGATGTCGGTCGAGCCATCGGCCGGTGCGAGGCTGTGGTTCGCGCCGGCGACCAGGCGCCCCGCGTCCGGACCGCTGGTGAGGGCGATGGCGTGGCCGGGGCCGGTCGCGTACCAGCGCCATGACGGCAGCCGGGTCGTCGCCGCGATGTCCTCGGGCTCGGACCAGGTCCGGCCGCCGTCGGAGCTGCGCTGCACGTGCGCGGTGCGAGCGGGGTCCAGCCCGCGCTTGATCCGGTCCTCGGTGGACGTGCCGAGGTTGAACGTGGACAGCAGGACGATGTCGCCGGACTCCGGGTCGACCACCGGCGTCGGGTTGCCGATCGTGTCGGCGCCCAGGTCGGCCACGACCTCCAGGTCGGACCAGGTGCAGCCGCCGTCGTCGGAGCGGCGCAGCACGATGTCGATGTCACCGGTGTCGCTGGCGCTGTCGACGCGCCCCTCGGCGAAGGCGAGGACCTCGCCCGACGGGCTCACGATTGTCGCCGGGATGCGGAAGGTGTGGTAGCCGTCGGTGCCCGAGACGAAGGGCGTCGAGGTGCAGGCCGGGGTGGCTGGGGCGGCCGGTTCCTGCTGTGCGCCGGCCGGCGCGGCGGCGGTCGCGCCGCCGACCAGGATGAGTGCGAGAGCTGCCTTGAGCTTGGTCGAGTAGGTCACGCGGGCTCCCCTCTACTGCGTCAGTGCAGGATCGAGACCTGGAAGCTATACAGATATCTGATATCTGTCAACAGGGTCTACAGCTCGGCTACGCTGGCGCGATGGACGAGAAGCGTCCGGTCGTCGCGGACGGGGAGCTGCCCGCCGAGGAACGCGCCGCGGTGTTGAAGGAACGCATCTACATCACGTTCACCGCACTCGCCGTGGTCCTGGCGTTGCGTGCGCACGCAGTGTCGGCCGGCGAGGCGGCCGTGTCGCTCGCCGTCGTCGTGACGGGAACGGTGCTCGCGGTGTGGGTCGCTGGCGTGGTCTCACACATCAGCGTCCACGCGGCCCTGCCGGTCGGCGGAGAGATGCGGCACATGCTGCGGGTGAGCTTCGGCGCACTGGGCGCACTCGCGCTGCCGTTCGTCTTCATCGTCCTCGCGATCGCCGACGTGTGGACCATCGAGCGGGCGCTGCGCGCATCGAGCATCGCGCTCGTCGCCGCGCTGGCGGCGATCGGCTACTTCGCGGTCCGCCGGGTCGACCTGCCCACCTGGCAGCGGGTCATCGTGCTGCTCGCCGAGTTCCTCGTCGGCGCCCTGGTCATCGTGCTGGAGCTCGTCGCCCACTCGCTCTAGGCGAGGAGAGGGAAGCGGTCGTCGCGGGCGCCGGTGTAGACGACCGTCACGGTGTAGCGGGCCGGGTGTCGCGCGGCGTTGCGGTAGGTGTGCGGCCGGTCGGCGCGGATGTCCAGCGCGTCGCGGGCCGCGACGGTGAACGAGGCGGACCCGACGTCGACGACGAGAGTGCCGCCGATGGCGTGGATCAGCTCCCTGGTTCCGGCCGGGTGCCCGGCGTCGTGGATCTCGTCGCCCGGCAGCAGCTCGTGCTCCCAGAGCTCGTGGCGGCCGTCGCTGATCAGGAGGGCGGCCTCGCTCCGGCCGTCGACCCCGTGGTGCGTGACCGCGGCGTCGCAGCGCCGGTGCACGGAACCCAGCTGCCCCGGCAACTCGATCAGCTCGCTCACCGGCACGTCGAGGGCGGTGCACAGGCGGGCGAGGGTGGCGACGCTGGGATTGGTGCGCTGGTTCTCGATCTGGTGGATCATGCCTCGGCTGACCCCGCTGTGCTCCGCGAGGTCCTCCAGCCGCCACCGTCGCGCCGCACGGGCGGCTCGCAGGTTGGCGGCCAGCGTGCGCGCCACCTCGGCGACCGAGTCCTCCGTTGCCATGGCCGAATACTAAAATCTTGTGATTGATTTCCACAATCTTGTCATTGCAGAGTGGGGTGGTCACCGCCCCGTAGGAGAGACGCACCGCGATGCGCCAGCACACCATGACCTGCCACAAGATCCTGTTCGATCTGGACGGGGTCCTGGTCGACTCCCTGGGTCTGATCGAACGCATCCTGCGCGCCTGGGCGGCCGAGCACGAGCTGGACGGCGACCGCGCCGTCGCCCTCTCCCACGGCCGGCGCGACATCGACGTCGTGCGCCTCATCGCCCCGCACCTGGATGCCGCGGCGGAGGCCCGCCGCATCGTCGAGCGCGAGGAGCGCGACATCGACGGGCTGACGGCGGCGCGGGGAGCGGCCGGTCTGCTGGCGGCGCTCCCGCCCGGCAGGTGGGCCGTGGTCACCTCCGGCACCCGCGCCGTCGCCCGGGCCCGGCTCGCCGCGGCCGGGCTGCCGGAACCGGCCGTCCTGGTGGCCGCCGACGACATCGTTCACGGCAAACCGCACCCCGAGGGGTACCTGACCGCGGCCGGCCTGCTCGACGCGGTGCCGGAGCGGTGCGTCGTCGTCGAGGACGCCGCCGCGGGCGTGCGCGCCGCCGCGGCAGCCGGCATGCGATGCATCGGGGTCGGTCCCGCCCTCTCCGGCGCCGACGACCAGCTCGCCGCGCACGTCGCGGGCCTGCACCGCGTCCAGGTCGCGCCCGACGGTGCCGGCGTGCGGCTCAGCTGGACCAGCTGACCTGAACCGGCCGCCGGGGCGACGCGGACGCCCGGGCGGCGTGGGCGCATCGTCACGCGCTCAGTCCTTCCCGGCCGCTCATCCGTAGATCAGGGCGAGGGGCAGTACCAGCCGGGAGGCCATGGACCCCTCACGTGGCCTCCCGGTGCTCCGTGTCTCCGGCTGTAGAGGATTCCCATGTTCGAACGCATGATCACCCTGGCACTGACGGTGGGGCTGGCGGCGTCCGCCGGCACCGCTCCCACGCCCACGGGCGCCGCACCGGCCGGCGAGTCGCCAGATACCCAGACCCCGGCCGTGAGCCGGGAGCTCGTTGTCACCAACAGTGGCAGCCACAGCGTCTCGTCGTTCACCGTCGGTGCCAACGGCACGCCGGTGCCGAACGGCGACCCAGTGCCGACCGAAGGGCCGGATGGTCCGGGCGGCGTCGTGTTCGCGCCCGACGGCGAGGTGGCGTACGTCGCCTACCGGGACTCGGGCGAGGTCGCCGCCTACCGGGTGGGCGAGGACGGTGAGCTGTCCCTGCTGGCGCCGCCGGTGTCCAGCCGTGGCACCCTCACCTTCGGCATCGCGCTGGCTCCGAACGGCCGGTCGTTGTACGTCAGCAACCTCGGCTCCGGGACCGTGACGGCCTTCGACGTCCGCGCGGACGGCACCCTGGCGCGTCGCGGCCAACCGGTCCCCACCGGGTTCGCCAACCCGCGCGGCCTCGTGGTGACACCGGACGGGCGCTCGCTGTACGTGGGCCACGGTGCTCCGCTGACCGATCCGACCAACGTGCTCGTCCGGTTCGAGATCGGCGACGACGGCCACCTGAGCCGGCGCGGCGTCGTGGCCGAGACCGGTGGGGCGGCGACCGGCATGGGGATCACCCCGGACGGGCGCTTCCTCTACATCGCGACCACCACTACCGACGAGGTGTACGGGTTCCGCATCGGCCGTGACGGCCGGCCGACTCCGGTGCCCGGGTCGCCGTATGCGGTCGCGGACCATTCCGAAGGCATCGCGATCTCGCCGGACGGCCGGTTCGTGTTCGTCGCCAGCCCGGGCTCTCATCGGCCCGACAACGGCGCCGGTGCTGTGTCGGCGTTCCTGATCCGCCCGGGCGGCGCGCTGCGCGGCGTCGGATCGCCCGTCGATGCCGGGCAGGGACCGGTCGGTGTCACGAGCAGCCCGGACGGGCGGTTCCTGTACGTCTCCAACGTCGACTCCGGTGAACTGTCCGCGTTCCGGGTCGAGCCCGGTGGGCTCCGGCAGACCGCCGGCTCGCCCGTCGACACCGGGGGGCGCCGACCCGCGTTCCAGTCGCTGGCGATCCGGCCGGACCAGGGGCCGGCCGCGGCCTTCACCACCGTGTCCGGCGGCGCAGGCCACACCACCAGGTTCGACGCGACGAACTCGGCCGACCCCGACGGCTCGGTGGCCCGCTACGACTGGGACTTCGGCGACGGCACGACGCTGACCGACGGCGGACCCACGCCAACGCACGTGTATCGCGCCCCCGGCGTCCACCGGGTCACCCTCACCGTCACCGATGACGAAGGTTGCTCGACGACGGACGTGTTCACCGGTCAGACCTTCCTGTGCCACGGAACCGGGGCGGCCAGCGCGACGCACGCCGTCGTCGTGTCGCCTCGGCACTGAGCGGGCGACCTCGACCACGGGCTCACGGACTCCTTCCGATGTGCCGAACGGGTCCGAGTGTCTACCATCCGTCTGTGGACGGCGCCGGCGCGGGCTTGCGCGGCGTCAGCGCGGCGGCGACGAGGGCGGCGACCCCGGCGGCCACGGCGGCGAGGACGAAGCCGTCGGTGAAGCCGTCGAGGGTGTCGCCGACCAGGCTGGTCGCCGCCACGCTGGAGACGACGGCGGCCCCGCCGGCGGCGCCGAACTCGTGGAAGGTGCTGACGATGCCCGAGGCGACGCCGGCCTCGTGCGGTGCGACCTGACCTAGCGCCGTCGCCGAGGCGACGACGAAGATGGCGCCGGTGCCGGCGGCCGCAATCGACACTCCGACGACGACGGTGGTCGGGTGCAGCGACAGCGCGGGGACGGCCATCCCGGCAGCGGCGACGACCAGTCCGATGACCGCGAGCGGACGCGCGCCCAGCCGGGCGATCGCCCGGCCGGTGAGGTTGGCGCCGGCCATCGTGGCCAGCGCGACCGGGAGGAACAGCAGCCCGGTCCGCAGCGCGCCGTAGCCCCGGGCGTGCTGGAAGTAGAACGTGCCGAGGAAGAACACGGCGATCATCAACGCCGTCGCCAGGAGGATGAGGAACGTGCCGGTCGCGACCGGACGGCGCGCGAGCAGCCGCACGTCCATCAGCGGCGAGCTCGCGCGCCGCTGCCAGACCACGAACGCCAGGTAGCCCACGGCCGCGAGCGGCACGAGCAGCCCGGTCGTGGCGGTCAGCCAGCCACGGTCGCCGGCGGTGATGAACGCGTAGATCAGGGTGCCGGAGGATGCGGTCACCAGGAGCGCGCCGAGGACGTCGAGCCGGGCTTTGGGCGCGGCCGCGGGACGCCGCGGCAGCATGCGAGCCAGCGCGGCGACGATGACCAGGCCTATCGGCACGTTGACGAAGAACACCCACGGCCACCCGGGTCCGGCGGTGAGCAGGCCACCGAGCAGCACGCCCAGTGCCGCTCCGCCGCCGCCGAGAGCGGACCACACCCCGAGGGCCCGGTTCCGCTCGTCGCCGTCGAACAGCGTGACGACGAGCGACAGCGCCGCCGGCGAGAGCAGGGCCGCGCCGACGCCCTGAGCGACGCGCCCGCCGATGAGCATGGCCGAGGACTCGGCCAGCCCGGTCACCAGCGAGGCCAGGGTGAACGCGAGCAGCCCGGCAAGCACGACCCGCTTGGCGCCGACGAGGTCCGCGAGCCGGCCGCCCAGCAGCATCAGGCCGCCGAAGGCCAGTGCGTAGGCGCTTACGGTCCAGGTCAGGACCTCGCGACTCGAGCCGAGGTCGACCTCGATGTGTGGCAGTGCGATCGCCACGACGGTGACGTCGAGGATCAGCATCAGCTGGGCCACGCCGAGGAACCCCAGGATGCGCCACCGCAACGGATGCGGTGTCGATGTCTGGTCGTACGTCATGGTTGGGCCTCCCGCCCTAACTCGTATGTGTGAGTACGAGTTAGGGAAACGGAGGAGCTAACTCGTATATTCCGGTACGAGTTAAACTGGTAGCATGTCGTCGACCGAGGCCCGACCCAAGCAGCGCCGGCGCGCCGACGCCGAGCGGAGCATCGTGCGCATCGTCGCCGCCGCCCGCTCGTGCCTCGGCCGCGATCCGGACGCCACCATCGACGACATCGCCAAGGCCGCCGGTGTCGGCCGGATGACGCTGTACGGGCACTTCCCGAACCGGGCCGAGCTGGTCGAGGCCGCGCTCGCCGACGCCATGCGCGCCGGCGACGAGACGCTGTCCGCCGTCGACCTCGGCGGCGACGCGCGGGAGGCGCTGACCCGGCTGCTCGGTTCCAGCTGGTCGCTGGTCGCCGAGTCCGCGGCGCTGCTCCAGGCCGCCCAGGGCGTCCTTCCCGCCGGGCGGCTGCGCACGCTGCACGCCGCGCCGGCCGAACGGATGGCGCAGCTCGTCCGCCGCGGTCAGGACGACGGCGTGTTCCGTACCGATCTGCCGGTCACCTGGCTGGTCAGCGCCGTGCACTACCTCCTGAACGGCGCCGCGGAGGAGCAGCGGGCCGGCCGGCTGGACCCCGCGGACGCCGCCGGGGTCGTGACGGCGACCGTCCGGTCTGTGCTCGTCCCACCCGCACCGGGAGCGGCCGCGTCCTCCTGACGGCGGCCGCGGTCACCAGTCGCCGCCCATGGCGATACGCCGGGCGGTCGCGGCGATGGTCGAGGTCATCTGCGCGTCGTAGTTGCACAGGACGACCGAGACGATGTCCTGCGCCGGGTACCACTCCAGGTAGGCGCCGATCCCGGGCGCGCCCCCGTTGTGCCCGAGGCCCCACTGCTCGTTGACGAGCAGCGCGTGCGGTCCGTAGGTGTTGAACTTGACCTGCGAGGGCATGTCCTGGGTGTCCGACCACAGGCCCGGCCGCTTCGTGTCGAGGTAGATGCCTCGGTACAGCGAGCCCAGCAGGTCGTCGTCGTCGAGGGCACGGGCGAAGCCGGCCAGGCCGTCGGCCGTCGCGTGGGCGTTGCCCGCGGGAGCGCCTGTGTACGGCAGCTGGTCCAGTGCATCGACCCGGTCGCCAGCCGCGTCCAGGGTGTAGGGGATGGCGATGCGCGGGTCGTCGCGCCAGGCGGGCTTGGTGTAGAAGTCCGCGTCCGTCATGTCGGCGGACCCGAAGACGTGCTCACGGACATAGTCGTAGTACGGCTGCCCGGAGACGGCGGCGACGATCTCGCCGAGAACGTGGTAGCCGGAGTTGCTGTACGCCTCAGCGTCGCCCGGCGGGACGGCCGGGGCGGGCTGGCCGCGAACGATCCCGGAGATGCCCGCCATGATCTCCTCGGGGCTGTCCCAGACCTGACGGCCCTCCTTCCAGGCGTCGGTCTGGACGTAGTCGCCCAGGCCCGACGTGTGGATCAGGAGGTGGTGGACGGTGACGGCGTCGGCCACCTCCGGCGCGAAGCCGTCGAGGAACTCGCCGACCGTCTGGTGGAACCTGAGCTGCTCCCGTTCGGCGAGCTGCACGACGGCGATCGCTGTGAAGAGCTTGGTGACCGAGCCGGTCGCGAAGATGGTGTCGCGCGCGTTGGGGATCTCGCGCTCCTTGTCGGCCAGGCCGTACGACCGGCTCAGTACGGTCCGGCCGCGCTGGCTGACCAGGATGGTCCCGGAGAACTCGTCCCGCTCCGCCAGCTCGGCGACGAACCGGTCGTAGGCGCCGCCCGGGCGCAGGTCGTCGGGAACCCGGCCGTGGTCCGGCGAGCCCGAGCCGGCGGCGCCGGCCGGGGCTGGTGCCGCGCTCAGCGCCACCCCGGAGGCGGCCGATGCCGCGCCGGCCGCACCGAGCGCGCGGAGTACCGATCGTCGAGAGAAGCCCGTCACGTCTGCTCCATTCGCCTGAGCCCTGTGGCGGGTGCCGGCCGCGCCGACGACCCGCCTGCTGTCGAGGTCACGCTCGTGCAGGACGGTGAGAAGTTTTTAGGGCCTTCGTAAGAGCAGTCTGAGAAACGGGGTCGAGGCGGCCCGGCGGACGATCGACGCGTGGTGGGCCGGGTCAGCGGCGCCGGCGGCGATCGGTGACGGCGACGATCTCGCGCAGTGCGTCGGCGGCCGCGGCGATGGCGCCGGCGGGGATGCCGGCCAGGACGTCCTCGTAGGCGCGGGCCGACGCCGCCATGCCCTGGTCCGTCACGGCGGCGCCGGTGTCGGTCAGGCGGACCCACCGGCCGCGGGCGTCTCCCTGGTCGGCCTCGCGCTCGACGTAGCCGGCCGCGACCAGTCGCTGCAGGACGTTGCTCGTGCCGCCGGAGGTCAGGAGCACGGAGCGGGTCAGCTCGCTCGGCCGCAGCGGCCCGCCGGCCCGGCGCAGTGCGGCCAGCACGTCGAACTCGGCGTAGGTCAGGCCCAGCTCGGCCAGTTCGGCCTTGGTGGCCTGTTCGACCTGGTCGGCCAGGCGGGACGCCCGCTTGCCGAGCGACAGCCGGGCGATCGCGTCCGGGGCCATGCCCGCCGCCGCCCACCGCTCGGCGAGGCGGTCGACCTCGTCCCGCACCTCGTCACGCACGTCGTCAGGCACCGGATCAGGCTACCGCTGTCGATGTTGCTTTTCGAAAAGCTTTCTGCATAGTGTGCGGGCATGAGTCTACTGCTCCGCGGCGGCACAGCCATCGACACTGATCCCGTCCGCGTCCGCGCGGCCGACGTGCTCGTCGAGGACGGGCGCATCGCCGCCGTCGCTCCCGGGCTGCCCGTTCCGGCCGGTGCCGAGGTCGTCGACGCGAGCGGCATGCTCGTCCTGCCAGGCTTCGTCGACGCCCATCGGCACACGTGGCAGGCCGGCATCCGGGCCGCCGGGCCGGACGTCACCCTCGCCGGATACCTCGACCTCGTTCTCGGCACGCTCGCGCCCCGCTACCGTCCCGACGATGTCTACGCCGGTACGCTCGCCGGCGCCCTGGAGTGTCTCGACGCCGGCATCACCACCGTCGTCGACTGGTCACACATCCAGCACACCCCGGACCACACGGCCGCCGCGATCGACGCGCTGCACGCCGCCGGTATCCGCGCGGTGTTCGGGTACTGCGTGAGCGAGCCGGACGTCGCCACCGCCCGGGCGGCGCTCGCGCGGACCGGCGGCCTGGTGACCATGGCGATGGCGCCGTTCGGGCCGGACTTCGTCGGCGAGGAGGCGGCGCTGCGGGAGTGGCGGCTTGCGCGCGAGCTCGACCTGGCCGTAACGGTCCACCTGGGTGTCGGCGACGCGACCAGCGGCGACCGCGGCCTGGACTTCCTGGAACGCCACGGCCTGCTCCGGCCGCGCACGAACTACGTGCACGGCAACGGCTACGGCGACGCCGCGCTCGGGCGCATCGCCGACAGCGGGGGCACGGTGTCGGTGTCGCCGGTGGTCGAGGCCGGGATGGGCTTCGGCGCGCCGATCACCGCCCGTGCCCTGGCCGCGGGGATACCGACCGGGCTGGGCGCCGACACCGTCGTGAGCGGGCCGGGCGACATGTTCAGCCTGCTGCGCTCGGCCTACGCCCTGGGGCGCCTGGATCCGACGGCGGGCCACGGCCTGACCACCACGGACCTGCTGCGGGCGGCGACGGTGGACGGTGCGCGCGCGGCTGGGCTCGCCGGCGTCGGCTCGCTGCGCCCGGGCGACCACGCCGACCTCGTGCTGCTGCGCACGGACGGTCTCGGCGTCGCGCCGGCGCACGACCCGGTGGGCGCGATCGTGCTGTCGATGGACACCCGCGCGGTGGACACCGTCGTCGTCGCCGGCCGGATCGTCAAACGCGACGGGCGGCTGGTCGGCGTCGACGCGGCCACGGTGCAGGCGCGGCTCGCGATGTCGGCCGCCCGGGTGACCGCGGCCGCCTGACGGCGGGTCAGAACGCGACCGGGTCGCGGCTGAGCGGGCAGGTCATGCAGTGACCGCCGCCCCGGCCGCGGCCCAGCTCCGCGCCGACGATCGTGACGACCTCGATGCCGGCCTTGCGCAGCAGCGTGTTGGTCTGGGTGTTGCGGTCGTAGGTGACGACGACGCCGGGCTCCAGCGCGACGGCGTTGTTGCCGCTGTCCCACTGCTGGCGCTCGGAGGCGTACTGGTCGCCGCCGGTCTCGATGACGCGCAGCCCGTCCAGGCCGAGGGCCGCGGCGACGACGTCGACCAGCCGCGCGGACCCCTCGTCCGTGACGTCGACGCCCGACGCCCGGTCGCCGGGGCGCAGCGTGAACACGTGGATGGAGTCGACGATGCGGGGAAAGACGGTGACGACGTCGCGGTCGGCGAAGGTGAACACCGTGTCCAGGTGCATCGCGGCGCGCAGCTTCGGCATGCCGGCGACGATGACCCGCTCGGCGGCGCCTTGGGCGAACAGCGCCCCCGCGACCTGCGTGATCGCGTGCCGGGAGGTCCGCTCGCTCATACCCATGAGCACGGTGCCGTTGCCGATGGGCATGATGTCGCCGCCCTCGAACGTGGCGCGTCCCCAGTCCTGCTCCGGGTCGCCCCACCAGAGCGTGCTGCCGGCGTAGTCGGGGTGGAACGTGTAGATCGACTTGTACAGCAGGGTCTCGTCGTGGCGGGCCGGCCAGTAGAGCGGGTTCATGGTGAGCCCGCCGTAGAGCCAGCAGGTGGTGTCGCGGGTGTAGAGCGTGTTCGGGAGCGGCGGCATCAAGTAGTCGCGCGCCCCGGTCGACTCCCGCGCCAGCGCGGCGTAGCCGGACTGGTAGTCCTCGGGCAGGTCGGTGGTGGCCAGGCCGCCGATGAGGAACTCCGCGAGCGGCCCCGGCGCCAGCGACTCCAGGAACTCCCGGGTGCTGTCGACGAACCCGGGGCCGACCTCGTTCACCGTCACCTTGCGGTCCAGCAGCCACGAGCGCGCCTCGGGGATCGCCATGGTCTGCGCCAGCAGGGCGTGCAGCTCGACGACCTCCACGCCCCGGCCGCGCAGCTTGTTGACGAAGTCGAGGTGGTCGCGCTCGGCCGCCTCGACCCACATCACGTCGTCGAAGAGCAGGTCGTCGGAGTTCGTCGGGGTCAGCCGGCGGTGCGCCAGCCCAGGGGAGCAGACGAGGACCTTGCGCAGGACGCCGACCTCGGAGTGGACGCCGTGCCGCGCGCCGTGGTCGCTGTGGTCGGACATTGCTACGTCCTTTCCCGAGGGTGCGGTGGTCAGAGCGTGATCCACCCCTGGAGCAGCGCGATGACGCCGATCACCGCGCCGAGCACGGAGACGGCGAGGATGACGAGCTCGCGGGGGGTGAACACCGTGCGTCCCTGTTCGCGGCGGGCCATGACGAACAGGACGGTGGCCGGCGCGTAGATGATGAACGAGACCAGGATGTACTTCGGCCCGGCCGCGTACAGCAGGAACGCCGTGTAGGCGGTGGCGAGGCCGGCGACGACGACGTCGCGTGTGCTGCCCGATGGCCAGGTCGCGTCGCGACCCAGCGCGAGCTTCACCGCGTACGCGGCCGCGAGCAGGAACGGGATCAGCGTCAGCGCGCTGGTGAGGTTGAGCGCGAAGTTGAACGCGTCCTCGGAGAACGCCGTGACGATCAGGACGGTCTGCACGAGCACGGTGGTCAGCAGCAGCGCCGGCCCCGGCACGTCGGCGGCGTTGGAGCGGCCGAGGAAGCGCGGCATGTCGTCGTCGCCCGCGGCGACGAACAGGACCTCGGCCGCCATCAGCGTCCAGGCCAGGTACGCGCCGAGGACGGACACGATCAGGCCGACGCTGACGAAGACCTCGCCCCATTCGCCGACGGCCGCCTCGAGCACGCCGGCCATCGACGGCTGGCGCAGCTCGGCCAGCTCCTCGTGCGGCAGGATCCCGTACGACACGATCGTCACCGACGCGAAGATGCTCAGCACCATGGCGAAGCCGAGCAGGGTCGCGCGGCCGACGTCCTTGCGCCGGCGGGCGTGCCGCGAGTACACGCTGGCACCCTCCACGCCGAGGAACACGAACACCGTCACCAGCATCGTGCCTCTGACCTGCTCGTACAGCGAGCCGAGGTCGTCGCCGCCGCGCCAGTTGTCCGCGAACACCTGGGGATCCAGGTAGAAGACCGCCAGCAGGATGAAGACGATGATCGGGACGACCTTCGCGACGGTCACGATCCGGTTGATCGCGGCGGCCTCTTTCGTGCCCCGCCGGATCAGCAGGTAGAAGGTCCACACGCCCACGGTGCTGAGCACGATGGCCAGCACGGTGTCGCCGTCACCGAGGGCCGGGGCCACCGCACCGACCGTCGACATGATCAGCACCCAGTAGGTGACGTTGCCGACGCACGCGCTCGCCCAGTAGCCGAAGGCGGAGAAGAAGCCCAGGTACTCGCCGAAGCCGGCCTTGGCGTAGGCGTACACGCCCGCGTCGAGGTCGGGGCGGCGGACCGCGAGAGTCTGGAAGACAAAGGCCAGCATGAGCATGCCGCTGCCGGCGACCGTCCAGGCGACGAGCGCGCCGGCCACGCCGGTCTCGCTGCCGAACCGCTGGGGCAGGGAGAACACGCCGGCGCCCACCATGGAGCCGACGACCATCGCGGTGAGGGTGGCAAGCGTGACCTTGTGTACGGACTGTGCAGCCGTACTGGCCATGGCCGGCCCCCGTGCCCCGTCGACGATCACGCGTTTAGCACGTCGAAGATCGTATCGCAAGTGCGCTGGCGGGATGGGGTGCTTCCGGGATTCGCTCAGGTGGCCGGTGCGTCGTGGTGGAGCTCGTGTGCCCGCACCGGGGGCTCGCTGAGCCCGAGGCTGTGCGCCAGGAGGTGCGGGTAGTCGGTGGCGATCCCGTGCAGCAGCGTCTCGACCGCGCGCTCGGTCTCGTGCGCGTCCGTTGTCGCGTGCCCGAACAGCGCCCGATAGTGGACGAACGAGGCCAGCAGGTCGAGGGTGAGGCCGACGTCGAGGTCGGCCCGCAGGTCGCCGCGGGCGATCGCGCGGTCCAGTGTCTGCGCCACCGCGGCCCGTGGCGGGTCGAACAGCGCGGACATGAACTCCGCGCGCAGCTCCGGCTCCGATGAGCAGTCGGCGTACAGCGGGCCGAGCACGTCGGGCGGCATCCGCCGGAACGCGGCGATGAAGACGCTCAGAGACTCGCCCAGGTCGCACATGGTGCAGGTGGTGTCGGGCACCTCGATCTCGCCGAGGCGCCGCGCGAGCGCGGCCAGGACCAGCCGCTCCCGCCCGGCCCAGCGCCGGTAGATCGCCGGCTTGGTGGTGCCGGCCCGCCGGGCCACCTCCTCCAGCGTGAGCCGGCGGTAGCCCGACTCGTCCAACACCGCGAGCGTGGCGTCAAGGACCGCCGCGTCGATGCGGGCGTCCCGCGGCCGTCCGGTGGCTCGAGGGGATTGCATGATCGCCAGTCTAGCGATTAAGTTACGTTACGACTCGTATCGATATTGAGGACGAAGGAGCCAGCGCATGTCCGCGAGCGATACCGCGACGCCCGAGGCCGGCCCGAACCCGGCCCACGGATCGCGTCGCTGGCTCGGCCTGGCCGTGATCTCTCTGCCGACCGTGCTGATCGCGCTGGACAACAGCGTGCTCTTCCTCGCCGGCCCGCAGCTGGCCGCCGACCTGCGGCCCGGCAGTGCGCAGATGCTGTGGGTCCTCGACATCTACGGCTTCATGATCGCCGGTTTCCTCGTCACGATGGGCGGCCTCGCCGACCGCATCGGGCCGCGCCGGCTGATGCTGATGGGCGCGGTCGGCTTCGGTGTGGCGTCGGTGCTTGCGGCGTACTCGACGTCGGCGGAGATGCTCGTCGTCGCCCGGGCGCTGCTCGGGGTCGCGGCCGCAACCCTGATGCCGTCGTCGCTGGTCATGGTTCGCCTGCTGTTCGTCGACCCGAAGGAGCGCACCCTCGCCATCGGGGTGTGGACGGCCTGCTTCTCCGGCGGCACCATCCTCGGCCCCGTTGTCGGCGGCGTCCTGCTGGAGTGGTTCTGGTGGGGTTCGGTCTTCCTGATCGGCGTCCCGGTGATGCTGCTCCTGCTCCTGCTCGGTCCGGCGGTGCTGCCGGGGGTCCGCGACCAGGGCGGCGGCCGGCTCGACCCGCTGAGCGTCGTGCTCTCACTCGGCGCGATCCTGCCGTTCATCTACGGCCTCAAGCAGTTGGCGGAGGAGGGCCTGGCCGCCGTGCCCCTGGCGGCGATCGCAATCGGGGTGACGCTGGGCGTGGTGTTCGTGCGGCGGCAGCGCCGGCTGGAGAGCCCGGTGCTCGACGTCGGGCTGTTCACCACCAAGGCGTTCAGCGCCGCACTCGGCGTGCTGCTGATCGCGATGGCCGTCCTCGGGGGCGTGTACCTCTACGTGACGCAGTACCTGCAGCTCGTCGCCGAGCTGTCGCCGCTGTGGGCCGGGCTCTGGATGGTCCCGGCCGCCGGCGCGGAGATGATCGTGGCCGTCCTGGCGCCGCTGATCGCCCGGCGGCTCCGCCCGGCCCACGTGGCCGCGGCCGGCCTCCTGGTCACCGTCGCCGGGCTGCTCGTCCTCACCGGCGTCGGTGGCGGCGCCGGGCTCGGCCTGCTGGTCACCGGCGCCGTGCTGATCCACGTCGGCGTCGCACCGATGATGGTGCTGAGCACCGACATCGTCGTCGCGACGGCGCCGCCTGGAAAGGCCGGCTCGGCCGGGTCGATGCTGGAGACCAGCGGCGAGTTCGGTGTCGCCTTCGGCGTCGCGGCGCTGGGCTCGGTGGGCACGTACGTCTACCGCCGGCAGTTCGCCGACGAGGTGCCGGCCGGTGTCGACGCCGCCACCGCCGAGGCCGGCCAGAACACGCTGGCCACCGCCACCGTCGTCGCCGACGGCCTGCCCGCCGACGCCGCCGCGGACTTCCTCGCCGCCGCGCGCGACGCCTTCGCCGCTGGGCTGCAGACCGTGGCCGGCATCAGCGCCGTGATCATCGCCGCCCTCGCGGTGGTCGCACTGACCATGCTGCGCAAGGTCCCACCGTCCGGCCACACCGACGCCGACGACCTGTCCTGAGCGTCCCGGGCCACAGGCGCCGCGGCATGATGGTGGGCATGGTGTCGGTCGAGGTGGTCCGCGGTGACATCACCGCCGAGGACGTGGACACGATCGTGAACGCCGCCAACTCGTCGCTGCGCGGCGGGGGCGGGGTCGACGGCGCCATCCACCGGGCCGCCGGTCCGCGGCTGGCCGAGGCCGGTGCCGCTCTCGCGCCCTGCCCACCTGGGGAGGCCGTCGCGACCCCTGCCTTCGACCTCGACCCGCCGATCCGCCACGTCATCCACACCGTCGGCCCGGTCTGGAAGGGCGGCACCCGCGGCGAGGCCGACCTGCTGGCATCGTGCTACCGCCGCAGCCTGGAAGTCGCCGACGAGCTCGGCGCCCGCAGCGTCGCGTTCCCGGCCATCTCCACCGGCATCTACGGCTACCCGCCCGACCAGGCCGCACGGATCGCCGTCGACACCGTCCTGTCCACGCCCACCCGGGTGGAGCGGGTTCGCCTGGTCGCGTTCGACCGCCCGACGTTCGAGCTGCTCGGCGAGGCATTGCGGACCCGTTCGTCGTAGAGCGAACACGGTCTCGGGAAGCTCGCGGCCCGACGGGGAGTTCGATCATGGCATGAACCGAGGTGGTCGACGATGACGAACTGGACCGAGGACGAACTTGCCACGATCGCCAGCACGGACGAGCTGCGCCTCGCATCGCGGCGGGCGGACGGCTCGCTGCGGCCGTACGTGATCATCTGGGCGGTGCGTTCCGGCGGCGACGTGTATGTCCGTTCCGCGTACGGGCCGGGCAACGGCTGGTATCGGCGGGCGCTGGCCAGCGGCACTGGGCGCGTGAAGGTCGGCGGCGTGGAACGCGACGTGACGTTCGAGGCCGTGGACACGGACGGCCAGGGCGACATCGACGCGGCGTACCACGCCAAGTACGACCGGTTTGGGCCGGCGATCGTCGGCACGGTGGTCGGCGACGATGCCGCGAAGGTGACGATCCGGCTGCTTCCGCAGGCGGTCTGAGCGGCGTCGATAGGGCGGCGGATCGGGCTCCGTCGAACCGTAGCTGGTCCAGCGTGCGTGCGTCGCCCGGCCGGCCTCGGAGCGCAGCCGCTCCACCGTCGCGACGGCCTCGGCGAGGCCGGCGCCACGTGGTGGCTGACGGGGATCGAGCCGGACACCATCACCGTCGACGGTGTCCGCGGGGTGCTGCGCGACGGCCGGCCACCGCCTGAGTCGCTACGCCTGTCGTGCCGGACGCCGGGCTGCTAGCCTCATGCCGTGGCGCCGTCCCGCGCCCAACCCCCGGTTCCGGTGCTCACGCCGCCGGCGTCAGCGGGGGCAAAGGGGGCTCGAGTCCTCGGGATGCCGGTTCGGTGTGTCCTTTCCGGCGGACGTCGCGAGCGTGAGTCGCGTCGTGCCGCCCACGAGAGGAACACCTGATGACCAGGCAGAGCTCGTTCAAGCACCTCGTGCGCACCCGCATGGCCAAGACCGGCGAGAGCTACACCGCGGCCCGGGCGACCCTCCTCGCCGGCCGGCTCGCGCCCACCCGTGATGCCGAGGAACCGGTGCTGACCGCTCCCGACGCCATCATCCGTGAGCGCACCGGCCGCGGCTGGGAGGAGTGGTTCGACCTCCTCGACGACTGGGGCGCCGCGGGGCGCCCGCACCGTGAGATCGCCCGCCACGTCGCCGAGCTGCTCGACGTCGTCCCGCTGGCCTGGCCGGCGCAGGCGGTCACCGTCAGCTACGAGCGGGCCCGCGGCGGCCGGGCGGTCGGCCAGCACCCCAACGGGTTCGCCGTCACCGCGTCCCGCACCGTCGACGTGGACGTCGAGCGGCTGTTCGACGCGTGCGCCGACGAGCCGCGGCGGGCGGGCTGGCTGCCCGGCCGGGTCCTACGGGAGCGGACGGCAACGCGGCCCAGGTCGGCGAGGTTCGACTGGATCGGCGTCGACGGCCTCGCGCCCGGCCAGGGCCGCGTCGCCGTGACGTTCGTGCCCAAGGGCGAGGCCAAGGCCCTCGTCGCGATCGAGCACTCCCGCCTTCCGGACCGGGAGGCGGCCGCGCTGCTGAAGGCGTGGTGGCGCGAGCGCCTCGGTGCGCTCAAGGCGCGGCTGGAGGACGGTAACCCCGATGCCTGACCTCGACCCGGTCGCCGTCGTCCTCGGCACGGTCGCGGCCTTCGTCCTGGGATTCGTCTACTACTTCAACCTGGCGGCCTGGCGGGCGACGCGCGACGCGCGACCAGCTTCGAGCTGACCCCACCGGCCGCGTCTTCGTCGTCTTCGTCGCCGCGCTGGACGACCCCGTCAGCAGCCCGTACGACCAGGCGTTGCGCCGGCAGATCGCCGAAGGGCAGCGCGCCGAGCTCTACGCCTGATCCCGGGACGCGCCACCGTCACCGGTCCAGATGGGCCGGCGTGACCATGACGCGCGGTCCGTCGACCACGCGCGGCTCGCCGATGATCGACAGGCGGGCGGTCAGCGGGACGTCCTGGCTGGACGGCCCGGCCCACAGCGTGAGCGGGCCCGGCTCCACGACCCGCCGGCGGTCGAGGCCGATGAAGGAGGTGCGGTCGGCGTGGACGGTGAACGTCACCCGCCGCTCCTGGCCGGCCGCGAGGGGCACACGCAGGTAGCCGACCAGCTCGCGCACCGGCCGCGCGACCGAGGCGACCCGGTCGCCGAGGTAGAGCTGCACGACCTCCTCGGCGGCGCGCGGGCCGGTGTTGCGCACCGTCACGGTCGCCTCGATCGAGCCGTCGACCGGCAGCTCCGGCTCGCTGAGGACGAGACCGGCGTACTCGACGGTCGTGTAGGACAGGCCGTGGCCGAACGGGTAGAGCGGCGTCGGGTCGAGGCTGGAGACGCCGTCGCTGCGCTGGCCCAGCGGCGCGGTCCGGTATGTCGGCACCGTCACCGCCGGCGTGCGCGGCACGGCGACGGGCAGCCGGCCGCCGGGCTGGACCCGTCCGGACAGCACGCCGGCCAGCGCCGGGCCGCCCTCCTCGCCGGGGAAGAACGCCTGGACGACGGCGGCACATCGCGGCGCGAGGCCGCCGAGGGCGTACGGGCGGCCGGACACCACCACGAGCACCACCGGCGTCCCGGTCGCCAGCACCGCCTCGACCAGCTCGGCCTGCACCCCTGGCAGGGTGAGGTCGGGTGCGTCGCAGCCTTCGCCGGACGTGCCCCGGCCGAACAGCCCGGCCAGGTCGCCGACGGTGACGACGGCGACGTCGGCGTCGCGGGCGAGCCCGGCCGCCTCGGCCAGGCCGGAGCGGTCGTCGCCGGTGATGGCGCAGCCTGAGGCGTGGAGGACGTCGGCCGCCGGCAGCTCCTCGCGCAGCGACTCCAGCAGCGTCGGCACCTCGATCCCGAGATCGTCGCCGCCGAGCTTCGCGAGCACGTGGTTGGGGAAGGAGTAGCAGCCGAGGAACGTCCGCGGCTCGACCGCCGTCGTGCCGATCACCGCGACCCGCCGCGGTCGCAGGTCGAGCGGCAGCAGCCCGTCGTTGGCCAGCAGGACGATCGACTTCTCCGCCACCGACGCGGCCAGCGCGCGGTTGCCGGGGGAGTCGAGGTCGCGTTCCTCGACGGAGTCCGCCGCCGGGTCCCACGCCGGGTCGAGCAGCCCGAACGCCGCCTTCTGCAGCAGGACGCGGCGCACGGCCTCGTCGACGGCCCGCCCGTCGACGAGGCCGGCGCGGACCAGGGCGGGCAGGTGCCGGAACGCGTTGGTCTCGGGCAGCTCGACGTCGACCCCGGCGCCGAGGGCGAGCCGGCCGGCGTCCGCCGCGTCCTTGGCCACACGGTGCTTGACCTGTAGGAACGGCACAGCCCAGTAGTCGGAGACGATCGTGCCGTCGAACCCCCAGGCGTCGCGCAGGAGCCCGGTCAGCAGCTCCCGGCTCGCCGAGGGCGGTACGCCGTCGACGTCGGAGTAGGAGCTCATGGCCGAGCCGGCGCCGGCCTCGCGCACCGCCATCTCGAACGGCGGCAGCATGGTGTCGGCCAGTTCGCGCCCGCCCATCGAGACCGGGGCGTGGTTGCGCGCCGACCGCGACGCGGAGTACCCGACGAAGTGCTTGAGGGTGGCGATGACCCCGGCGGACTGCAGGCCGCGCACGTACGCCGAGGCGAGGGTGCCGACCAGGTACGGGTCCTCGCCGATGGACTCCTCGACCCGGCCCCAGCGGTAGTCGCGGACTACGTCGAGCACCGGAGCCAGGCCCTGGTGGACGCCGAGGGCGCGCAGGTCGGCGCCGATCGCCGCGGCCATCGCCTCGATGAGAGTCGGGTCGAACGTGGCGCCCCAGGCCAGCGGCGTCGGATGGACGGTGGCGCCGTACGCGGTGAAGCCGGTCAGGCACTCCTCGTGCAGCAGGGCGCCCAGCCCGAACCGGGACGCCTTGGTGACCTGTCGCTGCCGCTCTCGCAAGGTCGCCACGCCGGCGGCGACCGAGACCGGGCGGGTGCCGAAGACGCGGGTCAGGTGGCCCAGGCCGTGCTCGATGGCCTCGGGGAAGTTCCGGAGGCCTTCGGCCATGTCCGACTCCATCGGGGCGACGCCGCCGCCGTCGCCGTCGTCGTCCTCGGTGTCCCGGTCCCAGTAGCTGCCCAGCTGGCCGGCCTTCTCCTCCAGCGTCATCGCCGAGAGCAGCGCGTCCACCCGCTCGGTAAGCGGCCGGCCGGTGTCCTGCCAGGGTCCGGCGGCGGTGTCTGTGCTCATGGACGTCCCTTGGTCGTAGGTGCGGGTCACTTGCCGAACCCCGCGGTCAGGCCGGACACGATCTGGCGCCGCCCGACGATGTAGGCGGCGAGGACGGGGAGCGCGGACAGCGTCACGGCGGCCAGCACCGCGGGCACGTTGACGGCGAACTGGCCCTGGTAGGTCCACAGCGACAGCGGCAGCACTCGCACCGACGAGCTCTGCGTGAGGATCAGTGGGAAGAGGAACCCGTTCCACACCTGCAGTGCCTCGTAGACGCCGACGGTGACCAGCGCCGGGCGCGAGAGGGGGAGCACCAGCGAGTGCAGGATGCGCCAGTGCCCGGCGCCGTCGGCGTGCATCGACTCGAACAGCTCGGCGGGGATGTCGCGGACGAAGTTGACGATGATCAGCACGCTGATCGGGATCGCGAACGCCACCGCCGGCAGGATCAGCGCGAACAGCGAGTCGTAGAGCCCGAGCCGCACGATCAGGTAGTAGACCGGCACGATGGTCGCCTGCACCGGGATGGCCAGGCCGAGCAGAACGACGCTCAGCACGCCGCGCGACAGCCGCGAACCGGACCGCACAAGGTAGTACGACGCCATCAGCGACGTCGCGAGCACCAGCGCCACCGCGACCACCGTCACGATCACGCTGTTGGTGAGGTAGCGCAGGAAGTCGTTCTCCAGCACCAGCCGGTACGCGCCGAGCGTCGGCGCGGCCGGCGGCAGCAGCGGGTTCTCCGCGTAGTACGCCTGCTGCCGGCGCAGGCTGGTCAACACCAGGTAGTAGACCGGCACGATGGTGACCAGCAGCCACAGCAGCCCGCCGAGCGCGCCGATCACGTTCGGCCGCTCGCGGATGACCCCGGGCGCGGCCATCACAGGCCCGCCTGCTGGCTCTGCATCCGGCCGGCGCCGGACAAGCGGCTCAGCGCCAGCGACAGCGCGAGCCCGACGCCGACGAGGATGACGGCGATGACGCTGGCCGGGCCCATCTCGTAGCCGCGGAACCCGGTCAGGTACATGTGCAGCGGCAGGATGCGGGTGGCGTCGCCGGGTCCGCCGCCGGTGAGGATGAACACGAGGTCGAAGTAGGTGAGCGAGCCGACCAGCATCAGCGTCGACGACGTCACGATGGTGTAGCGCAGTTGCGGCAGCGTGACGTAGCGGAACTGCTTGACCCGTCCGGCGCCGTCCAGCACGGCCGCCTCGTACAGCGTCGCCGGGATCTGCCGCACCCCCGCCTGGTAGAGCAGCGCGTGGAACGGGACGAAGCACCAGCCGACCACGAACACCACGACGTAGAGGGCGAGGTCAGGATCGCCGAGCCAGTTCGTCCGGAACGCCGTGGAGTCCAGCGCGCGCGACAGGCCGAAGTTCGGGTCCAGCAGCGACCGGAACGTGATGCCGATGGCCGCGGACGAGAACAGCAGCGGCAGGAAGTACAGCACCGACCAGACTGCGCGGTAGCGCTGCCGGCCGGCCATGAACACGCCGAGCAGCAGCGCGACCGGCGCCTGGAACAGGTAGGAGAGGACGACGAAGACGAGCGTCAGCCACATCGCCTGGCGGGTGGCCGGGTCGCTGACGGTGTCGAACCAGACGTCCGTGCCGGCCCACGACGGCGTGCCCAGGCCGTCCCACTCCGTGAACGACAGCACCACGACGCCGCCCAGGGGGAGCAGGGCGAACAGGGCGAAGATCGCCAGCGCCGGCGCGGCCAGCCAGAACGGTGGTCCGGTGCGGGGTCGCGCGGCACGTCGCGAAACCGCACCGGACCGGATCGAGAGGGTCATCGTCAGAGCGTGGCATTCATGGCATCGACGAACTGCTGCGGCGTGATCTCACCGAGGAAGATCTGGCTCAGGTTGGTCAGTAGCTCCTGCGCCTGGTCGGCTGGCAGCGCCTGGTCCCAGGAGAGCTGGAAGTGCGGCGCGTCCTGCACCAGCCCGTAGGCGAAGGCGAGGTATTCCGCGTCGTCGCTCTGCGCGATCTGGTCGTCCAGGCCCTCGACCGGGGGGAGGCTGCCGGCGTCGAGCATCGCGGCGAGCTGCTCGTCGTCGTAGACGTACTCGTTGACGTAGTCCAGGGCGGTCTGCCGCTCCGCCTCGCTGGCCGCGGCGGAGATGGACCAGAAGTTGGCCGGGTTGCCGACGATGTTCCCCGGGTCACCGGCGCCGCCCTCGATCTCGGGGAACGTGGTGAAGCCCAGCGCGCTGCTGGCGAACTCAGGCGCGTCGGTGTGGAACGTCGCGTAGACCCAGCTGCCCTGCAGCAGCATCGCGGCGCGGCCGGTGTGCACCAAGGCCGCGTCGGCGCTCTGGTCGGCGGCGACGGAGGCGAACGCGTCGCCGAACGCGCCGGCGTCGACCAGCTCCTGGATGCGGGTCAGCGCCTCGAGGACGGCCGGATCGGACCACGCGTCGGGTTGGCCGTCCAGCACGGCCTGGAAGACCTCGGGCCCGCCGATGCGGTCGGTCAGGTACTGGATCCACATCAGCTCTGGCCACACGCTCTGGCCGGCCAGCGAGAACGGGATGATGCCTGCCTCGTCGAACGCCTCCACGGCGTCGAGGGTCTCCGCCCACGTGGTGGGGACCTCGATGCCGACCTGGTCGAACAGGTCCTCGTTGTAGTAGAGGACGACCGGCTGCACGTCGTTCATGGGGACGGCGTACGTGGTGCCGTCGATCGCGCCGTTCTGCGCGACCGAGGGCATCACCCGGTCGACCAGCTCCTGGGTGTCCGCGGTGATGTCGACGACCTGCTCGTTCGCGACGTAGTCGGCGAGCGTGCCGCCGGTCCAGCTCATGATCAGCGTGGGCGCCTCGCCGGAGCCCACCGACGTCCTGATCTTCTCCTTGTAGGCGTCGTTCTCGTACTCCTCGACCGTGATCCGCTGGTCGGAGTTCGACTCGTTCCAGCGCTCGAACGACGCGGCCGTGACCGGCCAGCCGCCGCCGGTGAGGATCCATGCGCTGGCCTCGCCCCCGCCGCCTGCACCGCTGGAGTCGCCACCGTTCTCGTCCGTCGAGTCGCCGGGGCTGGCGCCGCCGCAGGCGGCCAGCGTGGCCGCGAGTACGGTGGCGGCCACCACCCGGAGTCCTGTGTGCCTCATTGCGCCGTCCTGTCCGTCGTGGAGCAGTGGCTCCGGAGAGTCAACGTTCCGAAACTATTACGACGTTGTTTCGGATGTGCCGAGAGTAGTGGCGACCCTATTGTCCGTCAATACATGCCATGACGCGCGATACAGCCGTGATGCTGTGGCTTGACAAGGGCTATCCGTCCGAAATAGTTTCGGTGATCGAACTGGAGAGACGGAGGTGCGGCGCATGGGTGCGGAACGGCCGACGCTGGACACCGTGGCGCGCGCCGCCGGGGTCTCGAAGGCGACGGTGTCCAAGGTGCTCAACGGCCGCGGCGACGTCGCGCCCGAGACGCGTGTACGGGTCCAGGCCAGCATCGACGCGCTCGGCTACGTTCCCAGCACCGGCCGGCGGGTTCACGGCACGGCGCCCACCGTCACCGTCCTGTTCGACGCGTTCGTCAACCTCTACTCCGCCCAGGTGCTCTCCGGTGTGGTCACTGCCGGCATCGAGCTCGGCGCCGACGTCGTCGTCACCCACCTGCCCGGCGCCGACGGCCCGCAGGCGCTGACGCCGGCATGGTTCCGCGAGCTGGCCGCGAAGGGACACCTGGGGCTGATCGTCGTCACCACGGAGGTGCGGCCCGACCAGGTCCGCGCCTGCGCCGACGCCGGCCTCGGGCTGGTCGCCATCGACCCCGTGAGCATCGACCCCAGCACCACCGACCAGCTGGTCAGCGTCAGCGCCACCAACTGGTCCGGCGGGCTGCAGGCCACCGAGCACCTGCTCTCGCTCGGCCATCGCCGCATCGGCTTCGCCGGCGGCCTGCCCGCGTCGCGGCCAGCCCAACAGCGCCTGCACGGTCACCTCGCCGCGCTGAGCAGCCACGGCGTCAAGACCGACGACGAGCTCATCCTCAAGGTGGGCTTCAGCTACGACGACGGCCGCTCCATGGCCGCCCGCCTCCTCGACCTGCCGAACCCGCCGACCGCCGTGGTCGCCGGGTGCGACGCGTCCGCCCTCGGCGTCATGCAGGAGGCCCGGCAGCGCGGGCTACGGCTCCCCGAAGACCTCAGCATCATCGGCTTCGACGACACCTACGCCGCCGAGTGGGCCTCGCCGCAGCTCACCACCGTCCGCCAGCCGATGCGGGAGATGGGCCGGGTCGCGCTGCGCACGCTGCTCGGCCTGGCCCGCGGCCACCGCCCCGAGACGCACCACTTCGAGCTGGCTACCACCCTCGTCGAGCGCAGCTCCACCGCCGCGCCCCGCCCCGGAGGTGACGCGGTTCATCACCGGTGGCTGGCCGACCAGCCCCGACCTGACACCGGCGGCCTGTGACGGCGGGCGGCCGGTTCAGACGACGCCGCCGTTGGCGTACAGCGTCTGGCCGTTGACCCAGCGTCCGGGGCCGGCGAGGAACGACACCACCTCGGCGATGTCGTCGGGCATGCCGAGCCGCTCCATCGGGTTCGCCCGCGCCATCCGGTCGACGGTCTCCTGGTCCTTGCCGTCGAGGAAGAGCGCGGTGGCCGTCGGGCCGGGCGCGACGGCGTTGACGGTGATGTCGCGGCCGCGCAGCTCCCGGGCCAGGATCATGCTGATCGCGTCGACGGCGCCCTTGCTGGCGGCGTACGCGGCGTAGGTGGGCAGCGCCAGCCTGGTCACCGAGGTGGACAGGTTGACGATGGCGCCGCCGCCGCGGACCCGCCGGGCGGCCTGCTGGTCGACGACGAACGTGCCCCGGATGTTGGTGCGGTGCAGCCGATCCAGGTCGGCCAGGTCGAAGTCGGCGACGTTGCCGAGGATCATGAGCCCGGCCGAGTTGACCACGACGTCCACGCCGCCGAACTCCGCCTCGACCGTGTCGAACAGTGCGGTGACGGCGGCTTCGTCGGCCACGTCGGCCTGGACGGCGATGGCGGCGCCGCCTTTGTCGGTTATGGTGCGCACGGTGTCGTCGGCCTCGGCGCGGTTGGTGGCGTAGACGACGGCGACGGCTTGGCCGTCCGCGGCCAGGCGCTCCGCGATGGCGCGGCCGATGCCGCGGGAGCCGCCGGTGACGATGGCTACGCGTGTGTTCATTGGTTCCTCCCAGTTGTTATCGACGATAACCGTAACGCTTCGCGAGCCAGAATGCAACCGTTGATATCCAATCTCTGTTATCATCGATTCCATGCCTGATCGTTCCGAGACGCGGCAGCGGATCGTCACCGCCGCGGCCACGCTCCTGACCGAGCAAGGACGCGACGCCGTCACCACCCGCTCGGTCAGCGCCGCGGCCGGCGTGCAGCCGCCCACCATCTACCGGCTGTTCGGCGACATGCGGGGGTTGCTCGACGCGGTGGCCGCCGACGGCTTCGAGCGCTACCTGGCGCGCAAGGCCGCGCAGGCGCCGTCGGGCGACCCGGTCGACGACCTCCGCGCCGGATGGGACCTCCACGTAGCGTTCGGCCTGGAGAACCCTGCGCACTACCAGCTCATGTACGCCGGCCAGACACCGGGCTCGGCCGGCAAGGCTGTCGCGCAGGCGCACGGGATACTGCTGGGTCTCGTGGGTGCGGTCGCCGCGGCTGGGCGCCTCGCAATGCCCGTCGAGCGGGCCGCCGCGATGATCCACGCCGCCGGCATGGGCGTCACCCTGAGCCTCATCGGCACCGCGCCGGCCGACCGCGACCCGCGGCTGTCGGCCCTCACCCGCGAGGCGGTCATCGCCGCCGTCACCGACGCCGACGACGACCGTGCGCCGGACGACGGTGAACCGGCGCGGCGAGCCGTTGCCCTGGGTGCCGTCCTCGACGCGAGCCCGGTTCGGCTCAGCACGGGGGAGCGGGCGCTGTTGGACGAGCTCCTGGAGCGGCTCGCGGGCGCCTGACCACTGGTGCTGCCCGGATGTGGGCCTGGGAGCGGTCCGCCGCGGTCGCTATGCTGAGGCGTCCTCGACGACCCGGATGACCTCGAGATGCCCCTGACTCCCGACCTGCCGGCCGGCCGCGTGCCGGCTCGCCCTGGCCTCGCCGAGCGGCTACGTTCCGCCGTCGGCGGCACGCTCGCCGCTGCCGCCGTCGACGTCTTCGCGGTTCTGCTGCGCGCGGTCCAGCTGCTGGGCTGGCACTGGCCGGTGCTGCTGGCGGTGCTGCTCGCCGGCGAGGCCGGACGGTACGCGGCGCTGTGGGCGGCCGTCGAGCTCAGCGACGTCAACGGGACGCTCGGCGTCCTGGTCCTCGTGCTGGGGCCGCTGTCGGCGGTCGCGGCACTGATCATCGCGCTGCACACGCTGCGCGACTCGCTGCCGTCGCTTCGTGCGATGACCGGCGACGACGGCGGCGGCTCGCGGCCGCGCGTGCTCAACGTCCTCGGCAGCGTCATGGTGCCGTTCCTGGCCATCTACGCCTCGTACGGGTTCCTGGACGAGGACGTGTTCCGGTTCATCAACGCCGCCGTCACCGACGAGCTGTTCGACGTCGACGTGCTGCTCGGCACTGACGGGATCGACGTCAACCGGACGGCTCTGGCCACCGGCTGGATGGCGATGGTCGTGGTCGCGATCGCGCTGGTGCTCCGTTACGGCCTGGGCATCCTCGGCCAGCGGCGAAACATCCGCGGGCTGGCCTGGGTCGCGGCCTACGTCGAGGTGGTCTGGCTGGTCACGCTGGCGCGTGTCCTGGCCACGCACCAGGAGGCCGCCCTCAACTGGGTCCAGGACCGCGCGGCGCTGCAGGCCGTCGCGGACTTCTGGAAGTCCGCCGTGTCGTTCGCCGGCCCGGTGGGGCAGGCCGTCGACACCGCCAGCCGCTGGCTGTTTGAGCTGCTCGCCTCGGCCGACGCGCTGCTGGTGATCCCGGTGGCGTGGCTGACCGTCGGCGCCGTCGTCTACGGGCAGCAGCTGCGCGAGCCGGCGCGCCGGCCCCCGTCGCACCGGCGGGTGCGCGGCAACGCCATCAGCGCGCGCATCGGCGGGCACCGGCTGGCCGGCTCGCGGCTGGCGGAGTCGCAGCACGTCCGCGAGGTCGGCAACCAGCTGACCGGCGGCCTCGGCGACCGCTTCGGTGCGTTGGCGAAGGCGCTGCGCCGGCTGGCCGTGGCGGGCCTGGCGCCCATGCTGCTGTTCGCGCTGGCGTTCGTCATCGCGCAGCGGCTGGAGAACGCGGTCGACCTGGCCTGGCGCGAGCTGCTCGGGCCGATGCCGCTCAGCACGTACCTCGCCTTCGCGCCGCACACCGGGATGATCTCGCACGTCATCGGCACCACCGCCGTCGTGTGCCTGCTCGGCGCCGCCATCGACCGGGTGCTCGACCGTGGTCGCCAGGCGGCCGGCGTCACGACGCGCTGAACAGGATGCCCCGCGGCGGGCCCCAGGTCAGCAGCACCTCGGTGACCTCGACGCCGTCCGGCAGCAACACGACCGGGCTGACCTGCCACTCGTCCGGCCGGCGCGGGCCGGTGTCGGTTTCGAGCCCTTCGATCAGGTCGAGCTCCGGGCCGCGGGCATCCGGCGGCACGCACGGCGACGTCGCCTGGCTGATCGACGGCGACGTGGACTCGTAGGCGTACTCGGTGCCCTCGGCATCACGCACCCGCAGCTCACAACCGGTCAGCGGGACGTCGGGCTCGGCCGCCAGCTCGAGGTCGACGGCGACCGCGTGGACGCCGTCGGGCAGGGTCAGCTCGTCCTCCGCGCCGAACGGCACCTCGGCCGGGCGCAGCCCGGTCAGCCGGGCCCGGACGGCGAACGGCACGTCCCCGCCGCGGTCGTACTGGCTGCCCTCGAACGCGACCCACTCGCCGGCGTCGGCATGGACCAGGTCGCGCGGGCGCTCCAGCCACCAATGGTCCTCGACGCGGTACGAGGCGGCCGCGAGCGCGGCGGCCACCGACACCGGGAGCGCGACCAGACCCCAGCGGTTGCGCCGCCACCACCCGGTCACGACGCGGCCTCCGGCCGGTCGGCGGGGTCGCCGGCGGCGGCGTCGACGGGCTCGTCGACGGGCAGCTCGTCCTCGACGGCGGCCCACGCCTGCGCGTCGGCGGCGGTGAGCCCGAGGTCGACGACGGCGACGTCGTCGTGGCGGTGGTCCTCGTCGTTGGACGGCAGCGCCACCACGAGCTCGGCGCCGGCGACGGCGTCGGCCGGCAGCTCGACGGCCGCGGTCATCCGGCGCGGGATGCCGGGCTGTGCGTTGCCGCCGGAGGTGAACGGGTTGCGCTCGACGCTGGTATCGAAGACGCGCCCGCTGGTGTCGCGGACGGCCACATACGCGATCGCCCGCGGCTCGACGGCCGCGGTGAACGTGATCGGCACCACCAGGTAGACGCCGCTGGTGACGCGGACCTGGCCGTCGGCGCTGATGCGGGTGGAGCCCTCGACCGCGCCGACCTCGACGGTGCCCCAGCGCAGCTCCAGCGGCTCACCGACCCCGCCGTGCCGCTCGAACGCGCGCGCGGCGTCCTGCTCGGCGGGCATCAGGTCCTGGACGGCACGGCCGGTCGCCAGCGCGGCGATCAGCAGCACGGCCGCGGCGGTCTGGCGGGTCAGCGGGCGGCGGGTCGTGGCGCTGCGGCGGCGCGCGGTCACGAGTCACCGTCGTCGGCGGCGTCGGTCTCGGCTTCCGGCTCCGTGACTTCGAGGTCGCCGGCCACCCGCGGCAGCGGGTCGAGCCATTCCTGGGACCGGTCGATCGAGCTCTCGCGCATGGTGTGTCCGACCAACACCAGCCGCGCCGTCGTCGGCACCTCGGCCGCGCCGTCCTGCTCCCACACGAACGCCACCTCGTACTCCAGCCCCGGCTGGATCGCGTCGAGCCGCGACCCGTCCGCCATGACGTAGGCGTCCGCGGCCGGCACCGGCTCACCGTCGTCCGGTTGTTCGCCGAACACGTCCGCGCGCACGCCGGTCACGCCGTCGAGCGTCACGCTCTCGGTCAGCATCGCGCCATGCTGCGTCTTCGGCCCGTTCGCCGACACGGTGGCGACCAGCGCCAGGACGCGGGTGTCGTCGTCGCTCTCGGAGACGCCCGGCAGCTCGTCGACCACCCGCAGGCGTCGCACCGTCACGTCGAACGGTCCGAGGTCGACGCTCTCGTCGACCACCAGCGGCTGGAGCTCGGCCGTCTTCTCCTGTGGGTCGAAGCCGCCGGCGACCAGGATGGCCAGCACGGACGCACCGGCAACGCTGCTCAACACCGTCGGCTGCCGGCGTGCGGCCCCCCGGGCCAGGCGTCGCAGACGACCACCTGCCTCGGCCATCACGGCACCAGAGTGTAAAGGCAAGTCCGACGAACCGCCTCAGGACGACCTGGTCCACGTGGCACGCCGGCCGACGCCATTGGCCTCCACTTCCCCGGTCGTCTTCAGCGAGTCCAGCGCGAGGCGGATGGTCTGGTCGCTGATGCCGGGCAAGGCGGCGCGGACGTCAGCGATGCGGAAGGTCGGCGGCGCGTGGTTGCGAAGGTAGTCGCGGACGCGCTCCTGCTTCGTCCCGCCCGATCGCGCGCGGCCGTTGCCGTCGAGGAACGGGTGGATCGTGAGCAGGTGGAGCGCGAAGAGCCCGACGACGATGACGGGGTGATGCTGCGCGGCCTGCTGTGGACCGCGTATCCGGCGATGAGCTCGTCGACGTAGTAAGGCGTCCGCGCCGCCGGTGCCGGAGTGAACCGTTGGTCCTCGTGCCGTCGGGCAGCCTGTCGACCACCAGGTTGTCCGCCTGTTCGAACTGCCCTCCGGAGGCTTCGGTGAAGGCGAACAGGAGCCGATGGAGGTGGAGCAGGAAGCCGACGTTCAACGGGCGCCATTGGTCCTGGTAGAGATAGTCCAGCGCGGCGCGGCAACCGGCGAGCTCCTGCTCGCTGCGGGTACGCAGATCGCCGGCGCGACCGGCAACGATCGCCGCCGCACGTGCACGGTTCTCGACGACCACGCCCGCGATGGCCGAGGACGCCTCGATGCTCGCTACCCGAGCGCGATCGGCAAGGCTCGTGAGCAGCCGCGGGAGCGGGACGCTGGCCGCTCTCGCGGACATGTGAAGGTGACAGAGTTCCGGAACAGAGAGGGACAGCGTGGCGATCTTGACGAGAGCACGCGGCCAGTCCGACTACCTCCTCGCTTCGCGCCGGCAGCGGTTCGAGGCCATGTTCACCTCACACTCGTCCGCGGTGCTCGCCTATGCGCTGCGGCGGGTCGAGGTGGCCGAGGACGCCGCCGACATCATCGCCGAGACGTTCCTGGTGGCGTGGCGGCGCATCGACGACGTGCCGGCCGGTGACGAGGCGCGGCTGTGGTTGTTCGGCGTGGCCCGGCGGGTCTGTGCCAACCACAGCCGCGGCGGGCACCGGCGCACCGTGCTCGCCGACCGGTTGCGCGGGCACCTAGCCACCCAGGTCCAGGAGACCGAGATCGAGGTCGAGGTCGACGACGACGTCGCCCGGGTGCGCGAGGCGATGCGGCGGCTCGACGACGGAGACCGCGAGCTGCTGGAGATGACCAGCTGGGAAGGGCTGACGCCGAGCGAGCTGGGCGCGGTGCTGGCCGTTCCGGCGTCGACCGTGCGCAGCAGGCTGCAACGGGCGCGGGCGCGGTTCAGGACGCAGCTGGAGATCGTGACGAAGGAGGAGCAGTCGTGAACGACTCGATGGACGCGCAGGTGCGGCGCACCGCCCGGATGAGCGACGAGCGGATCGCGGCGCTGGTCGGCAGCACCGCCGAGGCCGACCTGATGGGTCGGATCCTCGCCACGTCACCGGCGAACGTGCGGGAGCTGGTCGACGAGCCCGGGCTCGCCCCGGCCCCGTCGTCCGGACGGGGGCGGCTGCGGCCCACCCGTCGCCGGCTGGTGTCATTGGCGGTCGCCGCGTCGGTGGGAGCGGCCGCACTGTTCACCGTCCAGGCCGTCCAGCAGGACGAGGGCGGCCAGGTCTGGGCGGCGTACGCGGTCGAGGTGGCCGAGGGAGCCCCCCGGCTGCTCGTCGACGACGAGGACTGGTCGGTGGAGTACGCCAACGAGTTCGAGCCCGATCGCGGCAGCATGGACTTCACCGACGGCACCCACGAGCTCTGGGTGACGTGGAGCTCGACCTGGGACCTGGAGTTGATCCTGAACGACCGCCGCGACGTCGCCGTGGACGAGGAGACGGTCACCGTCGCTGGGCAGGAGGGGACCCTCCTCACCTACCCCGACGACGAGTACGCCGTCATCTGGCAACACGGGGACAACGTCGTGGAGGCCCTGACGCTGGGCGGTGTCGAGGAGTCCACCTACCGTGACCTGATCGCGTCGATCCACACCGTGGACGTCGACACCTGGCTCTCGGCCCTGCCGCAGGACGTCGTCCGGCCCGCCGACACCCAGGCCGTCCTGGCCGAGCTGCTGGCCGACATCCCGTTGCCGGACGGGTATGAGATCACGCCGCCGGCGGGGGCGGTGACCAGGCACCAGCTGGTGCACAACGTGGAGCGCGAGGCGGTCTGCGCATGGGTCACCGAGTGGGTCCGGGCGGCCGACGCCGGCGACCAGGCCGCCGTCGACGTCGCGGCCACCGCCTTGGGCGGTGCGCGCGACTGGGCCGTTCAGGACGAGGTCGAGCACCGTGACGAGGAGTTCTGGGCGAACATCGACTCGATCGTCGACGACGGCGTGCTGCCCGGCGGGCGCGAGCTCGTGATCTCCGGCGACACCGAGGTCGAGGGCTGGCAGGTCGTCTTCTGCGTCTGACCATGACCACGTTGGTGAGCGCGTGGTCAGCGGCTCCGCTCGGCGGCGACCAGCTCGCGGGTGGCCGGCGCGACCTCGGCGGCGAACAGCTCGATCGCCGCCGGGTCGTCGTCGGCCAGGATGAACGCGCTGGTTCCGTACTCGAAAGTCAGGCCGGCCAGGTCCTCGGCCCACCGCTGCGGCGGCCCGTCGAGGAACCCGCCGGCCTGTGCGGTGAAACGGCCGCCGACGTTGAGCAGTCGGCGGACGGCGGCCGGGTCCCGGCCCGCCTCCGCAGCGGCCTCGTCGATGTGCTTGTTCAAGTCGGTCAGATCGGCCGTACCACCCGGCAGGTATCCCAGCGACGGCAGCCAGCCGTCGGCCAGCCGCCCGGTCAGCGCCAGCATCCGCGGTTTGTACGCGCCGACCCAGATGCCGATGTCGTGCGCCGGGAGCGGACCGCGCTTGGCGCCGTGAAGCCGGTAGTGGTCGCCGTCGAAGCGGGCGCCGCCGCGCCGGTCCGCGGTCCAGATCTCGCGGATCACCCCGATGCCCTCGGCCAGCGCGTCCACGGCGTGCCCGGTGGACAGCCGCCGCCCGCCCATCGCCTCGACGCCGTCCCAGAAGGCGCCGGCGCCCAGACCCAGCTCGAACCGTCCGCCGCTGAGCAGGTCGAGGCTGGCGGCGGCGCGGGCCAGGACGGCCGGCTGCCGCAGCGGCAGGTTCAGCACGTTGCCGGCGACCGTCACCCGCTCGGTCCGCGAGGCGACGTAGGACAGCAGGGTCCACGTGTCGTGGAACGACGGCTGGTAGGGATGGTCCTGGAACGTGACCAGGTCCAGGCCGACACGGTCGGCGAGCACGGCGCGGTCCACCGCGTACCGGGCCGGCTGGGCGGTGGGCGTGACGAACGTCCCGAACAGCAGGTCCTGTCCGTAGTCGGTCATGCGTTCACTCCTGTTGCGCCGGCGACGGCTCTGTCGGCGTCGGCCGGCTGGATGTTGAGGTTGTCGCGGAAGAGGTTGTCCGGGTCGAGGCGCCGCTTCAGCCCGCGCAGCCGTGCCAGCGTCCGGGGCGGGTACGCGTCGGCCACCCGTTCGGGCCGCCGGTCGGTCTCGAAGCTGAGGTAGAGGCCGTCGAAGTGCTCGGCGAGGGAGTCCCAGAGCTGGTCCAGCCGCTTCCGGTCGACGCCCATCGCGATGAGGCTGAAGCCGGCGTCGCGGTGCGCATAGGCGGTCGCGTCGGGGTCGACGTCGGCGACCGCACCGCCGACGGTGCGCACCTGGAAGAAGTAGACGACGCCGCTGCGCAGCAGGTCGGCGACGGCCGCGGCGAGCTCGGGCGTGATCTCCCGGGTGAACGCCGAGCGCGTGACCGGCTCGCCGTGGCCCTGGTGGTCGCCGTCGGACGCCGTCGCCATGACGCCCGCGTACGGCGTGATGACCACCTGCTGCTGGTACAGCGGCGCGATCCGGGCGAACGGCTCCAGCTGCTCGACTATCACGTCCGGGTCGGCGGAGTCGACCACCGCCATGACCTGGGCGACGGCCGGCTGGCCGCGCCGCGGCGGTCCCATGACCAGGAACGCCGTGGTGTCGCGCGGAGCCGCCGAGGCGACCCGGCCGAACTCCTCCAGGAACGTGGCGGGGTCGCTGGCGTCGAGGGCCAGCTGCGCCCAGCCGACGTCGCCGACCTCGTCGACCTCGAACTCGAACCAGGTGACGACTCCGAGGTTCGCGCCGGCGCCGCGCACCGCCCAGAGCAGCTCCGGGTTCTCGGTGTCGCTGGCGCGCACGACCGAGCCGTCGGCGAGCACCATCTCGACCGCGCGCACGTGGTCGATGGTCAGCCCGTGCTTGCGGCCGAGGAACCCGATACCGCCCGCGGTGGCCAGGCCGCCGACGCCCACGCCGCCGTAGTCGCCGGAGCTCAGCGCCCAGCCGTACGGTCTCAGCGCGGCGGCCACCTGCTTCCAGCGCGCGCCGGCGCCGATGCGGACCCGGCGGGTGGCCTCGTCGAGCACCTCGATGCCGTCGATGAGCCCGAGGTCGATCACGATGCCGCCGTCGTTCGTGGATCGCCCGCTGATGCCGTGGCCGCCGCTGCGCACGGCCAGCGGCAGGTGCGGGTGGCGGCGGGCGAAGGCCAGCGCGTCGGCCACCTCGGCGGAGTCGCGCGGCCGCAGCACCAGGCCGGGCGCGCCGCCGCGCAGATAGGTCGAGCGCACCCGCGGGTAGGCGATGTCGCCGGGCTCCACGGCGGAGTCGGCCAGCGAGGCGGGTACGCCGGCGTAGTCGATGTCGTCGCGCCGGGCCGCCCGCGCCGCGGAGTCGCGCGGCTCCGCGGTGGGCAGAGGCGCCGGCAGCTCCCGGTCGACCGCCTCGCGCAGCGCGGGCGCGACCTCACCGGCGAACCGCGCCATCATGTCCGCGTCGTCGGTCATCAGGATGAACGTGCCGACACCCTCCTCGACCACCAGCGGCAGCAGCTCGTCGACCCACTGCTGCGGCGGTCCGTCGAGCAGGCCGCCGCGGCGCGGTGAGAACCGGCCGGCGATGTTGACCAGCCGGCGGACGTCGGCCGGCTCGCGGCCGGCTCCGGCCGCGGCCTCGTCGATGATCTTGTTGCCGGCGCGCAGGTCGCCCGGCCGCAGGTTGGGCAGCGAGACCACCCAGCCGTCGGCCTTGCGCCCGATGAGCCGCTGCATGCGCGGCCGCTGGGCGCCCAGCCAGATCGGGATCCGGTGCGCGGGCAGCGGGCCGCGCCCGGCACCGGCGGCGCGGTGATGCCGGCCGTCCACCCGCAGCGGCGTCTGGTCACCGGCGTCCAGGATGCCGCGGACGACGTCGACGGCCTCGCTCAGCGCGTCGACGGCGTCGCCGGGCGTGCGTCGAGGCCCGCCCATCGCCTCGATCGCGTCCCAGAACGCACCGGCGCCCAGTGCCAGGTCCAGCCGGCCGCCGGAGAGCAGGTCGAGGCTCGCGGCGCTGCGGGCCAGCACGGCCGGGTTGCGCAACGGCACGTTCAGCACGTTGCCGGCCAGGTGCACCCGCTCGGTGCGCCCGGCCACCCACGACATCAGCGTCCAGGTGTCGAGGAACGCCGGCTGGTACGGGTGGTCCTGGAACGTCACCAGGTCGAAGCCCAGCTCCTCGCTGCGCCGCGCCAGCTCCACCGGGGTGTTCGGCGACGCGCTCACCGGGGTGACGAACGTCCCGAACCGGACCGGATGTCCGTAGTTCATCGACGGAGCTCCTCATCTTCGGTGTAGCAGATCGTCTGTGGAACAGATGATATGCCAACCCACCGATGCTTCCGCACCTTCCCATCTGCAAACCCACCACCGTCACCCCCGAAATGATCACGTTCAGCACGAGATCTCGTGGTCCACCACGCCTGTAAGCCTCGTGAGGCGCGGAGGATCCTCGTGGTGTGCGCGTGGGGCTCGGGCGGCGGCGCGACCACCATCGCCGCCCGCGACCCGCCACAGCCGTTCCAGCGGCGCCGGGCGGCACAGCGGGAACCGCCGGCCCTCGTCCAGCTCGGCGGCCTGCGGGTCGAGCGCGGCGACCGCGCGCTCGGGTTCCGGGACGAAGTTGGCGGTCAGGCCGCGGCCAGCGCTCCCGCGCCGCAACCGACGTCCAGCACCCCGGATGCCATGGGCTGACCCTGGCGCCGCCGGACGGTCAGGCATCCGACACGAAGGGAAGGAGCCGGTCCCGCGACGAGGTCAGGTGCCGGCGCATCGCCTCGGCGCCGGCTTCGGGGTCACCGTCGGCGATGGCGCGGGCGACCGTGTCGTGCTCGCGCAGCGCCGGGTCGCCCAGCTCGGCCGCCATCCGGATGCGGAACGTGCGTAGGTGGGTGCGGGTGCGGCGGAACGCGTCGGCGGCGGTCGCGTTGCCGGCGACCCGGAAGACCAGCTCGTGGAAGCGCTGGTCGTGCTCCTGCATCGCGCGGTACGTGCTGAGGTCCATGGTGCGGCCGAGGCCCGCGGGATGCGCGACCTCCTCACGCAAGCCGGCGATGTCGGCGGCCGTCGCGCGCCGGGCCGCCAGCGCCGCCGCCCACGGCTCGACGGCAAGCCTGAACTCCCACAGGTCCTCGAACTCCGCCCGGGTGATGACGGGGTTGGTGAAGTAGCCGCGCGCGCCGCGCTTGGTGACCAGCTCGTCGGCGGCCAGCCGCAGCAGAGCCTCGCGCACCGGGGTGGGCGAGACGCCGACCTGCCGCGCGATGACGTCGATGCGCAGCGGCGTCTCCGGCTCCAGCGTCAGGTCCATGATGCGGGCCTTGAGGTGCTCGTACACGACGCTGGTCAGGTCGGTGCGGCCGGTGGTGAGCCGGTCGAACTCCGGCAGCGTGGCGTCGGTGCGTGGGGCCATGACTCGTCCACTCTTCGATCGGGCCATACTCTATGCCCTATAGGGTATAGGCCGCACCGCGAGAGGATCGCCGCATGAAGATCGATGTCGCCGAGGTCGTCGTCACCAGCCCGGACCGCAACTTCGTCACGCTGCGGCTGACCACCGACGACGGGGTGGTGGGGCTGGGCGACGCGACGCTCAACGGGCGCGAGCTCGCCGTCGTCTCGTACCTGCAGGACCACGTCGTGCCGCTGCTGCTGGGCCGCGACGCCCACGCCATCGAGGACACCTGGCAGTTCCTGTACCGCGGTGCCTACTGGCGACGGGGTCCGGTCACCATGGCGGCCATCGCCGCCGTCGACGTCGCGCTGTGGGACATCAAGGCCAAGGCCGCCGGGATGCCCCTCTACCAGCTGCTGGGCGGCGCCAGCCGGCGCGGCCTGCTCGCGTACGGGCACGCCAGCGGCCGCGACATGCCGGAGCTGTTCGACTCCGTCCGGTTGCACCTGGAGCAGGGGTACCGCGCCATCCGCATCCAGTCCGGCGTGCCCGGGCTCAACGCCATCTACGGCATCGCCAGCAACGCCACCGCCATCGGCAACATCGGTGTGCGCTACGACCACGAGCCGGCCCAGCGCGCGCCATTGCCGGCGGAGGAGGACTGGGACACCCGCTCCTACCTGCGCCACCTGCCCGACGTGTTCGAGGCCGCCCGCAACGAGTTCGGCCCGGAGCTGCCGCTGCTGCACGACGCGCACCACCGGCTCACCCCGATCCAGGCCGCCAAGCTGGGCAAGGCGCTGGAGCCCTACGACCTGTTCTGGCTCGAGGACTGCACCCCGGCGGAGAACCAGGACGCGCTGCGGCTGGTTCGCCAGCACACCACCACGCCGCTGGCCATCGGCGAGATCTTCAACACCGTCTGGGACTACCAGACGCTCATCCGCGAGCAGCTCATCGACTACGTCCGCTCCGCGGTCACGCACACCGGCGGCATCACCCACCTGAAGCGCATCCTGGAGTGCGCCGCCCAGTACCAGATCAAGTCCGGCATGCACGGTCCCACCGACATCTCGCCGGTCGGCATGGCCGCGGCCATGCACCTGGGCCTGGCGCTGCACAACTTCGGCATCCAGGAGTACATGCGGCACGGGGCGCGCACCGACGCCGTCTTCCGGCAGTCGTTCACGTTCGCCGACGGCCTGCTGCATCCCGGCGACGAGCCCGGCCTCGGCGTCGCGCTCGACCTCGACGAGGCGGGGAAGTACCCGTACCAGCGGGCGTACCTGCCATTCAACCGGCTCAAGGACGGCACCGTCCACGACTGGTGAACGGCGGCGGCTGTACGCCGGCGGCGAAAGCGTCTCCCGTGCCCGGTGGGGTCGCGGCTACCGTGATCTCGTGACCCCACCCGAGGACCGCGAGCGGCCGTCGCCGCCGCTGCTGCGCACCATGCTCGGTGACGTCCTGCGTCGTACCCGCCAGGAGCAGGGACGCACGCTTGCCGACGTCGCCGGTGACGCCACGGTGTCGCTGCCGTACCTGTCAGAGCTGGAACGCGGCCGCAAGGAGGCCTCCTCGGAGGTCCTCGCCGCCATCTGCGACGCGCTGGGCGTGGAGCTGGCCGACGTGCTGGGCGCGGTCCGCCGCGACCTCGTCGACCACCGGGCCACCGTCATCCGGCTCGACGCGGTCCGCCGGCGCCCCGGCGCCCCGGAGCGCCGCCACGGCTCCGGCGACGTCCTCCTGCTCGCCGCCTGATCGGGCTCACCTGGGTGATCGACAGGGGCCGCCGCCCCTGCGGCGGCGACCCCCTGTCGATCACGTCAGCCGGCCAGCGCCTCGGCGGGTACTGGCTTGCGGCTGGTGATGATCTGGTCGGCCAGGCCGTAGGCCACCGCTTCCTGGGCGCTGAACGTCTTGTGCCGGTCGGTGTCGGCCCGGATCTTGTGCACCGGGTGGCCGGTGTGGCGGCTGAGGATCTCGTCCATCTCCGCGCGCACCTTCGCCACCTCCTTGGCCTGCACGGCGAGGTCCGGCAGGGTGCCGCGGGCCTGGCTGGACGGCTGGTGCAGCATCACCTTCGCGTGCGGCAGCACCGCCCGCCGGCCGGGCGCGCCCGCCGCCAGCAGCACCGCCGCCGTCTCCGACGCCTGGCCCATGCAGGTGGTGGCCACCGGCGGCTTGACGAACTGCATGGTGTCGTAGATCGCCGTCAGCGCGCTGTAGGTGCCGCCGGGGGAGTTGATGTAGAGCCCGATCTCCAGGTCCGGACTGGTCGCCTCCAGGTGGAGCAGCTGTGCCATGACGACGTTGGCGACGCCGTCGTCGATCGGGGTGCCGATGAAGACGATCCGCTCGGACAGCAGCCGCGAGTAGATGTCGAACGCGCGCTCGCCGGTCGGAGTCTTCTCGATGACGGTGGGGATCGTGTACTGGCTCACGCGCCCACCCCCACGCCCGGGCGCCCGGAGGTGGGGCGCACGTCGTCGACCCGCTCGACGAGGTGGTCGACGAAGCCGTACGCGAGCGCCTCGTCGGCGGTGAACCAGCGGTCGCGCTGGCTGTCCTCCTCGATGCGCTGCGGCGTCTGGCCGGTGTGTTCGGCCGTCAGCCGGGTCATCAGTGCGGACGTGCGCTCGAGCTGGCGGGAGTAGATCTCGATGTCGGCGGCGGTGCCGCCGAAGCCGGCCGAGCCCTGGTGCATCAGCACCGTCGCGTGCGGCAGGGCGTACCGCTTGCCCGGCGTCCCGGCGGACAGCAGGAACTGACCCATGCTCGCGGCCAGCCCCATCGCCAGCGTGCTGACGTCGTTGGGGATCAGCCGCATGGTGTCGTAGATGGCCAGCCCGGCGCTGACCGAGCCGCCGGGGGAGTTGATGTAGAGGCTGATGTCGCCGCGCGGGTCCTCGGCCGACAGCAGCAGCAGCTGCGCGCAGAGGCGGTTGGCGACCTGGTCGTCGACCTCGGTGCCGAGGACGATGATGCGCTGATGCAGGAGCCGGGCGGCGAGCTGGTCGTCGAGGGTCCCGACGGCGGTGGGTCCGGCGTTGGCGCTGGGCACGGTGTCTCCCGTCTGTCGAAGCGACGCCGGAATCTCCGGCCTCACCTCGATCCTTCGTCGCGCGATCGCGCCGGACCAAGGAAATCTGCTGGCAGCAGAGGCGCGCCGGCCGGCGTAGCATCGTGCGTAGCGCAGGTCCACACATCGACGTGGCGGAGGTGTGCGACATGCACGCTCGCGTGGGCGATCACATCGTCATCAAAGGACACGCCGTCGGCGAGCACGACCGTGACGGCGAGGTCATCGAGATCCGCGGCCCCGGGGGTGAGCCGCCCTATGTCGTGCGCTGGACCGGCAGCGAAGCGGTCACGGTGGTGTATCCGGGACCCGACGCCGCCATCGTGCACGGCGGCGCGCCGGGCCGGACACCGTAGCCGCCTCGCCGCCGCCTTCGCGGTGCAGGGTGACCGCGGCGACGACGAGGCCGACCCCGATCACCTCGGCCGGCGATGGGATCTGGGTGAGCACCACTATGCCGATCACCGTCGCCGTCGCCGGTAGCAGCGCCACCATCAGGGCGTACGTCGACCGCGCCAGCCTGCGCATCGCCAGCTGGTCCAGCACGTAGGGGATCACCGACGACGTGATGCCGACGCCGATCGCCGCGGCCAAGGCGACGGGATCACCGAACGCCGGGAGTGCGTCGGCGATCCCGAACGGCAGCGCCAGCACCGCCGCGATGCACATCGCCGTCGCCAGGCCGTCGATGCCGGACAGCCGCTGGTGCCGCGACACCCGGTGCGCGATCACGATGTAGCCGGTGAACAGCACCATGTTCGCCACCGCGAAGGCGAAGCCGGCTGGCGACCCGTCCAGGCTCACCTCGGCGAGGAACCCGACGCCGGTCACCGCCAGCGCGAGCGCCGCGAGGTTGCGGACGGTGCGCAGTGCGACGGCGGCGAGCAGGATCGGCCCGGCGAACTCGATGGCTGCGACGGTGCCCAGGGCGAGCTGGTCGATGGCGAGGTAGAAGCAGACGTTCATGAGCGCCAGCAACAGACCCCACGCCGCGACGGTGTGCCGCTCTGCCGTCGAGGCGGCGGCCCAGGCCCGCCACGGACGGCGCCACAGCGCGAACACCGCCGCCGCGGAGAGGATGCGCAGCCAGGCCACACCGAGCGGGTCGACCCGGGCGAAGAGCAGCACCGCGAACGCCGGCCCGAGGTAGTGGAACACCGCCGAGCCGACGAAGTACAGCTCCGGACGGATGCGCGCCGGCATGCACCTCACCCAACACCCCGGGGCACTAATGTGTCAATGGCAGTTAGACCATTAGGGTGGTTGTCATGGCGGAGCCGGTGGATCTGGACTCGGGCAGCTACGGCGGGACGTACAAGCTGATCGGCGGCGCGCGGGCGCTCGACTTCGCCAACCTGGTCAGCTACCGCGGCACCGCCCGGCAGCACGACTGGCTGGAGCCGGTCGACAACCTCGCGGTCTGGGCCGCGGCGGCCGGTCTCGAAGCCGACCTCGGGGCCGGGCCCGCCGAGCCACGGGAGCTGCGGGAGCTGCTGGCCCGCGTCTTCCTCGCCGTGGCCGACGGCGACGTGCCGGCGGGCGCGGACGTGGACCACATCGGCACCCTGGCGGCCGGCGCCTGGGCGGGTCGCCGTCTCACGTTCGACGACGACGCCGGTGTCGCCCGGTGGTCGGCGCCGGAGCCGGACCTGGCCGGAGAGCTGGCCCTGGACGCCGCGGTGCTGCTGACCTCGGAGCGGTCGCTGCGCCGGGTCCGGGCCTGCTCGGACTGCCGCTGGGTGTTCCTGGACTCCACGCGCAACCGCAGCCGCCGCTGGTGCGACCCGGCCGACTGCGGCAACCGCGTGCGCCAGCGCCGTCACTACCGCCGCGAGAAATCCCGTGGACGCCCTGGCCTGGGCGGCCTAGCCTGATCCGCGTGCGGAGCCCCGAGGCGTCCAGACAGCAGCCACCGGTCGGCCGGTGGCTGCTTCGTCGCGCCCTGACTCTCGTGCGCTGACTCCCCGCCATCGCGATCGACCACGCGTGCCCGTCGTCGATCCGCTGATCGTGGAGTTCCCGTGCCTCTCGCTGTGTACCTGCTCGCCCTGGCCGTGTTCGCCCAGGGAACCTCGGAGTTCATGCTCGCCGGCCTGGTGCCGGACATCGCCGCCGACCTGGGGGTCTCGATCCCGGCCGCCGGCTCCCTCACCTCCGGCTTCGCGCTGGGGATGATCGTCGGCGCGCCGCTGATGGCGGTGCTGAGCCTGCGCTGGTCCCGCCGCGCCGCCCTGCTCGCCTTCCTCGTCACGTTCCTGCTCGCCCACGTCGTAGGCGCGCTGACCACCAGCTACCCGGTGCTGCTCGGCACCCGGGCGGTCGCGGCGCTGGCCAACGCCGGCTTCCTGGCGGTGGCGCTGGCGACGGCGACCGCCCTGGTGGCGCCCGGCGCGACCGGCCGCGCGACCTCGGTGCTGCTCGGTGGCGTCACGGCCGCCTGCGTGGCCGGCGTGCCCGGCGGCGCGCTGCTGGGCCAGGCGTGGGGCTGGCGGTCGGCGTTCTGGGCCGTGGCGATCGCCTGCCTGCCCGCCGTCGTGGCCGTGCTGCGCTCGGTGCCGCAGCTGCGGCCGTCGCCGGCTCGGATCGGGGTGGGCGGCGAGCTGGGCGCGCTGCGTGAACGCCGCCTGCTGCTCGCCCTGGTCCTGGGCGCTCTGGTCAACGGCGCGACGTTCTGCTCCTTCACGTACCTCGCGCCGTTGGTGACGGAGGTCAGCGGCATCAGCGAGGGCTTGGTGCCGGCCGTGCTGGCGCTGTTCGGCGCCGGGTCGTTCGCCGGGGTGACGCTCGGCGGGCGGGCCGCGGACTCCGGGCGGGCCCGTCCACTGCTCGCCGGCGGCGGGGGCGCGCTGCTGGTTGGCTGGGTGGTGCTGGCCGCAGTCGCGACGGTGCCGGCGGCGGTGCTGGTGCTCGTGGTGGTCCAGGGGATGCTGTCGTTCGCCGTCGGGTCGTCGCTGATCGCGCGGGCCCTCTACGCGGCGACCCGGGCCCCGAACCTGGGTGGTGCGTTCGCGACGGCGGCGTTCAACGTGGGCGCCGCCACCGGTCCGTGGCTCGGCGGTTTCGCCATCGAGGCAGGGCTGGGCTACCGGTCCCCGGTGTGGGTCAGCGCGCTGCTGGTCCTCGCCGCCGCGGCGGTGGGTGTGGCGACGACGGCGTTCAGCCGTCCTCGGCGGTCCGCAGCACGTTCGTGAGGTGCTCGGCGGCGGCCAGCACCGCGGGCGCGTGCACCCGGCCGGGCTGGCGGGTCAGCCGCTCGATGGGTCCGGAGACGGAGACGGCGGCTACGACGCGGCCACTCGACGAGCGGATGGGCGCGGACACCGAGGCGACGCCGGGCTCGCGCTCGCCGACGCTCTGCGCCCAGCCGCGGCGGCGCACCGCGGCGAGCATGGTGGCGGTGAACCGGGCGCCCTGCAGCCCGCGGTGCATGCGCTCGGGCTCCTCCCAGGCCAGCAGCACCTGCGCGGCCGAGCCGGCGAGCATGGTGACGGTGGCGCCGACGGGGATGGTGTCGCGCAGGCCGCTGGGGCGCTCGGCCGCGGCGACACAGATGCGCTGGTCGCCCTGGCGGCGGAAGAGCTGCGTGCTCTCGCCGGTGGCCTCGCGCAGCCGCGCCAGGACGGGGCCGGCGGCGGCCAGCAGCCGGTCCTCGCCGGCCGCGGTGGCCAGCTCGCCCAGCCGCGGCCCGAGCACGAACCGGCCGTGCAGGTCGCGGGATACGAGACGGTGGTGCTCCAGCGCAACGGCGAGGCGGTGGGCCGTCGGACGGGCCAGTCCGGTGGATGCCACGAGGTTCGCGAGTGTGGCCGGGCCAGCCTCGAGAGCGGACAAGACGAGAGCTGCCTTGTCTAGAACGCCGACTCCGCTAGAGTTGTCCATGACTCGATATTGCCATCTCAACATACGAGACCGCAAGTGGTGATGCACACATCCTTGCGGACGGAGAAACGGAGCAGGTGATGGGCCAGACCCTGGCGGAGAAGGTATGGGACGCGCACGTTGTGCGTCGAGCCGAGGGTGAACCCGACCTCCTCTATATCGATCTTCATCTTGTCCATGAAGTGACCAGTCCGCAAGCCTTCGACGGGCTGCGGCTGGCCGGTCGGCCGGTCCGCCGGCCCGACCTCACCCTGGCCACCGAGGACCACAACACTCCGACGCTCGACATCGACAAGCCCATCGCCGACCTCACCAGCCGGACCCAGATCGAGACGCTGCGCCGCAACTGTCAGGAGTTCGGCGTGCGCATCCACTCCCTGGGCGACGTCGAGCAGGGCATCGTGCACGTCGTCGGCCCGCAGCTGGGGCTGACGCAGCCCGGGCTAACCGTCGTCTGCGGCGACTCACACACCTCGACGCACGGCGCGTTCGGCGCGCTCGCGTTCGGCATCGGCACGTCCGAGGTCGAGCACGTGCTGGCCACGCAGACGCTGCCGCTGCGGCCGTTCAAGACCATGGCGATCAACGTCGAGGGCCGGCTGAAGCCGGGCGTCACCGCCAAGGACATCATCCTCGCGGTCATCGCGAAGATCGGCACCGGCGGCGGCCAGGGCTACGTCCTGGAGTACCGGGGCGAGGCCATCCGGTCGCTGTCCATGGAAGCGCGGATGACCATCTGCAACATGTCCATCGAGGCCGGCGCCCGGGCCGGCATGATCGCGCCGGACGAGACGACCTTCGCCTACATCGAGGGTCGCCCGCATGCCCCGTCGGGCAAGGAGTGGGACGCCGCCCTGGAGTACTGGCGCACCCTCTACACCGACGACGACGCGGTGTTCGACACCGAGGTCACCATCGACGCCGACGCGCTCGAGCCGTTCGTCACCTGGGGCACCAATCCCGGCCAGGGCCTGCCGCTGTCCGCCGCGGTGCCCGACCCCGACACCTTCGCCGACGAGTCCGAGCGCACCGCCGCCCGCCGGGCGCTGGAGTACATGGACCTCCAGGCCGGCACGCCGCTGCGCGACATCGCCGTCGACACCGTCTTCATCGGGTCGTGCACGAACGGGCGGATCGAGGACCTCCGTGCAGCCGCCGCGGTCGTCAAAGGCCGCAAGAAGGCCGACACGGTCCGCGTCCTGGTCGTGCCGGGCTCGGCGAAGGTGCGCCTGCAGGCCGAGGCCGAAGGGCTGGACAAGGTCTTCACCGAGTTCGGCGCCGAGTGGCGGCACGCGGGCTGTTCGATGTGTCTGGGCATGAACCCCGACCAGCTGGCACCCGGCGAGCGAAGCGCGTCCACGTCCAACCGCAACTTCGAGGGCCGCCAGGGTAAGGGCGGCCGCACTCACCTGGTCAGCCCGCTCGTCGCCGCGGCCACGGGCGTCCGCGGGACGCTGTCCTCGCCGGCCGACCTCGAGCCCCTCGACCTCGAGCCGGTCGGCTGACCCCCCGGCGACCCCCAAGGAGACACCGTCATGGAGAAGTTCATCCGCCACACCGGCGTCGGGGTCCCGCTGCGCCGCAGCAACGTCGACACCGATCAGATCATCCCCGCCGTCTACCTCAAGCGCGTCACCCGCACCGGCTTCGAGGACGGCCTGTTCGCCGCCTGGCGCGGCGACGAGACCTTCGTGCTCAACCAGCCGGGCTTCGCCGCCGGCTCGGTGCTGGTTGCCGGGCCCGACTTCGGCACCGGTTCGTCGCGCGAGCACGCCGTCTGGGCCCTCAAGGACTACGGGTTCCGAGCCGTGCTGTCCTCGCGGTTCGCCGACATCTTCCGCGGCAACTCCGGCAAGCAGGGCCTGCTCACCGGCCAGCTCAACCAGGACGACATCGAGCTGATCTGGAAGGCCCTGGAGAACGCGCCCGGCACCAAGGTGAGCGTCGACCTCGACCAGCGGGTCGTGACCTGCGGCGACATCGTCGCCCCGATGCAGGTCGATGACTACACGCGGTGGCGCCTCATGGAGGGCCTGGACGACATCGGGCTCACCCAGCGCCACGTCGACGCCATCGACGACTTCGAGGCCGCCCGGCCGTCGCACAAGCCCCGCACGCTGGTGTGATCTGCGTCCCGACACGGCGAGTTCATCTGCCGTTGTCGTTGTGCACTGCTGCCGGACTGCCTAGCGTTCATGGTCTACGGCGGACGAACCTCGCCCGCCGGCGCCGGACGCCAAAAGGAGCACACGGTGGGGAAGAAGAAACTGATCGACCGCATTGCCGAGGGGTTCGACGGCAACCGCGAAGTGGCGCAGCACGCCCTCGACTCCGTCGTCGAAGGCATCACCCGCTCGCTGGCCGCGGGCGAGAAGGTCGCGATCAAGGGCTTCGGCGTCTTCGACCGCGACAAGACGAAGTCGGGCAAGAAGGGCAAACGCAAGGTCGTTCCGACCTTCAGCCCAAACAACGAGCTCAAGGACGTCGTCGCCGGGGTGAAGAAGGCGCGCACGCGCGTCATGAAGTCGCTATCGCTGGTGCCCGGCCAGGCCACCGCGGTCGCGGGGTCGGCCACCCGGTCGGTGTCGTCGGCCGCCCGCGCCGCAGCCGGCGCCGTCCGCGGCGAGTCGAAGGACGAGGCAGCCGCCGCGCCGGCCGCCAAGAAGACGACGGCCCGCAAGGTCCCGCCGACCCGCCCGGCCGCACCGAAGAAAGCCGCCGGCCCAGCCCGGAGGACGGCCGCGGTGAAGAAGGCCGCCACGAAGAAGACGACCGCGGCCACGAAGACGACCGCGGCCACGAAGACGACCGCGGCCACGTCCACGCCGGCTGCTGCGAAGAAGACGACCGCGGCGAAGAAGACGACCGCGGCGAAGAAGGCGGCCGCCGCGAAGAAGACGACCGCGTCGCCGGCGGCGACCAAGGCGGCCGCCGCGAAGAAGACGACTGCGGCGAAGAAGACGACTGCGGCGAAGAAGACGACCGCGTCGCCGGCGGCGACCAGGACGGCCGCCGCGAAGAAGACGACTGCGGCGAAGAAGACGACCGCCACCAAGGCCGCCCCGGCCACGACGACTGCGGCGAAGAAGACGACCGCGTCGCCGGCGGCGACCAAGGCGGCCGCCGCGAAGAAGACGACGGCCGCGAAGAAGACGACGGCCGCGAAGAAGACGACCGCCACCAAGGCCGCCCCGGCCACGACGACTGCGGCGAAGAAGACGACCGCGTCGCCGGCGGCGACCAAGGCGGCCGCCGCGAAGAAGACGA
>NZ_SMKZ01000045.1 GCF_004349065.1 Jiangella asiatica
GGCATGGTGCACCACGGGATTACGTGCTGAACGTGATCATTCCGGGCCCGGGCACGGGGGTGGGCGGACGGGCCGGCCCGCCGGGGTCAGGAGACGGTGGCGGGGGTGGAGACGCCCATCGCGGACAGGCGCTCGGCGCCGCCGTCGAGGGCGGTGAGGACCCACGGGCCGTCAGGGGTGACGGCGATGCTGTGCTCGAAGTGCGCCGCCCAGGTGCCGTCGTCGGTCTTGACGGTCCACTCGTCGTCCAGGACGTGGGTCTCCGGGCCGCCGAGGGTGATCATCGGCTCCACGGCGAGGCACATGCCTGGCACGAGCCTCGGACCGCGCTGGCGGGTCCGGTAGTTCATGACATGCGGGTCCTGGTGCATGGCGGTGCCGATGCCGTGGCCGCCGTACTCCTCGACGATGCCGTAGTCGCCCCTGGACACGATGGCCTTCTCGATGGCGGTGCCGATGTCGCGGACCCGCCCGCCCGACCGTATGGCACCGATGCCCGCCCACAGCGCGTCGTCGCAGTCGGTGAGGAGCTTGGTGATCTCGTCCGGCACCGACCCCACCGGGACGGTCACCGCGGCGTCGCCGTGCCAGCCGTCGAGGACCGCGCCGAAGTCGAGCGAGACGATGTCGCCGTCGCGGAAGGCGGTGTCGTCGGGGATGCCGTGGACGACGACGTCGTTGACGGACACGCAGACGGTGGCCGGGAAGCCGCCGTAGCCGAGGAAGTTGGACATGGCGCCCCGGGCGGCCAGCTCACGCCGGGCGATCGCGTCGAGGTCCAGTGGGGTGACGCCCGGCGCGATGGCCGCACGCATCACCTCGTGAATCTCGGCGACCACCAACCCGGCCGCGCGCATGCCGGCCAGTTCGGCCGGCGTCTTGATCTCGATCACCGCAGGCCGCCCGCCTCGGTCGGCGGGCCGTGCGGAATCGCCCGGCGACCCGGGGCCGAAGGTCCCCGCGAGCCGGCGACCGGGCCAGGCGATCTCCCGGCGCGATGCGGCATCTTCTGCATGGCCCGACCTTCTGGACTTACGGGTGCGGCGGCTGGGAGATGGCGTCGGCCACCCGAGCCGCGACCTCCTCGACGCTGCCCAAGCCGTCGACCTCGAAGACCAGGCCGCGGTCACGGTAGACGGCGATCAGCGGCGCGGTCTGCTCCAGGTAGACCTCCTGGCGGCGCCGGATGACATCCTCGCTGTCGTCGGTGCGGCCCTCCTCGACGGCCCGCTTGTGCAGCCGCTTCACGACCTCGTCGACGTCGACGGTGAGGACGATGACGTGGTCGAGCTCGGTGCCCTGGGCGGCGAGTGTCTGGTCGAGGAACTCCACCTGCGACAGGGTGCGCGGGTAGCCGTCGAGCAGGAAGCCGTCGGCGGCGTCGGGCTGGGCCAGCCGGTCGCTCACGAGGTCGTTCGTCAGCTCGTCCGGCACGTACTCGCCGGCGTCGATGTACTTCTTCACCTCGACGCCCAGCGGCGTCCGCGCCGCGATGTTGGACCGGAAGATGTCGCCGGTGGAGATGGCCGGCACGCTGAAACGCTTGGCCACCAGCTCGGCCTGGGTGCCCTTGCCCGCGCCCGGCGGGCCCATGATGAGCAGCCGGGTCACCGGAGGAACCCCTCATAGTTGCGCTGCTGCAGCTGGCTCTCGATCTGCTGCACGGTCTGCAGGCCGACACCGACCATGATCAGGATGCTGGTGCCGCCGAACATGTTGTTGAACGACTGCCCGCCGTCGGACGGGTTGAGCACGTTGAAGGCCAACAGCGGCAGCAGCGCCACCAGCGCAAGGTAGATGGCGCCCGCCGACGTGATCCGGTTGAGCACGTACGCGAGGTACTCCTCGGTGGCCCGGCCGGCGCGGATGCCCGGCACGAAGCCGCCGTAGCGCTTCATGTTGTCGGAGATGTCCTTCGGGTTGAACGTGATGGACACGTAGAAGAACGCGAACCCGACGATGAGCAGGAAGTAGAAAGCGATGTAGAGGGGGTGCGTGCCGCGGGTGAAGTTGTCCTGGATCCACAACCCCCAGCTGGAGGTCTGGTTGAATTGCGCGGCCAGCAGCGGGATGTAGAGCAGCGATGAGGCGAAGATGACCGGGATGACACCCGCCTGGTTGATCTTCAACGGGATGTACGTGGCCGAGCCGCCGTACATGCGCCTGCCGACCATGCGTTTCGCGTACTGCACCGGGATGCGCCGCTGTGCCTGTTCGACGAAGACGATCAGCGCCACGACGACCAGCGCGACCGCGACCACCAGGCCGAATACGCCCCAGCCGCGGCTGGTCTGGATGTTCCAGAACATGCCCGGCACGCTGGCCACGATCTGGGTGAATATCAGCAGCGACATGCCATTGCCGACGCCGCGGTCGGTGATCAGCTCACCCAGCCACATGACGACACCGGTGCCGGCCGTCATGGTGATGATCATGATGGCGGCGGTGGTCAAGGAGTCGTCGTGCAGGACCTCCTCGGGACAGTTCGGGAAGAACTGTCCGCGGCGGGCCAGGGTCACGATGGTGGTGGACTGCAGCAGCGCCAGACCGATGGTCAGGTAGCGCGTGTACTGCGTGATCTGCGCCTGTCCGGAGGCGCCCTCCTTGCGCAGCGCCTCGATGCGCGGGATTACTACGGTCAGCAGCTGCAGGATGATGCTGGCCGTGATGTACGGGATGATGCCGAGTGCGAAGACCGCCAACTGCAGCATCGCGCCGCCGGAGAAGAGGTTGAGCATCCCGTAGATGCCCTCGTTTCCGGCCAGGTCGACACAGGTGCGGACGGCGGGAACGTCGACGCCGGGGGTGGGCAGAACCGAGCCGACGCGGAAGATCGCGATGATGCCCAGCGTGAACAACAGTTTCTGGCGCAGGTCTGGTGTACGGAATGCCTGCGCGAACACTCTGAGCACTTCGGGGCCTCCTGCGTGACCGACGGCGAGGTCGATGCCGGCACGGTGGTACGGACGGACTAGACGTTAACACCGCATGGTGCCGACGGACGAAGGCGCCTGCGGCCCCGTGGACCGCAGTGCGCCTTCGAAAAACCGCCGGCGCACCGGCGATGCGAATCTCAGAGCTCGGTGGCGGTCCCGCCAGCAGCGGTGATCTTCTCCTTGGCCGTCGCGGAGAACGCGTTCACGTTCACTCGCAGCGCAACGGAGATGTCACCGGTGCCCAGGACCTTGACCGGCTTACCGGACCGCACCGCACCCTTGGCCACGAGGTCGTCGACGGTGACGTCCCCGCCCTCCGGGTACAGGGCCGCGAGCTTGTCCAGGTTCACAACCTGGAACTCGACGCGGAACGGGTTCTTGAAACCCTTGAGCTTCGGCAGCCGCATGTGCAGCGGCAGCTGACCACCCTCGAACCGGGCCGGGACCTGGTACCGGGCCTTGGTGCCCTTCGTACCGCGCCCGGCCGTCTTGCCCTTCGACGCCTCGCCGCGACCCACGCGGGTCTTGGCGGTCTTGGCCCCCGGGGCCGGCCGTAGGTGGTGCGGCTTCAACGGCGAGTTGCTCATTGGTTCTTCGGCCTCCTCGGCTGTACATCTTCGGCCTCAGCGGCGGAGATCGCTTCGACCGTGACCAGATGCGCCACCGTCTGGACCATCCCCCTGATCTCGGGGCGGTCTTCCTTGATGACCTCGTGCCCGATGCGGCGCAGGCCCAGCGAACGAAGCGTCTCGCGCTGCGACTGGTTGCCACCGATCTGGCTCTTGACCTGGCGGACCTTCAGCTTGCCGCTCATGACGACACCCCCGCCGCCTGAGCGCGCAGGAGTGCGGCCGGTGCGACGTCCTCGACGGGGAGGCCGCGGCGGGCGGCCACCTGCTCCGGACGCTCCAGCGACCTCAGCGCCTCGACCGTGGCGTGCACGATGTTGATCGCGTTCGACGAGCCGAGCGACTTGCTCAGCACGTCGTGGACGCCAGCGGCCTCCAGGACGGCGCGCACCGGGCCACCGGCGATCACACCGGTACCGGGCGAGGCCGGGCGCAGCAGCACCACGCCGGCGGCCTTCTCACCCTGGACCGGGTGCGGGATGGTCCCCTGGATGCGCGGCACCTTGAAGAACTGCTTCTTGGCCTCCTCGACGCCCTTGGCGATGGCCGAGGGCACCTCCTTGGCCTTGCCGTAGCCCACGCCCACCGTGCCGTCGCCGTCGCCGACGACGACCAGTGCGGTGAAGCTGAAGCGCCGGCCACCCTGTACGACCTTGGCGACGCGGTTGATGGCGACCACGGTCTCGATGTAGTTGGTCTTGTCCGCACCGCCGTCGCCGCGACGGTTGTCGCGATCGCGACGGTCACGACGATCGCGGCGCTCGCCACCGGCACCGCCACCGCGGCGCTGGGGTTCAGCCATGATGTCCCTCTATCCTCTCGAGTTCTCCGGCCGAGACACGCTTCTCAGTCGAAGCCGGAATGTCCGGCCGAGACACGCTTCTCAGTCGAGGCCGAAAATTTCTTGGTCGCAGTTTCCTCAGAGCTTGAGGCCGCCCTCGCGGGCGCCCTCCGCCACCGCGGCCACCCGGCCGTGGTACTGGTTGCCGGCACGGTCGAAGACGACGGCCTCGACGCCCGCAGCCTTGGCACGGTCGGCGATCAGCTCGCCCACCTTGCGGGCTTTGGCCGTCTTGTCGCCGTCGAGCGAACGCAGGTCGGCCTCCATGCTGGTGGCCGATGCGAGCGTGCGGCCGGTGGTGTCGTCCACCACCTGCGCCACCATGTGCCGCAGCGAGCGGGTGACCACGAGGCGGGGACGCTCGACGGTGCCGGCGACCTTCTTCCGCACCCGCAGGTGCCGACGGTTGCGCGCCGCGGCCTTGTCGCCCTTGCGGACGCGCCGGTTGATCGCGATGCCCATTGCCTACTTCCCAGCCTTTCCGACCTTGCGCCGCACGCGCTCGCCTTCGTAGCGCACGCCCTTGCCCTTGTACGGCTCCGGCTTGCGGATCTTGCGAATGTTCGCGGCGACCTCGCCGACCTTCTGCTTGTCGATGCCCCGCACCGCGAACTTGGTCGGCGACTCGACGGCGAACGAGATGCCGTCCGGCGGCTCGACCACCACGGGGTGGCTGAAGCCGAGCGCGAACTCCAGGTTCTGGCCCTTGGCCGTCACCCGGTAGCCCACACCGACGATCTCGAGCTTCTTCTCGTAGCCGTCCGTCACGCCGGTGACCATGTTGGCCACCAGGGTTCGGGTGAGCCCGTGCAGCGCCTTGCTCTCGCGCTCGTCGTCGGGCCGGCGCACCTCGAGGGCGCCGTCCTCGGACCGCTCGACGTCGATGACGTCCGGCAGAGTGTGGTTCAGCGTGCCCTTCGGGCCCGTGACGGTGAGGGCGCGGCCGTCGACCGTCACCTGGACACCCGAGGGCACCGGGATCGGGAGCTTGCCGATACGCGACATGGTTCCTGGCTCCTTTCCCGTCACCAGACGTAGGCGAGGACTTCCCCGCCCACGCCCTGCTTGGCTGCCGCCTGGCCGGTCAGCAGGCCCTGCGACGTCGAGATGATGGCGACGCCCAGCCCACCGAGGACCTTCGGCATGTTGGTGGCCTTGGCGTAGACCCGCAGACCCGGCTTGCTCACACGCCGGATGCCGGCGATGGAGCGCTCGCGGGACGGGCCGTACTTCAGCGTCAGCACGAGGGACTTGCCGACGGCGCCCTCGGCCGGCTCCTGCACGGCGAAGCCCGCGATGTAACCCTGCTGCTTGAGGATCTCGGCGATGTGCACCTTGATCTTGCTGTGCGGCATCGCCACGGTGTCGTGGTGCGCCGAGTTGGCGTTGCGCAGACGGGTGAGCATGTCTGCGATCGGGTCGGTCATGGTCATGTGTGTCGTTGCCGCTTTCCCGTCGTGGTTTCCACGTCCTCGGGCTCTTGCCCGGTCGCGCGGACCTTCGACGATCCGATGGGTCTGGCCGCCCTGCTACCAGCTGGACTTCGTGACGCCCGGCAGCTCGCCGCGGTGCGCCATCTCACGAAGGCAGACGCGGCACAGGCCGAACTTGCGGTACACCGAGTGCGGACGACCGCACTTCTGGCACCGCGTGTACGCGCGCACGCCGAATTTCGGCTTGCGCTTGGACTTGATGATCAGCGCCTTCTTCGCCACGTCAGTTCTCCTTGTTCATGGTCGCGTTCCTCAGCTTGCTCGCTACGCGGACCGCTGCTCCTTCGTCGCGACGCCGGCCGCTATGCTCGCTCACTTCGTCACTGCTCCTTGAACGGGAAACCGAGCAGCTTCAGCAGCGCCCGACCCTGTTCGTCGTTGGTCGCCGTTGTGACGACAGTGATGTCCATGCCGCGCACTCGGTCGATCCGGTCCTGGTTGATCTCGTGGAACATCGACTGCTCGTTGAGACCGAACGTGTAGTTGCCGTTGCCGTCGAACTGGCGGGGCGACAGGCCGCGGAAGTCCCGGATGCGCGGGAGCGCGATGGTCACCAGCCGGTCCAGGAACTCCCACATGCGGTCGCCGCGCAGCGTGGCGTGCGCACCGATGGGCATCCCCTCGCGCAGCTTGAACTGCGCGATCGACTTGCGGGCCTTGGTGACCGCCGGCCGCTGGCCGGTGATGGCCGCGAGGTCGGTAACGGCGCCCTCGATCAGCTTCGCGTCGCGAGCGGCCTCGCCGACACCCATGTTGACGACGACCTTGGTCACCGTGGGCACCTGCATGACGTTCGCGATCTCGAACTGCTCGCGCAGCGCCGACACGATCTCCTCGCGGTAGCGCTGCTTGAGCCTTGGAATGGATCGGGAGGGCGCGTCCGTAATAGTCATCAGATGTCCTCACCGGTGCGCTTGGCGTACCGGACCTTGTTGCCGTCGTCGTCGAACCGGTACCCCACACGGGTGCCGACCGTCTTCTTCTTGCCGTCGACCTCGGCCTCCACGGCCAGCTGCACGTTCGACACGTGGATCGGCGCCTCCTGGTGCACGATCCCGCCGGACTGCTGCGTGCCGCGGGCGGTCTGGGTCGGCTTGGTGTGCTTGGTGATGCGGTTGACACCCTCCACCAGCACGCGCTCGTCGCGCGGGTAAGCCGCGATCACCTTGCCGACCAGGCCCTTGTCCTTGCCGGCGATGACGACGACCTTGTCACCTTTCCTGATCTTCATCTCTCACAACACCTCCGGAGCGAGCGAGATGATGCGCATGAAGCGCTTCTCGCGGAGCTCACGGCCGACGGGCCCGAAGATGCGGGTGCCGCGCGGGTCGCCGCCGTCCCTGATGATCACGGCCGCGTTCTCGTCGAAGCGGATGTAGGAGCCGTCCGGCCGCCGGCGCTCCTTCACGGTCCGCACGACCACGGCCTTGACGACGTCGCCCTTCTTCACATTGCTGCCGGGGATGGCGTCCTTGACCGTCGCCACGATGACGTCACCGATGCCGGCGTATCGCCGACCGGAGCCACCGAGAACCCGGATGCACAAGAGCTCCTTGGCACCGGTGTTGTCGGCGACACGCAGCCGCGACTCCTGCTGAATCATCTCGCTCCTACTTCGCCTTCTCGATGATCTCCACGACGCGCCAGCGCTTCGTGGCCGACAGCGGACGGGTCTCCATGACGAGCACGCGGTCACCGACGCCGGCGGCGTTCTGCTCGTCGTGCGCCTTCAGCTTGCTGGACCGGCGCACGACCTTGCCGTACAGCGGGTGCTTGAAGCGGTCCTCGACGGACACGACGACGGTCTTGTCCATCTTGTCGCTGACCACCAGCCCTTGCCGGGTCTTGCGGTAGCCGCGGCCACCCGGGGCCTGGCCCTGGTTGGTGTTCGCGCTCTCGTTCACGTTCTCTTCCTTGTTCGCGGGGCTCACTCGGCACCGTCCTCGTCCGAGGCACTCTTCTCCGCCGACGGCGAAGAGCTGCCAGCGGGAGCGGCGGCCTTCTTGGCGGCCCGCTTCTTCGGCGCGGCCTTCTTCTCCGGCTCGGCCTGGGCGGCCTCGGCGGCCTCGGCCTTCTCGGCCTTCTTCGACGGCTTCGCCTTCTCGGCCTTGTCCGCCTTGGTGTCGACCGGAACGACGGCGACGATGCCGAGCTCGCGCTCGCGCATCACCGTGTAGATCCGAGCGATGTCCCGCCGCACGGCCTTGAGCCGGCCGTGACTCTCCAGCTGGCCCGTGGCGCCCTGGAACCGCAGGTTGAACAGCGACTCCTTCGCCTTGCCGAGCTCCTCGACGAGCTCGTCGTCGGAACGCTCGCGCAGCGACGCGGCGTCCAGGTTCTTCGAACCGATCGCCATCACACTTCACCTGCCTCGCGCGACACGATGCGAGCCTTCATGGGGAGCTTGTGGATCGCGCGGGTCAGCGCCTCGCGAGCCACCGTCTCGTTCGGGTAGGACAGCTCGAACATGACGCGGCCCGGCTTGACGTTGGCGATCCACCACTCGGGGGAGCCCTTGCCGGAACCCATGCGGGTCTCGGCCGGCTTCTTGGTCAGCGGGCGGTCCGGGTAGATGTTGATCCACACCTTGCCGCCACGACGGATGTGCCGGGTGATGGCGATACGAGCGGCCTCGATCTGGCGGTTGGTCACGTAGTGGCCCTCGACCGCCTGGATGCCGTACTCACCGAACGCCAGCGAGGTGCCACCCTTGGCCATGCCCCGCCGCTTCGGGTGGTGCTGCTTGCGGTGCTTCACCTTGCGAGGGATCAGCATGGTCTCAACTCTCCTGTCCGGTGCTCGCGGCGCCGGTCTCGGCGACGGGGGCCTCGACAGCGGGTGCCTCGGCCGGCGCCGTCTGAGGAGCCGCGGAGGCGTCACCGCGCTCGGGGCGCTCGCCGCGCCCACCCGGGCGACGCCGCTCGGGTCGGCCCCTGCCACCGCCGCGCTGCTGCTGCTGAGCACGGGCCTGTGCGGCCTGCTCGGCAGCACGCTCGGCGCGCGAACCACTCACGTCACCCTTGTAGATCCACACCTTCACGCCAATGCGGCCGAAGGTGGTGCGGGCCTCGTAGAAGCCGTAATCGACGTCGGCGCGCAGCGTGTGCAGCGGCACCCGGCCCTCGCGGTAGAACTCCGAACGGCTCATCTCCGCGCCGCCCAGGCGGCCCGAGCACTGGATCCGCACGCCCTTGGCGCCTGCGCGCATGGTGGTCTGCAGCGCCTTGCGCATCGCGCGGCGGAACGCCACGCGAGCCGACAGCTGCTCGGCCACACCCTGCGCGACCAGCTGAGCGTCGATCTCGGGCTGCTTGACCTCGAGGACGTTCATCTGGACCTGCTTGCCGGTGAGCTTCTCCAGCTCCGAGCGCAGCCGGTCGGCGCCCACGCCGCGGCGGCCGATGACGATGCCCGGCCGGGCGGTGTGGATGTCGACGCGGACCCGGTCACGGGTGCGCTCGATGTCGACGTGCGAGATGCCGGCGCGCTCCATGCCCTCGGTCATGAGCTTGCGAATCGCCACGTCCTCGGCGATGTAGTCGCGGTAGCGCTGACCCTGCGTGGTGCTGTCGGCGAACCACCGGCTCTTGTGGTCGGTGGACACACCGAGCCGGAACCCGTGCGGGTTGATCTTCTGACCCACTAGCGGGCCCCTCCCTTCGAACCGGCGGCCGCGGACAGCGACGCCTTGTCATCGACGATGACGGTGATGTGGCACGTCCGCTTGTTGATGCGGCTGGCACGGCCATGCGCCCGCGGACGGAACCGCTTCATCGTCGGGCCGTCGTCCACGAAGGCCTGCGCGATGACGAGCGTCTCGCGCGGGGTCCCGGCGAGGTCGTCGGCGTTGGCGATCGCGCTCTCCAGCACCTTGCGCACCGGGACCGCGGCGGCCTGCGGCGCGAACTGCAGCAGCGCCGAAGCCTCGTCCGCGTCCATGCCACGGATCAGATCCACCACACGGCGCGCCTTGCTGGGCGTGACGCGCACGAACCGCGCCTGAGCCCTGGCTTCCATCGTTACTCCTCAGCTGTCACTTCGTGGTGGACGTCATCGGCGCCGGGCGCGACGGTCGTCCTTCTCGTGGCCCTTGAACGTGCGCGTCGGGGCGAACTCGCCGAGCTTGTGCCCGACCATCGCCTCGGTGACGAACACCGGGACGTGCTTGCGACCGTCGTGCACCGCGATGGTGTGGCCGATCATGTCCGGCACGATCATCGAGCGACGGGACCAGGTCTTGATGACATTCTTGGTGCCCTTCTCGTTCTGAGCATCGACCTTCTTGGCCAGGTGCTCGTCGACGAAGGGGCCCTTCTTCAGGCTGCGCGGCATCTGTTCTGACTCCCGACTCAGCGCTTCTTGCCGGTCTTGCGGCGGCGGACGATCTGACGGTCACTGGGCTTGTTCTTCCGGCGGGTCCGCCCCTCGGGACGGCCATTCGGGTTGACCGGGTGGCGTCCACCGGAGGTCTTGCCCTCACCGCCACCGTGCGGGTGGTCGACCGGGTTCATGGCGACACCGCGCACCGACGGGCGCTTGCCCTTCCAGCGCATCCGGCCGGCCTTGCCCCAGTTGATGTTCGACTGCTCGGCGTTGCCGACCTCGCCGACGGTGGCGCGGCAGCGCACGTCGACGTTGCGGATCTCGCCGGAGGGCATGCGCAGCTGCGCCCAGGTGCCCTCCTTGGCGACCAGCTGCACGCTGGCGCCGGCGGACCGTGCGATCTTCGCGCCACCGCCGGGCCGCAGCTCGATGGCGTGGATGACCGTACCGACCGGGATGTTGCGCAGCGGCAGGTTGTTACCGGGCTTGATGTCGGCGGACGGACCCGCCTCGACCATGGCGCCCTGAGCCAGCCGGTACGGCGCGAGGATGTAGCGCTTCTCGCCGTCGGCGTAGTGCAGCAGCGCGATCCGCGAGGTGCGGTTCGGGTCGTACTCGATCTGCGCGACCTTCGCCGGCACGCCGTCCTTGTCGGCCCGGCGGAAGTCGATGACCCGGTACTGACGCTTGTGCCCGCCACCCTGGTGCCGCGTGGTGATCCGGCCGGAGTTGTTGCGCCCGCCCTTCTTGGGCAGCGGCCGCACCAGCGACTTCTCAGGCGTGGACCGGGTGACCTCGACGAAGTCGGCGACGCTGGAGCCACGCCGGCCCGGTGTCGTCGGCTTGTACTTACGGATTCCCATTCGTCGTAACCTCGGTAACTCGTTCCGGCCGGCCGTCAGCCGACCGGGCCGGAGAAGATGTCGATGCGCTGACCCTCGGCCACCGTCACGATGGCCCGCTTGGTGTCGGGGCGCTTGCCCACGCCGAAGCGGGTGCGACGGCGCTTGCCCTGGCGGTTATGAGTGTTGACGCCGGTGACCTTGACGTTGAACACCTTCTCGACCGCGATCTTGATCTCGGTCTTGTTGGCGTCGGGTGCGACGACGAAGGTGTACTTGTTCTCGTCGAGCAGGCCGTAGCTCTTCTCGGAGACGACCGGCACGATGAGGATGTCGCGCGGATCCTTGCGAATGGTGCTCACTTGGCGTCCTCCTCGGCGCTGGCCTTCTCCTTGCTGCCCAGGAACGCGTCCAGAGCACCCTGAGTGAAGACGACGTCGTCGGCGCAGAGCACGTCGTAGGTGTTGAGCTGGTCGGCGACGATCAGGTGCACCTGCGGCGCGTTGCGCAGGCTCTTCACCGTCAGCTCGTCGCCACGCTCGACGACGACCAGGACGTTCTTGCGCTCGGTCAGCGCGGCGATGGTCTTCAGTGCGGCCTTCGTGCTCGGGGCGTCGCCGTCGACGAAGCCGGTGACCACGTGGACGCGACCGTGCGTGGCCCGGTCGGACAGCGCACCGCGAAGCGCGGCGGCCTTCATCTTCTTCGGCGTCCGCTGCGAGTAGTCGCGCGGCTGCGGGCCGTGCACCACGCCACCACCGGTGAACTGCGGCGCCCGGATCGAACCCTGACGGGCCCGGCCGGTGCCCTTCTGGCGGTAGGGCTTGGCGCCGCCGCCGGAGACCTCGGCGCGGGTCTTCGTCGAGTGCGTGCCCTGACGGGCCGCGGCCAGCTGGGCCACCACGACCTGGTGGATCAGCGGGACGTTGACCTGGACCTCGAATATCGACGCTGGTAGCTCAACAGTGCTGTCGGTGCCGCCCTTGGGATTCAGAACGTCGACGGTGTTCACTGGACCGCTCCCTTCGAGGCCGTGCGGACGAAGACCAGGCCGCCGTTCGGGCCGGGAACCGCGCCCTTGAGCAGCAGCAGGCCCTTCTCGGAGTCGACGGCCTGGATCGCGATGTTCTGGGTGGTCACCCGCTCACCGCCCATCCGGCCGGCCATACGCATGCCCTTGAACACGCGGCCGGGCGTCGCGCAGCCGCCGATGGACCCCGGCGAGCGGTGCTTGCGCTGCACACCGTGGGAGGCGCGCAGACCGCCGAAGCCGTGACGCTTCATCACACCGGCGAAGCCCTTGCCCTTGCTGGTGCCCGTGACGTCGACCTCCTGGCCGGCCTCGAACACCTCGACCGTGACCTCCTGGCCGAGCGTGTACTCCGACGCGTCGGAGGTCCGCAGCTCGGCGACATGGCGCCGCGGCGTCACACCGGCCTTGTCGTAGTGGCCCTTGGCGGGCTTGGTGACCTTGCGCGGGTTGGGCGCGCCGTACGCGAGCTGGACCGCGTCGTAGCCGTCGGTGTCCGGCGTGCGGACCTGCGTCACGACGCACGGCCCGGCCTTGACCACGGTGACCGGGACGATGCGGTTGTTCTCGTCCCACACCTGGGTCATGCCGAGCTTCTCGCCGAGCAGGCCGCTGACGACACGGTGTGGCGCTCCAGTCGTTTGATTACTCATCGCTGACGCGTCCCTTAGAGCTTGATCTCGATGTCGACGCCGGCCGGCAGGTCGAGACGCATGAGCGAGTCGACGGTCTTCGGCGTGGGGTCGATGATGTCGATGAGCCGCTTGTGCGTACGCATCTCGAAGTGCTCGCGGCTGTCCTTGTACTTGTGCGGCGACCGGATGACGCAGTACACGTTCTTCTCGGTAGGCAGCGGCACCGGGCCTGCGACCTGCGCACCCGTGCGCGTCACCGTGTCGACGATCTTCCGCGCCGACGTGTCGATGACCTCGTGGTCATAGGCCTTGAGCCGGATGCGGATCTTCTGTCCCGCCATGGCTGCTTGTCGTCCTCACTCTTCGTACTGCTAAGACCCGATCTGAACCAACACTGAGCTGCTGCTCCGCCGACCCCCGCGGTCGGGCGTGTCGCGCCGCGCGGCGAAACACGCCCGCGGCGAACACGCTGGTCATCGGGGTTAGACGGCCGGGCACGGCCACGCCCTGAGGGGCACTGCCGACCCATCGGAGTTCTTCGTCACCGGGCCCGGCTCCATAGCCGGTCCCCGCACGCATGGTGCAGACGTCGCCCTCCGCCGAGCAACCTGAACAGTATGCCAGATCAGATTGGCTGGGGCCAATCCTGGAAGGTCATGCAAGAACCGTCGGGCGACGGTGGGCCGAAGGTCCACCTGAGCCCTCGGTCCGGGCCTGATGTCGACCGGGGAGAGTTCGCGACCCTTGCATGACCCGACTTCTGAACTGGACTGCGGTACGAGGGGCGACCGGTCGGCCGCCCCTCGCCCTGTCGAACTACTTGAGGATCTTGGTGACGTTGCCGGCACCAACGGTCCGGCCACCCTCACGGATGGCGAACTTCAGGCCCTCGTCCATGGCCACCGGCTGGATCAGCTCGACGGACATGCTGGTGTTGTCGCCCGGCATGACCATCTCGGTGCCCTCGGGCAGCGTGACGACGCCGGTGACGTCCGTGGTCCGGAAGTAGAACTGCGGACGGTAGTTGTTGAAGAACGGCGTGTGACGCCCACCCTCGTCCTTGGACAGGATGTAGACCTGCGCCTCGAAGTTGGTGTGCGGGGTGTTGGTGCCCGGCTTCACGGCCACCATGCCACGCTCGACGTCCTCGCGCTTGGTACCGCGCAGCAGCAGACCGACGTTCTCACCGGCCCGGGCCTCGTCGAGGGTCTTCCGGAACATCTCGACCGCGGTGACCGTGGTCTTCTGCGCCGGGCCCGGACGGATGCCGACGAGCTCGACCTCCTCGTTGGCCTTGAGCACACCACGCTCGACACGACCGGTCACGACGGTGCCGCGGCCGGTGATGGTGAAGACGTCCTCGATCGGCATCAGGAACGGCTTGTCGGTCTCACGCACCGGGTCCGGCACGTTCTCGTCGACGGCCTCCATGAGGTCCTCGACGGTCTTGACCCACTCCGCGTCGCCCTCGAGCGCCTTGAGCGCCGAGACCTTGATGACCGGGACGTCGTCGCCCGGGAACTCGTACTCGGAGAGCAGCTCGCGGACCTCGAGCTCGACGAGCTCCAGGATCTCCTCGTCGTCCACCATGTCGGCCTTGTTGAGCGCCACCAGGATGTACGGCACGCCGACCTGACGGGCCAGCAGCACGTGCTCCTTGGTCTGCGGCATCGGGCCGTCCGTGGCGGCGACCACGAGGATCGCGCCGTCCATCTGCGCCGCGCCGGTGATCATGTTCTTGATGTAGTCGGCGTGACCGGGAGCGTCGACGTGCGCGTAGTGGCGCTTGTCCGTCTGGTACTCCACGTGCGCGATGTTGATGGTGATGCCGCGCTGCTTCTCTTCCGGGGCCTTGTCGATGTCATCGAACGGAGTGGCCTCGTTCAGCTCCGGATACTTCTCGTGCAGCACCTTGGTGATGGCAGCCGTCAGAGTGGTCTTGCCGTGGTCGACGTGACCGATGGTGCCAATGTTGACGTGCGGCTTGGTCCGCTCGAACTTCGCCTTAGCCACTGTGGGGTCCTCCTGTTGGGACTTCGTACGTTGCCGATTCCCGCTGTGCGGTGTGTTCGGCTGTCGTTATTTCGGTCGGGTTATCTCGATGGTGCAGCCGAGCCGAAGCTCCGCAGAGATTACTCTCCCCGGACCTTCTTGATGATCTCTTCCGCCACGTTCTTGGGAACCTCGGCGTAGGAGTCGAACTGCATCGAGTAGCTGGCCCGGCCCTGGGTCTTGCTGCGGAGGTCACCGACGTAGCCGAACATCTCCGACAGCGGGACCAGCGCCTTGACGATGCGCTGGCCGGCACGTTCCTCCATGGCCTGGATCTGACCACGGCGGGAGTTGAGGTCACCGATGACTTCACCCATGTAGTCCTCGGGCGTGGACACCTCGACCTCGAAAATCGGCTCGAGCAGCACCGGGTCGGCGCGCCGAGCAGCTTCCTTGAACGCCATCGAACCGGCGATCTTGAACGCCAGCTCCGACGAGTCGACGTCGTGGTACGCGCCGTCCTGCAGCGTGACCTTGACGTCCACCAGCGGGTAGCCGGCGACGACACCGAACTCCATGGCCTCCTGGCAGCCCTCGTCCACGGCGGGGATGTACTCCCGCGGGATGCGGCCACCGGTAACGGCGTTGACGAACTCGTAACCTCCGTCGCCGTCGCCGCCGGTCGGCTCGATGTCGATGATGACGCGGCCGAACTGGCCCGAGCCACCGGTCTGCTTCTTGTGCGTGTACTCGACCTTCTCCACCTTGCGGCGGATGGTCTCGCGGTAGGCCACCTGCGGCTTACCGACGTTGGCCTCGACCTTGAACTCGCGCTTCATGCGGTCGACGAGGATCTCCAGGTGCAGCTCGCCCATCCCGGAGATGATCGTCTGACCGGTGTCCTCGTCGGTGCGCACCTGGAAGGTGGGGTCCTCGTCGGCCAGCCGCTGGATGGCGGTGCCGAGCTTCTCCTGGTCGCTCTTCGTCTTCGGCTCGATGGCGACGGAGATGACCGGCGCCGGGAACTTCATCGACTCCAGGATGACCGGCTTGGCCGAGTCGGACAGCGTGTCACCGGTGGTGGTGTTCTTGAGACCCATCACCGCGACGATCTGGCCGGCGCTGGCTTTCTCGATCTCCTCACGCTTGTTCGCGTGCATCCGGTAGATCTTGCCGATGCGCTCCTTGTTGCCCTTGGTGCTGTTGAGCACCTGGGTACCGGCGGTCAGCGTGCCCGAGTAGACCCGGACGAACGTGAGCTTGCCGAGGTGCGGGTCGGCCATGATCTTGAACGCCAGCGACGACAGCGGGGCGTCCTCGTTCGGGTCGCGCGTGAGGATCTCGTCCTCGTTGTCGACCGCGTGGCCCTCGACCGAGCCGATGTCCAGCGGCGACGGCAGGTACCGCACGACGGCGTCGAGCATGGGCTGCACGCCCTTGTTCTTGAACGCCGAGCCGGTCAGCACCGGGGTCAGGTTGCCGGCGATGGTGGCCCGGCGGATCGCGGCGATCAACTCGTCGCGGTCGGGCTCCTTGCCGTCGAGGTAGAGCTCCATCATCGCCTCGTCGTTCTCGGCGAGGGTCTCGAGCAGCCGGTCGCGCCACTCCTGGGCGGCCTCGATGTGGGTGTCGGGGATGTCGACGGTGTCGTACATCTCGCCCAGCGGCGTCTCGGCCGACCAGACCAGGGCCTTCATGTCAACCAGGTCGACCAGGCCGCGGAAGTCGGCCTCGGCGCCGATCGGCAGCTGCAGGACCAGCGGGGTGGCCTTCAGCCGCGACACGATCATGTCGACGCAGCGGTGGAACTCCGCGCCGGTGCGGTCGAGCTTGTTGATGAAGCAGATACGCGGGACACCGTACTTGTTGGCCTGGTGCCAGACGGTCTCCGACTGCGGCTCCACACCAGCGACGCCGTCGAACACGGCCACCGCGCCGTCCAGGACGCGCAGCGACCGCTCGACCTCGACGGTGAAGTCGACGTGGCCGGGCGTGTCGATGATGTTGATGGTGTGGTCGTCCCACTCACAGGTGGTCGCGGCCGAGGTGATGGTGATGCCGCGTTCCTGCTCCTGCTCCATCCAGTCCATGGTGGCAGCGCCATCGTGGACCTCACCGATCTTGTAGTTGATACCGGTGTAGTACAGGATCCGCTCGGTGGTGGTGGTCTTGCCGGCGTCGATGTGGGCCATGATGCCGATGTTGCGGACCTTGGCCAGATCGAGCTTGCGGAGGTCGGTCGCCATGTTCGTGCGTTCGCTTCCTTAGGTGTGGTCTCGTCGACTCAGCCGCTGACGAACTACCAGCGGTAGTGTGCGAAGGCCTTGTTCGACTCGGCCATCTTGTGGGTGTCCTCGCGCCGCTTCACGCTGGCGCCAAGGCCGTTGGAGGCGTCGAGGATCTCGTTCATGAGGCGCTCCGTCATGGTCTTCTCACGACGGGCGCGGGAGTAGCTGACCAGCCAGCGCAGGGCCAGTGTGGTGCTGCGGCCGGCGCGCACCTCGATCGGCACCTGGTAGGTCGCGCCACCGACGCGGCGGCTGCGGACCTCGAGGGTCGGCTTGACGTTGTCGAGCGCACGCTTCAGGGTGACGACGGGGTCCGTGCCGGTCTTCTCCCGGCAGCCCTCGAGGGCGCCGTGGACGATGCTCTCGGCGACGGACTTCTTTCCGTCGACGAGGACCTTGTTGACCAGCTGGGTGACCAGCGGCGAGCCGTAGACCGGGTCGACGACGACCGGTCGCTTGGGTGCTGGGCCCTTGCGCGGCATCAGAAGTTCTCCTTAGCGCTGCTACGACTGCTGGAGCCAATCTTGGGGCGCGACATCAGCTCTTCTCCTTCTTCGCGCCGTACCGGCTGCGTGCCTGCTTGCGGTTCTTGACGCCCTGGGTGTCGAGCGAGCCGCGGATGATCTTGTAACGAACGCCGGGCAGGTCCTTCACTCGGCCGCCGCGCACGAGCACCATGGAGTGCTCCTGCAGGTTGTGGCCGACGCCCGGGATGTACGCGGTGACCTCGATCTGGCTGGTCAACTTGACGCGGGCGACCTTGCGAAGCGCCGAGTTCGGCTTCTTCGGGGTGGTGGTGTACACACGGGTGCACACGCCGCGCCGCTGCGGGCTGCCCTTGAGCGCCGGGGTCTTGTTCTTGGCGACCTTGTCCTGGCGGCCCTTGCGGACCAACTGCTGGATCGTAGGCACTACGTCTCCGTGTCCTCTGCTGTGTCGAACTGCCTCGACTCGTCTGGTTTCCGGGGTTCACACCGCTCGCTCGCCGATGTCGGCGCAGGTCACGGGCGCCTTGACGCGACCCCCGCGGTCGGGCGTGTCGGCCCGGTCCCACGCCGCACGATCAGGCTCCCGATCGGTGTGGTCGGTTGATCTGTCCGGTATGCGCCCGCGTCTGACGCTAGGCGCGCCGGATTGCCCGGAGCAGTCCAGGCACGAAGACTGAGGTTACCTGGTCAAGGGGACCCAGGTCAAAGTGGGCGCCTCCCGAGAACCGGGGCGCCTTGAAGGCAAGATATCCCACCCCCGCCGCTGGGTCACGCCCGCGCGCCGCGAGACGCCATGCCGGTTTCGGCGCGGGGCTCGCCGACGCACCCCGCCGGCCGGTGTCACAGCGGCCGCCACGCACCCACCTACAGGGCCATGAAGCGCTCAGCCGGCACGGGGCGGCCCGGCTCCGTCCGATCGTCGGTCGACGCGCTCACGCGCCTGTCCGAGGCCACCTGCGACGAGTTCGACCGGCTGAGCCGCGGCATTCGGGCCGACGTCGCACGGATCGCCGGCGTGATCGGTGCCGCCCCTGCCGGCCCGCTCGTTCACGACGCCGCCCTGCGCCAGCTCGGTACCGAGCTGGCGCGCCTGGTCGACGGCGCCCGCGACCAGGTCGGTGCTGCCATCGGCGCCGAGATCGGCGCCCTGGCGGCGCTGCTCGGACCGGCCGGCGTCGCGGTCGCGGGCACCGCGCCCACGACGGACGTCGCCCCGTCCGCTCGCACCGCGACCGCCGAGGCGCCGCCGCTGCCTGAGCTCGACGACATCGCCGCTCCCAAGGGCACGCGCCAGTGGGCCGAGGCCGTCGCCGAGCGCTACCCCCGGCTCACCGCCGACGAGGTGCTGGCCATCCATGCCTACACGACCGTACGCGGCGTGGACCGCATCAACGGGCACCTGCGAGCACCCGAGCAGACGCCGGCGGCCGACCGCGACGAGATCGAGACGCTGGCCGCCCACGCCGTCGCCGGCCTCACCGCGCTGCCCGCCAGCCCTGGGGTCACGTTCCGCGGCACTGGCCTGCCCGACCACGTCCTGGCCCGCTGGGAGCGAGGCAGCGTGGTCGCCGACCCCGCGTTCCTCAGCTCGTCGGCGAACCGCGCCGTCGCCGAGAGCTTCCGCGGCGGCAGGAACGCGCTCATCACCATCGTCGGGCGCACCGGCGTCGACGTGCGGAAGCTGTCGCAGTTCGGGCACGAGTCGGAGATCCTCTTCCGCCCGGACACGCCGTTTCGGGTCCTGAGCCGAAGGTGGGACCATACGGTGGGTTGTTGGCGGATTCGAGTCGAGGAGATCACCGCATGAGCTTCGACTGGGACGAGTACGACAAGCTCAGTGACGAGGAGAAGGCCGCGTACCTCGACACGGTCGAGGACGCGGCGCTGGAGGCGTCGCAGGGCGAGACGTTCCCCCCTGGCGCACTCGGGCTGGAGAAGGGCCGCCACCCGGAGGGTCTCGACCTGGTCGGCTACGAGAAGCCCGACGGGACCATCCACTACTACACCGAGGACGAGAAGCGGGCGCTCTCCGCCGACGACCAGCAGGACGCCGACGACGAGGACTCCGCATGAGCGAGCCGCTTCCGGGGCTCGTCACCGCCCTGGGCAAGCTCCCGCCGTCGCCCGCGCTCACCTACCGTGGGCTCGGCCCCGACGCCGGCGCGCCCGACGGCACGCTCGTCACCCAGGAGCTCACGGCCACCTCCCGCGACCCGCGCGTTGCCACCGAGAACTTCACCTCGGCCGGCCTGTTCGCCATCGCCGGGCACCAGGGCCGCGATCTCGCCGTCCTCTCCCAGAACCCGGGCGAGGCCGAGATCGTCCACCTGCCCGGCACCGTGCTCAAGCCGGTGCGGACGTTCGTGCACGACGACGGCCTCGAGGTCCACGTACTCGAGGAGCTGCGTCCGGACCACGACCCGCCCGCGGCACCGGCCGGGCTGCCGGCCTCCCTGGAGGAGCTGGTGACGCGGGTCCGCGACGACGTCGCCGCCGCGCTGCGCCGGGCGCCGGTCACCGTCACGACACCGGGCAAGTTCAGCGGCGGCCTGCGCTGAGCCCACCGCTCGGCTGTCACCCGGAAACAGAACAGCGGCGCCGCCGTCCCTCACGCGGACGGCGGCGCCGCTGGTCATTCAGACCGCGACTCGCGCAACGTCAGTTGTACGAGCCGAAGTCGTAATCCTCCAGGCGCACGGCCTCGCCGGAGCCCTGGCCGAACTCGTAGTCGGAGTAGTCGGCGCCGTAGTCGACCATGGAGTACATGGCCGCCTTGGCCTCCTCGGTGGGCTCGACCCGCAGGTTGCGGTAACGGGGCAGGCCCGTACCGGCCGGGATGAGCTTACCGAGGATGACGTTCTCCTTCAGACCGATCAGCGGGTCGGACTTGGCGTTGATGGCCGCCTCCGTGAGCACCCGCGTGGTCTCCTGGAATGACGCCGCGGACAGCCACGAGTCAGTGGCCAGCGACGCCTTCGTGATGCCCATCAGCTGCGGACGACCGGAGGCCGGCTGGCCGCCCTCGGCCACCGCACGACGGTTCTCCTCCTCGAAGCGGGACCGCTCGACCAGCTCACCGGGGAGCAGGTCGGTGGTGCCGCTCTCGAGCACCGTGACCCGGCGCAGCATCTGCCGCACGATGATCTCGATGTGCTTGTCGTGGATGGACACACCCTGCGACCGGTAGACCTCCTGGACCTGGTCGGTTAGGAAGACCTGGACCGCCCGCTGGCCCTGGACCCGCAGCACGTCGTGCGGGTCGGCCGTACCGGAGTGCAGCAGCTCGCCGACGTCGACGTGGTCGGTGTCCTGCACGCGCCATTGGGCGATGCCCGGCGCGCGCCGGTTGGTCCACTCGAAGACACGCCGCGACAGCGGGAAGGACTGCTCGTCGCTGCCGTCGTCGGGGACGATGACGGCGTGGGCGCCCTTGGCGTCCTCCTCGATACGGACCCGGCCGGACACCTCCGCGAGCGGAGCCTTGCCCTTCGGGGCGCGCGCCTCGAACAGCTCGACCACACGCGGCAGACCGTGCGTGATGTCCTCACCGGCAACACCGCCGGTGTGGAACGTCCGCATGGTCAGCTGGGTGCCGGGCTCGCCGATCGACTGGGCGGCGATGATGCCGACGGCCTCGCCGACGTCCACCAGCTTGCCCGAGGCCAGCGACCGGCCGTAGCACATGGCGCAGACGCCGGTCTTGCTCTCGCAGGTCAGCACGCTGCGCACGCGGACGTTCTCGACGCCCGCGGCCACCAGGCGGCCGATCTCGACGTCGCCGAGGTCGTCACCGGCGGAGGCGACCTTCGACCCGTCCGGGGCCATGACATCCTCAACCAGCGACCGGGCGTAGACCGAGGTCTCGACGTGCTCGTCGACGACGAGCTTGCCATCAGCGCCCGCCGCGGCGATCGGCAGTGTCAGGCCGCGGTCGGTGCCGCAGTCGATCTCTCGGATGATGACGTCCTGCGAGACGTCCACCAGACGACGGGTGAGGTACCCGGAGTCGGCGGTACGCAGCGCGGTGTCGGCCAGACCCTTACGAGCACCGTGGGTGGAGATGAAGAACTCCACCACGGTCAGGCCCTCGCGGAAGCTCGCCTTGATCGGCCGCGGGATGGTCTCACCCTTCGGGTTGGCGACCAGTCCGCGCATGCCGGCCAGCTGCCGGATCTGCATCCAGTTACCACGGGCACCGGAGGTGACCATGATGTCGATGGCGTTCTCCGACGTGAACGACTCGCGCATCGCCTCGTCGACGGCGTTGGTGGCGTCGGTCCAGATGTCGATGAGCTCCTCGCGCCGCTCGCCGTCGGAGATGACACCGCGGGCGAAGTTGCGCTCGACCTTCTCGGCCTTGGCTTCGAAGCCCTCCAGGATCTGCGCCTTGGTGTCCGGCGCCACGACGTCGTCGAACGACACCGTCACACCCGAGCGGGTGGCCCAGTGGAACCCGATCTCCTTCAGCGCGTCCAGCGTGGCCGCCACCTGGATCTTCGGGTACCGCTCGGCGAGGTCGTTGACGATGATGCCCAGCTGCTTCTTGTCGACGACGGCGTCGACGAACGGGTAATCCAGCGGCAGCGCCTCGTTGAACAGCGCCCGGCCCAGGGTGGTCCGCAGCGTCAGCGGCTGACCGGCCTCCCAGCCCTCGGGGACCTCGAAGCCGGCCGGCGGCACGACGTCGTTCACCCGGATGGTGATCGGCGCCTGCAGCGACAGCTCACCCCGGTCGAACGCGGCGATGCCCTCGGCTACGGACGAGAACGCCCGGCCCTCACCGATCTGGTCGCCACGGTCGGAGGTCAGGAAGAAGATGCCCAGCACCATGTCCTGCGTCGGCATGGTCACCGGCCGGCCGTCGGCCGGCTTGAGGATGTTGTTGCTGGACAGCATCAGGACCCTGGCCTCGGCCTGCGCCTCGGCGGACAGCGGCAGGTGCACCGCCATCTGGTCGCCGTCGAAGTCGGCGTTGAAAGCCGTGCAGACCAGCGGGTGGATCTGGATCGCCTTGCCCTCGATGAGCTGCGGCTCGAACGCCTGGATGCCGAGACGGTGCAGCGTCGGCGCCCGGTTCAGCAACACCGGGTGCTCGGCGATGACCTCCTCCAGCACGTCCCAGACGACCGGGCGGGCCCGCTCGACCATGCGCTTGGCGCTCTTGATGTTCTGCGCGTGCGAGAGGTCGACCAGCCGCTTCATGACGAACGGCTTGAACAGCTCGATCGCCATGCCCTTGGGCAGGCCGCACTGGTGCAGCTTGAGCTGCGGACCGACGACGATGACCGAACGGCCGGAGTAGTCGACGCGCTTGCCCAGCAGGTTTTGGCGGAACCGGCCCTGCTTGCCCTTGAGCATGTCGGAGATCGACTTCAGCGGACGGTTGCCCGGCCCGGTGACCGGACGACCGCGGCGGCCGTTGTCGAACAGCGCGTCCACGGACTCCTGCAGCATCCGCTTCTCGTTGTTGACGATGATCTCCGGAGCGCCCAGGTCGAGCAGTCGCTTGAGGCGGTTGTTCCGGTTGATCACCCGGCGGTACAGGTCGTTGAGGTCGCTGGTGGCGAACCGGCCACCGTCGAGCTGCACCATCGGGCGCAGGTCCGGCGGGATGACCGGGACGGCGTCCAGCACCATGCCGCGCGGGTCGTTGCGGGTGGTGAGGAACGGCGAGACGACCTTGAGCCGCTTCAGCGCACGGGTCTTCTTCTGTCCCTTGCCGCTGCGGATCAGCTCACGAAGCTTCTCCGCCTCGGCCTCGAGGTCGAAGGTCTCCAGGCGCTCCTTGATGGCCTGCGCGCCCATGCCGCCGCGGAAGTACTGACCGAAACGGTCGCGCATCTCGCGGTAGAGCAGCTCGTCGCCCTCGAGGTCCTGGACCTTGAGGTTGCGGAAGCGGTCCCACACGGCGTTGAGACGGTCGATCTCAGCCTCGGAGCGCTTGCGCAGCTGGCTCATCTCACGCTCGGCGGACTCCTTGACCTTGCGGCGCGCGTCGCCCTTTGCGCCCTCGGCCTCGAGCTCGGCCAGGTCGGCCTCGAGCTTCTTGGCCCGGGCCTCGACATCGGCGTCGCGGCGCTGCTCGATCTGCTTGCGCTCGACGTCGATCTGGCCCTCGAGCGAGGACAGGTCGCGGTGCCGCGCCTCCTCGTCGACCCAGGTGATCATGTAGGCGGCGAAGTAGATGACCTTCTCGAGGTCCTTCGGGGCCAGGTCGAGCAGGTACCCGAGCCGGGACGGCACACCCTTGAAGTACCAGATGTGCGTGACCGGCGCGGCCAGCTCGATGTGGCCCATCCGCTCGCGGCGCACCTTGGCACGCGTGACCTCGACGCCACAGCGCTCACAGATGATGCCCTTGAAGCGGACGCGCTTGTACTTGCCGCAGTAGCACTCCCAGTCGCGGGTGGGGCCGAAGATCTTCTCGCAGAAGAGCCCGTCCTTCTCCGGCTTGAGGGTGCGGTAGTTGATGGTTTCAGGCTTCTTGACCTCGCCATGCGACCACTCACGAATGTTGTCGGCGGTCGCGAGGCCGATGCGTAGCTCGTCGAAGAAGTTGACGTCGAGCACGTGTTTCCTTCTCTCAGATGTCGTCGTCAGGTCTTACGGGTGTGGCTGGCGGACGTGGGAGGCCGCGCCGGAAGGGCGGCCTCCCACCACCCGTCAGACCTCTTCGACGCTGCTCGGCTCGCGCCGGGACAGGTCGATTCCGAGTTCTTCAGCAGCGCGGAAGACGTCCTCGTCGGTCTCTCGCATCTCGATCTGGGAACCGTCGCTGGAGAGCACCTCGACGTTGAGGCACAACGCCTGCATCTCCTTGAAGAGCACCTTGAACGACTCGGGGATCCCCGACTCGGGGATGTTCTCGCCCTTGACGATGGCCTCGTACACCTTGACTCGGCCCGGCACGTCGTCGGACTTGATGGTCAGCAGCTCCTGCAGCGCGTACGCCGCGCCGTAGGCCTGCAGAGCCCAGACCTCCATCTCACCGAAGCGCTGGCCGCCGAACTGCGCCTTGCCACCCAGCGGCTGCTGGGTGACCATCGAGTACGGACCCGTGGACCGGGCGTGGATCTTGTCGTCGACGTGGTGGTTGAGCTTGAGTATGTACATGTAGCCCACCGCCACCGGCTTCGGGAACGGCTCGCCGGACCGACCGTCGAACAGCTGCGCCTTGCCGTCGCCGCCCACCAGGCGAGCGTCGTCGCGGGTCTTCAGCGTCGAGGCCAGTAGGCCGGCGATCTCGTCCTCGCGGGCGCCGTCGAACACCGGCGTAGCCACCTTGGTGTTCGCCGGCGCCTCGCCGGCGCCGATGGCCCGCAGGCGGGTCTTCCACTCCTCGTCGTCGCCCTCGACCTCCCAGCCGGTCTTGGCCACCCACCCGAGGTGGGTCTCCATGACCTGGCCGAGGTTCATCCGGCTGGGCACGCCCAACGGGTTGAGCACCATGTCGACCGCGGTGCCGTCCTCGAGGAACGGCATGTCCTCGACCGGGAGGATCTTGGCGATGACGCCCTTGTTGCCGTGGCGGCCGGCCAGCTTGTCGCCGTCCTGGATCTTGCGCATCTGCGCGATGTAGACGCGGACCAGCTGGTTGACGCCCGGCGGGAGCTCGTCGCCCTCGTCGCGGTCGAACACTCGCACCCCGATGACCTTGCCGGACTCGCCGTGCGGGACCTTCAGCGACGTGTCGCGCACCTCGCGCGCCTTCTCGCCGAAGATCGCCCGGAGCAGCCGCTCCTCGGGGGTCAGCTCGGTCTCACCCTTGGGCGTGACCTTGCCGACGAGGATGTCGCCGTTGGTGACCTCCGCGCCGATCCGGATGATGCCGCGCTCGTCGAGGTCGGCGAGGACCTCGTCGGACACGTTCGGGATGTCGCGGGTGATCTCCTCCGGGCCCAGCTTGGTATCGCGGGCATCCACCTCGTGCTCCTCGATCTTGATCGAGGTGAGGACGTCGTCCTGGATCAGCCGCTGCGAGATGACGATGGCGTCCTCGTAGTTGTGACCCTCCCAGGACATGAACGCCACCAGCAGGTTCTTGCCCAGCGCCATCTCACCCAGCTCGGTGGACGGGCCGTCGGCGATGACCTGGCCGGCCTCGACCCGCTGCCCCTCGTCGACGATGGGCCGCTGGTTGATGCACGACCCGGCGTTGGACCGGCGGAACTTCGCCAGCTGGTAGGTCTGGTACGTGCCGTCGTCGGCCATGATCGTGACGTAGTCGGCCGACAGCTCGGTGACCACACCGCTCTTCTCGGCCAGCACGACGTCACCGGCGTCCTCGGCCGCATGCGACTCCATGCCCGTGCCGACCAGCGGCGCCTCGGAGCGCAGCAGCGGCACGGCCTGGCGCTGCATGTTGGAACCCATGAGCGCGCGGTTGGCGTCGTCGTGCTCCAGGAACGGGATCATGGCGGTGGCGACGGAGACCATCTGCCGCGGCGACACGTCCATGTAGTCGACCTGGTCGCCCGGCACCGTCTCGATCTCGCCGCCACGCTTGCGGACCAGCACCTTGTCCTCTGCGAAGCCGCCGTTGTCGGTCAGCGGCGCGTTGGCCTGCGCGATGACCCGGCGGTCCTCCTCATCAGCACTCAGGTACTCGATGTCGTCGGTAACCCGGCCGTCGACGACCCGGCGATACGGCGTCTCGATGAAACCGAAGGCGTTGATGCGACCGTAGGTCGCCAGCGAACCGATCAGACCGATGTTCGGACCCTCAGGGGTCTCGATCGGGCACATGCGGCCGTAGTGCGACGGGTGGACGTCACGAACCTCCATGCCGGCGCGCTCACGCGACAGACCGCCCGGACCCAGCGCGGAGAGCCGGCGCTTGTGCGTCAGCCCGGCCAGCGGGTTGGTCTGGTCCATGAACTGCGACAGCTGGGAAGTTCCGAAGAACTCCTTGATCGCTGCCACGACCGGCCGGATGTTGATCAGCGTCTGCGGCGTGATGGCCTCGACGTCCTGGGTGGTCATGCGCTCACGGACGACGCGCTCCATCCGGGACAGACCGGTGCGGACCTGGTTCTGGATGAGCTCGCCCACCGTGCGCAGCCGGCGGTTGCCGAAGTGGTCGATGTCGTCCACCTCGACCGGGACGGTGAGCTCGCCGTTGGTGAGCTCGGCCTCGCCGGCGTGCAGCCGCACCAGGTAGCGCAGCGTGCCGATGATGTCGTCGATGGTCAGCGTGCTCTGGTCCAGCGGCTGCTCCAGGCCGAGCTTCTTGCCCAGCTTGTAGCGGCCGACCTTGGCCAGGTCGTAGCGCTTGGGGTTGAAGTAGGCGTTCTCGAGCAGCTGCTGGGCGGCCTCCCGCGTCGGCGGCTCACCCGGGCGCATCTTGCGGTAGATGTCGAGCAGCGCCTCGTCCTGGGTGGTGGTGTGGTCCTTCTCCAGGGTGGCGCGCATCGACTCGTAGTCGCCGAACTCCTCGAGGATCTGCTCGTTTGTCCAGCCCATGGCTTTGAGCAGCACGGTGACGTTCTGCTTGCGCTTGCGGTCCAGGCGAACGCCGACCATGTCGCGCTTGTCGATCTCGAACTCCAGCCACGCACCCCGGGACGGGATGACCTTGGCCGTGTAGATGTCCTTGTCCGAGGTCTTGTCGAGCGAGCGCTCGAAGTAGACACCCGGCGACCGCACCAACTGCGAGACGACGACCCGCTCGGTGCCGTTGACGATGAACGTCCCCTTCGGGGTCATGAGCGGGAAGTCGCCCATGAAGACCGTCTGGGACTTGATCTCACCGGTCTCGTTGTTGATGAACTCCGCGGTGACGAACAGCGGCGCCGAGTACGTGAAGTCACGCATCTTGCACTCGTCGATGCTGTTCTTGGGGTCCTCGAATCGAGGGTTGGAGAACGACAGCGACATAGTCGCCGAGAAGTCCTCGATGGGGCTGATCTCGTCGAGGATCTCCTGCAGGCCCGACGTGGTGTTGACGTCGGTGCGCCCCTCGGCCTCGGCGGCGGCGACACGCGCCTGCCAGCGCTCGTTGCCGAGCAGCCAATCGAAGCTATCTATCTGAAGGGCGAGAAGGTTCGGAACATCCAGGGGTTCGCGAATCTTGGCGAAGGAGATACGACGCGAGACAGAGCCAGCAGTGGTGGTAGGCGTGACGGCCAACAGGGGTCCTTCCGAGGGCACACGGTCGGAATGCAAGCGCGGTCCTCAACCCACACGGGCAGCATCGGCGAAGGGCAGCGCAAAGCTGCAGTCTAACCCAAAGGGCACACTGCTGTCGAGTGGTACGCCACTCTGCCCGTCTTTCTCCCTGGCATCTCCCACCTCGGTGCTACCTCAGCATCTCGTCAGGAGGTCACCCGCGTCAAGCACCGACGCCCGCGATGTGGTCGATTTCTCCCCTTGGTCACCGCGTCCGGCCTGGTCACGCCCCGGATGAGAGTGGCCGAACAGTTGTCCAAGAATTTGACCTTCGCGGCGTGCCACCACGCGCTCAGGGCGCCGGTGATCGACAAGAGCCGGCTACGGCCGCTGACACGGAAACGGCCGGGTCCGGCACCCACGAAGGGATGCCGGACCCGGCCGTTCGAAGCTGACGCGCGGTCGCGGACCGGGTCAGTGCCTCACTTGACCGAGACGGTGGCGCCAGCGGCCTCGAGGGCCTCCTTGGCCTTGTCCGCGGCCTCCTTGTTGACCTTCTCCAGCAGCGGCTTCGGCGCGGCCTCGACAAGGTCCTTGGCCTCCTTGAGGCCGAGCGAGGTGAGCGCGCGGACCTCCTTGATGACCTGGATCTTCTTGTCGCCGGCGGCCTCGAGGACGACATCGAACTCGTCCTTCTCCTCGGCGGCGGCCTCGCCACCACCAGCGCCACCGGCGGCCGGCGGGGCAGCCGCGACGGCGACCGGAGCGGCCGCGGTGACCTCGAAGGTCTCCTCGAACTTCTTCACGAACTCGGAGAGCTCGATGAGGGACATCTCCTTGAACGCGTCCAGGAGCTCCTCGGTGTTGAGCTTCGCCATGGTGGCGGTTTTCCTTTCTGTGGTCGGCTGATGCCGGTTGTCGTACGGGCTCGGGGTATGACGACCCCCGGGTCAGCCCTCGTTCTGCTCCGTCGCCTCGGCGGCTGCCTCGGTCTCGGTCGCCTCGGCAGCCGGCGTCCCTTCGGCCGGCGCCTCGGCAGGGGCCTCGGTCTCGGTCGCCTCAGCGGGCGCCTCGGCCTCGGCAGCGGGCTCCTCCGCGACGGCGGCCGGCGTGCCGGCTCCGCCCGCGAGGATGCTGGGGTCCGCCTCGGCCTTCTGCCGCAGCGCCTCGATGACGCGAGCGGTCTGCGACAGCGGCGCGGCGAACAGCGACACCGCGTTCTGCAGCGACGCCTTCATCGCACCGGCCAGCTTGGCCAGCAGGACCTCGCGCGACTCGAGGTCGGCGAGCTTCGTGATCTCGTCGCTCGAGAGCGGCGCGCCGTCGAGCAGGCCGCCCTTCACGACGAGGACGGGGTTGGCCTTGGCGAAGTCACGCAGGCCCTTCGCGGCCTCCACCGGGTCGCCCTTGACGAAGGCGATGGCCGACGGGCCGCTGAGGTACTGCTCGAGACTGTCGATCCCGGCTTCCTTGGCCGCGATCTTGGTCAGCGTGTTCTTCACCACGGCGTAGGACGCGTTCCCACCGAGCGACCGACGAAGCTCCGTCAGCTGCTTGACGGTGAGGCCGCGGTACTCGGTCAGCACGACCGCGTTGCTCGCGCGGAACTCGTCCGCCAGCTCGGCGACCGCGGCTGCCTTGTCAGGCCTCGCCATGCGGCTCCTTCTCCAGATGGTGGTGCCGGCGAGCCCGCGAACATGGAAAACGCCCCGGCGCAGGCGCGGGGCGTCAGTGACCTCGGCAAAACCGCCGACGTCGACGTTCACTCTCACCTGCGCGGGCCGCCCACATGGCTGCGGGACCTTCGTCACGATCGGCGAGCGACCGTGAGACCGGCGGTCTTTGGCACCGTCGATGATACGGGCCCGCACCGGCCCGCGCCAAATCGGCCGCCACGGCCCCGCCGCCCCTCCCTGGAATGATCACGTTCAGCACGAGAGCTCGTGTCGCACCATGCTTGCAATCCTGGTGCGACACGAGATTTCGTGCTGAACGTGATCATTCCAGCGGAGAGGGGTGTGATCAGCCGAAGGGGCCGGTCTGCTGGTCCTGGAAGGAGTGGACCCTCTCGCGTAGGTCATCGGTGCGCGAGGCGGGCCAGTCGTCGGGCGGCGCTACGGCGAGCCACGCGTCGACCAGCTCGCCGCCGTAGTTGTGCCCGTGGCCGGCCGGCACCGTCGCCGACAGCGCCATGTCCGCGGTGAGCTGCCAGAACGTGACGAACGGGTACCAGTCCAGGGTGGGCAGGACATCCGGACCGTGCTCTTCGTCGATCCACTCCGGCCGGTTGAACATCAGCTCCCACGACCACAGGGTCACCGGGTCCGAAGCGTGCTGGAGGAACAGCACCGGCGGCACGCCCGGGTCGAATTCCAGGTCCAGTGGCTCCTGCCAGCCGCCCCAGAACTTGACCTCTGCTCCGCCCTCGTACACGGGCAGCCGCGACGGCGACCCGGAGTCACGCTCGGCGGTGAGGGAACCGCGCAGGTCGTGCCGGCTGGGCGAACCGACCCACAGCGCGCCGTCGGCCTTGGACTGCAGGTCGTCGACGGACTCGAACGCCGCTGCGCTGCCCATGGCGCCGAGGCTCTCGCCGTAGACGACGAGCCGCGGCCGCTCGGCCGCCGGCCGCTCGAGCCAAGCGTCGTGGACCGCGTCGAACAGCGCCTCGCCGGCGACGCGGACCTGCTCCTGGTCCGCGACGAACGAGATCCAGCTGGGCAGGTACGAATACTGCATCGCGACGATCGCCGAGTCGCCGTTGTAGAGGTACTCCAGCGCGTCGGCGGCCGCACCGTCGACCCAGCCGGTACCTGTCGTGGTGACGACGACGAGCACCTCGCGGTCGAACCCGCCGGCCCGTTCCAGCTCGCGCACCGCCAGTGAGGCCAGCCCTGCCGGCGTCTCCGCGGAGTCCATGCCGACGTAGGCCCGCACCGGGTCGAGTGCCACCTCGCCGTTGAACGCGGTCAGCTCCTGGACCGTGGGGCCGGACGAGACGAACTCGCGGCCCTTGCGCCCCAGCGAATCCCAGGTCACCAGGGAGCCGGGGCCGCCGGAGTGGGTGGCGCTGCTGGGCGCGTTGTTGCCGGCCTCGGTCTCCATGTTGACCGCGGCGAAGGCGTCGTTGGCCACACCGAGCAGGCTCGGGTAGAGCAGGCCGGTCCAGGACCAGAACGTCAGCCCGCCCACGCACAGGACCGAGGCGACCAGCGCCACCTGCGGCGGCACCCAACGGCCGAAGAAACGGCGCAACCGCCGCGAGGCGCCACGGATGAGCCGTCCCACCGCGAGGAAGACGACGAAGATCGCGCCGGCCACCAGCAGGATGAACAGGTAGTGGTTGGGTCCCGGACTCGCCATACCCATGAGCGTGCGCAGCTCGGTCTGCCAGCCCGCGGTCGACGTCAGGTACCACGCGGCCGCGCCCGACGCCGTCCCACCGAGCGCCCACCAGGCCGCCAGCCGGACCCGTCGTGACGGCTCGAGCAGCCCCGGCCGCGCCCGGCGGAGCACCAGCCGGACGACCCAGCCGATCAGCGAGCCCAGGGCGTAGCCGATGGTGGCGGTGAGGCCGCTGACCATGGCCTGGTAGATCCAGGTGCGCGGGAGCAGCGACGGCGTCAGCGACCAGCAGAAGAAGCACGCCGCGCCGATCAGGCCGCCGTAGTCGGGCGTGAGCCACGTCAGAAACCGGCCGAGGACGGGGATGCGGCGCACCGACGGCAGGCTCCGCCCGCGCCGCACCGAACGGTCCAGCAGCTGGGTCACCGGCACCACGACCTGCGTCCATGACGAACCGACCGCCGCGTGCAGCCAGGCTGTGTCGCGGCGGTCGGCGGTCGGTGAGCCGTCAGCAACAGCGCACCGGTGTCACGGTCATGCGTCGGCGGACTCCGCCGTCCGAACCTTGGAGGGGTCGAGCGGGATGGCCGGACCCATGGTGGTGGTGAGCGTCGCCTTGCGGATGTAGCGGCCCTTCGACGCCGCCGGCTTGAGCCGGTGCACCTCGTCGAGGGCGGCCGCGTAGTTCTCGGCCAGCGCCTGCTCGGTGAACGAAGCCTTGCCGATGATGAAGTGGAGGTTGGAGTGCCGGTCGACCCGGAACTCGATCTTGCCGCCCTTGATGTCGGACACGGCCTTCTCGACGTCCATGGTCACCGTGCCGGTCTTCGGGTTCGGCATCAGGCCGCGCGGGCCGAGCACCCGGCCGAGCCGGCCGACCTTGCCCATCATGTCGGGCGTGGCCACGACGGCGTCGAAGTCGAGGCGACCGTTCTGGATCTCCTCGACCAGCTCGTCGCCGCCGACGATGTCCGCGCCGGCCGACTTCGCCTCCTCCGCCTTGGGACCCACGGCGAAGACCAGGACCCGGGCGGTCTTGCCGGTGCCGTGCGGGAGGTTGACGGTGCCGCGGACCATTTGGTCGGCCTTGCGGGGGTCGACGCCCAGCCGCAGTGCCACCTCGACGGTGGCGTCGTACTTCGTGGTCGACGTCTCGCGGGCCAGCCGGACGGCCTCGAGCGGGTTGTAGAGCCGGTCGCGGTCGATCTTCTCCGCCGCGGCGCGGTAGGACTTGCTGCGCTTCATGATCTCTCCCTGTGTTTCGGAGTCGTGGTGTGGGCCGAGCGCTGGCCCTTCCACTGGTCACCGCGGATGCGGTGGCCGGTTCAGTCGGCGACCGTGACGCCCATCTGCCGGGCGGTTCCAGCGATGATCTTCTCGGCGGCCTCGATGTCGTTGGCGTTCAGGTCGGGCATCTTCTGCTCGGCGATGGTCCGCAGCTGGTCGCGGGTGATGCTTGCGACCTTGACGCGGTGCGGCTCGCCCGAGCCCTTGTCGATGCCGGCGGCCTTCAGGATCAGCTTCGCCGCGGGCGGCGTCTTCGTGATGAAGGTGAAGGAACGGTCCTCGTAGACCGTGATCTCCACCGGGATCACGTTGCCGCGCTGCGACTCGGTGGCCGCGTTGTACGCCTTGCAGAACTCCATGATGTTCACGCCGTGCTGGCCCAGCGCGGGGCCGACGGGCGGTGCGGGGGTCGCCTGGCCGGCCTGGATCTGGAGCTTGATCAGGCCTGCGACCTTCTTCTTCGCTGGCATTCCTCGGGTCCTTGTCGTGATGGTGGTGCTGTCCCGGCATGCTCCGGACGGAGCACGCGGGTGCGTCAGAGCTTCTGGATCTGGTTGAACGAAAGCTCGACGGGGGTCTCGCGGCCGAAGATCTCCACCAGACCCTTGATCTTCTGAGAGTCGGCGTTGATCTCGTTGATGGTGGCGTGCAGGGTGGCGAACGGCCCGTCGACGACCATGACGGAGTCGCCGACCTCGAAGTCGACCACCTCGACCTGCTTCTTCTCCTCGGCCGGCTTGGCCTGCTCGGCCACCTGGGGCGCGAGCCAGCGCTCGACCTCGTCCAGGCCGAGCGGGATCGGCTGGTGGGCGTGCCCGACGAAACCGGTGACGGCCGGAGTGTTGCGGACCGCGGACCAGGACTCGTCGGTCATCTCCATCCGGACCAGCACGTAACCGGGGAAGCGGTTGCGCTTCACCATGCGGCGCTGGCCGTTCTTGATCTCGGCGACCTCCTCGGTGGGCACCTCGATCTCGAAGATGTAGTCCTCCATGTTGAGGCTGCCGATCCGGTTCTCCAGGTTGGCCCGGACCCGGTTCTCCATACCCGAGTAGGTCTGCACCACGAACCAGTCGCCGGGCTTGGACCGCAGCACCCGCCGGAACTCCGCCAGCGGGTCACTCTCCTCGGGCTCGGCAGCGTCGGCGTCGATGTCCTCGGCCGGGGCTTCCGCCTCCTCGACGGCAGCGTCAGTCGGACCGGTAGCGCCCGCGGGCTCCTGACCGGTCTCGACATCGTCGATGGTCGACTCGTGCTCGGACACGTTGTGCGCTTCTTCCTCCTGGGTGCGGCTGATCACGGATCGACTCAGCCGAAGACCTCGAACATCGCCCAGCCCAGACCGAGGTCGAGCAGGGAGACGATCGTGATCATGATCGCGACGAACACGAGGACGACCGCGGTGTACGTGAGCAGCTGCTTGCGGGTCGGGTAGACGACCTTCCGCAGCTCCGCCACGACCTGGCGGACCCACAGCGACAGCCGAGCGAACGGCCCACGGCGCCGTGGCGGCCGGGGACGCTCGGGTGTAGCGGTCTTGCCGCTGGTCTCCGTCACGTGCTACCTCGCTCGTGTGCTCGTACGCCGCCTGGGCCAGGCGCCGTCGTCGATCAGGCCGCAGGATGCGACCGCGCAGGGCAGGAGGGACTTGAACCCCCAACCGCCGGTTTTGGAGACCGGTGCTCTACCAATTGAGCTACTGCCCTTCGGGCGAGCGGTGACCACCGGCGGTTGAACGAGCGCGGGCGCGCTTGCGCCGGGGGTCGGACGACCACCCAAGGAAGAGAGTGTACGGGGTAGTGCCCGTCCGGGTCGAACTCGCTGCCGAGACGGTTGAAACCCCACGCCGTCGAGGTTACCTCGCGACCGTCACCCCGAGCATGGGCACCGTCGCGTGGATGGTGATCACTAGCGCTCACCGTCCGACCTGCCTAGGGTCGTCATAGACGGGGTGGGCGGAGACGGAGACCGATCATGGGCGGGACGGCTGACACCGCGGCATCGGGCGAGGACGACGACGGAGCACCGCTGGGCGGGGCTGGCCTGCCCCGCGACGACGCCGACGGGCCACCGGACGACGTCGTCCTCGCGGTACGGCTCATGTACGCCGGCGCGGGCCTGGCCGCGCTGCTGGGCCTGCTGCGCGTGATCGACCCTGACGCCTTCCGCGACGCCCTGGCCTCGTCCGGCGACACCGGCACCATGTCCAGTGACAGCCAGCTGGCCGGCTACGTGACGTTCGCGATCTTCACGGCCGGGGTGTGGCTGCTCATCGCGTGGGGCTGCCGGCGCGGCGGGCGGTGGTACCGGGCGGCGGGGACGGCATTCGGCACCCTGTACGTCACTACCACCGTGGTGGCACTGTTCCAGGTGGAGCTGAACGTCGCCACCGTCGCCAGCGTCCTGATGGCCGCGGTGGCCGCCGCCGTGCTGTGGCTGCTGTGGCGGCCGGAGTCGAGCCGCTGGTTCGCCGCCGGCGGACGGTCCGGCGAGAACCGGCGATAACAACGCGTCAACACTCCCGGCACAACCATCGCCGCAGGTGCGCGAGCAGGGCTAGGGTGCGGAGCCAGGAAAGCACCCGTCCACACGATGGAGACTCGACTATGAGCGGCACCACGCCTCCCCCGGGCTCGGACCCGGGCGAGGAGAAGAATCCCTTCGCGCAGCCGGGCGACGACCAGGGCGCCTCGCAGACGCCACCGTGGGCACCGGCCGGCCAGCCGCCCTCGAGCCAGCCACCTCCGAACCAGCCACCGGCCTGGACCGGCTCGAACGAGGGCATCTCCGGCGGCTGGGGCGACCCCAGCACCGCGGCCCGTCCCGAGCCACCCGCGCAGATCCTCACCGCCGCCAAGCTCATGTACGTCGGCGCGGTGCTATCGGGCCTACTGCTGCTGTTCACGTTCCTGAGCCGCGACGCCATCCGTGACGCGGTCGAGGACAGCGATAGCAGCCTCTCGGCCGACGAGATCGACGCGGCGGTCAACCTCACCATCGGCGTCGGCATCGTGGTCGGGCTCATCGGCGTGGGCCTGTGGCTGTGGATGGCGGCGGCGAACAAGGCCGGCAAGTCCTGGGCCCGCGTGGTGGCGACGATCCTGGGAGGCCTGAACATCCTGTTCACGCTGTTCTCACTGAGCGGTGGCGGCGGCCTCAACCTGATCGTCAACGTCGTGCAGATCGCGCTGGCGGCCTACATCCTGTACCTGCTGTACCGGCCGGAGTCCAGCCAGTACTACGCAGCGGTCAGCGGCTCGCGTCGCTGACCTCTTGGCGTCGGCCAGCACAGCCGGGGTCGTCGCTTGTCCGGATTCGGGAACTGTTTGGCGTGGCGCGGTCGGGTGATGCCAGGATGGACGGCATGATCTCGCCCGCGCCCGCCGGCGCCACCAGCCGTCGTGTCTCCGCCCGCATCGGCTCGATCACCGAGTCCGCGACGCTCGCGGTCGACGCGAAGGCCAAGGCGCTGAAGGCGGCGGGCCGCCCGGTCATCGGCTTCGGCGCCGGTGAGCCGGACTTCCCGACGCCTGACTACATCGTCGAGGCGGCGGTCGCGGCCTGCCGCGACCCGAGGAACCACCGCTACACGCCGGCCGGCGGCCTGCCAGAGCTGCGGGAGGCCATCGCCGCGAAGACCGCGCGCGACTCCGGCTACCAGGTCCAGCCCGCGCAGGTCCTCGTCACCAATGGCGGCAAGCAGGCTGTCTACCAGGCGTTCGCCACCATCCTCGACCCCGGCGACGAGGTTTTGCTGCCCACGCCGTACTGGACCACCTACCCGGAGTCCATCGGCCTGGCCGGCGGCGTCCCGGTCGAGGTCCTTGCCGACGAGACCAGCGGCTACCGCGTCACCGTCGAGCAGCTCGAGGCCGCACGTACCGAGCGCACCAAAGTGCTGCTGTTCGTGTCGCCGTCCAACCCGACTGGCGCGGTGTACTCGCCCGAGGCGGTCCGCGATGTCGGCCGGTGGGCGTACGAGAACGGCATCTGGGTGCTCACCGACGAGATCTACGAGCACCTCGTCTACGGCGGCGCGACGTTCTCGTCCATCGTCACCGCCGTGCCCGAGCTCGCCGACACCTGTGTCGTCGTCAACGGGGTGGCCAAGACGTACGCCATGACCGGTTGGCGGGTCGGCTGGATGGTCGGCCCGAAGGATGTCGTCAAAGCCGCGGCCAACCTGCAGTCGCACGCCACGTCCAACGTCGCCAACGTCTCGCAGCGGGCCGCCCTGGCCGCCGTCTCCGGCGACCTCTCCGCCGTCGCGACGATGCGCGCGGCCTTCGACCGGCGGCGGCAGACCATCGTCTCGATGCTCAACGAGATCGACGGCGTCTACTGCCCGGAACCGGAGGGCGCGTTCTACGCCTACCCGTCGGTGAAGGGCGTGCTGGGCCGTACCATCGCCGGCCGCACCCCGTCCACCAGCGCCGAGCTCGCCGAGATCATCCTCGACGAAGCCGAGGTCGCGGTGGTGCCGGGCGAGGCGTTCGGACCCAGCGGGTACCTGCGGCTGTCGTACGCGCTAGGGGACGACGACCTCGCCGAGGGCGTCGGGCGCATCCAGCGGCTGCTCGGCTGAGCTCACCGCGTGACGCTGTCCGAGACCACGAGCACGGCCCGCCACGGGGCCCGTGACCTGCGCGCGTTGCCCAAGGCGCACCTGCACCTGCACTTCACCGGGTCGATGCGCCACTCGACCCTGCTCGACCTCGCCGACGAGCACGACGTGCGGCTGCCGGAGGCGTTGCGCGAGGACTGGCCGCCGGTCCTGTCCGCGGCGGACGAGAAGGGCTGGTTCCGGTTCCAGCGGCTCTACGACCTCGCCCGCTCGGTGCTGCGGACCGAGGCCGACGTGCGCCGGCTGCTGCTCGAGGCGGCGCAGGACGAGGCGGCGGAGGGTTCGGGTTGGCTGGAGATCCAGGTCGACCCGTCCGGCTACGGCAATCGGTTGGGCGGCATCACCGCGTTCACCGACCTCGTGCTCGACGCGGCCGGCCAGGCGTCGACGTCGACCGGGGTCGGTGTCGCCATCGTCATCGCGGCCAACCGCACCCGCCACCCGCTCGACGCCCGGACGCTGGCCCGGCTGGCCGTCCAGTACGCCGGCCGGGGCGTCGTCGGGTTCGGGCTGTCCAACGACGAGCGCCGGGGCGTGATCTCCGAGTTCGCGCCGGCGTTCACCATCGCGAACCGGGCCGACCTGCTGTCGGTGCCGCACGGCGGCGAGCTGCGCGGCCCCGACAGCGCCCAGGCCTGCCTCGACGACCTCGGCGCCCACCGGCTCGGGCACGGAATCCGATCCGCCGAGGACCCGGCGCTGCTGGACCGGATCGCCGCCGCGGGCGTCACGCTGGAGGTCTGCCCGGCGTCCAACGTCAGCCTCGGCGTGTACGCCACGGCCGCCGACGTCCCGCTGCGGGCGGTCTGGTCGGCGGGTGCGCGGGTGGCGCTGGGCGCCGACGATCCTTTGCTGTTCGGTTCGCGTCTGCTCGACCAGTACGAGACCGCCCGGCTGGTCCACGGCTTCGAAGACGCCGAGCTCGCCGGCCTCGCCCGCGGCTCCATCGAGGGCTCCGCCGCGCCCACCGACGTCCGCAAGCGCCTCCTCGACGGCGTCGACGCCTGGCTCGCCTCGCCTCCCCCGCCCTCTGAATGATCACGTTCAGCACGAGATCTCGTGTCGCGCCATGCTCACAAGCCTTGTGAAGCGCGCAAAGTCCTGGTGATGGGCCCTGTCAGACCGCCGCTGCCACCGCGCTGACGTCGTCGAGCTCGTCGAGGATGCCGGGGACTCCGTCGCGGACGAACCACTCGTGGCCGTAGGCCAGGTCGAAGCCGGCCGACGGGATCGCCGCGGGCGTCACCTGGCTGGCGTGGGCCGCGATGGCGGCGCGCTTGAGCTCCAGCTCGGCCGCGCTGGCGACCAGCCGCAGCGTGACGTCGTCGCCGGCGACTCCGTAGTCCTGTCTCGTCGCCCGCGCCGCCGCCTGCACGAGGTGGGTCCCGGCGCGCAGGTGGTCGCGGTCGACGGTGGACTGGTAGCTGGCGATGCCGGTGAGCCGTGCCGCGGCGGCGCCGATCCGGTGCGCCGCCAGGTGGTCCGGATGCCCATAGATGCCGCGGTCGTCGTCGTGGACGATCGCCTCTGCGCCCTCCTCCCCGATGAGCGCGGCCACCCAGCGAGCGACGATGTCCACATCGGCCACGGCGAGCGCGTCGGGATGGACGTTGTCGGCGGCGCCGGGCAGGCCGGAGTCGCGCCGCCCCAGGAGCACCAGCCGCTGCACGCCGAGCAGTTCGGCGGCGCGCTCCAGCTCGGCCACGCGGCGCTGCGCCGTCGTCTCGCCGGGCGCGAGCGGCACGTGTGTCTCGCCGAGGTCGCCCAGGGTTGCGGTGACGAGCACGACGCGCGCACCGGCGTCGGCCAGGCGGCGCATCGTCACGCCGGTGAAGATCGCCTCGTCGTCGGGGTGGGCGTGGAGGACGAGGACGGTGCGCCCGCTCAGGGGCGTGGAACTCGAGAACATCGCTGCCTGCTGTCAGGAAAGGGCCACGACCGGCCCGGGATGGTCGTCGGAAGCGTCGAGGGACGGGTCAGCGACGACAACAACAGCAGTGCATGCCGACGGCGGCCGGGGCGGCCACGCGGTTCGGCATCTCGATCACGAGCGGACAGTCTGCCATATCCGCGCAGCGTTGTGCACCCGTTTCCGGGCGTGCATCACGAGGAGTTCTCGCGCTTCAGCAGGCTTGTGAGCATGGTGCGACACGAGATTTCGTGCTGAACGTGATCATTCGGAGCCGGGAGGCGGGAGCCGCGGCGCGAGGCGGGGGTCACGCGTCGACGAGCTGCTTTTGGGCGGCGCGGCGGTCGTACTCGTCGCGGGCGGCGGCGATCTCGGCCTGGTGGCGTTCGGTCCAGGTGACCAGGGCCTCGATGGTGTCGTGGAGGGTGGCGCCCAGTGGCGTCAGTTCGTAGTCGACCCGCGGCGGTACGACGGGGTACACGGTGCGGCGCACCAGGCCGTCGCGCTCCAGCTGCCGCAGCGTGACGGTCAGCATCCGCTGGCTGATTCCGTCGATCTTGCGGCGCAGCTCGGTGAAGCGCAGGCTCTGGCCGTCGAGCAGCGCGATGACCAACAGCGACCACTTGTCCGCGATGCGGTCGAGGATCTGCCGAACGTCGCAGTCCTCGCGCGGGTCCCACTGCTGGCAGTCGTCGGTATGCGCGGAGTGACCGGGTGACTTCGAAGTGCCTTCTTCCATGCCTCCCAATAGTGACGGAAGATGCGTCTAGTTACAAGGAAGAACTGACAGGCACTTCGATAACACACGAACAAGGGAGAGCACTCTCGTGTCCACCACACCGTCGCCGCTGCCCGACAGCCGGACCGATCGGCTCGGGTCGCGCGGCTGGGCGTTGCTGCTCGTGTTGAGCGGCGCGATCTTCCTGGAGGGCATCGACGTCTCGATGATGGGCGTGGCGCTGCCGTCGATCCGCGCCGAGCTGGGCATGTCGACGTCGTCGCTGCAGTGGGTCGTCAGCGCCTACGTCCTGGCCTACGGCGGCTTCGTGCTGCTCGGCGGGCGGGCCGCGGACCTGCTCGGACGGCGCCGGATGTTCCTGCTCTGGCTGACCGTCTTCCTGCTCTTCTCCGGCCTCGGCGGGCTGGCGACGGAGGGCTGGGTGCTCATCGTCTCGCGGTTCGTCACCGGGATCGCGGCGGCGTTCATGACGCCGGCCGGGCTGTCGATCATCACGACGACGTTCCCGGAGGGTCCGCGCCGCACGAAGGCCCTGCTGGTCTACGCGGGCATCGCCGCCGGCGGATTCTCGCTGGGCATGGTCACCGGCGGCCTGCTCACGTCGATCGACTGGCGCTGGGTGTTCTTCGCGCCGGTGATCATGGCGGCGGTGCTGCTGGCCGCGGCGGTCCGGACGGTACCGCGCGACGCGGCGCCGGAGCGGACGGCGGGCGGGTTCGACGTCGCCGGAGCGCTGAGCCTCACCGGCGGGATGCTGCTGCTGGTCTACACGGTCGTGATGGCACCGGAGGTGGCCGCGCCGTCCACCGCCCTCACACTCGTTGCCGGTCTCGCCCTACTGGCGGTCTTCGTCATGGTCGAACGGCGGACGGCGACGCCGCTGCTGCGGCTGGGACTGTTGCGCTCGCCGACGCTCGTCCGGGCGAACGTCGGCGCGATGATGCTGGTCGGCTCGTTCGTCGGGTTCCAGTTCGTCGCCGTGCTGTACCTGCAGGAGCTCCGCGGCTGGTCGGAGACGGAGACTGGTCTGGCGTTGATGGTCCTCGGCCTGGACGCGATCCTGGCCCCGACACTGACGCCGCGGCTGGTCGCCAGGTTCGGCAACGGCCGGGTGGTCGTCGTCGGCCTGGTGCTCGCGGCGGTGGCGTACACGCTGTTCCTGCGGCTCGGCGCGGACTGGAGCTACGCGGCGATGCTGCCGACGTTCCTCACCCTCACCGTCGCGTTCGCGCTGGCTTACGGGCCGTTGACCATCGCCGCCACCGATGGTGTCGCCACTGAGGAGCAAGGGCTGGCCAGCGGGGTGCTCACCACGTCGTTCCAGTTCGGCTCCGCACTGGGGCTCGCGGTGGTGACGGCGGTGCTGGTCGGCAACTCCGACGGCACGGCCGGCCTGGACGACTTCCGGACCGCCCTGCTGGTGCCGCTGGCCGCGGCCGTCGTCGGCGCCGTCGTGACCGCGTCCGGACGCCGCCGCGCACCGTCACCCGACGGACCCACCACGACCGAGCCGCACGCCGTCGTCGACGCCCTCTGACGCACACCGCATCCCACGAGAGAAGGAAACGATCATGAACAGGTTCGCCGGCAAGAAGGCCGTCGTCACCGGGGGCACCCACGGCATGGGACTGGCCATCGCCCGGGCGCTGGTTGAGGACGGGGCTCAGGTGCTGGTCACCGGCCGCAACGAGGCGACCAACGAGCAGGCGCGCGCCACGCTGGGACCGGCGGCACAAGTGGTCCGCTCCGACGCGGCCAGCCTGCCCGACATCGACCGGCTCGGCGAGGCAGCCGGCGGGCACCTCGGCCGGTTGGACGCCGTCTTCGTCAACCACGGGATCGCCGAGCTGGAACCGCTCACGCAGGTGACCGAGGCCTCCTACGACCGGCACTTCGACATCAACGCGAAGGGCTCGTTCTTCATCGTGCAGCGGCTCGCGCCGCTCGTCGTCGACGGCGGAGCCATCGTGTTCACGACGGTGGCCAACGACCGCGTGTTCCCCGGCATGAGCGCCTACTCCGGGTCGAAGGAGGCGGTGCGCGGCTTCGCCCAGGTGTTCGCCGCGGAATTCCTGGACCGGCGCATCCGGGTCAACTCGGTGGCGCCAGGTTTCATCCGGACGCCGACCATGGGCGTGGCCGGGATGTCCGCCGAGGAACGCGCGGAGTTCGAGAAGCAGGGCGACGAGCTCACCCCGCTGCGCCGGAACGGCACCGTCGAGGAGATCGCGGCCGCCGCCCTGTTCCTCGCCTTCGACGCGACGTACACCACCGGCGTCGAGCTCGCCGTCGACGGAGGATTCGCGCAAGGGATCTCGGCGGCATGAGCGGGGACGTGATCGACAGTCCCGACCGGTCCGTAGCCGACCACGTGCGGCGCTACCTCGCCACCGACGGCCGCGACGGCTACCTGGAGGGCGGGGTGCCCAACCTGGTGCTCACCGTCACCGGCCGCCGCACCGGCCGGCGGCATCGCACTGGGCTGTTCTTCGGCACCGACGGCGACCGGTACGTCGTGGTCGCCTCCGGTTCGGCCATCACGCACACGCACCCGTCGTGGTACCTGAACCTGACGGCGAACCCGGCCGTGGAGGTGCAGATCAAGAGCGAGCGGTTCGCCGCGACGGCCCGCACCGCCGCCGGCGACGAGCGGGCCCGGCTGTGGCAGCTCATGACGACGCTGGCACCCGTGTACGACTCGTACGCGGCCGCCAGCCGGCGCGAGATCCCCGTCGTGGTCCTGGAACGGTGACGCCCGCCGCCTCCGCGTTTGATCAAGGCGGGAGGGCAGGCTAGAGCGAGCAGCCGACCAGCGTGGGCTCCGGCGCGAGCTCGACGCCGAAGGCCGCGCGGACGCCGTCGCGAACCTCGCGGGCCAGCGCGAGCAGCTCGGCGGTGCTCGCCTCGCCGCGGTTGGTCAGTGCCAAGGTGTGCTTGGTGGACAGTGAGACGTCGCGCCGCCCGCCGGCGTAGCCGCGGGTGAACCCGGCGTGCTCGATCAGCCAGGCGGCGCTGGTCTTGACCCGTCCGTCGCCTGCCGGCCAGCGGGGCGCTGCCTCGGGTAGGTCGGCGGCGCCGGCCTCGTCGAGGATCGGGTTGGTGAAGAACGACCCGGCGCTCCAGGTGTCATGGTCGGCGGGGTCGAGCACCATGCCCTTGCCGGCGCGCAGAGCTAGGACGGCGGCGCGGACCTCGGTGAGCCTCGCGCGTTCGCCCACGGCCACGCCGAGCTCGCGGGCCAGCTCGGGGTAGGCGACCGGCGCGCCGAGGTCGCCCTCGCGCAGCTGGTAGCTGACGGTTAGGACGACGTAGCGGTCGGCGCCCTTGAAGCGGCTGTCGCGGTAGGCGAAGCGGCAGTCGGCGTTGGCGAAGGTGTGGATGCGGCGGTCCTGGCGGTCGTAGGTGCGTACCTGCCAGACCGTCTGGGCGACCTCCTGGCCGTAGGCGCCGACGTTCTGCATCGGGGTGGCGCCGACGAGGCCGGGGATGCCGGACAGCGCCTCGATGCCGGACCATTCGCGCTGGATGGCATACGCGACGAGGTCGTCCCACGGCTCGCCGGCCGCGGCGGACACCAGCACGCCACCACAGGCGGCCAGCGCTCCGGAGTCGCACGACGCGGACGTGTCGGCCTCGACGCCACGAGTGGCGACCTTGACCACCGTGCCGTCGAAGCCGGCGTCGTCGACGACCAGGTTGGACCCGCCGCCGAGCAGGAGCACAGGCTCGCCGCGCTCGTCGCAGCCACGGACCGACGCGACGAGCTCGTCCTCGGTGGTGGCCTCGACGACGCGCTTGGCCGGCCCGCCGACGCGCAGCGTGGTCAGCCCGGCAAGGGGGACGTCCAAGGTCTCGCGCATGAAGGGCTCCTGGTCAGGATGCCAGCCCGGGCCGCCCGCCCGGCATCCGGCACAGCGCGCGGGCCTGGGTCAGGACCTTCTGGTCGCCGACCCGCACGGTGATCTCGAGCGCGACGACGCCGTCGTCGCGCACCTCGATGACCGCAGCCGCCACCCGGACGGCGACACCGGTGTCGTCGTCGGGAACCACCACCGGGCGCGCGAAGCGGACGCGGTACTCGATGACGGCCGCGGGGTCGCCCAACCAGTCGGTGAGCAGCCGGAGGGACAGCGCCATGGTGAGCATGCCGTGCGCCAGCACGCCGGGCAGCCCGACTGACTTGGCCACGCGCTCGTTCCAGTGGATGGGGTTGAAGTCACCCGAGGCGCCGGCGTAGCGGACCAGGTGCTCGCGGGTGACCCAGTACGTCTGGTCGGCGACCACCTCGCCGACGGCGAGATGCTCGGACACCCGCTCAGTCACGGGAGTCCCTGTCCGACGAGTCCTCCGGCCGGACCAGCAAGGTGGCGAGGGAGACGCAGATGTCGGCGCCGGTTTCGTCACGCACCTGGGAACGGATCTTCAGCAGGTCGTTGCCGGCGACGGCCCGGACGCTGTCGAGGCGGGTGGTCGTCTCCACTCGGGTTCCCACCCGCAGCGGCTGGGAGTAGGTGAAGCGCTGGTCGACGTGGACGACCCGGGCGAACTCGATGCCGAGATCGTCCATGAGGATGTCGAAACCACGCATGACCGGGATCATCGCGAATGTCGGGGGTGCGACGACATCCTCGTGCCCGTGCTCGCGGGCCGCATCGGTGTCGACGTACGCGGGGTTGGCGTCGCCGATCGCCTCCGCGAACTCGCGGATCTTCTCCCTGCTCACCTCGTAGGGCTGAGCTGGGTAGACCCGTCCGACGACCGAAGGATCAATGGGCATGCGCAGACGCTACCGTCACCGCTGTGAACCACCGACGGGCGACCCGGTCAGTGGGGACCGTCACGGCCGTGCCCTCCCGGAGCCTCAGCGGGTCTCGCGGTGGACAGTGTGCGTGCGGCAGCGCGGGCAGAACTTCTTCAAGTCGAGCCGGTCGGGGTCGTTCCGCCGGTTCTTCTTGGTGATGTAGTTGCGCTCCTTGCACTCCGTGCAGGCCATGGTGATCTTCGGGCGGATGTCAGCGCTCTTGGCGGCCACGGGTGCCTCTTTCGAAGACGTCTTGGATCGTAAGAACCTTGCTAGGGTAACCGACCAGGTCATGTCGCACCGAATCGGCGACGACGGGGTACCCCGGCCGGCGTGGTAGCGGGGGCGGGACTCGAACCCGCGACGCAACGTTCACGAGTCACATGGACTCGTCCCCCGCCGAAACGGGCCCCCCATTGCTGGGGTGCCCTACAAAACCTCTGGTCAGAAGCGGACTACTCGTTCCAACCATGATTCTTGCGATGTAGAGATTAGCCCATCCCTCGGCTGGGGTCGAACCGGCTCGAAGTGGCTACCGCCGAGGTCGCGCCGACCCATCGAATCTTTCGCTAGGGCGCCGCGAGGCGCCCGGAGTGCGGGTACTGGCGCTGACAATGCTCGACGATGAGGCGTCGCTGCGCGCAGCGATGGAGGCCGGGGCGGCCGGCTACCTTGTGAAGGGCGCCCGCCCCGAGGACGTGATCAGGGCGGTGCTGTCAGTGGCGGCCGGCGAGCTGGTGTTCGGCGCGAGCGTGGCCGACCGTGTGCTGCGGCACCTCAGCGCACCCCGGCCGCCGGCACTGCCGAACTCACCGACCGGGAGCGCGAGGTGCTCTCCCTGATCACCGCGGGCCTGCCGAACCGCACCATCGCGAGCCGGCTGACGATCAGCCCCAAGACGGTCCGCAACCACATCTCCAACATCTTCACCAAGCTCCAGGTCGCCGACCGGGACGGCGCGATCGCCCGGGCGCGGGAGGCCGGGCTAGCCGATGCGCCCTAGTTCTGCTCGCCTATGCCCGTCCACGGGCCCGCTGACCATGCGCGTCAACCGCGTCGCCTACACCGCGCCCGGCGGCGATAGGCGGGGGTGTCGGTCGCGCCTGCCACCCCGCCCCATGTAGGGCGACGTTCTCAGCTGCGCGGCGCTGGGCTCAGCGTCCGAATGACGGCTGGCGCTGGTCTCCTCCTCCGGCCGTAAAGCGAGCTTGTCCAGGTACCGTGCGGGCGCTGGGTTCCCGGTTTCTGGGGCTCGGCCTCGACGCGGACCATGAACAGCCTGGACCGACACGCAGAGATGAGCGCCGAGCCCGGCCGAGCGGCGGCAAGCTCGCTCACCGGTCCTCGGGGATGAATCCGGGGGCAGCAGCCGATACGCCGGACTCTCTGCCGAGTTCTGCATCGTCCCGTTCTTCCCGGAACGGAAAAACCCCTGGCAGACCAGGGGTTTCGGTAGCGGGGGCGGGACTCGAACCCGCGACACAACGATTATGAGCCGTTTGCTCTAACCACCTGAGCTACCCCGCCAGTGGGAGCCGGCGCCGCGCTGACGGCGCAGCCTCACCAGAGCCCCAATACGGAATCGAACCGTAGACCTTCTCCTTACCATGGAGACGCTCTGCCGACTGAGCTATTGGGGCGTGTGCGCCAGACGAGACTACACAACGTCGGACGCTCCGCGAAATCCACCTCGACCCCGCTGATCATGCCCTCCCGCGGCCGCCGGCCGACCGTGTCGGGACATGATCCACGAAGCCTTTACGAGGTGTGGCAGGTGCAGGATTCGAACCTGCGTAGGCTGTGCCGGCTGATTTACAGTCAGCTCCCTTTGGCCGCTCGGGCAACCTGCCGTGGTTCCAGGCCTACGGCCGGGACCGGTGAGAGGATACAACAGTGCGGCCGGCGCCGGACAATCGGCGCGGCGACCAGGATCTCGTCCGGCATCGCGGCACGCGCGACACCGGACCCGAAGGGAGCGATCGTGGCAAGCGAGTCCTCGTTCGACGTGGTGAGCAAGGTCGACCGGCAGGAGGTGGACAACGCCCTGAACCAGGCGGCCAAGGAGATCTCGCAGCGCTTCGACTTCCGTGGCACCGGCGCCTCCATCCGCTGGCTCGGCGAGCTGGCCATCGAGATGGAGGCCTCCGCCGAAGACCGCGTGAACGCCGTGCTCGATGTCCTCAAGGACAAGCTGGTCAAGCGCAAGGTCTCGCTCAAGGCGCTCGACGCGGGTGAGCCGCGCAGCTCGGGCAGCGTCTACAAGATCACCGCGACCCTGCAGGACGGTCTCGACCAGGACCAGGCGAAGAAGATCACGAAGGCGATCCGCGACGAGGGCCCCAAGGGCGTGCGCGCCCAGGTCCAGGGCGACGAAGTGCGGGTCTCGTCGAAGAAGAAGGACGACCTCCAGGCGGTCATGGCCATGCTGCGCGAGCAGGACTTCGACTTCGCTCTGCAGTTCGTGAACTACCGATAGCGGAACGGCCGTCAGGTGTTGGCCGCCACGTTGGATGACGACGTGATCGCCCAACCCTCCATGATCATCAACGGTTGGCGACACCATGACGTCGCCAACCGTTGATGATCACCGGAAAGCGGTGTGGGTACTCGGTGTCGGACTCCTCACCGCCGCAGTAGTCACCGAGCTGCGCAAACCGCCCGAAGGGCGGACGTGGGAGGGGAAGATCGCTGGAATGGTGCCCTACGACCTACGCCCACCAACACTCGAGCGGCTGCGCGACAAGGTGTGGGCTCCCGAGGGCACTCTGATCACGCCACACGGTTTCGGCGTGGGCTGGTCGGTGAACCTAGGCAGGATTGCGCGCCGTCTCGGCCTGGCGTAGCCACCCAGTCTCCAAATCGATCGTCACCGGATGGTGACCGTGTGGCCGGGAAGTCGGCCACCAGCCGGACCTTGCCCCCGTGGGCCTCGATGGCGCAGCGATGGTAGCGACCTCGGTCCGGGCCCGGCGGCCGTCGTCGTGTCCTCGTCATCCCGCGCCGGCCGTCGACGTGGCGCGATGCGGTGCCCTAACGTTGGCGGATCATGAACATCCTGATCGCGGGCGGCAGTGGCTTCCTGGGCTGCGAGCTGGCTCGGCAGGCACGTGCAGCTGGGCACGCAGTCACGGCGACCTTCGCGACCCGCGCCGGCCATTTCCCCGGGATCCGCTGGCTGGCCATGGACCTTCGTCACGACGACGAGATCGCCTCGGCGCTCAGGGAGACCCGACCGGACGTCGTCGTCAACGCGGCGTATCGCAAGGCCGACTGGGCGACCACGGCCGACGGCGCGATCGGCCTGGCGCTGGCCGCGACGCGGCACGGTTCCCGGCTGGTGCACGTGTCCAGCGACGCCGTCTTCTCCGGCGCCGACGTCCGCTACGACGAGTCCGCCTCGCCCGATCCGATCAACCCGTACGGTGCCGCGAAGGCCGCGGCCGAGACGGCGATCCGCCTCCTCGCCCCGGCCGCCGTGGTCGCCCGCACGTCGCTGATCATCGGCGACGGCGACTCCGTGCACGAGGAAGCCGTCCACGAGCTGGCGACCGGGCGGCGCCACGGCGTGCTGTTCACCGATGACATCCGCTGCCCGGTTCATGTGGCCGACCTCGCCGGCGCCCTTCTCGAGCTGGCCGCCTCCGATCGGTCGGGCGTGTGCCACGTTGCCGGATCGGACGCGGTGAGCCGCCACGAGCTCGGTGTGCTGATCGCCGAGCGCGACGGCTTGGATGCCTCCGCGCTGGCCACCGGCCGCCGCGCCGACACCGGTCCCCCTGGGCCGCTGGACGTCCGCCTGGACAGCACCCGGACGCAACGCACACTGAGGACCGCGCTGCGCGGCGCCCGCGACTTCCTCCGTCGTGAGCGCTGACGTCGTGCGTGCCGACCTCGGGACGGCGCTCACGAAGCTCAGCGCAGCCCGCCGTCGACGTCGAGGGTGACGCCCGTCGTGTAGGCGTTCTCCAGCAGGAATACGGCCGCGTGCGCGGCCTCGTCGGCCGTGCCGATCCGCCCGAGCGTCGCCTCGCGCCCGGCGAGCTCGACGTACTCGCGCCGCGCCGCGGGCTCCATCGGTTCCCCGCCGCCGAGCGTATCGATGCGCCCGGGCGACAGCGCGTTCACCCGTACCGGCGCCGCCTCCAGCGCCAGCACTTTCACCAGCCCTTCGATCGCGCCGTTGACCGCCGCGAACGGCGCCAGCCCGACGGCGGCCTTGCGGTACAGGAAGCCGGAGAACAGCAGCATCGAGCCGCCCGGCGCGATCTGCGGCAGGGCGGCCCGCGCGACGCGGTACTGACCCCAGAACTTGGTCTCGAAGAAGTCGCGCACGTCACGCTCGGCGAGGTCGGTGAACGGTCCGGCGACGGCGCCGGCCGCGGCGCACACCAGGTGGTCGAGCGGGCCGAGCTCGGCGAACGCCTCGTCGACGGCCGCCGCGTCCGTGACGTCGACCGCCCGGTAGGTCGCGGCCGGGCCCATCTCGTCGGCGGCGGCCTTGAGCCTCCGCTCGGTGCGGCCCAGCAGCACGACCGACGCGCCGCGAGCGGCCGCCGCCCGCGCCGTCGCCAACCCGATCCCGCTGCCGCCTCCGGTGATCACGACTCGCTTGCCCGACAGGGACATGGCGCTCCTCACGCTCGGCAGACCGACAGCTGGGATCAACCCGCGCGGCGCCGGAGCTATTTCGACGACGCACCCGGCGATGGGCGCCGCGCGGCTTCTTCACCTGCGGTAGCCCGCGCGCTGTTCGAGGCGGGCCACCCGCTCGGCCATCGGCGGGTGCGTCGCGAACAGCCGAGCGATGCCGGTTTGCTGCAGCGGACTCGCGATCATGAGGTGGCTGGTGGCGACGATGTCGCGCTCGGGCGGCAGGACGAGCGTGCGGGTGCTGGTGTCCAGCTTGCGCAGCGCCCCGGCCAGGCCGAGGGGATCGCCGGTGATGCGGGTGGCCTCGGCATCGGCCTCGTACTCGCGGGCAGGGCTGACACTGACGCGGACGATCGCCGCCGCCAGCGGTCCGAGGACGATGAGCAGGACGCGACCGGCGGCGCCGACGCGGTCGCCGTCGCCGCCGAAGACCCGCAAGCCGGCGGCGACCATGACCACGCTCGCCGCCGCCCCCGCCATCGACGAGACGACGGTGTCGCCGCGGCGGATGTGCGCAAGCTCATGCCCGACGACGCCACGCAGCTCGCGCTCGTCGAGCAGGGCCAGGATGCCCTCGGTGCAGCAGACGGCGGCGCGCGCCGGGCCGCGGCCGGTGGCGAACGCGTTGACCGCCTTGGTGGGGCTGACGTAGACCCGCGGCATGGGGACCCGCGCCGGTGCCGTGAGCTCGCGGACGACGCGGTAGAGCGCCGGTTGCTCGGCCTCGCTGACGGGGTAGGCGCGCATGGCCCGCAGCACGATGGCATCGGCGCGCAGGTAGACGTAACCGTCGAAGGCGACGACGCCGACGGCGGCCACGGCGAGCCCGACCGGACCGAACCACGATCCGATCACGACCCCCACGGCCGACAGCGCCACCAGCAACACGGCGGCCTTCACACGATTGAGCTGCACGTCCACCTCTCGGGCACCCGTCGCGCCGACAACGGCGGCCCTCTTGGTCATCACGGTCAACGCACCGCGCACCGGCGAGGTTCCGGCCGGGCCGCCGAGCGGCGGCGCGGCCGGCGGCTCAGCAGCAGCGCTGCTGAGGCTCGTGCTCTCGTCGGTCCTGCCGGCGCCGCTCGAACTCGCGGCGGGTCAGCACCGTCGCGCCGGCGTCGTGCTGGCGACAGTGCTCGACATACCGATCGTAGGCGGACTCGCCGCTGACCTCGCGCAGATACCACCAGACGCCGGCCGCGGCACGCGTCACCGCGCCCGTCACCGCGCCGGTCACGCGGCTCACCGCGGACCGGCCGCGGCGCCGTCGCCATCGGATCCGACAGGTCCGCCGTCGCCGCCGGGTTCCCTGCCCCGGCCGGCCGCCACGGAAGCCATGAGCTGCCGCTCCTCACGGGTGGGTATCAGCCCGGACGGCGCGACGAGCTCGGACTCCACGAACGGTGCCTCACTGTCGACGACGGCGGATGGGTTGCGCAGGGTCTTGACACAGACTCTGGCCGCGTCGGCGATGACGATGATCACCAGGAGCGCGAAGAACGCCGCCAGGATGCCGTCGACCGTGGTGTTGGTGACCACCTGCTCCATGTCGTCCAGCGACTGCGCCGGCGGCAGCACCTCGCCGTTGTCCAGCGCTTCGGAGAACCGGTCGCGCTGGGCGAAGAACCCGAGCGTGGGGTCGTCGGAGAACACCTTCTGCCAGCTGGCGGTCAGAGTGACGGTGGCGTCCCACAGCAGGGGGATGCCGGTCACCCAGGCCCACTTGAGCTGGCCCCGCTTGATCAGGATGACCGTCGCCACGGTCAGTGCGATCGCGGCGAGCAGCTGGTTCGCGATGCCGAACAGGGGGAAGAGTTGGTTGATGCCGCCGAGCGGATCGGTGACGCCGGCATACAGGAAGTAGCCCCACCCACCGACCACGAGGGCGCTGGTGAGCCAGAGGCCGGGCTTCCACGACACGTCGCGCATCGGCTTCCAGACGTTGCCCAGCGTGTCCTGCAGCATGAACCGCCCGACACGCGTGCCGGCGTCCACCGTCGTCAGGATGAACAGCGCTTCGAACATGATCGCGAAGTGGTACCAGAACGCCTGCCCGCCCGCACCGAAGGCGTCGGAGAAGATCTGCGACATGCCGACGGCCAGGGTCGGCGCGCCGCCGGTTCTGGCCACGAGCGTCGATTCCTCGACGGCGGCCGCGGCGCCGGCCAGCTGGTCCGGCGTGATGGTGAAGCCGAGACCGGCCACGGCCTGCGACGCGGACTCCAGGCTGTCGCCGAGGAAGCCGGCCGGCGCGTTCATCGCGTAGTACAAGCCGGGGTCGATGATCGACGCTGCGATCATGGCGCTGACGGCGACGAACGACTCGACGAGCATGCCGCCGTAGCCGATCATCCGGACCTGCGACTCCTTCTCGATCAGCTTCGGCGTGGTGCCTGACGAGATCAGCGCGTGGAATCCGGACAGCGCGCCGCAGGCGATGGTGATGAACACGAACGGGAACAGCGAACCGGCGAAGACCGGGCCGTCACCGGTGGAGGCGAAGTCGGTGACCGCCTCGTTCTGCATCACCGGCCGGGCCAGCAAGAGTCCGACGGCCAGCAGCGCGATGGTGCCGATCTTCATGAAGGTCGAGAGGTAGTCGCGCGGCGCCAGCAGCATCCACACCGGCAGCACGGAGGCCACGAACCCGTAGATGATCAGGGCCCACACCAGCGCCTCCGGCGAGAGCGTGAACGTGTCCGCCCAGCTGGACTCCTGGACCCAGCCGCCGCCCACGATGGCCAGCAGCAACAGGGTGACGCCGATGAGGCTGGTCTCGATGACGCGGCCGGGCCGGATGGTGCGCAGGTAGAAGCCCATGAACAGCGCGATCGGGATGGTCATCGCGATCGAGAAGGTGCCCCACGCCGACTCGGCCAGCGCGTTGACGACCACGATGGCGAGCACCGCCAGCAGGATGATCATGATGGCGAACACGCCGACCAGCGCCGCGACCCCGCCGACGACGCCGATCTCCTCGCGCGCCATCTGGCCCAGGCTCTTGCCGTTGCGGCGCATGGAGAAGAACAGCACGACCATGTCCTGGACCGCGCCGGCGAAGATGACCCCCACGATGATCCAGAGGGTGCCGGGCAGGTAGCCCATCTGCGCCGCGAGGACCGGACCGACCAGCGGCCCGGCGCCGGCGATCGCGGCGAAGTGGTGGCCGAACAGGATGCGCCGGTCGGTCGGCTGGTAGTCGGTGTCGTTGCGCAGAGTCTCCGCCGGGGTGGCGCGGCGGTCGTCGACGCCGAGGACGCGGTTGGCGATGAACCGCGCGTAGAACCGGTAGGCGATCGCGTACGAGCCCAACGCGGCTGCCAGCAGCCACAGCGCCGAGATCTCCTCGTCCCGGACGAGCGCCACCACACCCCAGGCGACGGCACCGATGACGGCGACCGTCGTCCAGATCAGGATCGTACGGAGCGGAGGCCGTCCGCGAGCGGGTGTGGGAGCCGGGCGCGCGGCGTCGACCATGACAACCTCCGGAACTGATCTAGACCAGTTGGTGACCGTAGAGATTACGCGCAGATGTCCCATGGGTCGAGGGATGTCGGCCACGAGAGATCTCTCACGCTTCGGACGCGCAGACGGGAGTTGGCGAAAGTCGCCGTAGCATGGATGGTCGGGATCGACGAGGAGACACACCCGTCGCGGAGAACAAAGGAGGCGTCGACACACGGTGACGGTGAAGCACGTACGCGAACTCGACCGTGTGGTGATCCGATTCGCTGGTGACTCCGGTGACGGCATGCAGTTGACCGGCGACAGATTCACTGCCGAGGCCGCCTCCTTCGGCAACGACCTTTCGACGTTGCCCAACTTCCCGGCCGAGATCCGGGCGCCAGCCGGCACACTGCCCGGCGTTTCCAGCTTCCAGCTGCACTTCGCCAACTACGACATTCTCACGCCCGGCGACGCACCGGACGTGCTGGTGGCGATGAACCCGGCCGCGCTGAAGGCGAACCTGCCCGACGTCCCCAAGGGCGCCACCATCATCGTCGACACCGGCGACTTCACGCCGCGCGCGCTGAAGAAGGTCGGCTGGGACACCAACCCACTCGAGGACAGCACCCTCAGCGCCTACAAGGTGCACGCGCTGGACCTGTCCGGCATCACCATGGAGGCGCTGGCGCCGTTCGAGCTGTCGCGCAAGGACGCCTCCCGGTCCAAGAACATGTTCGCCCTCGGGCTGCTCTCGTGGATGTACGGCCGGTCCATCGACGGCACCGTGCGGTTCCTGCAGGAGAAGTTCGCCAGCCGCGAGACCATCCGCGACGCCAACATCGCCGCGCTCAAGGCCGGCTGGAACTACGGCGAGACCACCGAGGAGTTCGCCGTCTCCTACGAGGTGAAGCCGGCCGCCATGCCGGCTGGCATTTACCGCAACATCACCGGCAACCTCGCGCTGGCCTACGGCCTCGTCGCCGCCGCCCGGCAGTCGGGGCTGCCGCTGTTCCTGGGCTCCTACCCGATCACGCCGGCCTCGGACATCCTGCATGAGCTGTCCAAGCACAAGCGCTTCGGCGTGCGCACGTTCCAGGCCGAGGACGAGGTCGCGGCCATCGGCGCCGCGCTGGGTGCGTCGTTCGGTGGCGCTCTGGGTGTGACGACGACATCGGGTCCGGGCGTCGCGCTCAAGGGCGAGACCGTCGGCCTCGCGGTGTCGCTGGAGCTGCCACTGGTCGTCGTCGACGTGCAGCGTGGTGGTCCGTCCACCGGGCTGCCCACCAAGACCGAGCAGGCCGACCTGCTCCAGGTGCTCTACGGGCGCAACGGCGAGTCGCCGGTCCCCGTCGTCGCGGCTTCCTCTCCCTCGGACTGCTTCGACGCCGCGATCGAGGCCGCGCGCATCGCCGTCACCTACCGCACGCCGGTGTTCCTGCTGTCCGACGGCTACCTCGCCAACGGTTCCGAGCCGTGGGCGGTGCCGGACGTCGACGCGCTGCCGACCATCAACCCGGACTTCGCGCACGAGCTCAACTACGACGGCGACGGCGAGCACGCGTTCTGGCCCTACCTGCGCGACCCGGAGACGCTCGCCCGTCCGTGGGCCATCCCGGGCACGCCGGGGCTGGAGCACCGCATCGGCGGCATCGAGAAGCTCGACGGGCCCGGCACCATCTCCTACGACCCCAGCAACCACGACCGCATGGTGCGCCTGCGCCAGGCGAAGGTCGATGGCATCGCCGGAATCCCCGACCTCCAGGTCGACGACCCCAGCGGCGAGGCCCGGATGCTCGTGCTGGGCTGGGGTTCCACCTACGGCCCCATCGGCGCGGCGGTGCGGCGCGCCCGCAAGGCCGGCCACAACGTCGCCCAGGCGCACCTGCGCCACCTGAACCCCATGCCCGCCAACACCGGCGACGTGCTGAAGTCCTACGACCGCGTGCTCGTCCCGGAGATGAACCTCGGGCAGCTCGCGCTGCTGCTGCGCGGCAAGTACCTCGTCGACGTCGTCGGGTACAACCGCGTCCGCGGGCTGCCGTTCAAGGCCGAGGAACTGGCCGAAGTGATCGTTGAGGAGGTGGGCTCGCTGTGAGCGCGCCCGTCGAACTGGGAGCGCCCGGCCTCGCCGGCGTTCCCACCGCCGATGCACCGCAGACGAAGAAGGACTTCACCAGCGACCAAGAGGTCCGCTGGTGCCCCGGTTGCGGCGACTACGCCGTGCTCGCGGCCGTGCAGGGCTTCCTGCCCGACCTCGAGCTGGCCCGCGAGAACATCGTCTTCATCTCCGGCATCGGCTGCTCCTCGCGCTTCCCGTACTACATGAACACGTACGGGATGCACTCGATCCACGGCCGTGCGCCGACCATCGCGACCGGCCTGGCAGCGGCGCGCCCCGACCTGTCGGTGTGGGTCATCACCGGTGACGGCGACGCGCTGTCCATCGGCGGCAACCACCTGATCCACGCGCTGCGCCGCAACGTCAACCTGACGATCCTGCTGTTCAACAACCGCATCTACGGGCTGACGAAGGGCCAGTACTCGCCCACCAGCGAGCAGGGCAAGATCACCAAGTCGACGCCCATGGGCTCGCTGGAGGCGCCGTTCAACCCGATCTCGCTGGCGCTGGGCGCGGAGGCCACGTTCGTCGCGCGGACCATCGACTCCGACCGCAAGCACCTGACGTCGGTGCTGAGCGCCGCCGCCGCACACCGCGGCACGTCGCTCGTCGAGATCTACCAGAACTGCAACATCTTCAACGACGGTGCGTTCGAGATCCTGAAGAACAGGGACAGCCGCGACGAGGTGCTGATCCGCCTCGAGCACGGCGAGCCGGTCCGCTTCGGCGCTGACGGCCAGCACGGCGTCCGCCGCAACCCGGCCACCGGCGCGCTGGAGGTGTGCGACGGCGACGACCCCGGCCTCGTGGTCCACGACATCACCGCCGACGACCCCACCCAGGCGTTCGCGCTGTCCCGGCTGGCCGACCCGGGCACGCTGGCGCGCAGCCCCATCGGCATCTTCCGGCAGGTGGAGCGGCCCGCGTACGGCGACCTCATGAACCAACAGCTCGACGACGCCGTCACCGCCCAGGGCGAGGGCGACCTGCAGGACCTGCTGCGGGGCAAGGACACCTGGACGGTGGGCTGAGCTGCCTGGGTCCGCCTGGCTCGGCCCGCCGCCGCCGGGTCCGGCCGTCTCGCGTCATGAGCGAACTATGCGGTCGTTCCTGGCGTACCCGTAGCATGCACGGGTGAGTCCATCCCGGTCCGGCATCGCCTACGGCTTCGGTGCGTACGCGCTGTGGGGGCTCTTCCCGCTCTACATCAAGCTGCTCGACGAGATCGGCTCGGCCGAGATCCTGGCGCATCGGGTCGTCTGGTCGCTGGTCATCGTGCTCGCGCTGCTGGTAATCGGGCGCAACCTACGCCGGCTGCGCACGCTGGGCCGGCGCGCGTACGGTCTGCTCGCCCTGGCCGCCGTGCTGATCTGCATCAACTGGGGCGTCTACATCTGGGCGGTCAACAGTGACCAGATCGTCGAGACGTCGCTCGGCTACTTCATCAACCCACTGGTGACCGTCCTGCTCGGCGTCGTCGTCTTCGGCGAACGGCTGCGCCGCCTGCAGTGGGTGGCCATGGGGCTCGCCGCGATCGCCGTCATCATCCTGACCGTCGACTACGGCCGGCCGCCCTGGATCGCGCTGGCGCTGGCGTTCTCGTTCGGCACGTACGGCCTGGTGAAGAAGAAGGCCGCGGTCGACGCCGTCGAGAGCCTCGCCGTCGAGACCGCCGTGCTGTTCCTGCCCGCGCTGACCTACCTGGTCGTGCTCCAGGCCGACGGGTCGGCGGCGTTCGCCGAAGCCGGCTGGGGAGACACCCTCCTGCTGATCGGCTGCGGCATCGTCACGGCGACGCCGTTGCTGCTCTTCGGCGCCGCCGCGGTGCGCATCCCGCTGACGACCCTCGGCACCCTCCAGTACCTCACCCCGAGCCTGCAGTTCCTGCTCGGCGTCGCGGTCTACGGCGAGCAGGTGCCGCCAGTGCGATGGGTCGGGTTCGCGCTGATCTGGCTCGCGCTGATCGTGCTGACCGCGGAGGTCCTGGTGCGCCGACAGCGCCGCAACGCCGTCAGTCGTCGGGTCCTGGAGACCACCAGCGCTCCACGGTGAGTACCTGCCGGGCCAGCCCTCTCGGCGCGCTACCGGCCGTCCGCGGTATCGCCAGTGTCGTCGGCGCCGGGCTGCTCGGGCGCGACGAACGTGCCCTTGCCGTGGATGGTGAGGATGCGACGCTGGGAGCGCAGCTCCACCATGGCGCGCCGCACCGTCAGGTAGGCGACGCCGTACTCGGTGGCGAGCTCGCGCTCTGGTGGGAGCCGGGCGCCTGGCCGGAGCTCGCCGGCGTCGATGCGCGCACTGATGTGGTCGGCGACCGCGACGTACAGCAGTTCGTGCCCGGCGGGCTTGAACTCGGGTACGTCTCTCATGGAGACAACATAGAAGCTCTGCTGACCTGCACAAAGACACTGAGCTATGCAAAGGTATGTAGTGCCACTTAAAGTGTGCACATGCACGAGAACCACCTGACCGGCTGGCTGGTGTGGAGCCGGCCACCGGCACAGCTGCTCGATCAGATCGTCGTCACCGACGCGGACGGCCGGACCATGGCGAATCGCCCGCTGCCGTACGGCACCACGGGCACCCGCGCGTGGGACGTCACCCTGCGACAGCTCGGCTTCCGCCGACTGGGCGCCTGGATGCCCGCCACCGGCGGCTACACCTGCCGCCTCGAGTTCACCGACTGACGCCCGCCGCCCGCTCCCCCTCCGCCC
>NZ_SMKZ01000046.1 GCF_004349065.1 Jiangella asiatica
CACCACCCCCGGCCACGACCCACCCACACCACACACAACCCCAGTCAACGCAACACAGCGGCGACGACAACCAGGACCGGCAGCGAGGCGATCGTCGTCACCAGCACCGCCTCACGTACCAGCGTCGTCGCCTGGCCGTAGCGAATCGCGTACGTCAGCGCGTTCTGCGCGGTCGGTAGAGCCGACAGCACCACCGCGGCCAGCAGCTCATCCCGCGACAGGCCGGCGAGCACGCCGAGTGCCCATGCCGCGCCCGGGTGCACCACCGACTTCAACGCCATCGCCAGGGCGAGCGGCCGTCGGTCAGGACCCCGGCCCGGCCAGGAGCTGCCGCACAGCGAGATCCCGAAAACGATCAGTACGGCCGGGATCGACATCGAGCCCACCAGGACGAACGGCTCCATGACCGGCTCCGGAATGGCCACCCCGCTGGCCGCCACCGCGACGCCGGCGAGCGAACCGACGGTGACCGGGCTCTGCAGCGGCGTCAGGAAGCGCCGCCACAGTGGCACCGTCGCCGTGTGCCCGGCCAGGTCCAGGATCGTCAACGCGACCGGAACGATCACGATCGTCTGCATCAGGAAGATCGGCGCCACCAAGGTCGCGTCCCCCAGGACGTAGGCCGCGATCGGGATTCCGAGGTTGCCCGCATTCACCAGGCCGGAGCACAGCGCCCCGAGCGTCGTGTACGAGGTGCTCCACCCGCGCCACCAGCCCGCCACGGCGAACACCGTCATGACGACGAGCACGCTGCCGCCGGTGGAGATGAGGGGCTTGGACACCATCGCGGTGAGGTCGGCCTCGGCGACGGTGTGGAACATCAGCGACGGGCTGGCCACCCAGAACGCGAGCCGGCTGAGCACCAGAGGCCCGGTCGGTCCAAGGACGTCGCGGCGGCCGAGCACGTAGCCGATGGCGATGATCGTGACGATGACGGCGAACCCGGTGACGACGTTGGTCATCGAGGTCCGGCACCTCCCAGGGCGGTCATGTGGGGTGGAGGACGCCGTCGTCGATCCAGGGCACTTCGACTGCCAGGGTGTCATGCCACATCCGGCCACGTCTCGGCGGCCTCGACACCACGGACCATGCCCGGTGACCGTCGTAAACCCGACAGCACAGGGTCTTCGGTACATGCCTCGTGACGCATAGCGTCACGCTCATCATTTTCCGGCCGGGGGGCCGGCAACCAGGAACCTGTGCAGGAGGTTGCCCACGATGCTGAATCGACCGACACGACGATCCGCCGTCATCGCCGTGGCCGGGCTGGTGGCAGGCACGTGCCTGGTCGCGACGCCGGCACTCACGGCCACGGCCAAGGACAACGTGACCCTGCGCTCGCTCGACAAGGCCGTCACGCTCGAAGCCGTCATGGACCACCTCGAGGAGCTCCAGGACATCAGCGACGACAACGGGGGCAACCGTGCCTCCGGCCTGCCCGGCTATGAGGCCAGCGTCGACTACATCGTCGAGCAGCTGCGCCGCGCCGGCTACACGCCAGAGGTGCAGGAGTTCGAGTCGAGTACTTCGACGAACGCTCCGAGCTCGAACGCGTCACACCCGACCCGCGGACGTACGAGGAGGGTGTCGAGTTCATCCGCAACGACTTCGACACCGGCGGCCCGCAGGGCGAGGCCACCGGCCAGCTGGTCCCCGTCGACCTGCGGCTGGACGCGCCGAACCTGCCGGACAACACGTCGAACAGTGGCTGCGAAACCGCCGACTTCGCCGGCTTCCCGCAGGGCGGTATCGCCCTCGTCCAGCGCGGCACCTGTGGCTTCGCGCAGAAGGTGCTCAACGCGCAGGCGGCGGGTGCGGCTGCCGTCATCGTCATGAACGAGGGCCAGCCCGGCCGCACCGGACTGGTCGGCATGATCGGTGACGCAACCGGCCTGGCCGTGCCGGCGGTGTTCGCGACGTTCGACGCCGGCGCCGACCTGGCCAGCACGCCAGGCGCGACCGTTCGCGTCGAGGTCGACTTCGCCTCCGAGATGCGTCCCACCTGGAACGTCCTGGCCGAGACCCGGAAGGGCAACGACGACAACATCGTCATGGCCGGCGCGCACCTGGACAGTGTCCAGGACGGCGCGGGCATCAACGACAACGGCAGCGGCAGCGCCGCACTGCTGGAAACCGCGATCCAGCTGAACCGGATCAACGTCAAGAACACCGTCCGGTTCGCATGGTGGGGTGCGGAGGAGTCCGGCCTGCTCGGCTCCGAGCACTACGTCGCCGGCCTGACCGAAGCGGAGCGGGACGACCTCGCGCTCTATCTCAACTTCGACATGGTCGCCTCGCCCAACTACATGTTCGGCATCTACGACGGTGACAACTCCAGCGAAACCGCGCCGGAGGGCTTCATCCCTCCGGGCTCGAGATCGAGGACATCTTCGAGCGCATCTACGCCCGCCGGAACCTGGAGTTCAACGACACCGAGTTCTCCGGCCGGTCCGACTACGGCCCGTTCATCGCCGTGGGCATCCCGGCCGGCGGGCTGTTCACCGGGGCGGAGGGCGTGAAGTCCGAGGAGCAGGCCGCGCTGTACGCAGGCCTCGCCGACGTCGCGTACGACCCGTGCTACCACAGCTTCTGCGACAACCTCACCGGCGACGGCCAGGACGACGCCGTCTACGACGCGCTGAGCGCCCACTACGACCTGGCCGGAAACGTCAACACCGAGGCGCTGGACGTCAACTCCGACGTCATCGCTTCGGCGATCCTGACGCTGGCCTACGACACGTCGACGGTGAACGGCGTGAAGCCGCGGCGGTGACGCACCGCGGGCGCGACTCTCACACCGTCGACGACGGTGATCGTGGCCGGCCGCTGGCACGAGACGCCGGCGGCCGGTCATCGTCGCGCAGCCACCACGCCGCCGCCGCCAGCGCGCCGGCCAGGACGGCCAGGGTGAGCGTCAGATTGCCGTTGTGCCAGCGAACCAGCGGGTCGGGCAGTGCGGAGAAGGACAGCGCGACGCTCAACCCGACCAGCCACCGTTGCCCGGCGACGCCGACGCCGGCGGCCAGCACCGCCAGCCCCCACGCCAGGTACCAGGCGTGGATGACCGGTGCGGCCAGCGCCAGCACCAGCAGCGCCGCGCCGACCAGGACGCCGGCCCGGCGGGCCGGCCGGCCCGGTTCGCTGCCGCGGAGGAGCGCCGCGCCGATGAGCAGTGCCCCCGCGGCCGCACACGCGAGCCGGGCCCAGCTGAGGACCTGGCCGAAGTCGGCGCCGCCGACGGTGATGTCCAGGACGCCGTGGCCGAGCCGGGCGAGCACTGAGGGGACGGTGTAGACGTGCTCGACCTTCCCGGGCGTGTCAAGGGTGCTCAGCCACCCCCAGCCGTTCGGCACGGCCGCCGACGACGACACGACCACCGCCACGGACACCGCCAGCACGGCGAGCGTCCCGGGAACTCGGTGCAGCTCCGCCGACCGGAACCGCGCGAGGAGCACGTAGCCCACCAGCACCAGGCCTGGCAGCTTGACCGCGAACGCCAGAGCCGCCGCGGCCGCCGCCAGCCACCAGATCCGTCGTCGCACCGCCAGCAGTACCACCGCTGCCAGCGCGCCGACCAGCACGTCCAGGTGGGCGCCGCCGACCCCGTGCAGGATCGTGATCGGGTTCGCCGCCACCAGGGCAACCGTGGTCGCACGCCACTCCGGCCGGGCCAGCCGGGCCGCGGCGAACACGCCGGCGACCACGCCCGCCACTGCGAGGGCCCGTAGCAGCAGGACGAACTGGACCTGGTCGGTCCCGGCCACCTCCGCCAGCCGCGCCAGCAGTTCGAGTGACAGTGGCCCGTACGGCGCGGGCGTGGTCCGCCAGATCGGCGCCACCGCGTCCAGCAGCGGTCCGGGCCCGAAGACGATCGGCCCGCCGGCGTACGGGTCGATGCCCAGAGCCGCCATGTGTCCCTGCGCCAGGTACGAGTACGCGTCGAGGCTGAGCAGCGGCTGCACGAGCAGCATCGGGGCGGTCCACACCGCGGCCGCACCGGCGACGAACCGGGTGCCGGCGGCGCCGGACCGTGTCAGCAGGTAGAGCCGTACGAACGCCGCGGTCAGCGCCGCGATGGCGACGAGGGCCGCGACGCTCCACCCGCCCCGTCCGTCGTTGTCGGCGCGCCACAGGCCGAGTGGACCATCGGGCAGGGTCACTCCCTGGATCGGGCCGGCCCGGGTGACCGTGACGGCGACCGTCAGCGAAGCGACGGCGCCGGCGACCACCACCGTCAGGGGTGCGGCGCGCACCCGAGCGACCCGCGCTGAGATGAACATCGGGCTCCCTGCCTGGGGATGTGACCTCACGTCACACCAAGCCAGACGGCGGCGTGGAACGGGCGGCGCGGCGGTGAACGCGGCCGGACGCGAGGGTGAAAGATGCCCGCCGGCGGCACTCAGGCCAGCCGGGCCAGCCAGTGCCCGACCAGGTCGCGGAACACGGCCGGCTGCTCGAAAGGCAGGTAGTGCCCGGCGTCCGGGACGACCGCGAACCCGGCGTCGGGATAGTTGGACAGCGCGCGGAACTGGTCGGCGTACCCGGCGACGCGGTCCTGCCGGCCGGTGAGGACGGCGGTCGGCCCGGGGTAGCGGAACGGTTCGCCCTCGTCGGAGAGGCGGTAACCGGTGGAGCGCAGCCGTTCGAGGTACTCCTCGTCGCTGGGCGGCGCGGCGGCGATGACGGCCGCGACCCGCTCCGCGACGGCCGCGGTTCGGCGACCGAGCGCCGTCGCCAGGTGGTCGGCGAGCGGTCCGGGGACACCGGCCAGCCACCCGCCCGACGTCGCGCTGCCACCGTCGCCGCCGGCGTCGCCCAGGTCGGGTGGCGGCAGCTCCCGCTCGGCCGCGATGATCTTCTCGCCGGAGCAGACCAGCAACAGCCCGCGCACCCGCTCCGGGGCCCGCCGGGCCATCGCGGTCGCGACGTACCCGCCGTACGAGCACCCGGCCAGCGCGAACGGCTCCCCGGCGAGCTCGTCGTCCACGAACGCGAGCACCTCGTCGACGACGGCGTCCGAGGTCGGCACCCCGCCGGGCGAGCCACCGGTGCCGGGGAGGTCGACGTAGACGCGCCGCCAGCCGTCGTGACCGGAGACGGCCGGCTCGAGGGCGGCCGCCAGCGCCGCGCCGTCCAAGCCGAACCAGGGGAGCGCGACGAGCGGCCGACCCTCGCCGTGGGTCCGGAACGCGAGAGTCATGGCCACGACCGTATCTCGCGCGCACCGGCCGCGTGCTGCGATCATGCCTGCGGACGAACGACGAACGACGAACCACGAACGACGGACGACGGACGACGACACAGGAGGCGCGATGCGCATCGCACTGCACTCGGTTCTGCGTGAGGGCGCGGAGGCGGACTACGAACGCGAGCACGAGACGATCCCGGACGATCTCGCGGCGACGTTCGCCCGCATCGGCATCCATGCATGGACCATCTGGCGCAGTGGGCGCGACTTGTTCCATCTGGTCGAGTGCGACGACTACGACGCGGCGGTGCGCGCGCTGGCCGACGACCCGGCCAACGCACGCTGGCAGGCTCACATCGGCCGGTTCGTGGAAGGTGACATCGAACCGGTCCGGCAGGTGTGGACGCTGCCCCCGCACAACGCCTAGCGGGCCGCGGTCATCCGGTAGACCAGCCGCGGCGGGAGCACCCGGGTGAGCACCCCGACCAGCCGGGCGTCGCGGCCGATCAACCGGCGCGGCCGCGGGTTGGGCGGTCAGAGCGTCGACGATGATCGCGGCGACGCGTTCCGGCGGCGGATGCGTCAGAAGAGCCTCAAATGATCACGTTCAGCACGAAATTCCGTGTCGCACCACCCTCGCAAGCATGGTGCGGCGCGAAAAACCCTAGTGGTGTCGCACGCACCGGCCCGCCACCGGCCACAAGGGCAATGCCTGCGCGGGTCTGGGTTGGCCGAATCCCGGGTCCCGAGCTGACGCGGCGAGCTGGTCGTCCAACGCAACGGCGCCCGTGTCCGTCATCGGTCACGGGCGCCGGAGCGTCACGAGGATTCTGCGCGCATCACCAGGCTTGCGAGGGTGGTGCGACACGGAATTTCGTGCTGAACGTGATCATTCCCAGTCGGAGGAGGGAGGGAGGTGGGTCAGGGGACGGTGCTGGCGAGGGCGAGGGCGCCGTCGTCGGTGCTGAAGGCGACCAGGGCTTGCAGGTCACCGTCGGTGGAGCTCACCGCGACGTCGACCGTCGTCCGGCCGGATTCCACGTCCACCTGCGACGAGCCGACCACGCTGTCGCCGTCCCAGATGAACACGTTCGCCCGGCCCGACTCGTCGGCCTGCAGCTCGACCTCGACCGTGGAGCCGTCGAGCCGCGCCGACGTCAGCCGCGCGGTGCCGGCCGGCAGCTTCGGTCCGCCGCCGAGTCCGACGCCGTCGACGGCCGACTGCGCGATGCTCTGCGGCGAGTCGATGCTCAGCGCGGCGGTGTCGGGCATGGTCGGCGGCACCGGGTCCGACGGCGCGTCCGGCAGCCCGGGCAGGGTGGCCAGCGCCCATCGGAAGGGGTCGGCCTGCACGCCGTTGAACGTCGACCAGCCGATGCGGGTCTGGCCGGTCTTGTCCTGCGTGTCGGAGTCGTAGACCAGCACGTTCAGTCCCATCCGCGCGGGGTCAACCGCGTCGGGCAGCACGTCGAACGGGATCTTCGCCTCGATCGTGTACCCGTCGTAGGGCTCGTTCACGACGGAGGCGACCTCCATGCCCGGAGCGGTCTCCGCGCCGGGGCCCTGGTGGTTGTCGGCGTCGCGCTGGAAGCACGGTTCGCCCTCGGTCGTGGTGGGGAAGATACCGGTCTTGAACGTCGTCGAGGTGTTCGACGAGGCTCCGCGCGGGTCGACGGTGATCTCGACGGAGTCGGTGCGCCAGTGCCGCTTGCAGTCGGCCAGCGGCAGCACCGTGCCGAGGGTGTCGTCGGTGACCTCCACCAGCACGTACAGCGCGTCGTCGGTGAAGCTCAGGCGGGTGGTCGCCGACGCGTCGGACGGCTCGGCCGCCTCGCCCTCCCACATCGTCGACGTGTCCAGCGCCTCGCCCGGGTACTCGCCGTCGCCGGCGACCCCGTCGAGCACCGGCTCCGCGGCGACCTGCGGCACCGTCGTCGTCGGCACCAGTTCCAGGACGGCGTTCGTGGTGTCGGTGCCGTCGCCGAACTCGGTGACGATCCGGAACGGGTACCCGCCGTCCGGCGCCCGGTTGGACGTGGGCAGTGAGGTGTCGTCGTTCGTCACGTCGAAAGTCACGGTCGTGGTCGAGCCGGGCGCGAGGCCGGTGAAGGGCACCGACGCGGGCGCCGCGCTGAACCCGTCGGCCAGCTCCAGCGTGACCGTGCCCGACGTGGGAGCCACGCCGTCGTTGGTGACGTCGACGGAGACCGGCTGGGTGCGGCCGGTGCCGACGGAGGCGATCGGCGCGATGAGGCTCTCCAGCTTGGGCAGGTCCTGATCGGCGGTCCAGTCGGCGAAGACCTCGGCCTCCGGCCGCTGCGCGAGGTCGCCACGGACGGTCGGCGTGATCTCGACGGCGGCCTCGTTCGAGCCGCTGCCGCCGCCGGCGCTCAGCGTGGCCTGCAACGCCACCCGCTCGCCGGCCTGGGCTTCGGCCGGCGGGGTGACGACGGCGTCGACGCTCACCGTGCGGCCGGGCGCGATGAGCTGCGGCAGCGCCTCATCCACCGTCACCTGCCATCCGGACGGGGCGGACACGGTCAGCGACGAGCGCGCGAGGGGCCGCTTCGGCGGCGCGGTGACCTCGACGGTCGCGGTGAACGGCTCGCCGGGCAGCACCAGGAAGGGCTCGGGGTCGATGGTCAGCTCAGTGCCCAGCGGCAGCCCGTCCTCAGCCGGGAGCAGCGCGCCCTGCAGGGCCGCTGTCGGCCCCGCCGTCGTCGACGGATACGGCGTGCGGCTGGCGATCAGGGTGAACCAGTCGCAACCGTTCTGCTCGGGGTCGGTGGGCGGCGGCGGGAAGACGGCCCAGCCCTGGCTGACGTACTCCCATTGCGCCTGGCGCTCGCGCAGCGCCCACAGCTCGCCGGTCTCTTCCGACTGCCGGCCCTGCCATACGCCGAACACCCGGTCGGTCGGGTCGGCGGGGTCGTAGGCAACCGTCTCGCAGGCCGAGCCGGTGACGCCGGTGCCGGTGGCGCCGCCGCGCAGGATGCGGGAGGCGCTCCAGGTCGACAGGCCCTCCTCGGACAGCTGCTCCGGGAACGCCTCGGGGTCGGCCGCCGCCTCGTACGCCTCGACGGCCAGCCGCGCGGCCTGCTGGTGGTGGCCGTGGTTGCCCGCCGTCGGCGACGGGTTCATGGTGACGATGACCTCGGGCCGGGTCGCCCGGACCACCCGCACCACCCGCTCGAGCGCGTCCTCGCCCCAGGCGTCGTCGGTCAGCGGTGCGCTGGCGTTGTAGAAGAAGTCGACCTCGTCGAGGTTGTAGACGTTCGCGATGTTCGCGTTCGCGACCGCGCTGCGCTCCTCGGCCTCGCGCAGCATGCCGAGCTCCGGCCCCTCCTCGAGGCCGACGGCGTTGCCGCCACCCTCGCCGCGGGTCACCGTGATGACACCGGCGGTGAGGTCGGCGAACTCGTTCCATTGGCCGAACGCCGACAGCGATCCGGCCTCGTCGTCGGGATGCGCGCCGATGAACAGCACGTCCAGGTCGACGGCGTCGCCGCTCCCGTCGCCGCTTCCCGGCCGCCCTCCGTCCGCCGGCTGCGCTCCGGTGGCCGTCGCGGCCGGGAGCGTCGCGGCGAGGAGGGCGGCCGCCGCGGTGGCGGCTACAGCAGCGTGCCTGGCTGCTCGCATGGTGACTCCTCTCGAAAAGTGGTGCCAACCTTCGGACGCCGCCGCTACTTGACGGCGCCCTCGACCATCCCCCGGATGAAGTGACGCTGCAGGAACAGGTAAACCACGACGACCGGCAGCGCGACGAGCGTGGCGCCGGCGGCCAGCAGGGCGGTCCCGGACGTGTACTGGCCCTGGAAGAACGCCAGGCCCAGCGGCGCGGTGCGCAGGTTCTCGCTGGTGGCCATGATCAGCGGGATGAGGAACTCGTTCCACGTCCACATGAAGACCAGCACGACCATGGTGGTGACGGCCGGCCGTCCCATGGGCACCAGCACCTGCCACAGCGTGCGCCAGTGCCCGGCGCCGTCGATGTGCGCGGCCTCGACCACCTCGCGCGAGCTGGTGCGGAAGTACGCCCGCATCCAGAACGTGCCGAACGCGGTGGACTGCGCCACCTGTGGCATGACGATGGCGACCAGCGTGTTGGTCAGCCCCAGCGCGCGCAGGTCGAAGTAGAGCGCCACCACCAGCGCCTCGGCCGGGACCATGATGCCGAGCAGGATCAGGTAGAAGATCACCTCGGAGCCGCGGAACGACATGGTGCCGAAGGCGTAGCCGGCCAGCACCGAGATCACCGTCGACAGCCCGACCACGAGGATCGCGACGACGACGCTGGTGCGCATGTAGGAGGCGAAGTGGCCCTGGTCCCAGGCGTCGGCGAAGTTCTGGAAATTGAAAGACGATGCAGGACCGTCCGAGACTATGGCGTCGTTGGACAGCGCCGTCTGCAGGATCAGCAGGACCGGGAACAGCGCGATAGCGGCGAACAACGCGAGAACGGCATAGTTGGCGATCCTCTCGCCGCGGGAGATCACCGCTGCCCCCGCTCGCCGATCCGGTTGATGACGACCGTCACCACGAACACGACGGCGGTGAGCACGATGGCCAGGGCGGTCGCGGTGCCGACCCGGCCGAGCAGGAACGCGTTGTTGTACACCTGGTACGAGGGGACGGTTGTCTCGGTGCCCGGCCCGCCGCTGGTCATGACGTAGACCAGGTCGAACGTCTTCAATGCGGCGATGACGGTGAGCGTCAGCGCCACCGCCAGCTCGCCGCGCACCGACGGCAGCGTGATGGCCACGAACTCGCGCAGCGGGCCGGCACCGTCCAGCCGGGCCGCCTCGTACAGCTCCCGCGGGATGCGGGCCATGCCGGCCAGGAACAGCACCAGGCACAGGCCGGTGCCGACCCACGTGCCGACGATGCCCACCGACGGCAGCGCCCACGCGTAGTCGCCAAGCCACGGCCGGGCCAGCGAGTCCAGCCCGACGAAGCGCAGCAGGTCGTTGAGCGGTCCTTCCGGCTCGTAGATCTGCCGCCACGCGATCGCGACCACGACCATCGGGATGACCTGCGGCAGGAACAGCACAACCCGGAAGAAGCCGAGGCCGCGCAGCAGCGCCCGGCTCATGGTGGCCGCCAGCAGCAGCCCCAGCGTGACCGGGACGACCGCGTAGAACACGATCAGCACGAGCGCGTGCACGAAGGCGCCACGCAGCTGCGGCTCGCTGAAGACCGCCTGGTAGTTCGCCAGACCGACCCAGCTGCTGGCGCCCAGCCCGTCCCACTCGTACAGCGAGAACTGCGCCGTGCGGATGAGCGGGTACAGGATGAACAGCCCGAACACCGCGACGGCGGGCAGAATGTAGAGGTAGGCGACGCGGCGCGGCTCGCCCGGCCGGCCGCGCCGCCCGGACGGGGTCCTGACGGTCGCGGCCGGTGTGGCCATCTGTTGCACGGGTGTCATGCCGGCGACGTCACGACCCGGTCGCCGCTGTGTACTCCGCCTCGAGCGTGTCGAGGAACTGCTGCGGCGTAGCCTCGGCGCCCATGAGGTTCTGCACCGCCGCGGTGATGGTGTCGTAGAACGTCTCGGTCGCGTAGTCGAGGTAGGGGACGATCAGATCCTCTGAGCCGGCCTGCGCCCACGCCGCGAACACCTCGGCCTGCAGACCTTCGGTGGTCTGCTGGTCGGCCTCGATGACCGGCACGTTGCCGGCCTCGGTGACGGCCGTCATCGCGTCGGAGTTGGTGATGAAGTCGATGTAGGCCGCCGCGGCGTCCTGCGCGTCGCTGTTGGCCGGGATCGCCCACGGGATGCTGATGCCGCCGGTGACGAGGTTCTGGCCGCTCGCGCCCGCCGGCGGGAGGACGAACCCGACCTCCTCGCCCATGGCGGAGGCGAGGTCCGCGATCAGCCAGGTGCCGCCGACGAAGAACACGCCGTTGCCCTGGGAGAAGGACTGCCAGGCGCTGTCGTAGGTGATGCCGTTGAACCCGTCGACGAAGTAGCCGGAGTCGACCCACGATACGGTGGCCTCCGCGGCGGCGAGGTTGTCCTCGGACGTCCACGACGAGCCCGGGCGGCCGAAACCGAGGTTGCGGATGGTCTCGGCATCGGAGAACTGGTTCTGGACGAACCCGAACTCGTGGATGCCCGCCCACGGCTCGGAGTTGCCGAACTGGATCGGGATCTCGCCGGCCGCCTGCGCCGCGGTGAGCGCGGCCTCGAAGTCCTCGGTGGTGGCCGGCGGCTCCAGGCCGAGCGCGTCCAGCTTGGTCTTGTTGTAGTAGAGCCCGACGATCTCGCCCATCTGAGGCAGGCCGTACAGCTCGCCCTCGCCGTAGGTGGCGCCGTCGTCGCTGTAGGAGGCCAGCGCCCGCACCGACTCGGGGAACCGGTCGAACCACCCGTACGCCTCCGCGTACGGGTCGAGCGGCGTGAGCAGCCCGGACGCGACGTACTGACCCATCTCCGGCCGGCCGTTGTTGGCCTGGACGACGTCGGGCGCGTCCTCGCCGGACAGAGCCAGCCGTAGCGTGGTGCGCAGGTCGTCGGTGGACCGGGAGACGCGTTCGATGGTGATGTTCGGGTAGGCCTCCTCGAACGCGGCGTTGAGCGCCTCGATCTGCTCGGTCTGCCCTTCGCGGACCTCCTGGTCCCACACCGTCAAGGTGATGTCGCCCAGCTGTGACGCGTCGGTCTGGACGTCGCCGGCGGCCGGCGCCTCGGTGGCGTCATCGTCGCCGCCGTCGTCGCCCGGTGCGCACGCGGCGATCAGCAGCGCGGCGGCGACCGCCGCACCCCATCGGGTGGACGTTCTGGTGAACAGCCTCATGACTCGGCCCTTTCGCTCGTGCAGTCCTAGCGCCCGGCCCGGAAGCCCAGCGTCGCGATGGCTCGCGACACCTCCGGCAGAGCGTCGTCCGGGACGATCTTCTCCAAGAACTCGTAGTCGCCGCTCAGGGCCGGGTCTTTCGACCCGGTCTCGCGGTACCACAGCGCGATGTCGCCCCAGCCGGGTGAGGCGAGAGCGCCGCCGAAGTGACGTACGGACAGGGCGGCGCCCAGGTTCGCCAGCCGCAGGCTGTGCACCAGCGGCCAGCCCGCCAGCGTACCCACCATGAGCCCGGCCACGAACACGTCGCCGGCACCGGTCGGGTCCAGCGCATCCACCGGTACCGCGGGGGCGTGTACCGGGCGGCCCGTCTGGCGGTCGAACGCGACCGCCCCGTCGGCGCCGTTGGTGACGACGGCGAGCGGCACGAGCTCGGCGAGGGCCTCGGCGGCCGCCTCCGGGCTGTCGGTGCGGGTGTAGCTCATGGCCTCGACGGCGTTGGGGGAGAACGCGTGGCAGCCAGTCAGGCTCTCGCGCAGCCGGCCGAGGTCCCAGCGGTCCTCCGGATCCCATCCGATGTCGGCGAAGACGAGGCCGCCGCCGTCGGCGACGGAGCCGACCCACGGCTCGCGGTCGGCGCCCAGGTCGACGAAGCAGGAGCGAGCGCGTGGCGGCTGGTCGACCAGGCGCCGCAGGGCCTCGGGCCGATGGCCGTGGGTGACCATGGCCCGGTCGCGCTGGAAGACCATCGAGACGGTTACGGGGGAGTGCCAGCCGGTGACATACCGGGAGTACGTGAGGTCGATGCCCTCCTGGACGCCGAGCGTCTGGCGGCAGTAGTCGCCGTAGAGGTCCTCGCCGAAGGTCGCGGCCAGGCCGGTGCGCAGGCCGAGCCGGGCACAGGCGACGGCGAGGTTGGCCACGCCGCCCGGGCTGGAGCCCATGCCGGCGGCCCACACCTCGGTGCCCTGCCGCGGCGGGCCCTCCATGCCGGTGAAGACGATGTCGAAGAAGACGGTTCCGGTGAGGAACACGTCGAGGTCCGGGCCGTCGTCGCCGCGCAGCCCCGCCAGCGGGTCGTGCCGCGACGGTGCGCGGAACGGATCGCGAGCGATGTTGGACACTGCCGACCTCCCCGTGTGGATGGCAGAACACTAGTTCTGCTGCTCGCAAATGACAAGATATGAGCGCTTGTGGCGCTGCGCACGTGAATTTTCCCGTCGTTGGCCCTGCTGAACGCTCAGCTCCGCGCACGTTGCCGCACCGATGCTGTTCGAATGAGCGAAGATGACTGATATGGTTCAGTCGTGCTTCCACAGCGGCGGTACGAGCTCATCATGCAGATCCTCCGTGCCGAGGGTCCGGTGGCCGTGGCCACGCTCGGTGCGCGGCTCGGCGTCAGTCAGGCCACCGTCCGGCGCGACCTCACCTGGCTGTCCGAGCAGGGCCTGCTCACCCGGGTGCGCGGCGGCGCGGCGGCCAGCACGTCGTTGGAGCCGTCGTTCGCCGCCGTCGCCACCGAGGCGCACGAGGCCAAGGACGCCATCGGCCGGCGCGCGGCGGAGATGGTCGAGGACGGCGACGTGCTGCTGCTCGACATCGGCACCACAGTGCACCGGCTCGCCGCCCACCTGCGCGGCCGGCAGGTCACCGTCATGACCGCCAACATGGCCGTCTACGAGGAGCTGGTGCCCGACCCCGACATCGAGCTGATCCTGCTCGGCGGCGTGGTGCGGCGCAACTACCACTCCCTGGTCGGCTTCCTGACCTCCGACGCGGTGCGGCAGCTGCGCGCGGACAAGCTGTTCATGGGCACCAGCGGGGTGCGCTCGGACGGCACGCTGATGGACACGACCATGGACGAGGTCCCGGTGCGCCGGGCCATGATCGCCTCGGCCGACCAGGCGGTCCTCCTGGCAGACGCGGCCAAATTCCCCGGCAACGGGTTCGCCACCGTGTGCGGGCCCGACGCCCTGGACGTCGTCGTGACCGATGCCGACGAGGGCACTCCGGCCCTCGACGCGCTACGAGAGAACGGTGTGAAGGTGGTCCTCGTATGAGGTTGACGATCCTCGGCGGCGGCGGTTTCCGGGTGCCTCTCGTGCACCGGGCGCTGTCCGGTGGCGACTCCGGGATCGACACGATCGTGCTGCACGACACCGACCCCGCGCGGGTGCGCGCGGTGCAGTCGGTGCTGGCCGAACGGTCGGCCGCGGGCGGGCCGGCACTGGTGGTCGAGAGCGACCTCGCCGCGGCCGTGCGCGGCACCGACTTCGTCTTCTCCGCCATCCGGGTCGGCGGCCTGGCCGGCCGGTCCTGCGACGAGCGCTCGGCGCTGGCCGAGGGGGTGCTCGGCCAGGAGACGACGGGCGCCGGCGGCGTCCTCTACGGGCTGCGGACGGTGCCGGTCGCGCTGCGCATCGCCGAGACCATCGCCGCCGAGGCGCCGGACGCCTGGGTCATCAACTTCACCAACCCGGCCGGGATGGTCACCGAGGCGATGAGCTCGGTGCTGGGCGACCGCGTCATCGGCATCTGCGACTCGCCGGTCGGGCTGTTCCGCCGGGTCGCCCGGGTGCTGGACGTGTCGATGTCCGATGCCTGGTTCGACTACGCCGGGCTGAACCACCTCGGCTGGCTGCGCCGGGTGCTGGTGGACGGGCGCGACGTGCTGCCGCGGCTGCTGGCCTCCGACGACGCGCTGGGCTCGTTCGAGGAGGGCAAGCTGTTCGGTGCTTCGTGGCTGCGCACGCTGGGCGCCATTCCGAACGAGTACCTCTACTACTACTACTTCACCCGCGACGCGATCAGCAGCGCGCAGGCGGCGCCGGCAACCCGCGGGGAGTTCCTGATGGCGCAGCAGGAGGCGTTCTACTCGCCCGGAGCGGCCGACGCCGCCGGGCCGGACGGCGGCGCGGCGCGACGGTGGGACGAGGTGCGGCGCGAGCGCGAGGCCACCTACATGGCCGAGAGCCGCGACGCCGCCGGTGTCGGCGACCGCGACGCCGCCGACCTCGACGGCGGCGGCTACGACCGGGTCGCCCTCGAGCTGATGCGCGCGATCGCCGCGGACGAACGCACCACGCTGGTGCTGAACGTCCGCAACCGCTCGGCGCTGCCCGGCCTGGACGCCGACGCCGTGGTCGAGGTGCCCTGCCTGGTCGGCGGCAACGGCGCGCACCCGCTGGCCGCCGGCGCTCTCGACCCGGCGGCCGCCGCGCTGGTCGCGACCGTCAAGGCGACCGAGCGGGCGACCATCGCCGCCGCCCGGTCCGGGTCGTGGCGCGCCGCCGTGGCGGCGCTGGCCAACCACCCCTTGGTGGACTCCGTCACCACCGCCCAGCGGCTCCTCGAGAGCGAGCTGGCCGCGCTCCCGGAACTGCGCGCGGTGCTCGTCGCCGACTGACGCCGCCGCACGACGTTCGGCGCGACCTACGACTCCTGGCGTTTCCGGGCGCGATGGTTGGCGACGTTGACGCGGTTGCCGCAGACGTCCGGCATGCAGTAGCGACGTCGTCCTGCTTTGCTGGTGTCCACGAAGACGCCCGCGCATACCGGGGACGCGCACGGGCGGAACCGTGCGAACCCGAGGCTTCGCAGCGTGCCGAGCAAGCCCGTGCCCATGAGTACGGCCAGCTCGTCCGCGAGTGGAGCCTCCGGCGCGGTGGCAACCAGCCAGTGCCATTGGCCATTGCCGTCCTGCCTCAGCAACGGACCCCTGGCTGCCTTCTCCACGAGCGCGTTCGCGCCTGCGACGGCGTCGGCTTGGGTTTCGGTTTCCAGTACCGCGCGGACCTCGTCCCGCAGCGCATGGATCTGGGCCAGCTCCGTGCCGTTCGTGTCGCGCTGGATGTCATGCGCAGTAAGGAAGGCGTCCAGCGCTGCCGCATCGGCAACGGCGTCTCCCGCGGCACGCACGATCGGCGACGTGTTCACGAGGTCCGTCGCCACGACCGCGCCGCGAGAGTAATCGCTAAAATCTATGTACAACCCTTACCTCCAGCAGGGTAACCGGATAAAGTCGACTATACCCCTTAGCTAGGAGTTGAGATGAGCAGCTGGGAACTGCCGGATCGCATCTGCGTGTCGGGCGGCGAGGTGGCCGCTGGAGCGTTCGGCGACGGCCCGCCCGTGATCCTCACACACGGCACACCGGCGTCGTCGTTCCTGTGGCGCAACGTCGTCCCCACCCTGGCCCGCGAGTACACGGTGTTCGTCTGGGACATGCTCGGCTTCGGTGCCTCTCGGCTCGATGCCGGCGCCACGCCGTCGATCACGCGGCAGGCGCAGACGCTTGCAGAGCTTGTCGACCACTGGCAGCTCGACGCGCCGGGCCTTGTCGGCCACGACATCGGCGGCGGCGTCGTGCTGAGGGCTCACCTGCTCGAACACGTGCCGGTGAGCTGGCTGGCGCTGGTCGACGCGGCCGTCCTCGGCCCGTGGAACACCGAGTTCACCGAGCACATGCAGCGCAACGCCGAGGTGTACCGGACGATGCCGGAGCGCGTGTTCGCGGATCTGATCGGGCCGCGCTTGCGCACGGCCACGTACAGGCCGATGCCGGAGGACGTCGCCGACGCCTATCTCGCGCCGTGGCGGGGGAAAGCGGGACAGCATCGCTGGATCGACCAGGTCGCGGCCGTTGACTTCGCCGACACTCGCGAGGTCGTCGAAGGCCTCGACCACATTGCCGTGCCCACGCTGGTGCTGTGGGGCGAGCGCGATGGCTGGCTGACGCCCGACGTCGCCGACCAGCTCGCCGCGGCTGTTCCGGGGGCGCGCAAGGAACTCGTCGGCGACGCAGGCCATTTCCTGCCGGAGGACGCGCCGGACGAGGCAGCGAAGGCGATCCTTTCCCACGCCGCCGCGATGAGCCGGTCCGAGGTCGTCGACCAGGTAGGCCCGACGCTGCAGCCCTACCTCACCGGCGACTCGGGGAGTGGCCGGTGAGGTAGCGCCGATCGGCAGGGTGACGAGACCCGGGCGGAGTGCGTCAGGCGCCGGCAGCGGCGTTGTAGACCGACTGGGCGGTCCCGCCGAAGTACGGCCCGTACATCGTGTTGGGGTCGTTGTTGTACTTGTAGCTGTTGACGGAGTTCAGCTGGCCGCCGGTGATCCAGCCGCCGCCCGAGGAGCCGCCGGTCATGTCGCAGGTGAGGCCCTGGGTGGAGGAGCCGCCGGGGTCGTTGCGGGCGGTGCCGCTGCACGAGAACAGGCTCTGCCCATCGAATGGGCTGGCTGCTGGGTAGCCGTAGGACGTGTACGACAGCCCGCGACCGAGGTCGAAGGCGATCGGGTACGAGCCGACGACGTCGGTCAAGCTCTGGCCGGACCCATTCTCGTTCATGACCGCGAAGCCGACGTCGACGGTGAAGTCGCCGCTGTTGGCCCACCCGGTCGAGGTGTACAGGTCCGACGCCGACCACTGGCCGTGCGGCGCGGAGCCGTTCTCGTAGGCCGGCACGAACGTGAACTGCGAGGCGAACCCGCCGCCGGCGCCCTCGTGCACGCAATGGCCGGCGGTGGTGACGACGTCGCCGTTGGAGCTGGACGTGGCCGTGCCGGAGCACACGTAGTCGGTGCCGCCGAGGGTGAAGAACACCTTGCCGAACTCCGGGCGCGGGTTCTCCGGGACGGCGGCCGGCGCGATGTCGGCCTCGACCGCGGGCTCGGCGGCGGCCTCGCCCGAATCGGCGTCGACCAGCACGTCGGCGGGAATCGCGGCCTCCATCCGCTCCGCGGTCCAGTAGGTGGTGGTGCTGCGTTGCTCCGCTGTCGTCGTTGCCAGTTCCTGGTGGACGACGGCGCTGGCGGCCGCGCCGGTGGTGCCGGCGTCGGAGTCGGCCATCGCCGGGGCGGCGGCAACTCCGGGCACCACGAGCGCGGCACCGGCCAGGAGAGATCGAATGATGGGTCTCCTCATGCCCATTCCTCCCTGTTGAGACATATCGTCGGATTCGACGAAATGCTCAACGTACAGTCATCCTCCAGTCATGTACAGGTATGTCAGAATTTTTCGGCATGAGGTGGGGCGCAGACAATCGATGGAACCACCAGTCAGGTAGTGGTCATGGCATCTACCTCATCGTCAGGGCATCCTGACGCGTCACACGCCCTCACGGTGCGGGATGTCGTCGCCCGCTCAGAGGCTGGCGAAGAAGATCAGTGCCATGCCGCCGCTGAGGGCGACCTCGCTGGCGCAGCGACCAGCCGACGACCACAACAGTCGCGACGGAGCCGGTCGCGGCGCCGGTGCGGGGGGCAGGCCTGGACCGGCCGGCACCGCCATCCGGTACGTCGTGCGCACCGCCGGCTCGCCGACCCGGAACCCCAGAGACGTCGCGGCCACCAGGAAGTACAGGCCGAACAGCCAGCTCAGGCTGGTCAGCGGCGCCAGTTGGTGGTGGCCGAGGGCGGTCTCGGCGCCGGTCGTCGAGACGGCGCCGGAGCCGTGGCCGGTCGCGAACATGACGATCATCGCGACACAGCCGATGAGGTGGTGCAGGTTGTAGCCGGCGTGGTCGTCGCGTCGCTGGCCGACCCTGACCCCCGTCGAGACGCCGACTCCGCCGGCGCTCAGGCTCGAGGAGGCGCCGCCACGCCCGCGGTACGTCACGCCGGCGCGGCTCATCAGTCCGTCGTGCCACAGGATCGTCGCGAACCAGGCAGCGAGGACGCCGAAGACGAGAACGCCGAGCGGTGCCGGGACGAGGTCGCCGAACGGCGCGGTCATCAGCGCCATCGCCAGGCCCATCGCGGTATGGGAGATCTCGGCCACCGGTTCTCCCGCGTGGCGGTGTGCGCCGGCCCGGTCGTGGGGGCCGCGCCGGACTGCCCACCAGGCAGCCACTCGCGCCGCGCAATACAGCCCCACGGCGGCGAAGAGTACGGCCAGCGCGGTCCGAGCCAATTCCACGGAAGTCATCGGCGTCACTTCCCGTCGAGCATGGGCGACCGCAGTGCCGAGGTGTCTTCTCCGCCCGTCGCGTGCGGTGCCGGCCAGTATCTTGGTCGTCGGTCGAGGTCAGGATGGACGAGCCGGGCTCGCAGTGGCGGTTCGCTTCATGCGGCGGCCTCCCATGCGCGTGGCCGGATGACGCCGGCGCAGGTCGCGCCGTACGTTCACGATAATGGAAGCGAGCGTTCTACAGAAGTCTTGAATTTAGTTATGACCGGCAGTAATTTGGCCGTCATGTCTGTCTGGGCCAGGAGTATCGAAGAGTTGGGTGTGATAGTGCACCGATCCTTCGATAGTCAAGCCGTCTTCGCCGGATCGGGGTACCGCGCATTAATCTCGCCAAAACTCTTGATCGACTGTGACTCGCGATGCCATAGTGGAGTCACAACTGAACACTGGAGTCCCGCTCGGGACGACCAGCTTCACACTGGTTCCTGAGCGGCTGTGCTTGCGGCTTCTCGGGGGTCATTCCAACCCACAAGGGAGGAACGATGAAGGGTAGGCACAGGCGGCGGCGTCCCACCAGGTCGCGCAAGGGCTGGCCTCTCGGCTGGTTGAAGAGTTCGGCGCGTGGACGTGGGGAAGATCCGGATGCGGTGGTGGTCACGAGGTGATGCCGCGGCGCTCCAGCGTCCTGGGGTAGCTCGCCCCGTACGGGGGTGGGCGAGTGCCTACAGGACACGAGAGGTCCAGCTCATCGAGCTGGACCTCTCGTGTGTGTTGGGGCGTCAGTCCTCCTGGATCACCGACAGCACGTTGCCCGCGGGGTCGGTGAACCACGCGATCAACGGGCCGCCGCCGCGGAAGACGCCCTTCTCGTCGGTCTCGATCGGAGTCCCTACGTAGCGCTCGAACGTCACGCCGCGGCGGGTGAGCTCGTCGACGGCGGCCTCGATGTCGCCGACGGGAAAGTTGAGGATCGTGAACGTCGCCGGCGTGTGGTTGTCCTTGGGGTACACCAGAATCGGGTTGCCGCCGGCGATGTTGAGCATCAGCGCGTCGTTCTCCTCGCTGACATCGAGGCCCAGGGTCTGGCCGTAGAACTCCTTGGCCCGCGGGATGTCGTTGACCGAGAAGCCGCTGAAGGCTTTGGCGTCCTTGAACATGTCGGTTCTCCTTTCGTGATGGTCACGCGGCGAGCGCCGCGGGCGCGTCCTCGTCCACCTGGTCGGTGGCATCTACCGGTACCGACGAGGCTGGCACTGTTTTCTCATCGGTGGCCGACTGACGCAGTGTCGTCATCGCGAGCACGGCCAGCCCGACGAACAACGTGGCGCTCAGCCCGGCGACGGAGCTCAGCGCGCTGGTGAACGCTTCGCTGGCGCTCTGCAGGAGGGAGTCGCTGTCCGGTTGGGGCAGGCTGGGCACAGCGGCGACCGCGCCGGTGATGCTCTCGCGGGCGGCCGCGGCACTGTCGGCGGGGACGCCGGACGGCACGGTCACCTGGCTGCGGTAGATGCTGGTGACGAGGCTGCCGATGGAGGCGACGCCCAGGGCGATTCCCAGCTCGGCGCAGGTCTCGGACAGCGCCGCAGCGGCGCCTGCCTTCGACGGCGGCACGGAACCGACCACCACGGCGGTGCCGACGGACGCGGCCAGCCCGACGCCGACGAGCGCTACGACGAAGCCGACGACCAGGACCACAAGGCCGCCGTCGGCGTCGAGGCGAGTGAGCACCGCGTATCCGGCGGCCGCGATCAGCAGGCCGGCCGCGATGACGTTGCCCGAGTGGGTGCGGTGCGCGATGTGCGGCGCCAGCAGCGACGACACGATCATCCCGAGTGCTCCGGGCAGGAGCCACAGCCCGGCCCGCATGGGCGTCAGCCCGGCCACCGTCTGTAGGTACAGGGTGAAGAACAGGAAGGTGCCGCCCTGGATGGCGCCGAACAGCAGCCAGATGGTCAGGGCCGAGCTGAACGTCCGGTTCGCGAACAGTCGCAGGTCCAGCAGCGGGGACGGCAGCCGGCGCTGCCGCCGGGCGAAGGTCACGCCGAACACCGTCCCGGCCAGCAGAGCGATCAGCGGCGCCGCCCCGACGCCGTGCTTGGCCAGTTCCTTGAGCCCGTAGACCACGGGCAGCACGGTGGCCAGCGAGAGCGCAACACTGATCAGGTCGAGCGGGCCGGCGTCGTCGTTGCGGTACTCGGGCAGGAAGACCGGCCCGGTCACCAGCAGCACGACCATGACCGGCACGCCGAGCAGGAACGCCGCACCCCACCAGAAGGTCTCCAACAGCGCGCCGCCGACGACGGGGCCGAGCGCGGCGCCGCCCATGAAGCAGCTCATCCAGCACGCGATCGCGACGCCACGCTGGCGGGCGTCGGTGAACATCGTGCTGAGCAGCGCCAGCGTCGACGGCATCAGGGTGGCACCGGCGATGCCCAGGAGCGCTCGGGTCAGGATCAGCATCTCGGCGTTGACGGAGTAGGCGGCGAGCACCGACGCGACACTGAACGCGGCGGCGCCGATCAGCAGGAGCCGGCGGCGGCCGATCCGGTCGCCCAGGTTGCCCATGGTGACGAGGAACCCGGCGACCATGAAGCCGTAGACGTCCATGATCCACAACTGCTGGGTGCCGTCCGCGCCGAGATCCGCGCTGAGGTGCGGCAGCGCCAGGTACAGCACGCTCATGTCGAGCGCCAGCAGCAGCGTCGGCAGAGCCAGTACGGCCAACCCGATCCATTCCCGCCGGCCGGCTCGCCTGCTCGGGGTGGTGGTCGAGTACTCCATTGGAGTGTCCTTCCGGCTCCACGTGCCAGCGATGGGTTCGCTGACATCGGGGACGTCGGAGCCGTCGCCGCGTTCTCGACACGGACGAGCGGGAAGAACGGAGAAATGTCGAGCCGTCCGGGCGGATGCGTCGGCCTGGGTATCGACCGGCGCCCCTTGGACGCTCGGCGGATCGGGTCGGAGCGCCTCAAATGATCACGTTCAGCAGGATCCCTCGAGCCTCATCATGATTGCGAGCATGGTGTGACACGAGATTTCGTGCTGAACGTGATCATTTCGGACGGGCGGCGGGTCACCTGGCGGAGGCGGGTTCGGCGCGCAGGTCGGCGAGCAGGCGCTCGACCTCGGCCAGCTCGTCCGGCGCCAGCGGGCCGTGCGCCATGGCGCCGGCGTTCTCCTCGGCCTGGGCGACGGTGCGGCAGCCGGGAATCGGGATGGTCACGTCGCTGCGGGCCCAGATCCATGCCAGCGCGCCCTGGGCCAGGGTCCGTCCGCCGCCGCTCAGCACCTCGCGCACCGCGGCCACCCGCTCCAGCCACCGTGGCACCGGGCGCCCGTCGCGGAAGTAGACGAGCCAGTCCGGCGCGACGCCGCGCACGTCGTCTGGGCCCAGTGTCGACGACGCGGTGAACTTGCCGGTGAGCAGGCCCATCGCGAGCGGGCTGCGGTTGAGGCTGGCCAGGTCGTGCTGCTCGCAGGTGGCCAGCACGTCGGTGGCGTCGTGCAGCACCGAGAGGGCATGCTGGACGGCGGTGCAGTGGCGGCCGTCGCGGCCCCAGGACGCGGCCCGGTCGGCGTGGTCGGTGCTCCAGCCGTACCAGCGGATCTTGCCCTCGTCGACCAGCTCCTCGAGGGTGCCGAGCAGGTCGTGCGCCGTCGGGATCGGCAGGTTGCCGAGGTGCAGCTGGTAGAGGTCGACGCGGTCGGTGTCCAGGCGGCGCAGCGAACCCTCCAGTGCCCGGCGCAGGTACGCGGGGGAGGAATCGGCGCCGGTGAGCTCGCGCGTCGCCGCGTCGATGGTGTTGCCCCACTTGGTGGCGATGACGGCGTCGTCGCGGCGGCCGTCGAGCGCCCGGGCCAGGATGCGCTCGCTGTGCCCGGTGCCGTAGGCGTCGGAGGTGTCGAACAAGGTGATTCCGAGGTCCAGGGCGCGGTGGATCGTCCGTACCGACTCGTCGTCGTCGACCTGGCCCCAGCCGACGGGGTTGCCGTCCCGGGAGAACGGCCCGCCGATGGCCCAGCAGCCCATGCCCAGGGCGCTGACCTCGATGCCGCTGCGGCCGAGGGTGCGCTTCGTCATTGTCATGGGCCGACCATGCCACCTCGCGTGCGCTCGAGGTCAACGCCTCCGGGCGCCACCGGCGTACCGGGCCGGCGCGACGCCCAGGTAACGGGTGAAATGCCTGGTCAGGTGGGCCTGGTCGTAGAAACCGGCCGCGGAGGCGACGTCGGCGGGACGCCGGCCGGCCAGCAGCATCCGCCGGGCGAGCTCCACCCGGCGGCCGGTGAGGTAGCGGTGCGGCGGCAGGCCGAACGCCACGGTGAACGAGCGGACCAGGTGGGTGGGGTGGGCGTGCAGCTCTGCGGCCGCGTCGCTCAGCGTCATCCCCGTGGTCGTCCGGGCGTCCAGCAGCTCGAGCAGCCGGTCGGCCAGGCCGCGCGGTGCCGGCGGCGACGGTCGCGGGCCGCGCAGGCGATCGCGCAGCCGCTCGCGGATCAGCGCCAGCCGGCTCTCCGCCTCCAGGCCGTCGCCGGGCTCGGCGAGGACGCGGTGCAGCTGATGCACCCGCTGCCGCAGCTGGCGGTCCAGCAGGGTCGGGTCGTCGACGGCGGCGCCGATCAGGTCGTCGCCGAGGACGGGCGGTTCCATGTACAGGACCCGCTTGCGGAACCCGTTCGGTGTCGCGGCCCGGCCGTCGTGCGGGACGTGCGGGGGCAACAGCGTGACGGCGGACCCGGCGGCGCCGTGGTGATGGCGGTCGAGGTCGAAGCGGATGGCGCCGTCGTCGACGATCAGCAGCGTCCACGCGTCGTGAGTGTGCGCCGGGTAGGCGTGGTCGACGTAGCGGGCGTGGAAGACCTCGACCAGCCCCGGGACGTCCGGCCGCCAGGCGCGGACCGTGGAACGCGCGCCGCCGGCGGCCTGCGGGTGCGGCACGCTAACACCGTACAAGACTCACGGCACCGGCCGCGGCACGCTGGGACGGTGACCGAGGAGATCCGCTTCACCACGAAGATCGCCGTCCTGCTCCACGACGACCTGGCGGTCTGGCAGCGGCTGAACGTGACGGCGTTCCTCGTCAGCGGGGTGGCCGGCGCGGAGCCGGAGCTGCTGGGCGAGCCCTATGCCGACGCGGACGGCACCGAATACCTGCCGATGTTCCGCCAGCCGGTGATGGTGTTCGCCGGCGACGGTGACGTCCTGCGCGCCGCGCACGGGCGGGCACTGTCGCGCGGACTGCGGTTCACCGTGTTCACGCGCGAGTTGTTCGCCACCGGCAACGACCGCGACAACCGGGCCGCGGTCGCGGCGGTACGGCGCGACGACCTCGACGTCGTCGGGCTGGCGCTGCACGGCCCGCGCAACGCCGTCGACAAGGTGGTCAAAGGCGCGCGGCTCCACCACTGACCGGACGCCGAGGCCGCCGGCCAGCCGGACCTCCTGCCCGGTGAGCTCGCCGGGCAGCATCGGCATCGCGGCGGCGATGGCGGCCTTGGTCTCGGCAGCTCGAGGGAGGCGTCGCGGTGTTCCTCGCTCTCCCAGATCTCGCTGATCCGGATGAGGTCGTCGGCGGTGTCGCTGACGCCGACGGCGTAGAGGAGGCAGCCCGCGGCGCGCAGTCCCTCGGTGCCGGGTGCGCCCCGGTCAGCCGCGGTTGCCGATGTCCTCCACCAGCGCGCAGGTGTCGGCGACGGGATCTATGTGGTTGACGTGGGTGGCGAGCCGGCCGAGCAGCCCACGCAGCGCCGCGCGCTCATCGTCGTCGAGACACCCGAGCACATGGTCCTCGGTCAGCAGCATGCGGCGGTCGACCTCGGCCAGCGTCTCGCGGCCGTGCGCGGTGGCGACGATGCGGCGGTTGCGGCGGTCGGCCGGGTCGGGCTGCCGCTCGACCAGCCCGGCGCCGACGAGGTCGTCGAGCAGGTACGTCATGACCGTCTTGTCGATGCCGAGCCGCTGCGCCAGCGCCGACTGGCTGTGCGCCTCGTTCTGGACGGCCGCGGACAGCACGTGCCGGCCGCGGTGCCCGCCGGGCAGGCCGGCCGTGGCGGCGTCGGCCGCCTTGAGGTAAGACCGGAAGACCACGCCCAGCATGAAGCCGACGTCGCCGTCCAGCGCGCCCGGCGCGGGGGCGCCGGCCGCTTCGGTGGCTGTGGTCATGGTCCGATCCTACGCCCGGTCGGCGTCTCCACATAAAGTCCGGACCGCTGACGGTCTAGCTGACAGACGATTCCGCGTGGTCGCGGCGGACGGCGCCGGGCCCGGGCAGCGGCCGGACGTCGCGCACGGCCGTGACGTGGTGACCATCCTCGCAGCGCAACGTGGCGTGCACCGACGCGCCGCAGCCGGCGTGGGCGAACCGCGACGGCGAGCCGGCCGGCCCACTGAGATAGCGCTCGCCCCAGTCGTGGACGGCGAGGAGAACCGGGTAGAGGTCGAAGCCCTTCTCGGTGAGCCGGTACTCGTGCCGCTGCCGGGCGCCTGGCTCCTGGTAGGGAGCCTGCCGCAGCACGCCCTGTTCGACCAGGGTGGACAGCCGGTTGGCCAGTACCTGGCGGGGTATGCCGGTGCGCGCGCGCATGTCGTCGAAGCGCCGGATGCCGTTGAAGACCTCGCGCAGCACGACGACGGTCCATCGTTCGCCCAGCAACTCCATGGTCCGGCCGATGGGGCAGTTCTCCACCGACCAGTTCAACGCCTCGGGCCGCATGGCGCCCAGGCTAGGTCTTCTTGACAGACCCAGCAACCGCTGGGAGGCTGCATCCATGAACGAGACTCAGGTGATGCCGCGCGAGCGGACGTTCTCATGGTCCGATCCGGCTCTGGTCGCGGCGCACCTGGGCCGCCGCGGCGGGCTCGACCTGCTGCGCGCCATGATCGACGGTGAGCTGCCGCCTCCGCCGGTACTGCACATGATCGGCATGGACCGGATGGAGGCCGACGAGGGCCGCGTCGTCGTCTACGTGACGCCGCAGGAGTTCCACTACAACCCGCTGGGCACGGTGCACGGCGGCGTGCTGGCGACGCTGCTCGACACCGCGACCGGGTGCGCCGTGCACTCGGTGCTCCCGGCCGGAGTCGGCTACACCTCGCTCGACCTGACGACGAAGTTCCTGCGCCCGGTGACGGTGGCCTCCGCAGAGCTGCGGTGCGAGGGTGTCGTCGTCTCCCGTGGGCGGACGACGGCGCTGGCCGAGGCGCGGATGACCGACGGCGCCGGCCGGCTGGTGGCGCACGCGATCTCGTCCTGCCTGCTGTTCGAGGCGGCCGCGCCGACGGGGTGAAACGCGCGGCGGGGCGTCAGGCGGCGGCGATCCCGGCGATGAACAGGATCGTGGCCGCCAGGCTGGCCACCGCGCGGACGTGGTTCCACGACGTCCACTCGCTGTCGAAGCGGCGCCAGACCTCAGGTACCTCCGGCCCGTCGGCGTCGAGAGCGAGCAGCGCGTTGTTGCGGGGAATGTGATAGCCGGCGGTCAGGCCGAGCGACCCGCCGAGGAAGAGCAGCCCGGCCACCAGCAGGTACACGGCCTCGTCGTTGCCCCACCGAACGAACGACAGCACCACCGACAGCAGCGAGAACGCGGCCGATCCCATGAATACCGCGAGAAACCACGCGTTCATGAGCGCCACATTGATCGCCTGCATGGCCCGGGTCGCATCGGCCGGCTCGAGACGGCGCAGCCCAGGCATCACCATGGCCGAGAACGCGAAATAGACGCCCGCCATAAGGCCGGCGCCGATTGCAGATGCAAACGTCAGTGCGATGAACACGCTGTCGGGCATGGCGGCCTCCAGAGCACGGTCACGGTGATCCTAGAGGCTCCCGCGCTGATCTCCGGGCGGCCACGCCGTACGTCCCAGGCCGGCCGCGCTGACATCAGGAGGATGCTGTGTGCTCCACCATGCTTGCAGCCATGGTGAGGCGCGAGATCGCCTGGTGATGTCGCGGATCGTTGATGATCATGAGCGCAGGGGCGGAGGATGCGCCCAGGGCTTCACGTCACGACCGGCGCCGAGGGTCAGCGCGAGTCAGCCGGTTGCGGCCTCCAGTGCGCGCCGGGTGAGGACCCTCGCCAGGTGGCTGCGGTAGTCCGCGGATGCTATGCCGTCGCTCATCGGCGTCGTGCCGTCGGCGGCCCGGCCGGCGGCTTCGGCCAGGGCGTCCGCCGTCGCCGGTGCGCCGGCGAGCGCCGCCTCGACGGTGTGTGCCCGCACCGGCGTGGAGCCCATGCTCGTCAGCGCGACCCTGGCCTCGTCGACGGTGCCGTTGGAGCGGCGGACCGCGGTGGCCACGCCGACCACGGCCCACGCCTGCGCGGCCTGCTGGAACTTCTCGTAGTGGGTGCGCCAGCCGGGCAGCTTGGGCACTCGGACCGAGATCAGCAGGTCATCCGGCCGCAACGCCGTCGTCAGGTAGTCGACGAAGAACTCCGACGCCGGCACGTCGCGCGCGCCGCCCGGCCCCATGACCGAGAACGTCGCGTCGAGGGCGAGCGTCACCCCGGGCAGGTCGCCGGCTGGGTCGGCGTGCGCCAGGGAGCCGCCGAACGTGCCGACGTGGCGCACCTGCCGGTCCGCGACGGTCGCGGCGGCCTGGGCCACCAGCGGCGCGTGCTCCCGGACCAGAGCGTCGTTCATGAGCTCGTCGTGGGTGGTCATGGAACCGATGACGAGCGCGTCGCCGTCGTCGCGGACGCCCCGCAGCTCGCCGACCCCGCCGACGTCCACCAGCAGGGTGGGCGCGGCCAGGCGCAGCCGCAGCATCGGGATCAGGCTCTGCCCGCCGGCCAGGACCTTCGCGTCCTCGCCACCGTCCGCAAGAGCTGTCAGCGCGGTCCGGACGTCTTCGGCTCGCACGTAGTCGAACGCTGCCGGGATCATGGGCGCCCACCTCCATTGCGGATGGCCTGCCAGACGCGTTCCGGCGTGCACGGCATGCGCACGTCGGTGACGCCGTACGGACGCAGCGCGTCGACCACCGCGTTGACGACGGCGGGTGTCGAGGCGATGGTGCCCGCCTCGCCGACGCCCTTCGCGCCGAGCGGGTGCCCGGGCGCGGGGGTCTCGGTGCGGTCGGTGACGATGTCGGGCAGGTCGGCCGAGCTCGGGATCGTGTACTCGACGAACGTGCCGGTCATGAGGTTGCCGTCCTCATCGTAGATGGCCTCCTCGAACAGCGCCTGGGCGATGCCCTGGGCGACGCCGCCGTGCACCTGGCCTTCGACGATGAGCGGGTTGACGACCTTGCCGATGTCGTCGACGGCGACGTACGAGCGCAGCCGTACCTGGCCGGTCTCGGTGTCGACCTCCGCCGCGCACAGGTGGGTGCCGTGCGGGAAGGAGAAGTCGACGGGGTCGTAGCTGGCGTCCGCGTCGAGGTAGGGCTCCACTCCGTCGGGGAGGTCGTGCGCGGCGAAGATCGCCAGCGCGCACTCGGTGATCGACTTCGACGCGCCCGGCGTGCCCTTGACGCGGTACGAGCCGTCGACGAACTCCAGGTCCGCCGGGTCGCACTCCAGCAGGTGTGCGGCCATCGGCCGGGCTTTCTCGACGACCCTCTTGCAGGCCTCGACCAGCGCGTATCCGCCGACGGCCAGCGACCGGGAGCCGTAGGTGTCCAGGCCCTTGTGCGACGTGCGGGTGTCGCCGTGCATGACCTCGATGTCCTCGAACGGCACCCCGAGCTGGTCGGCGACGATCTGGCTCCACGCCGTCTCGTGCCCCTGACCGTGCGGCGAGGTGCCGGTCAGCACCTCGACCTTGCCCGTGGGCAGCATCCGGACGATCGCCGACTCCCACCCGCCGGCGGCGTAGCCGAGCGACCCGAGCCAACGACTGGGAGCCAGCCCGCACATCTCGGTGTACGTGGAGACGCCGATGCCCAGCTGCACCCGGTCGCCGGCGGCCCGGCGCTCGGCCTGCTCGCGGCGGAGCTCGTCGTAGCCGAGCAGGCCCATGGCCTTGTCGGTGGCGGCCGCGTAGTCGCCGGAGTCGTAGGTCAGCCCGGTCACCGTCGTGAACGGGAACTCGTCGCGCTCGATCCAGTTCCGGCGGCGCAGCTCGACCGGATCCATGCCCAGCTCGGCCGCCAGGTCGTCCATGACCCGCTCGATGGCGAACGTCGCCTCCGGCCGGCCGGCGCCGCGATAGGCGTCGGTCGGTGTCGTGGTGGTGAAGACGCCGGTGCACTCGAAGCGGTGCGCCGGGAACTTGTAGATGCCGTTGTACATGTACCTGCCGAGCAGCGGCGTCGCCGGTGTGAGCAGCCGCAGGTAGCCGCCCATGTTCGCCAGCAGCCGCACGCGCAGCGCGGTGACGGTGCCGTCGCGGTCGGCCGCCACGTCGACGTCCTGGATCATGTCGCGGCCGTGGTGGGCGCTCAGCATCGCCTCCGACCGCGACTCCGTGTACTTGACCGGCTTGCGCAGCCGCTGCGCGACCAGGAAGCTGATGAACTCTTCGGCGGTGATCTGCAGCTTGCCGCCGAACCCGCCACCGACGTCGGGTGCGATCACCCGGATCTTGTGCTCGGGCGTGCCCAGGACGGCGGCCAGGAAGAACCGCACGAAGTGCGGCACCTGGGTGGACGACCAGACCGTGATCTGGTCCGGTGTCGGGTCGACGACGACGCTGCGCGGCTCCATGAAGGCTGGGATGACGCGTTGCTGCACGTAGCGCCGGCGCACCACGACGTCGGCGGCGTCGATCGCGGCGGCCGCGTCGCCGCCGGTGCCCTCCTCGGCGGAGTCGAAGGCCCAGGTGAAGCTCTTGTTGGTGCCCAGGCTCTGGTGGACCAGCGGCGACCCGTCGGCCAGCGCGTCCTCGATGTCCATGACAGCGGGCAGCGGCTCGTAGGCGACCTCGATCGCCTCGAGGGCGTCCAGCGCGGTCGCGTGGTCGCGGGCGGCGACGACGGCGACCGGCTCGCCGGCGAAGCGAACCTCGTCGACGGCGAGCGGCGGGTGGTCGGGGTGGGCCATGTCCGGCGTGACGGTCCACGCGCACGGCAGGCTGCCCTGCACGTCGGCGACGTCGCGACCGGTGATGACGTCGACGACGCCCGGCATGGAGCGGGCCGCCGAGGCGTCGATGCCGTCGATACGGGCGTGCGACATCGGGCTGCGCAGGATCGCCAGGTGCAACATCCCGGGCAGGCTGACGTTGTCCGTCCACATCGTGCGGCCGGTGATGAGACGCGCGTCCTCCTTGCGACGGCGGTCGCGTCCGACCTCGCGGCCGGCGCGGTCCTCGGTGACCGTCACGTGGTCACCTCCTCACCCATGGACGGTGCCGGCGCGCCCGCGGCCTCCGGCGTCGATGGGACGCTGGTCCGCATGGACGTCGCCGCCGCGTGCACCGCGCGGACGATGTTCTGGTAGCCGGTGCACCGGCACAGGTTGCCCTCGAGCCCTTCGCGGATCTCGGTGTCGCTGGGGTCGGGGTTCTCGGTGAGCAGGTCGACCGCGGCCATGATCATGCCGGGCGTGCAGAAACCGCACTGCAGCGCATGGCTTTCGTGGAACGCCAGCTGGACGGGGTGCAGCTCGCCGTCGCGCCCGGCCAGGCCCTCGACGGTGGTGATGTCCACGCCGTCGGCCTGGACGGCGAGGAGCGAGCAGCTCTTCACGCTGCGGCCGGAGAGCAGGACGGTACAGGAGCCACAGTTGCTGGTGTCGCAGCCGACGACGGTGCCGACCTTGCCGAGGCGGTTCCGCAGGTGGTGCACGAGCAGGGTCCGCGGCTCGACGTCGTCGTCGTAACGCACGCCATCGACCGTCATGCTGATTCTGGTCATGGACACTCCCGCCTACGCCAGGGGCCGACCAGGGCGCGTCGGCCCGACCGTGCGCAACGGAAGGCACCGCGTGGCGCGCGCCCACCTCCTCGTGTCGGCGATCTCCTGCGGCTGGCCGCGGCCAGATCCCGATGCGCGCTTCCTGGCTTTAGCAAAGTCCCTCGCCCGGCGCACCGCAAGGGTTTCCGCCGAACCGGTGTGACCTGGCACACACGGGTGAGCGGTCTCACCCGCGGCCGCCCTGGCGATCAAGCTGCGATCCGCGCCACCATGGCTGGGACGACTCGCGGCAAGGACGGCGCGATCACCCGTCGCAGCGCGAGGAGACCCCCACCATGCTGTTCGACTGCCCCGACTGCGGGCTGCCGGCGACGGTGACTACGCGCGGCAGGCTGCCCAGCACGTCGGGACCGGTCGAGCACGTCGAGGTCCACTGCGTGGCCGACCACCGCTTCCTCGGCCCGGCAGACACCTTGCGGGTCGTGCTGGCGCCCGACACCGTCTGACCTCTCGGCCACTGCGAAGATGGGCAGATGGCCGATACCTACACCGTCGACGGTGCCCAGGCCGAGCTCGCGCGGCTCCGGCCGGTGATCGACCAGGTCGTCGAGGTCCGGGCCGATCTGGCCGAGCTCGGCGCGGCGGTGCGCGACGGCGTGGCCAGCCGGCTGGGCAGGTTGCCGGAGCTGAAGGCGGCTCAGGCGCGGCTGGACGAGCTGGTGTCGGAGATCGTCTCGGCCGGTGTCGAGATCAAGGGCATCGCACCGCTGCTCCTGGACTTCCCGTCGGTGCTCGACGGCGAGCCGGTGTTGCTGTGCTGGGTCGAAGGCGAGCCCGAGCTGGCCTGGTACCACCGCGCCGACCTGGGGTTCGCCGGCCGCCGCCCGCTGCCCGCTGCGTGATCAGCGGTCCGGACCAGCGCCTTCACAGGCAACGTCGCACGCAGTAGCGTCCGCAGCGGCGGGCCCGGGGGGCGGCGGAACCGCAGTCAGCCCTGCTCTCGAGTTCGCAGTCGACGTCGTCGCTGAGCGGACAAAGGAGTCCATCATGGCTGCAGCGCGTTCCTCGTCCCGTCTTCTCGCCGCCGTCGCGGCCGTAGGTCTGGGGGTGTCGCTGCTGGTCACCAGCGGCGCTGGCGCCCAGGAAGATCTCGCGGCCGGCGACGAGCCCGCCCTGGAGGCCTACACCGCGCAGGTCAGCGCGGACGAGGCCGCCGCCATCGTCGCCGACGGCATGGACGTCACCGCCACCGAGCCGAGCGGCGCCGGCCTCAGCATCGACCTGATCCTCAGCGACGACGAAGTCCAGGCGCTGCGTGGGCGCGGGATCGACGTCCAGGTCAAACGGAACGAGGACGGCCTGAGCGCTACCCAGCTCGCCGCCCGGCAGGCCGCCAGCGGCTTCGAGGTCTGGCGGTCGTGGGACGAGCCCGGCGGCCTGCGCGACGAGCTCTACGAGCTGGCGCGGCGCAACCCGCAGTTGGTGAAGCTGGTCGTGCTCGGCGAGACCTACAACGGCCGCGAGATCATCGCGGTGAAGCTGACCCAGGGCGCCCGCGGCATCGCCGACGGCACCCGCCCGGCCGTGCTCTACAGCTCGCTGCAGCACGCCCGGGAGTGGATCTCCGGTGAGGTCAACCGCCGGTTGCTGAACTGGTTCGTCGACGGCTGGCGGGCGAACGACCCCGAGGTCCGCAGCATGCTGCGTCGCAACGAGTACTGGTTCGTCCTGGTCTCCAACCCCGACGGGTACCAGTACACGTTCGACGAGGAACGGCTGTGGCGGAAGAACCTGCGCGACAACGACGGCGACGGCGTGATCACACTGCTCGACGGCGTCGACCCGAACCGCAACTACCCGGAGCACTTCAAGTACGACGAGGAGGGCTCGTCCTCCCTGCTGTCCAGCGAAACCTACCGGGGACCGTCGGCCGGGTCGGAGCCGGAGACGCAGGCGATGATGTCGCTCTACGACCGGGTCCGGTTCGCCTTCCACGTGAACTGGCACTCGACCGGTGAGTGGCTGCTCTATCCCGAGGGCTGGCAGATCGCGACTCCCACCGCGGACGACCCCATCTACTTCGCCCTCTCGGGCAACATGGACACGCCGGCCATCCCTGGCTGGGAGCCGGGGCTGTCGTCGGACGTGCTCTACGTGACCAACGGCGAGACCACCGACTTCGCCCACGCCCAACGCGGCACGCTGGCCTGGACCCCCGAGCTGGGGGAGGGCATTCCGGGCAGCGGGTTCGTCTTCCCCGACGACGAGGCGCTGATCCAGGCCGAGTTCGAGAAGACGCTGCCGTTCGCGCTGGACGTGGCGAAGTCGGCCGCCGACCCGGCCGACCCGGTGTCGCACCTGGGCCTGACCACGAAGCCCTTCTACCTGGAGAGCGACGACACCTACAAGGCCGGCCTGCCGCAGGCCGACTTCACGTTCGAGTATTCCTACGGCGACCCGCAGGAGGTGCGGGTGCTCGCCAAGCGCGAGCTCGGCGAGGTGACGCTGAAGTACCGCGTCAACGGCGGCGACGAGGTCAGCGCGCCCACCGAGGAGTGGAAGGGCGGCGACCGCTACGGCGGCACGACCTCGGTCCACTACCGCGTCATGGGCGGCATGGTCACCGGTACCGACCCGGGCGACACCGTCGAGGTCTGGTTCGAGGGCGGCGGCGCGACCAGCGAGACGTTCACGTACACCGCCGTCGAGGAGTCCGGTGACGACGTGCTCGTGCTGGCCGCGGAGGACTACACCGGCGCGTCCCCGCCGCAGGCCGGCGGACCCAACTACCTGGAGTTCTACACCGACGCGCTGACGGCGAACGGTGTCGGCTTCGACGTGTACGACGTGGACGCTCGCGGCCGGGTCGCGCCGGACGCCCTCGGCGTGCTGTCACACTACGAGGCCGTCATCTGGTACACCGGCGACGATGTCGTCACGCGCGAGGCCGGCTGGGCAGCCGGCAACGCGTCACGGCTGGCCATGGACGAGCTGCTCGAGGTCCGCGACTTCCTCAACGAGGGCGGCCGGCTGCTCTACACCGGCTCGTGGGCGGGCAGCCAGTACACCCCGAACGTCGGGGGGCAGCTCTACGATCCGACCGCCGCGAACGCGCAGTGCACCGCCGACCCGGCCGTCGCCGCGCGCTGCCGGCTGCTCACCGGCTCCGGTGATCTCACCAACGACGTGCTCCAGTACTGGCTGGGCGCATACCTGGTGGTCGACAACGCCGGCACCGGCGAGGACGGCACCCTGCTCGACGTCATCGGCGTCGAGGGTGGTCCGTTCGCCGGTTTGGCCTGGGGGTTCGACGGCGCCGGCAACCAGAACCACAGCAACTCGCTCATCGCGACCAGCGGCGTCCTGGACCCGGCGGAGTTCCCGCAGTTCCAGAGCGACGTGGCGGCACGCTGGGACCGTGAGGGCGGGCCGTTCGAGCCGCACACTGGCGACTTCTACGTCTACTCGCAGATCGCCGACGTCTCCTACAAGCGGCTGAGCAACACGATCAGCGTCCCGGCCGGCGGCGCCACCGTGTCGTTCTGGACGTCCTACGACACCGAGGCCGCGTGGGACCACCTGTTCGTCGAGGCGCGCCCGGCCGGCACCGACGACTGGACGACGCTGCCCGACGTGAACGGGCACACGACGCAGGAGCCCGGCGAAAGCTGCCCGGCCGGCTGGGCCGACCTGCATCCGCAGCTGGAGCACTACCAGACCTTCGTCGACGACGAGACCTGCCTGCCCACCGGCACGACCGGCGAGTGGTGGGCCTCGTCGGGCAGCTCCGGCGGCTGGCAGCAGTGGGAGGTCGACCTGTCGGCGTACGCGGGCAGCGAGGTCGAGCTGTCCATCACCTACGCCAGCGACTGGGCGGTCCAGGGCCTGGGCGTGTTCGTCGACGACATCGTGGTGTCCACCGGCGACGGCACGACCTCGTTCGAGACCGACCTCGGCGGATGGGAGGTCACCGGCGCGCCGGCGGGCAGCGCGCCCAACGCGAACGACTTCGTCCGCACGACCGCGGCCGACTTCCCAGAGGGCGCCGTGGTGTCCACCCCGGGGACGCTCTTCGCGGGCTTCGGCCTGGAAGGGATCGAGGATCCGGCCGACCGGGTCGCCGTCATGGATCGCGCACTGGGGTATCTGCTTCCACAGCCGTGATCCCGGTGGGCCGCTGGCGCAGCGGTGGGGCGGTGAGGCGCTGTCCCACCGCTGACCCCCCGAACCCCGGCGGTCTCCCGGCGGACCTGCGGACCCAGCCGTCAGCGCAGGGCTTCGGCGTCGGCGGCGATCACCGCGGCCAACTCGGCTGGGAGTTGTTGACCGCCGACGCCGCTGTGCGCGATCGAGCCCACGCGCAGCCAGTCCTCCCGGTCGATCGCGCGCAGCAGCTGGTCGCGCAGGCTGCGCGTGACCTCGGGCCCGGTGACGAGCCGGACCAGCCCGGCGCCGGAGGGCTGCACGGTCACCGTCGCGGTGGCGGTCGCGGTGCCGTTGACGCCGACGGCGGTGACCTCGACGACGTGCTCGCCGGCGGCCAGGGCGTCGACGGCGATCGGCGCGCCCTCGGCGACCGGTTCGCCGTCGAGTGTCACCTCGATCGTCTCGGCGTGCTCGGAGGTGACCGCGGGCACGAGCGCGTCGCCGCGGGTGAGCACGGCACCGTCGACCGGCGCGGCGATAGCGACCGTGGGCGCGTCGGGCACCGTCTGCACGTGCCGGGCGTTCCACCCGACCAGGGCGCCGGGGCGGTTGGTGATGATGCCGTCGACGCCGAGGTCGCGCAGGATGCGCCACTGCTCGGGGTCGTCGATGGTGTACGGCATGACGGCGACCTCGGACTCGTGCAGGTCGGCGACCACCTCGGGCCGGTTCTGCAGCGCCGTCCACGACGGGTTGTACGCCACGACGCCGAGGTCGCGAGCCACCGCCGCCGGGTCGGCGTCCAGGCTGGAGCGCAGCAGCGCGATCCGCAGCTCCGGCTCGATCTGGGCGACGTCGCGCAGCACCTGCACGTCGAAGCTCTGCAGGATGGTCTGCTCGACGAGCCCGTGCTCGCGCAGCTGCCCCACGATGGTCTCGAGCTCGGTGTAGGTCTCCGGGCCCTTGACCTCCAGCAGCAGCACCGGCGCGCGGCCGCGCAGCATGGGCAGGACGTCGGTCAGCCGCGGCACCGGCTGCCCGGCGAACGCCGGCGAGAACCACATCCCGGCGTCCAGCGTCGCGACGTACTCCGACGTCACCAGCGGCAGTGCGCCGGTGCCGTCGGTGGTCCGGTCGAGGGTGTTGTCGTGCAGGATGATCGGCACGCCGTCGGCGCTGCTGGCGACGTCCACCTCGACGTAGTCGGCGCCGCTGCGAAGTGCGGACTCCACCGCGGCGAGCGTGTTCTCCGGTGCGACGCCGGAGTAGCCGCGGTGCGCCACCACGGCCGGCACCGACTCCGGTCCTACCGGCCGGATCACGGGCTCCTCCTCGAGCTCGGAGACGACGACGTCGTCGAAGGATACGGTGGCGCCGTTGACGACCAGGCCGAGGACTCCCGCTTCGGAGCGCTGCAGCGCGCTGGTGCTCATGACCTCCTGGCCGTCGAAGATCCACCTGGCCCGGCTGCCGTGCACCTCGACGGCGATCCGCACGTCGCGTCCGGTGCCGGCGGCGTGCGGCGCCGCGGCGGTGTTGGTGACGTTCCACGAGTCCGAGGCGGTGCGCTGGGCGAACTCCAGGCCGTTGGACGCGGTCGTGCCGCTGCGCATGGTGGCGATCCACCACGGGGTGGACCCGTCGGCGGCCATGTCCAGGGCGACGGCGGTCCACCGCGCGGCGTTGGCCACCTGCTCGAACCGGGCGGTGACCTCGACCCGGTAGTTGCGCAGGTGCGAGCCGAACGTGATGCGCGACTGCTGCGACGACGACGCGCTGACGCCGACCAGCCGCCCGTCGGACACCGACCACTCCCCGTCGACGGGGTTCCAGCCGGCCGGGAGCTCGCCGCCGGCGAAGTCCTCGGTCAGGACGACGGTGGGCTCGTCGGGCTCGTCGGTCTGTGCCGAGCCCGACGGCGCGGCCACCAGGACCAGCGCGGCCGTCGTCAGCGCGGCGGTGATCAGGGCGGACAGGCGTGGTGGACGCACGGCTTCCTCCAACGTGATGGCCGAGGTGTCCGAAGCGTACGGATGCTCCCTGAATGCGGGTTGTCGTGCGGATGAAGCCTGGGTCCACGGGCGCGGGCCGCGGGCCGACGGCGTGCCTGACAGGATGGGCGTCCGTGGAGCGAATCCTCGTCACCGGTGCCGCCGGACTTATCGGCCGGACCACCACCTGGCACTTCGCCCGGCTGGGCGCCGCCGTCACCGCGCTGGACCTCGACGACCCCGGCGACCTGGCGGCCGACCGCGTCGTCGTCGGCGACGCCCGCGACCGGGCCACGCTGGCCAGTGCGCTCGCCGGCGTCGACGCCGTGGTGCACCTGGCCGCCATCCCGGCGCCGGAGCTCGGCAGCGCCGACCAGGTGTTCGCCACCAACACCGCGGCCACGTTCGCGGTGCTCGACGCCGCCGGCGAGCATGGCGTGCGGCGCGCGGTGATCGCCAGCAGCATCAACGCCCTGGGCTACCGGTACGGGCCGCGGCCGGGCCGCCCGGCGTACCTGCCGCTCGACGAGCGGCTGCCCAGCCTCGCCGCCGACCCGTACTCGCTGTCCAAGCAGGTGGACGAGCTGACGGCGGCGGCCATGCACCGCCGGCACGGCATGGACGTCGTGGCGCTGCGGTTCCCGATGGTCGCCGGGCTGGGCGGGGCGGACGGCCTGGACGACCGGCTGCCCGGGTTCTTCGACGTGATCGCCGGCGACCCGGGCCATGCCGCCGTCGACGCCTGGCTCTACCTGGAGACCCGCGACGCCGCCCGCGCGGTCGAGCTGGGGTTGCGGCCGGCCCGGCCTGGTGCACACACCGTGTTCGTGGCGGCGCCGGAGACGTCGGCGCCCTACCCGACCGAGCAACTTCTCGGCGCGTTCCTGCCGGACGTGTCGCTGCGCCGGCCGTTCCCGGGCCGGACGGCGCCGGTCGACCTCACCCTGGCCGGCGAGCTGCTGGGGTTCGCCGCGGAGCACGTCCCGGACCTCCCGATGCGGGACCTGGAGCCGTCTCCCCGGCCGGGTCACGACGCCGCGACGTCCCAGGTGCGCAGGCGGCCGCACATGCCGTAGCGGTAGGTTGCCTCGCGCCGGGCGCCGACATGCACCGACGCCGCGGCCAGGTGCGGTGCCCGGCCGCCGGCGAGGTCGTCGAGGGCGCGGTCCGTGGCGTCGACGGCGGTGCGCACGTTGCGCTGCCAGGTGTCGCGCCAGCCCGGGACCCGCGCCATCACCAGCGCGGCCGCCCTCTCGTGCAGCGCGGCCAGCGCGGCCGGTCCGTCGGTGGCCACGGCCTCGCGCAGCCGCGCGTACCCATCGAGCGCCAGGTCGCGGCGGGCTCTGGCGGCGGCCGCGAGCGCGTCGTCGTCGTCGGTGTGCGGCAGCGCCGCGGCGGCCGCATAGGCGTCGGGGTCGGCGAGCACCTCGGGCGGGAAGGTGAACACCGCGTCGCCGGCCTCGGGCAGGCCCGCGTTCTGCATGACCACCACGATCTCGAGGCCGCCGTCGTTGACCAGCCGGTGCACGGTGCCGGGGGTGAACCACAGCACGACGCCGGGGGAGAGGGGGTGCTCCTCGGCGCCGGTGGCGCTGAGCGTCTGCAGCCGGCCCTGCCCGCCGACCACGACGTAGCCCTCGCCGGAGGCGGTGTGCAGGTGCGGGGCGCCGCCGGCGAGCCCGTCCGCGGTCGGCCAGTCGTAGACCGTGAGGTGGCTGACCGCGGTGCCGCCGGGGAATCCCGGCCGGGTTCGCGTCATGGTGCCTCCTCGTGGTCGTCGGTGAGGGCGTGCACGCCGACCTCCGCCAGGGTCGCGGCCCGCGCCGGGTCGGACTCGCCGTCGGCCACGACGACGGCGTAGGAGAACCGCAGCGTCAGGCCGGGCTCGAAGGGGAGCTCCTCGCTGAAGAACGGCGCCGGGCACAGGGCCGCGAACGCCTCGGTCCGCACGAACCACTGCGGCGGGTGCGACGGGTTGGCCTCGTGGTCGACGACGACGACGGTGGACGCGGCGGCGGTCTCGTCGTGCCGGCCGGTGAAGCCCATCCATGGCGCCCGCTTGCCGCGCAGGTCGTCGCCGCCCGCGGTACCCGGCGCCAACACCGTCCCGCCGGTGAACGACCGCGGCCCGCGCCACAGGAGCCCGCCGTAACCGGCGTTGTCGCGCCCCGCGGTGGTCGGGCTCCCGAGCATGATGGTCTCGCCGGACACGTTGGTCATCGCGGTGTCGAACCGCTGCGTCCACGCGTCGTGCCCGGGCGCGACGGTCACTGTGACGGTGCGGTCCTCGTCGACGATGTGCCGGCCGGCCTGGGTGATCCAGGCCAGGTCGTGGCGGATGCGGACCAGGTCGGCCAGCGCGTCCAGCGCCGTGAGCCGCTGGTGCCGCATGGCGCCGTTGTTGTCGCGCTGCACGTACCGGCGCTCGGCGTGGGTGTACGTCCCGCCGCCCCAGAAGTTCTCGCTGCCCACGTGGGGCAGTGACCAGGCCAGGCCTTTGTGCCACACGTGGTCGTGCGGGCGTAGCACCGTGACGACCTCGCCGCCGAGCGTGCGGACGGGGTGGGCGTAGGGCCGCGGCGCCTCGCGCTGCGCGTCGGCGGGGTGGTACACGTACTCGAGCAACTCGGCGCCGTCGTACGTGACGTGGACGGATATGCCCACGTCGTGCACGCATCCGAAGGTCATCGGGCTCCCAAACGATCGGAAAGCGCTATCCTCTCACACTTCCCATGATCATCAACGGTTGGCTACGCCATAGCGTCGCCAACCGTTGATGATCATGGGGCGATCCGCGGTCAGTCGCCGATGAAGGGCCCGCCCGTGGGGCTCTTGCGCCAGACGGTGACGACGGACGGCCGCGGCTGGTCGCCGTACGGGAACGTCGACAGCGGGTTGTCCGGCGACGCACCCGAGCCCTCGCCCGGGTGCTGGACCGCGATGGTGGCGGAGCGGCCGTCGGGGGTGATAAACGGACCCGAGCACTCCGCGCCGCGCGGCACGGACGCGAACCGGCGCAGGTGGCCGGTGTCGTCGCCCTCCACCGGCATGACGAACAGCCCGTCGGCCACACCGGAGGCACCGGGCATGCCGTCGGTGGAGATCCACAGCCGCCCGGCCGGGTCGAACGCCACGTTGTCCGGGCAGGAGACCTGGCTGACCTGCGACTTGTCGAACCCGTCGAAGTAGGTCTCCGGGTCCTCCGGGTCGCCGGCGATCAGCACGATCTTCCACGTGAAGGACAGCGCCGCCGCGTCGCCGCGGTCCTCGTCCAGGCCGATGACGTGGCCGAACTTGTTGGCCGCGCGCGGGTTGGCCTCGTCGCGCTGCTCGGGCGTGCGGGCCGAGTTGTTCGTCAGGGCGATGTAGACGGTTCCGGTGACGGGGTTCGGCTCCACGTCCTCCGGGCGGTCCATCTTCGTCGGACCGACCTGGTCCGCGGCGAGGCGGGTGAAGATCAGCACGTCCTCGACGCTCCAGCCCTCGACCTTGCTCTCGCCGTCCTCGATCAGCGGGATCCACTCGCCGGTGCCGTCGAACAGGCCGTCCGCGGGCGCGTCGGCGGGGAACTCGGGGCTGTTCCCGGCGAACTTCGCGACGTAGAGGTCGCCCTCCTCGAGCAGCCGCAGGTTGTGGTCGCGGTCGCGCTTGGAGTCACCCGGGCGGTAGGTGTTCTTCGACACGAACTTGTAGACGTAGTCGAACCGCTCATCGTCGCCCATATAGGCCACCGCGCGGCCGTCCTCGGCGATCGCGATGCTCGCGCCCTCGTGCTTGAGCCGGCCCAGCGTGGTGAGCTTGCGCGGCGTGGAGTCCGGGTCGTACGGGTCCACTTCGATGATCCAGCCGAACCGGTTGGCCTCGTTCGGCTCGGTGGCCAGGTCGAACCGGCTGTCGGCGCGTTCCCAGCCGCGGTCGGTGCCGGCTTCGGTGCGGATGCCGTAGCGAGACAGCCGCTGCACCGTCTCCGGGTCGGTGATGGCGGCCGTGGCGCCGAAGTACTGGTTGAAGTTCTCCTCGGCGGTCAGGATCGTGCCCCACGGCGTGGTGCCGCCGGCGCAGTTGTTGAGCATGCCCTTGACCTTGGTGCCAGTGCGGTCGGCGCTGGTCTTGAGCAGGTCGCTGCCGGCCGCCGGGCCGACGAGCCGGAACTCGGTGCCGGTGTGGATGCGCCGGTTGTAGCGACGGCGCCGGGGCACCGGGCGCCACTCGCCGGTGTCGTCGACCCGCTCGATCTCGACGACGGAGCCGCCGTGCGCGGCCTGCACGATGAGCAGCTGCTCGTCGGTGGCGTTCTCCGGGCCGGCCCAGCCGCGGAACATCAGCTCCTCGTTGGTGTACTCGTGGTTGACCCACATGAGCGCACGCTCGAAATGCCGGTCCAGCGGCAGGATCGCCACGAAGTCGCAGTTGTAGCCGAACTGCTGCTGCTGCGCCTCGACGGACTGGTTCTCGAAGTCGAACTCCGGCGCGCCGTCCAGGATGGGGTCGCCCCACGCCGCGGTCACCGACCAGTCGTAGCCGTTGGGCACGACGATGCTGTCGACGGTGTTGTCACCGACGGCCTGGAACCCGACCGGGCGGCCGCGCTCGGGCAGGTCCGGGAAGGTGGGCGTCGGCGGCTTCGGCCCGGCGGCGCTCGACGACGTGCGTACCGGCGCCGCCGCCGCGGTGAGAGCCGTGCCGGCACCGGACCCGACGACGAGAGCGGCGACAGCGCCCGACCGCAGCAGCCCACGCCGCGACATCGCCTTGTTCACCATGTCGCCGAAGTACTCGTTGTCGCTGGTGTTCGGCGCCGGGTGGAAGCAGGCGTCGGCGCAACGGTACTTACAGGTCATGGTGCTGCGACCGCCGTGGTTGCCGCCGAGCAGCGGCAGCAACCGGCGGCGCTGGCCACCTTCGGGTTCGGGCATGGGAGTCCCTTCGTCACGTTTCCAGCACGTTCCTCCGCTGAACCTAGGAACCCGGTGCTGGCGGGAGCCACCACGCCTGGACGAACAGAAGGTGAAGGGCGCATGAGTTAGGGCAGCCTCAGTTCCCGTGCTGACCAGCGTCGTTGCCGAGCGGTGAGGGTGCGGTCATGTGACGCCCGGGTCGTGCGCAAAGATGGCGAGGTCCCCGGCGGGCGCCAGGGTGTCAGTCGCCGATGAACGGGCCGCCGGAGGGGCTCTTGCGCCAGACGGTGACGACGGACGGGCGCGGCTGGTCGCCGTACGGGAACGTGGACGCCGGCGCGTCCGGCGACGCACCGTCCTCCTCGCCAGGATGCTGGACGGCGATGAACGCGGTACGGCCGTCGGCGCTGACGAACGGGCCGCAGCACTCCGCGCCCACCGGAACCGACGCGAACCGGCGCAGGTGGCCGCGGTCGTCGCCCTCGATCGGCATGACGAACATGCCGTCGTTGACGCCGACCGAGCTGGGCATGCCGTCGGTGGCCAGCCACAGCCGGCCGGCCGGGTCGAAGGCGATGTTGTCCGGGCACGAGATCATGCTGACCTGCGACTTGTCGAAGCCGTCGTAGTACGTCTCCGGGTCCTCGGGGTCGCCGGCGAGCAGGACGATGCGCCAGGTGAACGTGGCGGCCGCGGCGTCGCCGCCGTCCTCGTCCAGGCCGATGACGTGGCCGAACCGGTTGGTGGGCCTGGGGTTGGCCTCGTCGACCTCGGCCGGGGTGCGGCGGTCGTTGTTGGTGAGCGCGATGTAGACGGTTCCGGTGACGGGGTGCGGCTCGACGTCCTCGGGCCGGTCCATGCGGGTGGCACCGGCGGCGTCGGCGGCCAGCCGCGTGAAGACCAGCACCTCCTCGACGCTCATGCCGTCGACCTGGCTCTCGCCGTCGACGACCAGCGGCAGCCACTCGCCGGTGCCGTCGAAGGACCCGTCGGCCGGGGGCGAGCCGGGGAACTCGGGGCTGTCGCCGGTGAACCTGGCGACATACAGGTCGCCCTCGTCCAGCAGGTTGAGGTTGTGGTCGCGGTCGCGTTCGCTGCCGCCGTCGCGGTACGTCCTGGCCGAGACGAACTTGTAGACGTACTCGTAGCGTTCGTCGTCGCCCATGTAGACGGCGACGCGCCCGTCCGCCGTCAGCGCCGTCGTCGCGCCCTCGTGCTTGAACCGGCCCAGGGCGGTGAGCTTGCGGGGCGTGGAGTCGGGGTCGTACGGGTCGATCTGGCAGACGAACCCGAACCTGCTGGGCTCGTTGGGCTCGCCGATGACGTCGAAGCGAGGGTCGACGCGCTCCCAGCCGTGCTCGGTGCCGGCTTCGGTGCGGATGCCGTAGCGGGCGTACCGCTCGGCCGTCAGCGTGTCGGTGACCGGGGCGGACGCGCCGAAGTACTGGTTGATGTTCTCCTCGCCGGTGAGGATCGTGCCCCACGGCGTCGTGCCGCCGGCGCAGTTGTTGAGCATGCCCAGCACCGTCGTGGCGTCCGGGTCGGCGGACGTGCGCAGCAGGTCGCTGCCGGCGGCCGGGCCGGTGAGCCGGAACTCCGTGTGCGCGTGGATGCGGCGGTTGTATCGACGGGGCCGCGTCGCCGGCCGCCACTCGCCGGTGTCGTCGACCCGCTCGATCTCGAGGATGGTGCCGCCGTGCGCGGCCATCAGCACGAGCAGCTGGTCGTCGGTGGCATTCTCCGGGCCGGGCCAGCCGCGGAACATCAGCTCCTCGTTGGTGTACTCGTGGTTGACCCACAGCAGCGCGTGGTCGGACTGGCGCTCCAGCGGCAGCACGGCCACGAAGTCACAGTTGTAGCCGAACTGCTTGCGCTGGGCGCGCGACGTCTGCCCGTCGAACTCGAACGCAGGCGCCCCGTCCTCGACCGGTTCGCCCCACGCGATGGTGACCGACCAGTCGTAGCCGTTGGGGACGATGACGGAGTCGACCGTGTTGCCGGCGACCGGCGTGAACGCGACCGGACGGCCGTACTCGGGAACGTCGTCGTCCGGGCGGCGGTCCGCGGGGCCCGAGGCCGCGGCCGAGCCCGAGGCGGTCGCCGTCGACCCGCCGGCCAGGGATCCGGCCGCTGCGGTGCCGACGACGACGGCTGCGGCGGCTCCGGTGCGCAGCAGCCCGCGGCGCGACACCGCGGCCGTGACGATGTCGCCGAAGTATGCGTTGTCGCTGGTGTTGGGCGGCTCGTGGGCGCAGGCGTTGCCGCAGCGGAATTTGCAGGTCATGGCGCTGCGGCCACCGTGCCCGTCGGTCAGCAGGGGTAGCAGGCGGCGCCGGGGCTCCGGGGCGTCGTTGGTGTCGGGCATGACAAATTCCCTCCGCCGGGGGCACGCGTGGTGTCACAGCGTAGGTAATCGTTCACCCGTTGGCCACCAGTTGTTCACGAAACTCCCAGAACCGCCGAAGTCGGGCGGAGAAAGTACCGGACGGCGCCGTGGAGGGTGCATTCTGGACACCACGGCCGTCGACGCCGCCGGCCGGGCGAGAGGGGGCTCGCGCATGACCACGACGACGTCGCTGATCGAACGCATCCGCCGAGGCATCATCGGAGAGGGCGAGGTGCTGCACGGGCCGTTCGGCGCCCGGCGCATCACCTACGCCGACTACACCGCGTCCGGCCGGTCGCTGGACTTCATCGAGGACTTCATCCGCGACCAGGTGCTGCCGCTGTACGCCAACACGCACACCGAGAGCTCAGGCACCGGACTGCAGACGACGCTGCTGCGCGAGGACGCCCGCCGCACCATCGCCGCGTCCGTCGGCGGCACCGACGACCACCTGGTCATCTTCACCGGCTCCGGCGCGACGTCGGCGGTGAACAAGCTCATCGGCATCCTGGAGCTGCGGCTGCCGGAAGGCGCTCCGAAGCGGCACGGCGTGGTCTGGGACCTGCCGGCGACCCGGCCGGTGGTGTTCGTCGGCCCGTACGAGCACCACTCCAACGAGCTGCCGTGGCGCGAGAGCATCGCCGACGTCGTCGCCGTCGACACCGACGCCGACGGCCACATCGATCTCGAGCAGCTGGACCGGTTGCTGCGCGAGTACGCCGACCGGCCGCTGCGCATCGGCAGCTTCTCCGCCGCCTCCAACGTGACCGGCGTGCTCACCGACGCCGACCGGGTCGCGGCGCTGCTGCATCAGCACGGCGCGCTGTCGTTCTGGGACTACGCGGCGGCCGGTCCGTACGTGGCGATCCGGATGGCCGAGAGCGCTCCCGGCGCGCTGGACCACAAGGACGCGATCTTCCTGTCGCCGCACAAGTTCGTCGGCGGCCCGCAGACGCCTGGCGTCCTCGTGGTCCACCGGGAGCTGGTACGCAACGCCGTCCCGACGGTGCCCGGCGGCGGCACCGTCGAGTTCGTCAACCTCGACCAGCACCGCTACCTCGAGGACCCGGTGGCGCGGGAGGAGGGCGGCACCCCCGCCATCGTGGAGTCCATCCGGGCCGGGCTGGTGTTCGGGCTCAAGGACGCCGTCGGCACCGACGTCATCCAGGAGCGCGAGGAAGAGCTGTGGCGCCACGCCGTCCGGCGGTGGGAGGCGGTGCCGCAGATCGACGTGCTGGGCAACCACGATGTCGCCCGGCTGTCCATCGTGTCGTACCGGATCCGCTTCGGCGACCAGTTCCTGCACCACAATTTCGTCGTCGCCCTGCTCAACGACCTGTTCGGGATCCAGGCCCGGGGCGGGTGCTCGTGCGCCGGGCCGTACGGGCACCGGCTGCTCGCGGTGGGCCCGGCGCAGTCGAACGCGTTCCGCGACGTGGTCGGAGTCGGCTGCGAGGGCATCAAGCCCGGCTGGACCCGGCTGAACTTCAACTACTTCATCTCCGACACCGTCCGCGACTACCTGGTCGACGCGGTCGAGCTGATCGCGCGCGAGGGCTACCGGCTGCTGCCGGAGTACGTGTTCGACCCGCACACCGCACTGTGGCGGCACCGCGACGGTGCCACTCGGCCGCCGATCCGCCTCACCGGACTGAACTACGACGACGACGGCGTGTTGGTCGGCGCGCGGCGGGGCGAGCGGGTCGGCGAGGAGGCGCTGAGCAAATACCTCGCGCAGGCGCGCAGGGAGCTGGCGTCGCGGCCGGAGCGGCTGCCCGACGGACCGACCGGGCTGTCGCCGGAGTTCGAGGCGCTGCGGTGGTTCGTGCTGCCGCCGTCGTGCGTGCCCGCCGGCACCGACGCCGTCGCCGTCCTGCATCCGAGCTGCGCGGCCCCCGCCCCGACCCCCTGACCGCGCTGGTGTGGCGGAACGTCCCGCTGCCGGAGACACATCTGGCGGCGATCGCGACCGGCCTCGCCCTGCACCGTGGCCGCCGATGGATTCTGCCGCTGTCGCGGCGGCGCTGCCTCGGGGCGGGAGTCGTCGTCACCGCACTGGGCCTCGGCACAGCACTGCGGTCCGTCGCGCCGGTCGGGCGCCGGTGATCATCAACGGTTGGCGACGCTATGAGGTCGCCAACCGTTGACGATCATGGGGAGACCAGCCAGGCCAGCACCACGAGCACCTGGCCGGCCGCCTGGGCGAGGACGAAACGCTCCAGCGACGGACGCAGCGCGGCCCGCTCCACCGCGGTGCTCGGCGGCACCACGGCCGCCAGCGCCGCCAGGACGTGGGTGGCGTGCAGGGTGAGTACCGCGAGCGACGTCAACGCCGTCACGCCGTCGGCGCCCAGAGCGAGCAGCGCGACCGCCGCGAGGAACGCCGTCGGCAGCTGTGACGCCGGCTGCGCGACGGTGGCCAGTCCCAGCAGGCCGAGCGCGACCAGCAGGAACGGCGACGCCGACGTCCAGGCGCCGACGGCGGCCACGGCACCGACGGACGACGCGGCCAGGCCCAGGCGCAGCGTCCACCACGGCAGCGTCGGTGCCAGCCCGCCGGGCGGGATCGTCTCGGGACGGGCGTCGGCCGTCATGGGCGCACCCGCCGGACCGCGCGGTGCAGCCGGGCCAGGCTGAGCGCCAGCGCCGCCGGATCCGCCGAGGTGACCGGCACACCGCCCGCGGCGAGCGAACGCATCCGTTCGTCCCGTTCGGCCAGCACGATCCGCGCGGCCATGGCGACGGCGGCCTCGGCCCGGTCGACCACCAGCGGGGCCGGCAGCACGTCGACGGCGAGCACCGGGTGACCGGCCCGCCGCCACGACGTCGCCAGCGTGCTGACCGCGTCGTCGAGGAAGACCGACGTGACGACGACGATGGCACCGGGAGGGAAGCGCGGCACCTTGCGCGGCAACGGCAGGCTGTCGCCCGATCCGGGCCGGCCGGTGTGCCGGGCCAGCTGGGTCCGCAGCCGCAGCAGGTGCCGGCGACCACTGCCCAGGAGCGCGTGGTCGCGCGGGCGGGCGAGGTCGAGGACGCCGACGCGGTCGCCGTGCTCGATGTAGGCGGCCGCGACCGAGGCGACGGTGTCGACGGCGATGTCTATGCTGCTGCGGCCGGCACCAGGCTCCGTCGCCAGCTCCGACCAGCCGCCGACCTCGGCCCGCAGGTCGAAGCGGTTGTCCAGGCAGCAGACCACGTCGGCATCGGCGTCCACCTGGGTGTGCCGCGTGTACAGCTCCTCACGCGGGCCGGCCTGGCGCGCCGTGACCCGCCAGTCGATGCGGCGCAGCCGGTCGCCGGGCGCGAACGGCGACACGTCGTGCAGCTCGGTGCCCTCACCGGGCCGGCGGGTGCGGTGTGCGCCGACCATGCCCGACGGGCGGGGCGGCAGCGGCCCGGGCGGCAGCGCCGTCGCGATGGACGGCAGCACCTGCGCGGTGTACGGCACCCCGGTGGTCGGGCCGGCGGTGAACAGCCCGTCGGCGGCGACGGCGAGATGGTCGGGCCGCGCCAGCAGCTGCGACCCCCACACCGGCGACGAGGTCTCGGTGACGATCTGCCGCGGCCGGTCCGCGGGTGCGACGACGGCGACTCGCTCGGCGACCGCGCCCGGCTCGGGCATCGGCAGCACCGTCGTGACGAGCTGCGCGTCCGACGACGGGTCGACCCGTACCGCGACCGCGGCCGGCCGGCCCACGTGCAGCACCTTCGGCCCGATCGCGCGGACCCCCGGCGGTGGCCGCAGCGCGCCCCGTCCCATCCGCCCGCCCAGCGCCAGCACCGTGCCCAGGGCGAGCGGCACGCCCAGCAGCACCAGCTCGGCGCGGCCCAGCGCCAGCCCACCCGCCGCCAGCAGCCCGGGCAGCAGCATCGAACGGATCAGCGCGGGGCTGGCCCGCCACTGCGGCTCGTCGGTTCTCATCGCCGGGAGGCCGGGCCGGGTACGCGGTCGAGGATCTCGGTGACGATGTCGGCGGTGCGCAGCTGCATGGTCCAGGCCTCCGGCGTCAGCGTCAGCCGGTGCGCGAGCGCGGCCACCGCGACCTCCTTGACGTCCTCGGGCAGCACGTAGTCGCGCCCGTCGAGCACCGCGATCGCCCGCGCGGTCAGCAGCAGCGCCAGCGACCCACGCGGCGACGCGCCGACCTCGACCGCCCGGTGGCGCCGGGTGGCCACGGCGAGGTCGACGCAGTACGCGACGATCGACGGGTCGGTGTCGACCGCCTCGACGCCGGCCTGCAGCGCGGTGACCGTGCCGGCGTCGACGACCGGATCGACGTCGGCCCGCTCCTGCCGCCGGGCCACCCGGCGTGCCAGCACCTCGGCCTCGTCCGGCGGCTCCAGGTAGCCGGCCGACAGCCGCAGCATGAAGCGATCGAGCTGGGCCTCCGGCAGCGGGTAGGTGCCCTCGTATTCGACGGGGTTGCTGGTGGCGAGCACGTGGAAGGGCTGGGGGAGCGCGAACGTGCGGCCCTCCACCGTCGTCTGCCGCTCGGCCATCGCCTCCAGCAGCGCCGACTGCGTCTTCGGCGGGGTGCGGTTGATCTCGTCGGCCAGCAACAGCCCGGCGAACACGGGTCCGGGCCGGAAGGTGAACTCGCGCGTGCCCGGATCCCACACGAACGACCCGGTGACGTCGCCGGGCAGGAGGTCCGGCGTGCACTGCAGCCGGCGGAACTCCAGGCCCAGGGCGCTGGCCAGGCTGCGTGCGGCCAGCGTCTTGCCCAGGCCTGGCACGTCCTCGAACAGCACGTGCCCGCCGGCCAGGACGGCGGCCAGCGCGAGCCGCAGCGTGGTGCGCATCCCGACGACGGCGGTGCCGACGCCGTCGAGCACGGCGGTGCCCACTCGGGCCACCTCGGCGACGGGCAGCGCGGTGGTGCTGGGCGAGGTCATGGCTCGGTTCCTCCGGGTTCGACGTTGTGGCGGCCGTGCTCGGCGGTGTGGTCCTGCCCGACGGTTCGCAGTTGTTCGATCGCGGTGACGACGCGGTCCAGGGTGTGCAGGTCGGCGGCGAAGGTGTCGGCCTGGAGAGCGGCGTGCACGTCCGGCCCGAGCGCACGCACGGCGCGCGGGTCGCTCCACTCCAGGCCCAGCCGGCGCAGCCGCGCCGTCGCGAGGCGGCGCAGCCGGTACTGCAGGGCGGGGTCGGAGGCCGACGCCTCCGCGTGCAGCGAGCGCAACCGGTTCGCCAACCGCCACACCTGGCTCGAGCCCCCGCCGGGCGGCCGCTCCGGCCGAGCCGGCCAGGGCCCGTACCACGAGGCGGGCACCCTGGTCAGGGCCGTCACGGCCGCGGCGACGCACAGGCCGATCAGCGCCGGCCGGGCGCCCTGCACGCCGGCGAGCCAGCAGGCCAGCCCGGTGGCCAGGCCGGCGAGCAGGCCGTGGACGACGGCGCGCCGGGGCAATGCCCGGCGCAACCGCTCGCGCATGGCGGCGCCGGAAGCGTGTTCAGTGGTCATCGGGGTCCTGCCGGTGCGGGCGCGCCGATCGTGGCCAGGATGGCGCCCAACGCCCGGCGGGCCGCGGCGACGTCGTCGTCGGTGATGTCGGGGCGCACGGCGAACCGCGCCCGCTGGTACAGGTGCAGCAGCGTCGCGGTGGCGGCGTCGTCGGCGTGGTGCCGGCGCAGCAGGGCGGCGGTGAACTCGCTCGGGGTCTGCGCCGCGTCGCGGGGCGCGCCGCTGCCGGCGGCCGCGGACTCCAGCGCCAGCCAGGCCTCGACGACCGCCTGCGCACCGCTGCTGCCGCCCCCGCTCAGCGCCGCGTCGGCGGCTCGGGCGCCGTCGCGCAGTTCGTCGGCGACGTCGACCAGCTCGTCCAGCTCGCCGCCGAGCACCGTCGGCGCGACCCGCCCAGACCCCGGCGGGCGCAGCCGGCGCACCAGATACACCGCCAGCGCTGCCGCCGCCGCGATCAGCAGCGCCAGCAGGACGCCCTGCCACGGGAGGTCGAGCTCGGGCGGCTCGTCGCGGGTGCGCTCGGGCAGCGGCGTGGGCAACTCCTGGGGCGGCGGCTGGTCGAGCGGCTCGAGGTCCGGGGGGTCCTGCCTGCTGGAGAGCCAGTCCGGCTGGACCACCTCGACCGGCCCGACGCCGGCGGCGAGCACGACGACGATCGCCGCGGCGAGCAGCACCGCTGCGGCGGCGGGGAGGTTCCCGGGGCGGCGCATCGTGTCGATCCTGGCATATCGGCCGGCCAGCGACGTTGATTCGTGATCTGTTGCCGGGCACTGGGCGCGGGTAGCGTACGTTGTTGGAGCATCGGAGACCTACGAACACGGGTGACATCCATGGCCGTGCAGGAAAGACAACACATCGACGACGACGAGGTCGTGCTGCCGGAGCGGCGCGCCTCGATCACGGTGCTGGGCTGGCTGCTGGCCGTCGGCGGGTCGGTCGGTATGCTCGCGTCGGCGATGCTCGTCATCGAGCGCGTCCGCCTGCTCGAGGACCCCGACTACACCCCGTCCTGCAGCTTCAACCCGGTCGTCACCTGCGGCCAGGTCATGGAGAGCTGGCAGGGCTCACTCTTCGGTTTCCCCAACCCGGTCATCGGCGTCGCCGCGTTTCCCATCGTCGTCACGGCCGGCGTGGTGGCGCTCACCGGCGCCAAGCTGCCCCGCTGGTTCTGGCTCGGCCTCAACACCGGCGCGCTGGCCGGTGCGGTGTTCATCACCTGGCTGTTCACCCAGAGCGTCTACTACATCGGCGCGCTGTGCCCGTACTGCATGGTGGTGTGGGCCGCGACCATCCCGATCTTCGTCTACACGACGGGCTACAACCTCTCCGAAGGCCACCTCAAGGCACCGCCGGCGCTGCGCCGCGCAGTCGTCGACAGCCGCGGCCTCATCGTCACGGTGTGGTACCTCATCATCGCGATCCTCATCACCATCGAGTTCTGGGACCGCTGGTACCTCGTCTTTTGACATCCTCAAATGATCACGTTCAGCACGAGATCTCGTGTCGCACCGGGATCGCAAGCCTCGTGACGCACAGGTAGTCCTGCTGAACGTGATCATTTCGGGCTGCATGCCTGCCTGGTGCGGCGGGCGCCGTCCACGTGACGGGTTCGCGCACGCCACCGGCCGCGCGGCGGCTGCGGGCCACGGCGCCGGCGCTGGTGCGCTATCCTGAGAACGTGCGAGGCCTGCTGCTCCTTATCGGGCCGCGCTGACTGGTAAGCGGACGCCCTCAGCGGCGTCACGTCGGCGCGGCTGACCCCTCCTGCGTGAGGGGTCTTTTCACGTTCCGGCCCGACACACACGATGAGGGACGATTTTCCGATGAGCCAGATGGACACCGGCACGACGTCGTCGCCTGCTGACGACGCGCCGTACCGCTACACCGCCGAGGTGGCCGGCCAGATCGAGCAACGCTGGCAGGACCGCTGGGAGCACGACGGCACCTTCAACGCCCCCAACCCGAGCGGACCACTGTCCGAGGCAGGCGCCGAGCTGCCGGCCGCCAAGTTCTTCCTGATGGACATGTTCCCCTACCCGTCGGGCAAGGGGCTGCACGTCGGGCACCCGTTGGGGTACATCGCCACCGACGTCATCGGGCGGTTCCGGCGCATGTGCGGCGACAACGTCCTGCACGCGCTGGGCTACGACGCCTTCGGGCTGCCGGCCGAGCAGTACGCCGTCCAGACCGGCCAGCACCCGCGCAAGACCACCGAGGAGAACATTGCGACCATGCGCCGGCAGCTGCGCCGGCTGGGGCTGGCGCACGACACGCGCCGCTCGTTCGCGACCATCGACCCCGAGTACATGCGCTGGACGCAGTGGATCTTCCTGCAGATCTTCGACTCCTGGTACGACACCGAGGCCGACGACGGACGGGGCCGGGCGCGGCCCATCGCCGAGCTGGTCGAGCAGTTCGAGAACGGCGAGCGGACGGTCCCGGGCGGGCGCACCTGGAGCGAGCTGAGCGAGGTCGAGCGGCGCGCCGTCGTCGACGAGCACCGGCTGGCCTACGTATCGGAATCTCCTGTCAACTGGTGCCCAGGGCTGGGGACGGTGCTGTCCAACGAGGAGGTCACCGCCGACGGCCGCAGCGAGCGCGGCAACTTCCCCGTCTTCAAGCGCAACCTGCGGCAGTGGATGATGCGCATCACCGCCTACGCCGACCGGCTGATCGACGACCTGGACCGCATCGACTGGCCCGAGAAGGTCAAGACGATGCAGCGCAACTGGATCGGCCGCTCCACCGGCGCCACGGTCCGGTTCGCCACCGACGGGGGCGACCTGGAGGTCTTCACCACCCGCCCCGACACGCTGTTCGGTGCGACGTTCATGGTGGTGGCGCCCGAGCACCCGCTGGTCGACCAGCTGACGACGAACGCCTGGCCCGAGGACGCGAAACCGGCGTGGACCGGCGGGCACGCGACGCCCGCGGACGCCGTCGCCGACTACCGCACCCAGGCCGCGGCGAAAACTGATCTGGAGAGGCAGGCCGCGTCTTCAGAGGGCCGCGACAAGACCGGGATCTTCACCGGCTCGTTCGCCGTCAACCCCGTCAACGGCGCGCGCATCCCCGTCTTCGTCGCCGACTACGTGCTGATGGGCTACGGCACCGGCGCAATCATGGCGGTCCCCGGCCAGGACGAGCGCGACTGGGAGTTCGCCGAGCGGTTCGACCTGCCCATCGTCCGCACGGTGGAGCCGCCGGCGGAGTTCGACGGCGAGGCCTACGTCGGCGAGGGTCCGGCCATCAATTCGGCGAACGAAGAGATCTCGCTGGACGGCCTGGGTGTCGTCGAGGCCAAGGCCGCTATCATTGCCTGGCTAGAGTCCAAGGGCACCGGTGAGGGCACCGTCACCTACCGGCTGCGCGACTGGCTGTTCAGCCGCCAGCGGTACTGGGGCGAGCCGTTCCCGGTCGTGTACGACGAGAACGGGTCGCCGTTCGCACTGCCGGACGACCAGCTGCCCGTCGAGCTGCCCGACGTGCCCGACTACTCGCCGCGGACCTATGACGCCGACGCGGCCGACACCGAGCCGGAGCCGCCGCTGGCCCGCGTCCCGGAGTGGGTCGAGGTCGAGCTGGACCTGGGCGACGGCCCCAAGCGGTATCGCCGCGACACGAACACCATGCCCAACTGGGCCGGCTCCTGCTGGTACGAGCTGCGCTACGTCGACCCCACCGCCACCGACCGCCTGGTCGACCCGGAGAACGAGCGCTACTGGATGGGTCCGCGCCGTGACGGCGACGCCGGTGGTGTCGACCTGTACATCGGCGGGGTCGAGCACGCCGTGCTGCACCTGCTGTACTCCCGGTTCTGGCACAAGGTCCTGTTCGACCTGGGCCACGTCTCCAGCGAGGAGCCGTTCCACAAGCTGTTCAACCAGGGCTACATCCAGGCCTACGCCTACACCGACGAGCGCGGTCAGTACGTGCCGGCCGAGCAGGTCCTCGAAGAGGAACAGGGCGGAGTGTCCGGTTGGTACTTCGAGGGCAAGCCGGTCAACCGCGAGTACGGCAAGATGGGCAAGAGCCTGAAGAACATCGTCACACCCGACGACATGTACGACGCCTACGGCGCCGACACGTTCCGGGTGTACGAGATGTCGATGGGCCCGCTGGACCTGTCCCGGCCGTGGGAGACCCGCGCGGTCGTCGGCTCGCTGCGGTTCCTGCAGCGGGTCTGGCGCAACATCGTCTCCGAGGAGACAGGCGAGGTCGTCGTCGGCATGCACCCGGCCGACGACGAGACCAACCGCGTCCTGCACCGCACCATCGCCGCGGTCCGCGCCGACATGGAGGCGATGCGGTTCAACACCGCGATCGCCCGCATGATCGAGCTGAACAACCACCTGACCAAGCTGACGGTGGTACCGCGCGAGGTCGCCGAGACGCTGGTGCTGATGCTGGCGCCTGTCGCGCCACACGTCGCCGAAGAGCTGTGGTCGCGGCTGGGCCACCCGCAGTCCTTGGCGCATGAGCCGTTCCCCGTCGCCGATCCCGCGCTGCTGGTCGAGGAGACGGTCACCTGCGTGGTCCAGGTCGCGGGCAAGGTGCGCGACCGGCTGGAGGTGCCGCCGTCCGTCGACGACGACACCCTGCGCGAGCTGGCGCTGGCCTCGGAGGCGGTGCGGCGCACGCTGGACGGCCGGGGGGTGCGCACGGTGATCGTGCGCGCGCCCAGGCTGGTCAACGTCGTCCCGGCCTGAGCCGGGTCTGGATGGCGGACCGGGTCGCGGTCGTCACCGACTCGACGGCGCACCTCGCGCCCGAGGACGTCGTCGAGCGCGGCATCGAAGTGGTGCCGCTGCAGGTCGTGGTCGACGGTGCCGCCATGAACGAGGGAACGGGCATCGGGCTGCACGAGGTCGCCGACGCACTGCGGTCGCATGTTCCCGTGACGACGTCACGGCCCAGTCCGCAGGCCTTCCTCGACGTGTACGAGACGGTGGCGGCACGGGGGTGCTCGGCCGTCGTGTCGGTGCACCTGTCCGGCAGCCTGTCCGGCACCGCCGACGCCGCCCGGCTTGCCGCTCGCGACGCGCCACTGCCCGTCTATGTTGTCGACTCCCGGTCGCTGGGTATGGGGCTGGGCTTCGCGGTCCTGACGGCGGCGTCCGCGGCCGCGCGCGGGCTCACCCCTGACGAGGTGGCCGCGCTGGCGCGGGACCGCGCGGTGCGATCGTCGGCCTTCTTCTACGTGGACACCTTGGAGTACCTGCGCCGCGGTGGCCGGGTCGGAGCGGCGTCGGCGGTGGTGGGCACGGCGCTGGCCATCAAGCCGCTGCTCTACCTGCGCGACGGATGGATCGAGCTGCTGGAGAAGGTGCGCACGTCCGGCCGGGCGCGGGCACGGCTCGAGGACCTGGCCGTCGGGGTCGGCATGCGCGCGCCCGGCCCCGTCGACGTCGCCATCCATCATCTCGACAACGCCGCGCGGGCCGGACAGCTCGCCGAGCGCCTGGCCGAACGGCTCCCGTCGCCGGGGTCGGTGGTGGTCAGCGAGGTGGGCGCGGTGATCGGAGCGCACGTCGGGCCGGGCATGCTGGCCGCGGTGATCAGCCCGCGGTGACTTGCGCTCCGGAGTGGACAGGGACCTGGCCGGACGTTGTCGGTGCTGGTTGGCAGGATGCACGGCACACCCGGTCTCCCGAAGGGACAGCTGCCATGGCTCCGAGGTCCTCCCAGGTCTTCAACCTGACGTTCGACGCCGCCGATCCCGCCCGGCTGGCCCGGTTCTGGGCCACCGCGCTCGGCTATGAGCTGGAGCCGCCGCCCGACGGATTCGGCTCCTGGGAGGAGGCACTCGCGGCGTGGAACGTGCCGGAGGACCGCTGGGACAGCGCCAGCGCGGTCATCGACCCCGACGGCGTGCTGCCGCGGCTGTTCTTCCAGAAGGTGCCCGAGCCGAAGACCGCGAAGAATCGCGTGCACCTCGACGTCCGAGCCTGGCGTGGTGACGAGCGGGCGCCCGCCGAGCACCGCGAGCTGGTCGACGGCAAGGTCGCCGAGCTGGTCGAGGCCGGCGCCACGGTCGTCGCGCCCGTCGACGACCTCGGCTCCTACTGGGTGGTCATGCTCGACCCAGAGGGCAACGAGTTCTGCGTGACGTGATCGGGCGGTGGCTGTCGGAAGCGGTGGGCTGTCGACCGGTGGGCTCGTCCACAGGCGCTGACCTGGGGTGCCCGTTGTCCACATTCGGGCCTTGGCCCGTAGCCCGGCGGCCGGTGGCGGCCTAGCGTCCGTTGGCATGCGACCCCTGCGCGACCGTCCCGCCGACGACCACACCGTGTCCCTGGTGCGGGCGCGCGTGGCGCGGCTCTCCGGGACGGCGCGCGGTGTCTCGTACGGCGACGGCGGCGACGCCGACCGGCTCGGCGCGGTCGGTGGGGTCGAGGCCGGCGGGTCGAGGTCCGAGCAGCGGGACGGGGACGACGACGCCGAGCCGGAGCCGGAGGGGCGGTGGGCCGGAGCGGTCGACGATTACCTGCCGCCGGTAGTACGGGCGCGGCTCGGCCTTGAGCGCGGGCACGTGGCGGTCGTCGTGCTCGTCGTGTTGCTGGGGGTGCTCGGCGCCGGGCTGGTGTTCCTACTGGCCCGGCCCGAGGTCGTGCCCATCGACACCGAGGTCACGGCTGAAGGCACCCCGGTCGAGTCGGAGCCGGGCGAGTCGGAGGGCGGCGGGGCGTCGGAGGGCGCTGGTGGTGACGCGTCGACACCGGCCGGCACTACCTCGGATGGGCCCATCGTCGTCCACGTCGCAGGCCTGGTCACCAGCCCAGGCGTCGTCGAGCTGCCGGCCGGCGCGCGGGTGGTCGACGCCATCGAGGCCGCGGGCGGAGCCGCCGCCGAGGCCGACCTCACCCCGCTCAACCTCGCCCGCGTCCTGACCGACGGCGAGCAGGTGGTCGTGACCGCCCAACCACCGCCGGGCCAGCCGGTCGCGCCGCCGCCCGCCCAGCCGGGTACCACCGACCCCAATGGCCAGCCGGCGGGGCCGATCGACCTCAACACCGCGACGGCCGCCGAGCTGGACACCCTGCCCGGCATCGGACCCACCCTGGCCGGCCGCATCCTGGCGTGGCGCGAGCAGAACGGCCGCTTCACCACGGTCGACGAGTTGCGCGAGGTCTCCGGCATCGGCGAGCAGCGCTTCGCCGAGCTCGAGCCACTGGTGACGGTATGACCACCGCCGCTGGCGCCGGCCGCGACGGCGCCGAGCCCTCGACGTCGCCCGCCGGCGCCGACCATCCCGAGCGGCCCGACATGCTCGACCTGCGCCTGGTCCCGGTCGCTCTGGCGCTTTGGCTCGGTGCGCTGGCCGGGGTTGCCCTGCCCCGTTGGGCGGGCCTCCTCGTCTGCGCTCCGGCCGTGGTCGCGGCCGCCATCGTCGTCGCGCTGCCTGGTCGATCGGAGCGACCCCGTTCCGTGCCGTCCGCGGGGCGACGCGCGGTGGATGCGTCGACGGGGTCGCCCTGCGCTGCCCATGCCGACTC
>NZ_SMKZ01000047.1 GCF_004349065.1 Jiangella asiatica
ACCTACGACAAACCACCCGAACCCATCGGCCCCACCACCGAAGCGCCCCCGACCCGCCACCCTTCTGATGCGGAGAAGCACAAGGCTGGTGTCCGGCTCGCGCCGGCCACGGTCGTGGGCGGCATCACCGCGAACGCCGCGCCAAGGCGTCCAGGCCCCGCGCCACCGCGACCACCTATGGGGCGCGCCGCGGTTCGCCGAGAGCGGGCCGAGCTGATCCCGGACCGGCAACCCGACGCCGCGGCGTGACCTATCTGCGGACCGAGTCCGGAAGCCCTGATCGCGGCTGGACGACGACGTGGTCGATCGCCGCCGGGCACGTGTCGACGATGACCGACGGCGCGAATGCGCGGTCGTGCCAGGTCCGTCCGTGGTGGACCCAGACGCTGTCCAGCCCGGCCGCGTGGGCACCGCCGATGTCGTTCGCGGCCGAGTCGCCGATCATCCACGCGCCGTCCAGCGGTCGGCCGGCGACGCGGGCGGCGAGGTCGAAGATGCGGGGATCGGGCTTGGCGCATCCCGCCGCCTCCGACACCACCCAGCCGGCGACGAGCCGGTCCAGCCCGGTGCGCCGGAGCTTCCGCTCCTGCTGTACCAGAGCGCCGTTGGTCACGACGACGGGCACCCACCCGGCGTCCCTCGCCGCGGCGAGGGCTCGAGGCACCTCCGCAGCGAGGACGAGACGCTCGACGACCGCATGCCGGAGGTCGGCGGCCAAGTCGTCCACCGACCAGCCCGTGAGGCCGAACCGTTCCAGGATCGCCGCGGCGACCCGCTCCCTCGGCTCGTAGCCCTCCCGGTCCACGGTGATCAGCCAGTCGAGGTCCTCTCCCGACAACCGGTGGTCGCGGACCAGCTCCTCGGCCCAGCCGCGAAACGCGCTCGCACGATCGATCAGGGTGTCGTCGAGATCGAGAAAAAGGGCAGGCATCACTCGCATGCTAGGCGACGCGGGACTGACCGTACCGCACGCCTGGGTGCCGTGCCGCCGGCCACTTCGAACGGCGCATGACAGGCGACCCCGTCGACGTCATCACCATGAGCGACCTCGAGTCCAACGACCGCGTCCGCGCGGAGTAGCCTGCCGCCGTGGGCCGGCATCCGTGGCAGGACGACGAGACGCTGTACGCCGGCAGCGCCAGGTACTACGGCACCGGCCGGATGGCCTACCCAGACGACCTCGTGGCGGCCGTCCGCGGCCAGCTCGGGCTGGACGGCGCCGGCCGGTTGCTCGACGTCGGCTGCGGCCCGGGCTCGTTGACGCTGCTCCTGGCGCCGCTGTTCGAGGCCGCCGTGGGGGTCGACGCCGACGGCGACATGGTCGCGGAGGCGCGCCGGCGGGCGGCGGCGGTCGGCATCACGACGATCGACTGGCGGCGGCTGCGGGCCGAGGAACTCCCCGCGGGACTGGGCGAGTTCCGCGTGGTCACGTTCGCCCAGTCGTTCCACTGGATGGATCAGCCGCTCGTGGCGCGGCGGGTGCGCGAGATGTTCACCGCCGACGGCGCGTGGGTCCACGTCCACGCGACCACCCACCGCGGCGTAGACGGCGACGACCCGCTGCCGCAACCGCGCCCGCCCTGGGACCGGGTCGACGACCTGGTCCGGCACTATCTCGGGCCGGTGCGGCGGGCCGGCCGGACCGTCCTGCCGGACGGCACCCAGTCCGGCGAAGAGGAGGTCATGCGACAGGCCGGGTACGCCGGTCCCGCGAGGATCGACGTCGGCGGCGGCCAGGTCGTGACCCGCTCGGCCGACGACGTCGTCGCCTCGGTCCTGTCGCTCTCCAGCTCCGCGCCGCACCTGTTCGGCGATCGCCTGCCGGCCTTCGAGGCCGACCTGCGCGGCCTCCTGGACGCCGCCTCGCCGGCGGGCCTGTTCAGCGAGCGCACTCGCGAGGTCGGCCTGGTGATCTGGCGCCCGTGACGACGCGACACCGGACGACCACGTTCACAGCAGGCCGTGCCGGCGCCAGACGGCCTCGGCCGCGGGATGGAACGGGATCGGCAGCGGTGCGTCGACGGCGTCGGCGCACATCCGCTCCAGCGGCAGGGTGGAGCCGCCCTGCCAGGCGATCCGATCGCGTGCGGCCACGAGCGCCTCACAGAAGCCGCCCACCGCGCCTCCGGCCGCGTCGGCGCGGGTGAAGATCAGGAAACCGCTGAAGTCGACGGTCGCCACGTCGGCGGCAAGTGCCGGGTACCGCTGCCGGCGCAGCCAGCCGCGTCGGTAGCCCAGTACGGTCAGCCGGGCCATGGCGTCGTCGGGGACGTCAAGGAAGGACAGGCCCGCGTCCGTGGCCAGCTCGACCCAGTTGTACACGCCCTCGTCGAAGACGGCGTCGACGGCGCCGCCGCGCAGCAGGCCGGCGCGCACCGAGGCGTGGGGCAGGCCGTTGTCGTAGCGGACGGTGCCGCCCCAGGACTCCAGGTCAGCCACCGAGGCACCGCCCGCCCGCAGCGTGTCGTCCAGCACCAGGTGCACCAGGTGGTTGGGCCGGTTGCCGCGCAGCGACAAGCGCAGCGCCGGCGCCGCGGCGACGAGGTCGTCCAGGGTGCCGAGGCCGAGCGCCCGCGGCACCGCCAGGCCCAGCTGGTCGTATGACGGCACGGTGGCGATGGCCGCCAGCTCGTCTCCGGTCGTCCCGTCCAGCCGCAGCAGGGCCGGCTGGACGGCTGTTGCCGGGTTGATGATCGCGACGAGGCTGGCGCCGCTCAGGACCGCCTCGACCGCATCGACCCCGTCGCTGGCGAACAGCGACGTGGCCCAGTCCGCCGCGCCGGGCGCCCGCATGTCGACGCGCACCTGCTGATGCGGCCAGGACCTGGTGCCGACCAGCTCCGACGCGACCTCCAGCATGAGCCGCGACCGCACCGAGGCCGCGCGGGGCCGCCGCTGCGGATACCGCGGCGGCTCGGCCCGGTCGGTCACGGCCGCTGCCTCGTGACGTTGCCGTCCCAGCGGGGGCTCTGCTGCGAGACCAGCCCGACCTGGTCCAGCGCCCGGGTAACGATGTGGTCCACCGCCTCCTCCAGCGTCTTGGGTCGCGCATAGAACCCCGGCACCGGCGGCAGGATCGAGACGCCCATTCTCGCCAGCTTGAGCATGTTCTCCAGGTGGATCTCGCTCAGGGGCGCCTCACGGACCAGCAGCACCAGCCGGCGCCGTTCCTTCAGAACCACGTCGGCGGCTCTGGCCACGAGGTCTTCGGCATAGCCCGCGGCGATGGCGGCGAGGGTCTTGACGCTGCACGGCGCGACCATCATCCCGTCGGTGTGGAACGACCCGCTGGAGATGGTGGCACCGAGGTCGCCGGGCCGGTGCACCACGTCGGCCAGCTGCCGGACCTCCGCGAGCGACCAGTTCGTCTCGTGCTCCAGCGTGCGTCCGCCCCACGCGGTGACGACCAGGTGGGTCTCGACGTCGAACTCGCGAAGCCGCTCGAGCATGCGCACGCCGAGGATCGAGCCGCTGGCGCCGGTGATGGCGACGATCAGCCGCCGCGGCTGCGCCTGGCCCCGCGTGGTGCTCATCCGGCCACCTCCCGCAGCTTCTGGACCTGCCAGGACCACCGTTCGACGACGGCGGCGGGGTCGGCCAGCCGGTAGGTGATGCCGGAGACGAGCTCGGCGTAGCCGACTCGGTCCTCGTCCACCGCCTCGACGTGGCCGTGGAAGAACGCCAGTGGCTCGCCGCCCCGGTCGATGCGCCGGACCCGCGCCCGGATCTTGTAGCTGGTCCCGTCCAGCACGAGGTTGAGCAGTGCCCGGCCCGACCCGGCGAGCGCCGCGGTCGTGCCGCTTCCGGCGTACAGGGCGAGCCGGAGGTCGGTGCCGGTGACGCTGAGCACCTCGCCAACGCTGAGCAGCGCGAGCCGTGGCCACCCGTCGTCGCCGGCGGTCGTGAGCGAGATGGTGTGGCCGACGCGTCCGGCGAGGTCGGTCCCGTCGAGCAGGGCCGCGACCGGCGATGGCAACCGGACGTCAGTGCAGGGAGGTGTGTTCACGCTAGCTCCTTCCGGCGGTGGCCGACGACGGGGTCGCGCGCAGCGCCGCGGCCACCTCGGCCGCGGACCGCCCGGCGACGCCGAAGACCACCTCGTCGAGACTGCCGCCACCGACGGCGGCCAGCTTCTCGCGGATCGTCTCCCGGGTCAGCGGTTCGGCAGGTTCCCCGGGCGCACCGTCGCGGTGGACCACCAGGGGGGAGCCGCTCCGGCGGGTGATCCGCAGCCCGACCCCGGACGGCGGCAGGCCCGCGCCGACATCGACGCTCACCCGGGCGCGGGCGAACTGCGCGAGTGGGACGTCACTCCTGCGATCCGCGGTGAACTGCTCGATCCAGCACTGTCTGTCGTGCAGCACGACCGTGGTGACGTAACGGGCGGACTGCATGGCGCTGAGCTCGTCGTCCCAGCCCATGTCCCCGCACATCGCGTAGGACGTGGGCGGCAGCGCGACGTCGACGCCGACGAGGTCCGACGGCCGCAAGTCGTCGGCGGGGACCGACAGCAGGGCGGCGACCAGCGACTGGAGCGAGCTCGCCGCGGCCCAGCGGCGCAGCGAGATCTGCTCCAGCTCCCACCGCTCGCCCAGCTGCCGGGTGATGTGCCCGGGACGGCCGCCACCGGCGTAGGTCGTGAGCAGTCCGCCGTCGGTGTGCGTGAGGATGTTCTCGGCCCCGCCGAGGCCGCCGGCGGCGAACCGGGCCGCCCACAGCCCCGAGACCGCGCCGCGGGCCTGGTGGAACTTCACCGCCGGGGTGCCGAGCGCGGCGAACGTGCCGGCCGCCTGGCTGCCGCCCAGGCCCATCGCCGCGCAGACGCCGGCGGCGTCCAGACCCAGCGCCCGCGCCGCGGCCATCGCTGCGCCGATCGTGCCGATGACACCGGGTGCGTGCCAGCCCCTGGCCCTGAAGACCGGGTAGTCGACACCGAGGCCGAGCCTGGTGGTGACCTCGAGGCCGGCCGCGATGGCGGTGAGCAGGTCCCGTCCGCTGACGTCGCCGGCTTCGGCGACGGCCAGCACGGCCGGTACCACCTCCGGAGTCACGTGGCACAGGGCCGGGCGGTACACGTCGCACATGGTGAACGCGGTGATCTGGTAGCCGTTCAGCAGGGCGGCTCCGGTGGGCGCCAGGGTGCCGCCGCCGACGACGGTGCTGTCGCCGGGGCCGCACAGCGCGGTGGCCAGCCCTTCGACCGCCGCCGTGTTGGCGGCGGACCGGCCGGCCAGGGCGTTGGCCACCGCGTCCGCCCAGATCTCGACGACGCGGTCCTGGACCCGGGGCGGCAGGTCGTCCCAGTCCAGCTCCGCGACGAACCGGCTCAGCTTGGTCTCCGGCGTGGTGGGCTTCACGCGCGCACGGCCCCGTCCTGCCGGGCGCGCGCACCCGCGATCCGCTCGCGGAACGGTTCAACCACCGACTCGTGGAACCGCTCGACCGCGGCGGTCACCTGCGCCGGAGTCGCCGCGTCGAAGACCAGGACCAGCTCGTGCAGACCGGCCTCGGCGAAGCGCACGACCTCGTCCACCATTCGTGCGGCCGAGCCGTGCAAGGTGTAGACGTCACGGGCCGCCGCGCCGAACTCGACGCGGGCTCGCACCGACAGCGTCGGCAGCGCCCGGCCCGCGTCAGCGGCGAGCGAGGCCAGCATCGGCAGCCGCCCGGCGAGGTCGGCCGGGCCGGTCTGCGAGGCGTGGTACCCGTCGGCGAGCCGGGCGGCCCGGCGCAGTGCCCGCTCGCTGCGCCCGCCACACCACACGGGGATGTCTCGCGCTGTGGGCAGCGGCAGGAACACGTAGCCCGACAACGTATGGAACTCACCCGCGAACGGGTCGGTGCGACCGGACCACAGGTGCCGCCACAGCGCGATCGACTCGTCCACGTACGCGCCGCGGCGGGCGAACCGGTCGGCCTTGCCGAGGTTGGTGTACTCGGGCAGGTCCATGCGGTCGCTCGCGCCGACGCCGACCACGAGCCGGCCGCCGCTGAGCACGTCGAGTGTGGCCAGCTCCTTCGCCAGCAGCGGCGAGTCGCGCATCGCCGGCACGACGACGCTGGTGCCGACGGTGACCCGCTCGTGCCGCGCGGCCACGTAGGTGAGCGAGGTCAGTGCCTCCAGCATCGAGCCGTACTCGCCGGCCTCCGGCCCGTCCGGCACCATCAGGTGGTCGGTGACCCACACACTGTGCCAGCCCAGCCGCTCGACGGCGGCGGCGCCGGCGTCCAGCGCCTCGGGCCCGGCGCCGCGGCCCTTGTTCGCCAGCACCAGGCCGAAGCGCAGGTCAGAACTGGGCTCATAGCCGGCCGTCACGGCGTGCTCCGCAAGATCCAGTCCCACGTCTCGCGCACGGCGAGCTTCTCCGCGGGTGCCGGGCCGATCGGGTCGGGGAACCGGTCGCGCCACTCCCACGGCCGCGTCGCGTCGATGATCAGCCGGCTGTTGTAGCCCTTCCTGCCCGGTTCGATGGCCGGGTCGAGGTTACCGCTGGTGGTGCGCGTGAGGATCTGCACGTCGCGCTCGGGGTCGTGCCGGGTGCAGACGGCCCAGATGACCTCGTGCAGGTCGGTGACGTCGATGTCGTCGTCGACCACGACGACGATGCGGCCGAGGTAGGCGCCCTGCCGGCACTGGCTGGCCACCAGGGCGGCCTGCTTGGCGTGGCCGGCGTACTGCTGCTTGATCGAGATGACGTTGAACAGCCGGCAGCCGCCGACGCTGTGCGTCCACGCGGCGACGACGCCCGGCACGCCGGCGGCCCGCACCTCGCGGCGCAGGTTGGCGCTGCGCCCGTACTGCTGGAACCGCTGGCCCTCGTACGGCGGCTTCTGCGGCGGGCAGCCCAGCAGGATGGGGTCGTCCCGGTGGTAGATCGCGTCCACCCGGAACACCGGCTGCTGCTGTTCCTTCGAGGCGTAGTAGCCGGTCCACTCGCCGAACGGGCCCTCCAACCGGGTCTCGTCCGGCAGCACGTATCCCTCCAGCGCGATCTCGGCACCGGCCGGGATCGGCAGCCCGGTGACGCGCCCCTCGACGCAGTCGATCGCCTCGCCGGTGATACCGCCGATCCACTCCAGCTCGCTGACCCCGTCCGGGATCTCCAGCGCCGCGCCCAGGAAGTGCAACGGCGACAGCCCGACCAACATGACGCACGGCATCGGCTCGCCGCGGTCGAACCAGGCCTGCTGGTGGGCTCGCCCGTGCTTGCCCGGCGAGATGTAGAGGCCGGTGTGGTTGCGGTCGTGGATCATCGCCCGGTACGTGCCGTAGTTGACCCAGCCGGTGTCGGGGTCGGCCGTGACCACGGCGACCGCGGTGCCGATGTAGCGGCCGCCGTCCTCCTGGTGCCACAGCGGCGTCGGAAACGCGTTGAGGTCGACGTCGTCATCGGCCAGCACGTTCTCGGTGATCGGGCCCTCGACGACGACGTTCACCGGCCGGGGCCGCGCGTCGATGAGCCAGGCCTCCCACGCGTCCACGAGGCCGGCGGCCGAGACGTTCTCGTCCAGCCCGATGGTCATGGCCAGCCGGTTGCGCCGCGACAGCGTGTTCACCAGTATCCGGTACCCGGACGGGTACCCGGGGATGTCGTCGAAGAGCACGGCCGGGGCGTCCTCGTCGTGGTGCAGCATCTCGGTGATCTGTCCGATGCCGCGCTCGCAGTCCACGCCGCGCAGCACCCGCAGCTCACCCATGGACGCCGCGCGTGCCAGCCACTCGCGGGCGTCTCGTGGCACCTTCGGCGCCGCCCGCCCGTCGGCCGGCCCGTCGATGGCATAGGGCACCATGCGCACCGTCCTGCCGTCGACCACGCGCTCCACGCCGGTGGTCGTGTTCTCCAGCGTCATCGGGCTCCCTTCAGTTGGGCTCGGTCGCGCCGTCGGTACCGTCGGTGCTGACGAAACGCGGCACCCGGACGCCGTCCTCGTCGTCGAAGACCACCCGGACCGCCATCCCCACCCGCAGGTCCGCGCCGGAGAGCGGCAGCACATTGCTGATCAGCCGTGGCCCCTCGTCCAGCTGCACCAGGACGACGTTGTAGGGCACCCGGTCCGACCATGCCGGGTGGTAGCGCTGGTGGACCACCACGTACGAGAGCACCTCGCCGCGGCCCGACACCGGCTGCCAGGTCCACTCGGCGTCGAGGCAGCGCGGGCAGCGCGACGCCGGCGGATACCGCAGCTCCCCGCAGCCCAGGCACCGCTGGACCCGCAGGACGCCGTCGTCGACGCCCTCCCAGAAGCCGCGGTTGACCTCGGTCCGCACCGGCCGGACGAACCCCCCGTCGCTCATGCCGTGCCTCCCAAGATCAGGCAGCTCGCCGTGTTCAGAGTCATGCCGCGCCCGGTCACCAGGCACAGCCGCGCACCGTCGACCTGTCGGGGCCCGCACTCGCCGCGAAGCTGCCGGACGCCCTCGACGACGTGCAGCCAGCCCTGCATGTACGACTCGGACAGGTTGCCTCCGGCGGTGTTCACCGGCAGGTCGCCGCCCAGGCGGATCCGCTTGCCGCCCTCGACGAACGGTCCGGCCTCGCCGGGCGCGCAGAACCCGGCGTGCTCCAGCCAGAACAGCACCGAGATGGTGAAGTTGTCGTAGAGCTGCGCGACATCGATGTCCGCGGGCGACACGCCGGCCATCCGGTAGGCGTCGCTCACGCAGTCGGCCTGGTGCGGCAGGTACCACCAGTCCGGCCGGCCCAGCTTCTCCAGCGTGTGCCCCTGCCCCATCCCCCAGATGTCCACCGGCGCGCTGCGGGCGTCGCGGGCCCGCTCGGGTGAGGTGACGATGACCGCGACGGCACCGTCGGAGATGATGCAGCAGTCCAGCAGGTGCAGCGGGTCGACGATCATCCGCGAGCTCTGGTGGTCGTCGAGGGTGATCCGCTCGCGCATGATCGCGTCGGGGTTCAGTGCTGCGTGCTCGCGCATGGTGACCGCGACCCAGCCGAGCTGCTCGCTGGTGGTGCCGTACCGCGCCATGTGCCGCTGGGCGCCGAACGCGCTGTTGGCGGCGTTGCCGAACATGCCCCAGATGCCCCAGGAGTCGGTGTCGGTGCCGGCGGCGGCGTTGAACCGGCTGCCGCCGGTCTTCGCGGTGTCGCCGAAGACGCAGGCGACCGTCGAGGCCATGCCGGCGTCGATGGCCAGGGCCGCCTGCTGGATGAGCACGCCGGCCGTCGCGCCGCCCATGGACAGGCTGCCGGTGATCCGCGGGTTGATGCCCAGCTGCTCACCCAGCGCTAGGTAATGCTTGGCGCCCTCCGGTGACTTCGTGCCGGGCATGGTCAACAGTCCGTCGACGTTCTCGCGCCGCAGCCCGGCGTCGTCCAGCGCTGCCACGAACGCCTCGGCCGCGAGGGAGTTGGGGGTCTCGTCCGGCAGCTTGCCCTGCCGGCTCACGCCCACCCCGCTGATGGCCGCCCGTCGCCATCCCATCGTCGCACCGTCCTCTCGACTCGCAGCGACCCTGTCAGGGACACTCAGCGGCCGAGGAACCGCGGCCGGCGCTTCTCCCGGAACGCCGCGCGGCCCTCGGCCCGATCCTCGGTCGTGGCGAGCAGCCGCCACAGCAGTCGTTCCATCGCCAGCTCGGAGCCCGCACCCCGGGCCGCCGTTCGCGCGAGCTTGGCGGCGCGCATCGACAGCGGCGCCGCTTCGGCCAGCGTCGCCACCAGGGCCGCGACGTCGGCGTCGAACGTCTCGGCCGGCAGCACGTCGCTGACCAGGCCGAACCGTGCGGCGTCCGCGGCGTCCATCCGGCTGCCGGTCAGCAGCATCCGCCACGCCAGCGCGGAGGGCAGCGCGTCGAACAGCCGCTGGGTGCCGCCGCTGCCCGGCAGGCTGCCCAGGCGCAGCTCGCTGAGCTGGAACCAGGCGGTGCCGGCTGCCACCCGGAGGTCGGCGGCCAGCGCCAGTTCGAAGCCGCCGCCGACGGCCGGGCCGTTCACGGCGGCCAGCACCGGTCGGGTGCAGCGGTCGACCGGCGCGCTCACCGGTGCGCCGAGGTCCAGCAGCCCTCGCGCCGGCGCCTCCTCGAGCAGGTCGACCCCCGCGCAGAAGGCCGTGCCGGTCCCGGTGAGGACGATGACCCCGACGTCGTCGTCGGCCTCCAGTTCCGCGAACGCCTCCGCCAGCCTGCGCCGGGTCGCCTGGTCGATGGCGTTACGGCGCTCGGGGCGGTTCAGCCGCACCCACCCGACGCCCCCGTCGCGCTCCCACAGCACCGCCTCCATCAGCGGAACACTCCGTCGCGGACAAGATCGTCGTACTGCTCGTCGGTGAGCTCCAGGAGGCCGGTCGCCACCTCGCGGGTGTGCTCGCCGAGCAGCGGCGGCGGGGTCATCTCGGGCCGTGGGCCGTCGCCGAGCCGGAACGGCAGGTGCGACATCGGGATCTCGCCGATCACGGCGTGGTTGACCGGCTGCCAGAAGCCGCGGGCGGTCAGGTGCGGGTCGGCCAGCATGTCCTTGGCGCTGTTGACCGGGCCGGCGGGCACGCCCGCGGCCGTCAGCGCGTCCACCACGGCCGGGCGGCGTCGTGACTCCAGAGCGACACGTAGCAGCTCGTCCAGCTCGTCGGCGTGGCCGATGCGCTCCAGGACGGTGCTGAACCGATCGTCGGTCAGCCAGCCGGGCCGGTCGAGCACGCTTGCCAGCGCCTGCCAGTGCTCATCGGTGTGGCAGGCCAGCGCGATCCACTCGCCGTCGGCACACCGGTATGCCCCGCGCGGTGCCGTGCCCGGCGAACGGTTGCCCGCCGGCTCGACGTCGCCGCCGAGGGAGCTGTGCACCACCCCGTGGCCGACGACGTTGACGGTCGACTCCAGCTGGGACAGTTCGACGTACTGGCCCTCGCCGGTGCGCTGCTGGTGGTAGATGGCCGCCAGGAGGGCGACCAGGGCGTGGCCGGGGTTGGGCACGTGGTCCGGGTAGTGCGTGCCGGTGCCGACGGGTGGGCGGCCGGGCACCGCGGTGGTGTGCACCAGGCCGGCCAGCGCGGCGATGGTGGACCCGAAGCCGACGTAGTCGCGGTGCGGGCCGTCGCTGCCCTGCATGGGCATCGCCAGGAACACCACTCGCGGGTTGACGGTGCGGACGTCGGCATACGTCATCCGCCAGCGCTCCAGCACCCCGGTGCGGAAGTTGCTGGTGAACACGTCGGAGCGGGCGGCCAGCGCGAGCGCGATCTCGCGGGCCCGGGGGTGCTTCATGTTCAGCGCCACGCTCTTCTTGCCCGGGTTCCGCGAGGCGAAGTAGCCCGACGCGTCCAGCCCTGTGGTGCCCGGCCGGAACGGCGGCGACTGGCGCAGGTTGTCCGGCCGGACCCGCGACTCGATGCGGATCACCTCCGCGCCCAATTCCGCCAGCGCCTTGGTGACCAGGGCACCGGCACCGATCCACGCGAAGTCCAGGACTCGCAGCCCGGCCAGCGGCGCCGGCGTCTCAGGTTCCATGGTCCGGCCCCAGCAGGAAGAGGTCCCAGTCTCCGGCCAGCGACCCGACGGCCTTGTAGCGTTCCAGCGACGTGTCCTCGTTGCGCTGGATCAGCCCGTTCACCAGCGCGTTGGCCACCGCCAGTCCCGGCACGAGCGTGTTCTGCGGCCCGATGCCCGACGCCATCACCGACAGCACGATGGACACCCGCTGCCCGACCGGCGAGATGGCCGCGTCGGTGACGCCGATGGTGAGCGTGCGCCGCCGCACCGCGGAGTCCACGACGCGCAGGACGTTCCGCGAGTACGGCGGGAACGTGTACGCGAGCAGGACGTCGTCCGGTCCCATCTCGAGCAGCGCCGTCGCACCTTCGGCGTCGGCCCGCACCAGCCGCACCTTCTCGCGGGCCCGGCCCACCGCGATCGCGGTGAAGTAGGCCAGGCAGTACGAGGTCAGGTCACCGGTGATGTAGACGTGCTCGGCCTCGCTCATCGCCGTCACGGCGCGGTCCAGCACGTCACGGTCCAGCGAGCGGGCGGTGCGCTGCAGGTGCGCCAGGTCGCGGTCGAGCGAGGCCTGGAACGGTGTGTCGGCCAGGTGGCTGGTCGGCGTCGAGCCCTCGGTGTTGCTGGCCGTGCGGTACTGCTGCCTGATCTGCCTGCGCACCCGCTCCTGGAGGTCCTGGTACCCGTCCAGGCCCAGCTTGTAGGCGAACCGGACGACGGTCGACGCCGCGACGTCGAGGCGGCTGGCGAGCTTGTCGACGGTCGCGAACGCGACGAACTCCGGGTCTTCGATGATGGTCTCGGCGATCCGCTTCTGCGAATTCGTGAGCTTGTCGTACTTGCTGCGGACGGTCTCCGCCACGTCGTCCATCGGTGCTGTGGTCATCTCCGGTCTCTCTTCAGTCCGCCTCGGGGGCCAGCACGAGCAACCGTTGCTCGCTCATGTCCGCTATCGTCCACCGGATTCCTTCCCGGCCGAGGCCAGAACTCTTCACTCCGCCGAACGGCATGTTGTCGACCCGGAACGTGGGCACGTCGTTGATGATCACCGCACCGAATTCCAGCGCCTCGAACGCCCGCCAGGTGCGGTGCAGGTCGCGGGTGAAGTACCCCGCCTGCAGGCCGTACGGCGTCGCGTCGGCGGCCGCGAACGCCGCGTCCACGTCGTCGAACGGCGAGACGACGACCACCGGCCCGAACGCCTCCTCCGCCGCTACCCGGGCGGTGGCCGGCACCTGCTCGAGCACCGCGGGCGCGACGTAGGCTCCATCGCCGGCACCACCGGTCAGCAACCGGGCGCCACCGCTGACCGCCTCGTCGACCCACGACCGGATCCGGTCCGCCGCCGCGACGGAGATCATCGGACCGACCTGAGTGTTCTCGTCCAGCGGGGCGCCGACGGTGAGCGCCTCCGCTCCCTTGACGAGGCCGCCGACGAACTCGTCCCACACCGCGCGGTGCACGAACGCCCGCTGGACGCTGATGCACAGTTGGCCGGCGTACTTGAAGCCGCCGGCCACGGTGCGGGCGACGGCGTGCGCGACGTCGGCTGTCTCGTCGACGATCACCGGCGCGTTGCCGCCCAGCTCGAGGGTGACCTTCTTGGTGCCGGCCCGGGACCGGATGTCCCACCCGGCCCGGGCCGAGCCGGTGAAGCTGACCATGCGGAACCGGTCGTCGGTGACCATCCGGTCGCCAACGGAGGTGCTCATCGGCAGCATGCTCAGTGCCCCGGCGGGCACGCCGGCCTCGACCAGCAGCCCGGCCAGTCGCAGCAGGGTCAGCGCCGCCCGCGAGTCGGGCTTGAGCACGACGGTGCAGCCGGCCGCCAGCGCCGGCGCCAGCTTGTGCGCGGACAGGCTGAGCGGCACGTTGAACGGCGTGATCGCGGCGACCGGGCCGATCGGCAGGTGCCGGGTGATGCCCCAGCGGCCGCGCGCGCTCGGCAGCAGGTCGAGCGGTAGCATCTCGCCGCCGATCCGCTCGGCCTCCTCACCGGCCATCCGGAACGTGGTGGCGGTGCGCCGCACCTCCAGCCGGGCGTCGTTGATCGGCTTGCCGATCTCCGCGGCGAGGGTCCTCGCCAGACCTTCGACGTCGGCGGCGATCAGCTCGGCGGCGCGGCGCAGCAGCTCACCGCGCTCGTACGAGGCCGAGCGGCGGGTGCCGTCGAAGGCGCGGACCGCGCCGGTGGTGGCGCGGTCCAGCTGTTCGGGCAGCGCGTGGAAGGTGTGGCCCACCACCGGCCCGTCACCGGCGGCACATGCCGCGAACGGCTCCCCCGCGCGCTCCCACTCCCCCGCCACCAGCAGCGGCGCCGCGTCGTCGCCGCCGCTCATCTGGCCAGCTTCAGTTGCCCATAGGAGGGGTAGCTGGCACCCCAGGTGTCGGGGTAGAAGCGGTCGAGGCCCTTGGTGAAGTAGCTGGGTACCGTGACGTCGATGGCCACGTCGAGCACCGTCGGGCGACCCGACTCCACCGCCTTCTCCAGCGCCGGCCGGAACTGCCCGGCCTCTTCGATCCGCTCGCCCTCGGCGCCGAACGACCTGGCCAGCGCCGCGAAGTCGGGAGTATAGGGCTCACCGGTCGCTTCGATGGTGAACGAGTACCAGGGGTGGCTGCGGCCGAACTTGCCGACGGCGCCCTTGCGCTCGATGCCGAGCTCGAGGTTGTTGAGGATGACCCAGGTGACCGGCAGGCCGTGCTCGACCGCCGTCGCGACGGCCTGCGGTCCCATCATGAACGCGCCGTCGCCGGTGAGCACGACGGCAGGGTCGTCCGGCGCCACCAGGCAGGCCGCGGAGGCGCCCTGCGCCGCCCATCCCATCTCGGCCATCCCGGGGCTGATGTGCCAGGTGCCGGGCCGGCGCACCGTCATGTAGGGCTCGGCGTACTGGATGACGTCGCCGATGTCGATGAACACCCGGCCCCGCTGCGCCAGGACCTCTCCCACCTCGTAGCACATCCGGCCCGGGTGGATCGGCGAGGTCGGGGCGGTCAGCACCGGCTCGATGGAGGCGCGCCACTCGTCGCGGAAGCCGGCGACGCGCTGGACCCAGCCGGCGTAGGCGTCGGCCGGGCCGTCGGTGGCTGCCAACAGGTCCTCCAGGAACGCAGTGCCGTCACCGACCAGCCCGAGCTCGACCGGGTAGTTGCGGCCGATCTCGTCGGGGTCGACGTTCACCTGGACGACCTTCGTGATGTCCATGTCGTAGATGGCGCCCTTGCGCCAGTTGGCGGTGTGGTTGTCCGAGAACCGGGCACCGACGGCGATCACGAGGTCGGCCTCGCGGGTGGCCCGGGCGGCGCACTCGGTGCCCGACCGGCCCACACAGCCCAGCGAGAGCGGGTGCTCCTCACCGAGCAGGCCCTTGCCCGGCAGGCTGGTGACGACCGGAACGCCGCGCTGCTCGGCCACCGCCTGAAGTGCCTGCGCGCCGCCGGGCGAGCGCACCAGCCCGCCGCCGACCAGAAGCACGGGACGTTCGGCCGCCGCCAGCAGCCGACCCGCCTCGGTCACGTCCGCGGCATCGACCCGGGTGCGCTGGCGGACCGAGCGGCGCACCGGCGGCTCGACCTGGCCCTCGACCTCGCCGAGCTGGACGTCGAGCGGGAGCTGGATGAGCACGGGGCCGGGGCGGCCGCTGGTCGCGACCCGCAGCGCGTGGTTCAGGAGGTCGATCACGGTGTCCGGGCGGACGGCGAGCCAGGCGCCCTTGGTGACGGGCTTGAAGACCGGGACGGCGTCGTCGAAGCCGGCGTAGAACAGTTCCTGCATGCCGCCCTTGCCCATGAAGTGGGTCGGCCCGGAGCCCGCGATGACGAGTAGTGGGATGCCGTCGTGCATGGCACTGGCCACGCCGCCGACGCAGTTGAGCAGGCCCGGTCCCTTGGTGACGATCACCGCCGCGACCCGGCCGGTGGTCCGGTAGTGGATGTCGGCCTGATGCACGGCGTGCGACTCGTGCTTGGCCTGGACACCGCGCAGTTCCGGACGGTCCACGAGGGCGTCCAGCAACGGCCAGACGGCGCCGCCCGCATAGCCGTAGTAGTGCGTGGTACCGGCCGCTTCGAGCCACTCGGCCACGGCGTCCACGGTCCGCATTGGCATCTCCCCTTCCGTCGAATCCAACACTATGCAGCAACAATTGCTGCTGTCAATGATCCTGGTCGCCACTCGCCTTGCCGGCCGGCTCCACGGTCGAGGGGGTCATCGGCGGCCGCGAGTGGGCCCGACGGAACATCCGTTCCGCCACGGCGGCGACGGCGAGCGCGCTCAGGCCGCCGACGAGCAGGCCGACGCGCGCGCCCCACCGCTCGCACACCCAGCCGAGCAGCAGGCCGCCGATTGGGGTACTGCCCAGGAACACCACGCCGTGCAGGGCTAGGACGCGTCCGTGCATCGCCTGGTCGGCGACAAGCTGCAGCACCGTGCGGGCCAAGGTGTTGAACGAGAAGTTCGCGATGCCGACGACCACCGTCACCGCCAGAGCGAGGCCCAGGGTCGGGCTGATGGCCAGGGCGGTGCCGGCCAGCCCGAACCCGGCGGCGGCGACGATCAGTCCGCGCACGGTGGCCGTCTGCCGGGCGGCCGTGAACACCGCGGCCAGCATCGCGCCCAGCCCGAGCATCGCCATCAGCGTCCCGTAGGTGCCCGCGCCGCCGTCGAACAGCTCGGCGCCGACGAGCGGGAACACCACCCGGAAGTTCTGCCCCAGTACGCAGACGACCAGCAGCAGGACCATGGCGATGCGCAGGTCGGGATGGTCGCGGACATAGCGCAGACCGGCCCGCGCCTGTCCCCGTCCCCTCACCAGGCGCGGCGGCCGGCGCAGGGTCGCGCCGTCCATCCGGGCCAGGTTCACCAGCAGCGGCAGGAACGACGCGGCGTTCACCAGGAACGCCGCGCCCGCACCCTGCCACGCGATCACGCCCCCGGCGGCCACCGGGCCGGCGACCTTGCCCAGATTGTGCGCCGCGGAGTTGAGCACCTGCGCGTTGGCGATGCTGTCGCGGTCGACCAGCTCGGCGACGAATGCCTGCCGGACCGGCTGGTCCACCACCGTCGCCAGGCCCAGCAGCAGCGAGAAGGCCATCACGATCCACAGGTGGTCGATGCCGGCGACCACCAGGGTCCCCAGCACCAGGGCGAGGACGAGCTGGACGGCCTGGGTGACCAGGAGGGCGATGCGCCGGTCGACCCGGTCGGCGATCACCCCGCCCCAGATGCCCAGCAGCAGGATCGGGCCGAACTGCAGCGCCATCGCGGCGCCGATGGCCACCGCGCTGCCGGTGATCTCGAACACCAGCCAGTCCTGCGCCACCCGCTGCATCCAGGTGCCGGCCACGGAGATCGCGTGCCCGCCGAAGAACAACCGGTAGTTGCGCACCCGTAGCGACTGCAGCGACCGGCGCAACGCCTCCCGGGCCCGGCGCCGCACCCGCCCATCGACCACGCCGGCACCGTCTAGAGGTCGAGCGTGCTGGGCGCGAAGAGCCCGGCCACGTCGGCACGCTCGGATGTGAGGCCCTGCTCGTGCGAGTAGCCGGCGATCGTCTCCAGGGCCGCTCGGTTGGCCCGGACACCGTACGGGAACAGGTCGGGCCCGAGCAGTTCCTCGGTGCGGGCGAGATACTCCTCACGGAAGATCAAGCTCAGCGGGACGCTGTTCACGAGGTCGCGTTCGGCCAGCTCCTTGGCGCGCAGCATCGCCTGGTACAGATTGAACGGGACCCACGGATACCGGCGCGCCACGTCGCCGCGCACCACATACGTGTGGTTGACGGGGACGAAGCCATGCGCGCGGTAGAAGCGCTGACCCTCCGCCATCGGGTCGGCGAAGACCGGCCGGGTCACCCGCCGGAACTCCGCCGGCGCGACCGTCAGCCGGGCCGAGCGCTCCACCACGTTCGACGCCGGCTTGCGCATCGCCCGCTTGACCAGGGCGGCGTCGATCTGGTGGGTGGCCAGCATCGTGGACAGGCTCCGGTCCCCCGGCACGAACCGCAGTGAGATCCCCGGCGGGGGTTGGAACCCGGTGGCCGCGCCGTGGCTGCGGTCCGGGGTCCGTTCCATGTACCACTCGACGTCGAACTGCGAGACGCCGAAGTCGTGCTCGAGGATGCCGCGGGTCCACAGTGCCGCGGTCTGCTGGTACTCGCCCACGCCCAACCGCTTGCCGGCGAGGTCGGCCGGACCCCCGATGCCGGCGTCGCGGTGGCACACCAACTCGGTGTGCATGAAGCGCCGGGACGGGAACGCCGGGATCGCCACCAGGTCGGCGCCCCGCTCCAAGGCCATGAGCAACGACGAGATCGACATCTCCGACACGTCGAACTCGCCGAAGCGCAGCATCCGCCAGAAGGTCTCGGCCGGATCGGACACCACCGGACACAGCGTGATGCCTTCGGGCTGGACGGTTCCGTCCATGATCGGCCGGGTTCGTTCGTTCACCGCCGACGCGAATGACAGGGTCACCACGGCGGTACACATTATCTCTACCCAGCTCTTGACTGCAACATTCATTGCTGCAATGCTCGCACGATCCCGCAACGTTACAGTTCTTCGGCCACGGCTTGGGGAGATGACGATGAAGTCAGCCGGGACACGACCGGCCCGCCGACTCGGCGGCCGGCGCTCCACGCGGACGTCCCTCGCGGCGGCCGCCGCGATCGGTCTGGTGCTCGCCGCGTGCGGTAGCGAGGACGGCACCGCCAGCTCGGGCGACTCCGACCGGGGCTCGGCGGCCGACACCTTCGACCGCTTCAACGAGATGTCGGGCCAGGAACGGCACGACGCCCTCGTCGAAGCGGCCGAGGAGGAGGGCAGCGTCGTCTTCTACACGGCGAGCTCCGGCATGGATCCGGTGATCGCCGCGTTCGAGGACACCTACGACGTCACGGTGGAGCTCTACTCCGGGCAGTCCGACACCGTGCTCCAGCGCATCCTGCAGGAGTACGAGGCCGGCTTCTACGGTGCGGACGTCATGGACGACTCCGAGTCGTTCAGCATCGCCCAGCAGGGGCTGACCTACGAGTACATCAACCCGGAGCTGACCGACCAGATCCCCGGCTACGACCCGGAGTCGCACGTCGCCGCGACCCGGTTGAGCGTCTACACGCAGGGCTGGAACACCGACCTCGTGTCCGAGGACGAGATCCCGGACACGCTCGACGGGTTCACCGACCCCAAGTGGGACGGCAAGCTCTCCATCGATCCGCGCGACTGGATCTGGTACACGGGCGTCATGGACTACTACCTCGAACAGGGGTGGACCGAGGACGAGGTCGACGAGATGATCCAGACCCTGGCCTCGTACTCGACCTACAATGCCGGCCACACCGTGCAGGCCCAGCTGCTGCTGGCCGGAGAGTTCCCGGTGTCGCTGTCGGTGTACACGCAGTCGATCGACCGCGAGACCGAGGCCGCGCCCGACGCGCCCATCGCCTGGCGCAAGTCCGACGGCAGCTACGTCGAGCCGCTGATCTTCCAGCCGCAGGGGATAACCCTGTTGAAGAACGCGCCGCACCCGGCCGCGGCCATGCTGTTCGTCGACTTCCTGCTCGACGAGGGCCAGCAGATCATCTCCCAGGAGGACCGCACGCCCACCGCCGTCCCGCAACCCGGCGGCCCACTCGAGGACATCCACGAGGAGGACCTGCACCAGGTCGACTTCGAGAAGTTCACCACCGAGCGGAGCGAGTGGACGAGCCGGTTCGAAGAGCTGCTCAACCAGAGCTGACCGCGGGCGAGGAGAGCGCATGACGACCAGGCCGACCGCTGGCCCGCCCGCGGCCGTCGAGATCGAGCCTCAGCCGCCGGCCGGCGGCGCGCCCCCGCCCGCCGCGGCGTCGCGGGCGGCAGGCGACGGCCGGGCGAGGGGGTGGATCCGGTCGGCGCTGCAGGCGCGCACGCTCGTGCTGCTGGCGGTGGTGATCGTCATCGGCTACCTCGCCATGACGCCGCTGCTCTACCTCGCGTACGGGACCTTCGTCGACGAGGGCGCCTTCACGCTGTCCGGGTTCGAGCGGGCCTATGCGAGCTCGGGGCTGGGCGGGATGGTCCGCAACTCCGTCGTCTTCACCATCGGCTCGTCGCTGCTGGCCTTCGTCACCGGCACGTTCCTCGCCTACGTGACCGTCCGCACCAACGTCCCGTTCCGGCCGCTGCTGGTGGCCACAGCCATGGTCCCACTCATCATCCCGGGGCTCTTGTACACGATCTCGTGGATCATGTTGAGCAGCGAGAACGTCGGACTGCTCAACCAGGTCTCGGAAGCGGTCGTGGGTCAGCCGGTCTTCGACATCTTCAGCATGGCCGGCATGATCTGGGTCGAGGGCACCCACTCCGCTCCCCTGGTCTTCCTGTTCATGGTCGCCGCGTTCCGCTCGATGGACCCGGCACTGGAGGAGTCGGCGCTGGTCTGCGGCGCCAGCCGGTTCACCATGATCCGCCGGATCACGGTGCCACTCACCCGCCCGGCCATCGCCGGCGCCATGCTGATCATCGGGGTGAACGGGCTGACCAGTTTCGAGGTGCCGGTGCTGCTCGGCCTCCCGGACCGGATCAACGTGTTCACCAGCCAGATCTTCACCGAGCTGCGGCAGTTCCCGTACGACTACGGCGCGGCCGGCGCGCTCTCGATCGGGCTGGTCCTGGTGGCCGTCGCCGGCGTCTACGCGGTCAACCGGCTGGGCGGCGGGGGCCGTGAGTACGCCACCGTCACTGGGAAAGGCTTCCGGCCGCGACCGCTGGACCTGGGCCTGGCCAGGGTCCCCGTCGGCGCCGCAGTGGTGCTGTACTTCGTCGCCACCACGGCGCTGCCGGTCCTGATCATGGTCTACAACTCCTTCCTGCCGTATTACCAGCGCTTCTCCTTCGCCTCCTTCGGCGACTTCTCGCTGGCCAACTACAGCGCGCTGTTCGAGAACCGGATCTTCACCCGGTCGCTGGTCAACTCGCTGGGGCTCAGCGTCGGATCGGCGACGGCGGTCATGCTGCTCACCGCGATCGCTGCCTGGCTGGTGATCCGGACCCGGATACCCGGGCGGCAGGTCGTCGACCAGCTCACCTTCCTGCCGCTGATCGTGCCCGGGCTGGTCATGGGTGTCGCCATCTCCTTCGTGTACCTGCGAAACCCGCTGCCGATCCCGGTTTACGGCACCATGCTGATCCTGCTGATCGCCTATGTGACCCGGTTCATGCCCTATGGGATGCGCTACGCGTCGTCGTCGCTGACGCAGATCTCCGCCGAGCTCGAGGAGTCCGCGGCGGTGTCCGGCGCGAGCTGGCTGCAGACCGGCCGCCGGATCGTCCTGCCGCTGATGGTCTCCGGGTTGACGGCCGGCTGGATCTACATCGTCATCGTCTCGATCCGGGAGCTCTCCAGCTCGATCCTGCTCTACAGCCCCGGCAACGAGGTGCTGGCGATCGTGATCTTCCAGTTCTACGAGAAAGGCGAGATGACGGCGGTGTCAGCCCTTGGGGTGGTGATGGTCGCCACGCTCGTCGTCTTCGTCTCGGCCGCCTACAAGCTCGGCGCCAGCATCGGGCTGCGCAGCGATTGACCGCCGGATCGAACGTCGAGAGGAACGTGAGGACGAACCATGCTCGAGATCACGAACCTGGTGAAGACCTTCGCCGGCGATCGTCAGCCGCGACGGGAGAACGGTGACCGCGCCGCCAGCCGGGTACGCGCCGTCGACGACATCAGCATCGACGTGCGGGACGGGGAGCTGTTCACCCTGCTCGGACCGTCCGGCTGCGGCAAGACCACCACGCTGCGTTCGGTGGCCGGCCTGGAGCGCCCCGACTCCGGTGAGATCAGCGTGGCCGGCCGGGTCCTGTTCAGCGGCGGCTCGAGCCGGACCTTCCATCTGCCGCCCAACCAGCGCGGCCTGGGCATGGTGTTCCAGTCATACGCGATCTGGCCGCACATGAAGGTCTTCGACAACGTCGCCTTCCCGTTGCAGGTCATGTCGCGCGGCAGCCGGCCGGGGAAGAAGGCCATCGCGGAGAAGGTCATGTCGGTGCTGGAGACGATGGAACTGGCGCACCTGGCCGGCCGCCAGGCGACCAAGCTGTCCGGCGGGCAGCAGCAGCGCCTGGCCCTCGCCCGGGCCCTGGTCACCGAGCCGCCATTGCTGCTGCTCGACGAGCCGCTGTCCAACCTCGACGCGAAGCTGCGCGAGTCGCTGCGGTTCGAGCTCAAGCGCATGCAGCGCGAGCTCGGCATCACCAGCGTCTACGTCACGCACGACCAGATCGAGGCGCTGGCGCTGTCCTCCCGCATCGCGGTGATGCGCGACGGGAAGATCATGCAGACCGGGACGCCGCGCGACATCTACGAGCGGCCGGACAACCGCTTCGTCGCCGAGTTCATCGGCACGTCCAACTTCCTCAGCGGCACCGTCGCCGGGCACGAGAACGGGCTCCTCGCCGTCGACACCGAGCACGGCCAGCTCCTGGTCCGCGCGGAGGTGCGACCGGGGACCGGCGAGGCCGTGGTGCTCGCCGCCCGGCCCGAGGCGGTCGCGCTCACCGACCAGGCGCCAACCCACGACACGCCCAACCAGCTCACCGGCAGCGTCGTCACGCGCAGCTTCGTCGGCGACGCCGTCGACCACATCGTCCGAGTCGGTGGCCAGGAGGTCCGCGCCCGGTGCGAGCCGTCGGTCTCTCTGGCGCCGTCGACCACCGTCACCCTGCGGATCGACCCGGCGAACCTCACCCTCATCCCGGTCGGCGACTGACCACGCCGAGACCGAGCACCGGCGCCACCATGCCCGCCGCGGTCAACGCGATCGCCAACGGCACACCGACCAGCCCGCCCGCCGTCGCCAGGACGGCGGGCGTGGCCAGCCGCGCCGCGGCCCGGTACGTGCCGGTGAGCGCGATGGCCATGCCCTGGTCGCGCTCGTGGACCGAGGCGTTGACCATGGCCGGGCCCACCGAGCCCGCCAGCCCGGCACCCGCGCCGGCCACCGCCAGCGCGACGCCGGCCAGCACGGGCTGACCGGCGACCGCCGGCAGGACGGTCGCGCCGGCGAGCACCGCCATCGCCCCGAACCGGACCAGCTGCCCGAACGGCTCGCGCCCGTACCGGGCCAGCGCCACCGCGACCACCACGACGGCGCCTTCGGCCACCGCGACCAGCCACCCGATCGTCGCGGTGCTCAACCCCGCCGTGGCGAGGACCACCGGAACGAAGGCGTCCAGGATCCCGCGCCAGCCGCCGGCGCAGAAGCTGGTCCAGCAGCCCAGGGCAACGGTCCGCCGCCGCCACAGCCGGCTGCGCCGCGTCCCGCGCGGCCGCCGCGCGTAGGGTGCACGCCGCACCAGCAGGCTCCCGGTGACCATGCCGGCCACCGCCGCGGCGACCACCAGGCCCAGCGCCAGGTGCGGGCTCAGGGCGAGCAACGCCCCGGCCGCGGCCGGTCCGGCCAGCGATCCGACGTGCCCGGAGCTGTGTACCTGGGCCAGCCGGCGGATCGGCGTGCCGGGCGAGCGCACGGCATGGGTCTGGCTGGAGGTCCAGAACAGCGCCCGGGCCAGGCCTTGGAGCAGCTGAGCGCCGACGAACGCCGCGAACGCCGTGCTCACCAGCAGCGTCGCTCCCGACAGGGCCATGGCGACGCAGGCCGAAACGATCAGCGCCCGGTCCGGTACCCGCTCCAGCAACCAGGGCAGCGCCAGCCGCGAGGTCAGCTGCGATGCGCCGGAGACCGCCGCCAGCGCGCCAACCACCGGCGCGGAGATGCCCGCGTCCAACGCCAGCAGCGGAAAAGTGACGGTCGAGGCGCCCAGGGCGAGCCCGAAGGCGATGATGGTCGCGATGCTGCGCCCCGTGTCCGCTCGGCTCACCGGAGCAGGTGGCCCCAGCGCTCCCGGGTGGCGCGCTTGGTCTCCGGGTCCGGACCGATCGCCGCCGGGAACCGGTCGCGCCATGCCCACGGCCGCGTCGCGTCGACCAGCAGGCGCGAGTTGAGCCCCTTTCGGTCCGGGTGGACGGCGGTGTCCAGCGGCCCGGACCACACCTTGCGGATGATGTCCATGTCCTCCTCGGGGTCCGACCGCGTGCAGATCGCCCAGATGACGTCGGACAGGTCGGTGATGTCGACGTCGTCGTCCACGACCACCACGATGCGGCCCAGGTAGGCGCCGGCATGGCACTGGGCGGCCACATGCAGGGCCTGGCGCGCGTGGCCGGCGTACTTCTGCTGGATGGAGACGACGTTGAACAGCCGGTTGCCGCCGACGGCGAAGCACTGGGCGTCGACAACCCCGGGCACGCCGGCCTGTCGCAGGTTGCGCAGCAGCAACGCCGAGCGCAGGTACTCGCGGTACCTCATCGGCTCCCACGGCGGCTTGTTCGGTGGGACCCCCAGCATGATCGGATCGTCGCGGTGGTAGACGGCCGACACCTCGACGACGGGCTCGGGCCGCTGGCCGCTGGCGTAGTAGCCGTGCCACTCGCCGAACGGTCCTTCGGGCAGGAACCGGTCGTGGTGGAGGAAGCCCTCGAGGACGATCTCCGCCGCCGCCGGCACCGGCAGACCCGTCACCGGCGCGTTCACGACGGGGTAGGGCTCGCCGCGGATGCCGCCGACCCAGTCGTACTCGCAGACCCCGTACGGCACCTCGACGGTGGAGCCGACGAACAGCAGCGGGTCTGGGCCCGGGATGATCGCGACCGGGCAGGGCTGCTTGCGCTCGAAGTAGGTGTCGACGAACTGTTTGCCGTGCTTGCCGGGCGAGATGTAGAGACCGACGTGGCGGCCGTCGTGGATCATCACGCGGTAGGTGCCGACGTTGACCCAGTCCGAGTCGGGGTCCTTGATCACGACGCTGACGCCGGTGCCGAGGTACCGGCCGCCGTCGCGGGGATGCCACAGCGGCGTCGGGAACGTCAGCACGTCGACGTCGCCGCCGGTGGCCACGTTCTGAAACACCGGTGCGTCGGTCGGGCCCACCACCACCGGCGGGATGGCCTTCCCCTCCTCGGTGAGCTCGAGGAACCGGTCCATGAGGCCGCGCCGGTCGACGTCGAGGTCCAGCCCGAGGGTCAGCGCCAGTCGCTGCAACGTGGCGTTGGCATTGACCAGGATCCGGTGCCCGTGCGGGTAGCCCGGGATGTCGTCGAACAACGCCGCCGGCGCGCCGTCGGTGTGGTGGAACATCTCGGTGATGCGGCCGATGTCCTCCTCCCAGGTCGCGCCGCTGACGTCGCGCACCTGGCCGAGCGCCCGCACCTGGTCGATCCAGCCGCGCAGATCGTCGTACTTCACCACGGGCACCTCCGTGTTCGGGTCGGACGGGTCACTGGCGCTACAGGCGGACGTTGAGGAGGACGCCCAGCAGCAGGTACATGAGAGCGGAGATGGAGGCGGTGATGGCCACGGTCTTCACCCAGCTCATGCCCACCCAGCGGATGATGAACAGCAGCCCGGCCACGACCGCCGGGACGAAGTACGTGCGCAGGCCGGGGATCGGCTGCAGATACTCCGTCGCCAGCACCGGCACCATCACGACCGCGAGCCCCCAGAGCGCGAAGACCCGCTGACGGCGCAGCTCCTGGCCGCCGGTCGCCAGCTCAGCGTCGGCCGCGACCTCCTCGCGCGCGGCCCGGGTGAGGTCTGCCAGCGACGCCGTCGCCAGCCCGTCGGGCCGGCTGGCAGCCCTGCCGCGCTCGGGGTTCGTGCCGCGCAGGTCGAGGACGGTGCGGACCAGCATGGCGGCCAGGGTGGGCAAGCCGACGATGAGGGGGACAAGCCGAGAGTCCGGCCGCAGGTCGAGGCTGGAGTAGACGAAGGTGGCCAGGAACGCCGCCAGCAGCAGGTCGAAGGTGATCCGGTGCGGCTCGCGCCGCCGGTCACGCGTCGAACCGCGCGCGGCCCGAGCCGGCTCACTCATCGGGCCACCTCCACGTCGGCGGGGGCCGGCTTGCGGCGCAGCCGCCGCGCCACCGGCGGGCCGAACAGGGCCAGCACCGCCACCGCGAGCAGGGCGAGCGCGATCGGCCGGGTGACGAAGCCGCTGGCGCCGAACGTGGTCATCGTCTGGTGGTACGAGCTCTCGAACAGCCCGCCGAGCACCAGCGCGATGATGAACGTCAACCGGGAGAACCCGAACCGCTCCATCGCGTAGCCGACGTAGCAGAAGATCAGGGTCAGCACGACGTCCAGCGGCTCGTTGCGCAGCGCGTAGACGCTCAACAGGGTCACGGCGGCGATCGCCGGTGCCAGGATGTCGCCGCGGATGCGGGTGAGCACGGTCGCCTTCATGCCGAGCAGCAGCACGATGCCCGCCGCCAGCAGGCGCGGCAGGAACGCCGCGACCACGAGCACGTAGACGATGTGCAGGTCGCCGCGGAGCAGGTTCGGGCCGGCCGGGACGCCGTGGACCAGCAGGCCGGAGAGCAGGACGGCCATGATGACGCCGCCGGGGATGCCGAACGCCAGCGTCGGCAGCAGGCCGCCGCCCTTGTCCGCGTCGTTGGCGGTCTCCGGGGCGATGACACCCTCCACGGCCCCCTTGCCGAACCGCTCCGGATGTCTCGACGAGCGAGCGGCCTGGCCGTATGCGACGAAGGCGGCCAGCGTGCCGCTGATACCGGGCACGATGCCCGCGCCGAACCCGATGACGGAGCTGGTCACCACCACTCTCCAGTGCCGGACCGTCGCCCGGAACCCGTCCATGACCCGCGAGGCCTCCCCGCCCGGCGGCGCCGCCGCAAGGCCCTGCTCGCCACGATGACTGAACAGCGCCAACAGCTCCGCGCCGGCGAACAGGCCGATCAGGACCGGGACGATGTCGACGCCGTCCCACAGGTAGAGCGATTCGAAGGTGAACCTCGGGTTCCCGTTGACCGGGTCCAGTCCGACGAACGCGACCATCAGCCCGGCTGCGGCGGCGATCAGCCCCTTGTGAACGCTGTCGCCGGTCAGCCGCGAGACGAGCACCAGCCCGGTCAGCGCCAGCATGAAGAACTCGGGATAGGAGAATGCCAGCACGAACTCCCGGGCGAACGGGAGCACGGCCAGCATCAGGACCATGCCGATGGTCGCGCCGAACACCGAGCCGAAGGTCGCCGCGCCCATCGCCTCGGCCGCCTTGCCCTGCTTGGTCATGGCGAAGCCGTCGATCGTAGTGGCGGCGTTCGGCGGATCGCCGGGCACGCTGATCAGGATCGACGAGACCTGGCCGCCGATGCCGGACGTGGCGCCGACCGCCATCAGGAACGCGATGCCGTGCGAGGGTTCCATCGCGAAGGTGAAGGGGATCAGCAGGGCCATCGCTCCCCCGCCACCCAGCCCGGGCAGCACGCCGACGACCAGCCCTACGACGACCCCGAGCAGCAGGTAGAGCGGGCTCGGCCAGGTCATCAGGTCGGCGAACGCCGAGGAGAGGCCGTCGATCATCACGTCACCTGCCCGTCCGGCGCGGTCAGCCTTCGAAGCTCTGGCTGAGGAGGTCCTCGTACTCGGTGAGTGTGTCGATGGTGCTCTGCAGCACCTCCTGCGCCTCGGCGGCGTCCATGTGCGCCGGGACCAGTCCGGCCTCCTGGAAGTCGCCGACGAGCCCGTCGTCCTGGAACGCCGCCGCCATCGACTCGGACAGACTCTCCACGATGCACTGTGGAGTGTCCGGCGCCGTTGCCACGATGCGGTGCTGCTCCAGGGCCGCGCCGAGGCCGTCCTGGCCGGTGGCCTCGTCCAGGGTGGGCACCCCGGCGACGACGTCGGCGTCCGGGTTGTCCTCGCCAGGTGGCGTGCCGACCAGCAACAAGGGCTTCAGGTCGCCGGCGCGGATGCCCTCGGCGACGCTCGCGAGCGGGAAGAGGGCGATGGCGGTGTCGCCCCGCACCACGCTCAGCAGCGCCTCGCTGCTGCCGTCGTGCGAGACGTTCTCGAACGGGATCCCGAGTTCGTCGAAGCTGATGATGTTGACCGCGGCGAGCCCGCCGGTGCCCATCAGGACCGGTCCGCCGCCGGCGGCGGCCTGGACGTCCTCGATGGTGTCCCACTCCGAGTCGGCGCGCACCACGATCACCTCCGGCCCGACCGCGACCCGCCCGACCACGTCGAGCTCAGCGAAGTCCAGGTCGGAGGTGCCGGTGAGCTGGGCGGTGGCCAGGATGCCGGGCTCGGTGATGACGATGGTGCTGCCGTCCGGCCGGGTGCCGAACACCTCGGTGACGCCGGTGATGCCGCCGGCACCGTCGCGGTTGGCCACCGGCACGTTGACGCCCAGGTCGTCGGCGAGCTCCGGCGCGATCACGCGCGCCCAGGTGTCGAAGCCGCCCCCGGCGGAGTACGGCACGATGAACTCGATGTCCGAACCCGGGTAGTCGGCGCATTCCTCGTCACCGCCCCCGGAGGCGCCGTCACTGCAGGCCACCGCGCACAGCACCGGAGCGACGGCCAGCGCGGCCAGCACCGGCGTCCTGCTGGTTCCAGTCCTCCCCATTACGTGCATTGGTCCTCTCCTCGCAAAGCCTTGTCGTCGTCGGTAGCTGCGCGCCGACGTCAGTCGACGAGCCGGTAGGCACCGCGCGACCTCCTTCCCCGCACCCGGGGGACGACCTCGTGGGCGAACTGGACGGCGAAGTCCTCCACGTCCATGCCATCGGCCGGGAAGGGCCAGGCGATGCATTCCTGGACCCCCTCGTCACGTAGGGCGATGAGCTGGGCGGCCACCTGATCCGCGGTGCCCACCACCGCGAACTGCTCGATGACCACGCGCGGGATCAGCCGGCGCAGTTCGGCCATGACCGCCGGCGACCACTCGTGGGGCGCGTCCTTCATGAACGCGAGGAACTCGTCCTCGCCGGACAGGTCGACGCTCTCCAGCAGCTGGTTCGCGACGGCCCTGCTGGACCAGAGCGCGTGGCTGACGCCGCGACGGACCCCGGCGGGGACATCGTCGTCCGCGGACTCCAGCACGCTCACGTAGAGCCACGACGCAAGGCCGATGTCGTCCCAGGTGCGCCCGGCGCGCTCCAGGCCGCCGGCGACCAGCTCCTTGGCGTAGCGGATGCCCGCCGGCGTGGCGAAGCTGCCGATCAGGACGCCGTCGGCGACCTGGCCGGCCATGCGCAGGATCTGCCGGCCGCGGCCCGCGACCCACACGCCGGGCCGATGCTCGGGTGCGACGGGGAAGTCGAGCTCGCCGCCGGTGAACCGCACGATCTCGCCGTCGAGCGTGACCCGCTCGCCGTCCCACAACCGGCGCATCAGCTCGATCGACTCGCGGATGCCGACCACCGGCCGGACCGACGCGTAACCGGGCAGCGTCTCGAAGTGGCTGCCGGCACCCAGGAACACCCGCAGCCGCCCGCTCGACGCCTCGCCGAGGGTGGCGGCCGCCTGAGCGGTCAGCGCGGGATGCCGGGTATAGGGGTCGGTCACGGTGATGCCGAGCCCGATCCGCGACGTCGACGCGGCGGCGACGGCCAGCCGGACGTAGACGTCGCGCGTCCACTTCTCGTCGGAGTGGCAGAAGGACTCGTACCCGAGCAGCTCACAGAGCCGGACGAACTCGCCGAAGCGGCCGGCCGGCTCCTCGCCGAGGGACGCGATGGAGAATCTCATACCCGCGATACCTTCCTGACGCTGGCCGGGAAAATGTCGTCGACGTCGACGGGTTCGGGCAGCAGCCCCTGGACGTGGGCGTAGCGGACGAACGCCTCGAGCGTGGCGCGGTTGGCCTCCACGCCGTACGACCAGAAGTCCTCACCCATCACCGCCACGGTCTCCTGGACGTGCTCGACCAGGAAGGGCAGCTGGATGGGCAGCGCGGTCGTGTCCCGCAGCGCCGCGTCCGCGACCTGCTTGGCCTGCAGGAACGCGGAGGTCAGCGTCTGCGGCACCCACGGGTTGGCGTCCACGATGTCGCGTGAGATCGCGACGATGTGCATGATCGGGAAGATGCCGGTGCGGCGGTAGTAGTCGCGCTCGGCGCGGCCGGGGTCCGGGAACAGGCGGGTCACCCGGCCGCTGCCGTCGCTGAACGTCGACGGCACCCGCGGGCTGATCAGCGCGTCGATCTCACCGTCGGCGAGCATGCCGGCCAGCGTCGCGTCCTCCGGCGCGAAGCTGAGGTCCACGCCGTCCGGTTCGACGGGCTCGAACGGACGGCGTCCCGGCTGCTCCAGCCCGCCCTGCACCCATCGGACGTCGCGTGCGTCCACGCCGTGCTCGTCGTGGAGCAGCCCACGTGCCCACACCGCCGCGGTGATCTGGTACTCCGGAACGCCGATACGGCGTCCGGCAAGCTCTTCGGGCTTGGTGATGCCGCTCGCCGCGCTGAGGTAGATGGCCGAGTGCCGGAAGCAGCGGGAGAGGAACACCGGGATCGGGACCAGGTCGTCCACTCCCCTGGCCCGGCGGATCAGGTAGCCGGACAGGGACAGCTCCGACGCGTCAAACTCGCGGTGACGCATCATGCGCCAGAAGATCTGCTCGACGTTGAGCGGCAGCCAGGTGATCTCCAGGCCCTCGGGCCGGATCCTGCCGTCGTGCAGCGCCGCGGTCCGGTCGTAGCGGCCGGTGGCGATGGTCATCTTCACGGTGGAACTCCTCTCACAGCACACCACGCGCGGCCAGGCTCTCCAGCTCGGCCGGGCTCAACCCGGCCTCCTTGACATAGACGTCGACGTTGTCCGCACCGCGCCGCGGCGCCGGCCGGGGCCCGGGCAACGGGGTGCCGCTCAACCGGTACGGCGGGCCGGGGTAGGTCAGCGTCCGTCCGACCTCAGGGTCGTCGACGTCGACGAAGAAGTCACGACTGGCCAGCTGGGCGTCCTCCAGGACCGCGGCGAGATCGTTCACCGGTGACAGCGCGATGCCCCGCTCCTGCGCACCGCGATAGAGCTCCTGCCGGCTCCGGGTGGCGGCGAACCGCTCGAAGATCACGCGGAACGTCTCGATGGCATCCGGCCGCTGCCGGTACTCGAACCGCGACCACTGCTCCTCGGTCAGCATCGTGGCGTCCGGATCGGCTTCGGTGATCCACCGCACCAGCGACGCCCATGCGGCCGCGGTGCCCAGCCGCCCCGCCACCACACTCACGTAGCCGTCGCCGCACCGGTAGACCCCGCTGCCGGCCTCCTTCGCGACATCACCCTGCGGGGCGCGCACCTCGCCGGTCAGGGCGTAGCGCATCACGCTCTCCTCCAGGGCCTGGGCGACGCACTCCTGGGCGGACACGTCGGCGGTGACCGCCACGCGGGTGCGGTGCCGCCCGACCAGGCCCACGATCGCGGCGACGGCGGCGAAGATGGAGGCCATGTAGCTGCTCTGCTCGCCGTAGACCGCCACCGGGCCGATGTCGGGATAGCCGCCCATGTGCAACAGGCCGCCGGCGCCCAGCAGCACCAGGTCGTCCGGCGGCACGGGCGCCGTCGCGCCGGAGGACCGATCGCCACCGTCCGCGCCGTACGGCGAGACCCGGACGTGGATCAGGCCCGGGTTGACCTCTTGCAGCCACTCGGGCGGCCAGCCGGCCGCCGCCAGCACCGGCCCCGGGCTCTCAACGACGACGTCGGCGCTCACCAGCAGCTCACGCAGCAGCGGCTCGGCCTCCGGCGCGGTCAGGTCGAGCGTCACCGACTTCTTACCCGCGTTGACGAACCGCTCGAACAGGCTCACCGGCGGACTGCCGGGGACCAACCAGAACGGCGCCCTGTCCAGGCTGCCTCGCCCGGTCACGGGCTCGATGCGGATCACGTCCGCGCCGAGGTCGGCCAGCAGTCGGCACCCGTACGCCCCGAGCGGGTCGGCAAGGTCAAGGACCCGCACGCCGTCCAACGGACCGGCCGACCGATCGGTCTCGGCTGTCGCCTCCGGCGGGGTGCGACTCATGCCCGGCCCGCATCCCGCCACCCCGCTACGGCATTCCCGGTCCGCATCAAGCGTCTCCCTCCGTCGCCGCCGAGCTGATTGTCGGTACACATTATCGACATAACAAGCTTGACTGCAACATTCATTGCTGCGATCATCGCTGCTGCGCAGAGAGGGGACGCCGATGTTCTCCAGCACGCACATCCCTGGCCGTGGGGCGGCCCGAGCCGTCATCGCGGGGTTCGGCCTCCTGCTCCTGGCCGCGGCGTGTTCCGACGACGACGGCACCGAGGCAGCGGGTGAGTCCGGCGGCGAGGCCCGGCCGTTCGACGGCGAGACCATCGAGCTCGTGGTCGGCTACGACCCGGGAGGCAGCTTCGACGACGCCGCGCGCTGGCTGCAGCCATATCTGGAGGAACAGACCGGCGCGACCGTCGTCGTGGAGAACCGGCCCGGCGCGGGCAACCTGATCGCGCTCAACTACGTCTGGGCGTCCGAGCCCGACGGCTCGGTCATCGGAACTCTCAACGGTCCCGGCAACACCGTCACCGTGCTCGCCGAGACCGCATCGGACTCGGTGGAGTTCGAGCTCCCCCGCTTCAGCTATCTCGCCGGGCTGACGTCCGAGCCGCGGCTGATGACCGTCGGCGCCGACAGCCCGTACGAGACGTTCGAGGACCTGCTGGCCGCCGACGAGGAGATCTTGCTCGGGGTCACCGGCACCTCCGGGTCCGGCTACAACGACGCGGTGTTCATGCAGAGCGTGTTCGGCGACCAGATCGAGACGGAGATCGTCTCGGGCTTCGAGAGCGGCGCCGAGAACCAGCTGGCGCTCATCCGCGGCGAGGTGGACGCCTCGTTCAATCTCCTCGGCGGGGAGCTGGCCGCCATCGAGGCCGGCGAGATCCGCGGGCTCGTGGTGCTCGGTAACGAACGAAGCCCGCTGCTCCCGGACGTTCCGGCCATCGTCGAGTACGACCTGCCCGCCGACGTCATGGAGATGCTGGACATCCACATCACGATCTCGCAGCTGGGTGTCGCCCTGGTCGCGCCGCCGGACCTGCCCGACGACCTGCTGGGTCCGCTGAGCGACGCCGTGTTCGAGGCGGCCAGCGACCCGGCGCTGGTCGAGGAGGCCACCTCGCGCGGCGTCAACTGGGCGCCGCGGACCGGTGCGGAGCTGAAGAGCGCGGTCGAGGACGCCTTGGACGCCCCGGCGGAGTACGTCGAGCTGATGCGCGAAGCCGCCACCTCATAGGGAGCGGCGGATGGACACCGGACAGAAGACCGACCCGTCGATCGGGTCGCTCGCCTTCACCGTCGTGCTGTGGCTGCTGGCCGGATACATCTTCACCGGTGCGTTCGACTTCGCGTATCCGGCGAACGTCGCGCCGACGATCATCGGCGGCTGCGCGTTCGCCCTGATGACCGGCCTGCTGGTACGTGAGGTGGTCCGGTTGCTGCGCCGCCGGCCGCGTCCCGGCGCCGATCGCGGCCATCGGCACGAGGCCGTCACGCTCGGTTGGGTCGCCGGGAGCATCGGCCTGCTCTTCCTCCTCGGCTTCCTGGCCGGGATGTCGCTGGCGATGGTGGCGCTGCTGCGCGGCTACTCCCGGGAGTCCTGGCCGACGACGGTCGCGGTCACCGCCGGCGTCATGGTCACCGTCTATCTCGCCTTCGCGGTGGGTCTGGACGTCCCGGTATTCGGCGGCCTGCTCGGCGGAGGCTGACCGATGGATGCCATCGTCGAAGGGCTCGGCCACCTCGCGGACCCCACCCTGCTGTTCGCGATCGTGGTCTCCGTCGCCGTCGCCCAGGTCATCGCCATCATCCCGGGCCTGGGCGGGGCGTTCATCCTCGCCGTGCTCATCCCCTTCGCCTACCAGCTGGACCCGCTGGTGGCCATCGCCATGCTGGTGGCGGCCACCGCGACGGACGGCACCGGCAACGCCGTGACGTCGATCCTGTTCGGGGTGCCCGGCTCGGCCACCTCCACCGCCCTGCTCTTCGACGGCCACCCGATGGCGCGCAACGGCATGGCGGGCCGGGCGATCGGCGCGGCCCTGACGGCAAGCGCGGTGGGCGGCGTCATCGGCGCGGTGACGCTCGCACTGGCCATTCCGATAGCCCGGCCCGTCGTCCTGGCCTTCGGGCCGGCCGAGTTCTTCATCATCGTCGTGGCCGCGCTGTTCACGCTGGCGTACGTGCGCGAGGAGCAGTTCGCGAAAGGGCTGGTCTCCGCCGCGCTGGGCCTGTCGCTGGCGCTGGTCGGCATGGACGCCGCCACCGGCACCCAGCGCTACACGTCCGACCAGCTCTACCTGTGGGACGGGCTGCGTCTCGTCCCGGTGCTGATCGGGCTGTTCGCCGTGGCCGAGGCCATCAGCATGTTGCGCGACGCGCGGGAGCAGCGGGCCGCCGGCCAGCCGGCACCGGTGCCGGCGGCCGCCGCGAGCCCCGCCGGCGGCACCCTGGAGGGCGTCAAGGACGTGTTCCGCCACTTCGACGCCACCTGGCTCGGCTCGTGGATCGGCCTGGTGATCGGCATGCTCCCCGGGGTCGGCGGCGCCGCCGGGCAGTTCATGGCCTACTCGACGGTGGCGAAGACCTCCACCGCCCGCGGCCGGGGCCGGGGCCTGCCGCCGTTCGGGAAGGGCAACGTCCGCGGCGTCGTCGGCGCGGACGCGAGCACGAACTCCACCGTCGGCGGCGAGCTGGTCCCGGCGCTGGCGTTCGGCATCCCGTCCAGCTCCACGATGGCCATCGTGCTCGCGGCGTTGGTCACGATCGGCATCCAGCCGGGCCCGGAGATGCTCGAGGACGACCTCGACGTCGTCTGGATGATCGTCTTCGTTCTCATGGTTAGCAATCTGCTGGCCAGCGGGATGGTGCTGGCGTTCGTGCGGCAGCTGGCGAAGCTGGCGAGCGTCCGGCCGTCGCTGCTGGGCCCAGGCATCCTCGCGGTGGCGTTCTTCGGCGCCTACGCGACGTCGCAGCACGTCGGCGACATCATCACCGCCGCGGTGGCCGGGCTGGCCGGCTACCACCTGAAGAAGTACGGGTACGGGCGGGTGACGTTCCTCATCGGCTTCGTCCTGGGACCGGTCCTCGAGCACTACCTCGTCCTGTCGTTGCAGATCTACGGCCCGGACTTCCTGCTGGCCCGGCCGTTTGCGGCCACGCTGACCGGGCTGATGGCCGTCGGTATCGCCTGGTCGGCGGTCAAGGCCCTGCGCGCGCGCCGTGCGCGGCCGGCCGACCAAGTCACGGCGAGCGGGAGGGACGGCTGAGCGATGCAGAACCTACGCGAACAGGTGGCGACCGGATGCCGCATCCTGGCCCAGCAGGGCCTCGTGCACGAGATCGCCGGGCATGTCAGCGCCCGGATTCCCGGCACCGAGCGGATGTTCGTCCGCGGCCGCTCCGCGGCCGAGCGCGGCCTCCGCTACACCACCACCGACGCCATCAGGACGTGCGGCTTCCGCGGCGAGGACCACGCCGCAGAGGGCTTCGAGCTCCCACTGGAGCTGCCGATCCACGGCGAGACCTATCGGCTGCGCGACGACGTGAACGCCGTCGTGCACGCCCACCCGACCTACAGCGTGCTGTGCTCGGTGGCCGGCCTCCCCCTCGAACCGGCCTACGGCGGGTACGACAGCGGCGGCCTGCGGCTGGCACTGCGCGGCGTGCCGACCTACCCGCACTCGAGGCTGGTCGACGACGTCGAGAGCGCGCACGAGCTGGTCGCCGCCATGGCCGACCGCGCCGCCTGCCTGATGCGAGGTCACGGCGTCACCGTCGTCGGGCGCGATGTGCCGGAGGCGGTCATGAACGCCCTGCGCCTGGAGCGCCTGGCCCGGTTCACCTGGCAGCTGCGCCTGGCCGGCGTTCGGGCCGAGCCGGTCAGCGATGCCGACCAGGCCTTCTTCACCCGGCCGTACAAGCGGGCGATGGGCGCGGACACCAACGTCGCCACCGGCCGAGAGCGGGGCGCCGACACCGACTGGCGGTGGGTCTCCTACGTCGCCGAGGACGCGGCACACCGGCGCATGGAGCTCGGCGAGAGCTGATCAGGCGGAACGGAAGGACGGCGAGCGATGGCGATGCGACGGATCGGCACGGAGGAGCACTTCGCGATCCCGGAACAGCTAGACGCGTGGCGAGGGATGGCCCGCAGCGTCTGGGCATCGCAGGACCTCGAGCTGGTCCGCGGCGCTATGAGCTACCACGGCCAGCGGCTGATCGACGACCTCCTGCAGCTCGGCGACGCCCGGATCGCCGCGATGGACGAGCACGGCATCGACGTCGCGGTGCTCTCGCTGTGCTCCCCCGGCGTCCAGCTGTTCGACCCGGAGACCGCGAGCGATATGGCGGAGCTGGCCAACGACCGGCTCGCCGAGCAGGTCCGTGCCCACCCCGGCCGGCTCGCCGGCCTGGCCGTGTTCGCGCCGCACCATCCCGAGCGCGCCGTGGCCGAGGTGCGGCGAGCGATCCGGGAGCTCGGCCTGCACGGCCTGGTGGTCAACTCGCACACCGACGGCCACTATCTCGACGAGCCGCGGTTCTGGGACGTCCTGGCGGCCATCGAGGAGCTCGGCGTCCCGCTCTACATCCACCCGCGGACCCTCCCCGACGCGGTGGCCGCGCCGTTCTCCGTCTACCACCTGTCCCGCGCGGCCTGGGGCTACGCCGTCGAGACGGCCACGCACGCGTACCGGCTGATCGTCAGCGGCGTGCTGGACCGGTTCCCCCGGCTGCGACTGGTGCTCGGCCACCTCGGCGAGGGCATCCCGTTCTGGCTGTATCGGATCGACTACTGGAACGGCAAGCACCAGGGCAAGACCGCCCCCCAGCTGCAGCTGAAGGCCAGCGACTACGTCAAGCGCAACTTCGCGATCACGGTCAGCGGCGCCTATCAACGCTCAGCCCTCGACCTGTGCCTCACCGAGCTCGGCGACGAGAACATCATGTTCGCGACCGACTACCCCTACCAGCGGATGGACGAGGCCGTCGAGTTCTTCGACCAGCAGGGCGACCTGCCCGCCGCCAGCCTCGAGCGGATCCTGCACGCCAACGCCGAGCGCATCTTCGGCCTGACCACGGGACAGCCGACGTGAGCCGGGCCGCGACACCGCTGTGGTCGGTGGCCCGGCGGCGCCGGTGGCCGCTCCTGGCGGCATCCGCCGTGCTGCTGGGCGCCTGGGAGATCTACGGGCAGGCCAGGGACTCGATCATCCTGCCGCCACCGTCGAAGGTGGCGGCCGCGTTCGGCGACCTGGTCGTCAGCGGTCAGCTGCTCGAGGCAGCCGTCCCGAGCCTGCAGCTGCTGGCCGCCGGCCTGGGCGCCTCGGTCCTCGTCGGCGTCGCGGTCGGTTTCCTGGTCGCCCGCGTGCCGCTCGCGGACCGGCTGCTGGGCCCGTACATCTCCGCCCTGTACGCCACGCCCGAGGTGGCGCTCATCCCGATCCTGATCGTCTGGTTCGGCTACGGCTTCAGCGGCCGCTTCGTGATCGTGCTGCTGGCCGGCGTCTTCCCGATGATCTACAACGTTCGCGCCGGAGTGCTCGCCGCCCCACCGGACTTGGAGGACATGGCCCGCTCGTTCGACGCGCGGCGGTCCACGGTCGTGCTGCGGGTGCTGCTGCCCAGCGCCGCGCCGTACATCGTCGTCGGCCTGCGCCAGAGCATCGGCCGCTGCGTCGTCGGCATGATCCTCGCCGAGGCGTTCCTGCGCCTGGGCGGACTCGGCGGCCTGGTCTTCACCTTCGGCGCGCGCTTCGCCACCGACTACCTGATGGCGTCGGTGCTCGTGCTTCCTGTCCTGGGCGTCGCGCTGACCAGGCTGGTCGACGTCATCTATCTGCGGCTGTCGCCCTGGCGGCGGGCCTGAGGGCCGGCGCCGTCCGGCACAACGAAAGGAACCAGCGATGAGAGCCAGAGCCAGTCACGGGCACCGGGCACCGGCCCGCAGAGCCGCCGCCGGCGCCGTCACCGTCGTCCTCGCCGTCCCGGCCTGCGCCGCGTTCGACGACTCCGGCAGCGAGGACGCCGCCGGCGGGGCCAGCGAGGCGGCCGCGACGGTCTCCGGCCCGGACGACATCGACCTGTCCGGGACCACCGTCCGGATCACCGTGCCGCCGGCCGAGGCCCTGCTGACGACCATGTACTACATGCTCGACCGGCTGGAGGGCTGGGGCGCCGAGCTCGACGTCATCACGATCACCTCGACGACCGGGACCCAGGCCATCCTCGCCGGCCAGGCGGACTGGGTGTCCGCGCCCAGCGACGAGCTGATCCTCGGCGCCGCCAGCGGTGCCGACCTGGTGGCCGTCGGCTCGCCGCGCTCCACCCTCGACTACGTGCTCGCGGCCACGACGGACATCGAGACCCCGGACGACCTGGTGGACCGGACGATGGGCATGTCCGGACCGGCCGGCTTCGACGCGTTGCTGTCGCGGATCGCCCTGGACCGCAACGACATCGAGGCGGAAGACGTGGACTTCGTCCAAATCGGCGGCAGCGGCGAGCGTGCTGCCGCCCTGCTCGCCGGCCGCATCGACGCCAGCACGATCATCCTCAGCGACTGGCTCGTGCTGTCCAACCAGACCGACGACGTGCACGCGGTTCTGACCATGTCCGACGTGCTCGACGACTTCACGAAGGAGGCGCTGTTCGCCAAGCGTGACTACGTCGAGGACAACCCGGACGTGGCCCTGGCGGTGGCCTGCGCGAACCTGGAGGCGAACGCCTGGTTCCACGACGACCCCGACGCCTGGGTCGACCTCGCTGTGGAGAACGTGCCCAACATCAGCGAGGAGGAGCTGCACGAGCTGCACGCGACCGTCACGGACATGAACATGTTCCCGACGCAATGGCAGGACCTCCTGCCCGAGGGCGGCATGCAGGCACTGGCCGACGCGATGCTCGACAACGGCGACATCGCCCAGGACGTCGACGGCGAGGCGCTGGTCATGCGCGACTTCCTCGAGCAGGCGGCCGGCATGGGCTGCGGTGCTTCATGACGCCGCCGGTCCGAGCCGGCCGCGGGCGGCCGCGCCGGAGCTGGCGGACACCGCTGTTGCGCCTGGCCACCCTGGCGGTGTTCCTCGGCTGCTGGTTGCTGTTCTCCGCGTCGGTCGATCCGCTGCTGTTCCCAAGCCCGGTCCGGGTGGTCGAGGCGTACCGCGAAATGCTCGAGACCGGCGAGCTGGTCGGTGCCGCGTGGACCACGGCCTGGACGTTCGCGGTGTCGATGGTGCTGGCGGTCGTCGCCGGGCTGGCACTCGCGCTGCTCGCCGTCCGCTCGGGCGTCCTCGGCTCGATCATCGATCCCTACCTGCTGGCCCTCTACGCCACGCCGGTGATCGTCATGGTCCCGCTGATCATCCTGTGGATCGGAGTCGGCGACGTGGGACGCATCACGCTGGTGTTCATCGGCGCCTTCATCCCGATCTACGTCAACGCCGAGGAAGGGCTGCGCAACGTCCGGGCCGACCTGGTCGAGGTGACGGCGTCGTTCGGCGCCTCCCGCCGCGACGTCGTCAGAGAGGTCGTCATCCCGGGCGCGCTGCCGTTCATCGCCGCGGGGCTGCGCATCGGTCTGGGCCGGGCGCTCGCCGCCATCGTCGTCGCCGAGATCTTCCTCAGCCTGACCGGGCTGGGCGGGCTGATCCAGGCCAGCGTCGGCTACCTCCGCGTGGACAAGATGGTCGCCGCCGCGCTGGTTTTGTCCGCGGCCGGCATTCTCACGATGGCGCTCATGTCCCGCCTGGAGAAACGGCTGGAACCGTGGCGAACCACCACCTGACCGACGAGCAGACCGTGGAGAACGCGATCATGAGACAGGCAGAGCCGAAGATCGTCGTGTCCGGCGTCCGGAAGAGCTTCCAAATCAGTGGCGACGCCGCCGCCGTCACGCCCGCGCTCGATGGGATCGACCTGACGATCGCCGACGGCGAGTTCGTCTCGCTCCTGGGCCCCAGCGGGTGCGGCAAGACCACCCTGCTGCGGATCATCGCCGGCCTCACCGCCGCCGACGACGGGACGGTCGAGGTCAACGGGACGCCGGTCGACGGCCCCGGCCGCGACCGGGCGATGGTGTTCCAGGCGTTCGGTCTGCTCCCGTGGCGGACGGTGGCTCAAAACGTCGCATTCCCGCTCAAGATCCGCAAGCTGAGCGGCACCGAGATCGACGAGCGCACCGACCGCTACCTGCGGCTGGTGAACCTGGAGCGGTTCAAGGACCGCTATCCGCATCAGCTCTCCGGCGGCATGCAGCAACGCGTCGGGCTCGCGCGCGCCCTCGCCGTCGACCCCGAGGTGCTCCTGATGGACGAGCCGTTCGGGGCCATCGACGCCCAGCAGCGCGAGCTCATGCAGGAGGAGCTGCTGCGCATCTGGGCCGCGACGGGGAAGACCATCGTGCTGGTGACCCACGACCTCGACGAGGCCGTGTACCTCTCCGACCGGGTGGTGCTGCTCTCGCCGCACCCCGGGAGGGTGCGCACCGTCGTCGACGTCGGGCTGCCGCAGCCGCGCTGGGAGTACGACGCACGCAGCCACGAGCGCTTCGTGGAGGTGCGCCGCGAGATCTGGTCGGTGTTGCGCAAGGACGTCCTGGACGTCGTCGAACGCGAGGCCGCCGAGATCGAGGACCGCACCGGTGAGCGGCACTGAGCCCGTACGTCCGTGGCTCGCGGGCAAGCCCCGCGTCGCGGTGTTCGCCGGGCCGAACGCGACAGTGCTCAACAGCGCGCCCCTGGTCACGTCCAACCAGGCGCGGGAGCGGCACGGCCTGCCGCCGCTCACCGACCGGTGGGGCGACCGTCTGCGGTTCGACCAGCTCCGGCCGCAGCGGCTGGCCGCACCGGTGACGGTGTACGTGGAGCAGTTCTCGGCCCATCCGCTGGAGGCCGACGCCGCCCACCTCTACGGACCACCGGACGGCTATCTCGACGACGCCGGCCGGTTCGGCACTGAGCGGCGCGCACCGTCGGACCGGCCGGTCTATCGCATCGAGCTGCGGCCCGAGGACGGTCTGCTGCCTCTGCCCTACATGGGTGTCCGGGCCGACGGCAGCGCGTGGGACGGCGACGCCACCGGGCCGGACGCTCCCCCGGACGCGACCCGGCAGCCGTTCTACCCGGACGCGGCGCGCGTGTTCGAGGAGATCGACCGCCTCGGCTACGGCGAGCACGCCGAGAGCAACCTGCTCGGCCGGCACGCCGACTTCGACTTCTTCCGCGTTCTGCCGTCGGGCGGCTACACCCGCGGCCTGGCCGAGGGCGAGCGCACCGACGTGGGCACCGGCGGGATCGCTGCGGAACGATGGGGCGAGGACTTCTTCCCGTACCGGCCCGGCCACCTTCGCGGCGAGCCGCCCCGCGCGGCGCTGGCCGAGGTCACCAACCGGCTCAGCGGTGCCCTGGCCACCGGCACGTATCAGGCGGCGCTGTGGCTCGACGCGAGCCCGGCCATCGAGGAGACGCTGTACTGGCTCACGCTGGTGCTCGACACCGAGGTGCCGATCGTCGGATGCGCGTCGACCGAGTGGCCGCACGGCTGCCTGGGCGCCACCGGCGACCGCAACCTGGTGCACGCCGTCGAGTACCTGCGCTCCGGGATCTGGCGTGACCACCAGGGCCGCGACCGGCTCGGCGCGGTCCTGGTCGACGCCGAGCGGGTGCTGCTGGCCCGGGACGTGCAGAAGGCCGACGCCCGGCCGGGCGGGTTCGGCGTCACCGGCGGGCACGGCGGTATCGTCGCCACCATCGGCGACCCGGGCCCGCCGGTGCTCACGGCGCTGCCGGTGTGGCGGCACACCTACGGTTCCGACGTGCGGCTGACGGCGATCCCCCGGCGGGTGCGGGGCGTCCGCCGATCCGGCGCCGGTGACGGAGCCGAGGCCATCGACGTCGAGGTGAAGGACGGTGCGGGCGGGCTGCTCGGCTCCGCGGTGCCGCACGTGTCGATCTTCAAGCACGCCCGGTATCTCACCACCGGGCCCGACGGCATCGACGACGAGGTCGAGCTGCTGGCGCGGATCGACCACAACCTGCGCCACCGCGGGCTCGCCGGCTTCGTGGTGGAGGCGAACGCGCCCTACGGGTCCAGCGCGCCGTCGGCTGACGCGGTGCTGCGCCGGACCGCCCTGTGCGGGATGCCGGTCGTCCGGGTCGGCCGGGGCAACGGCGAAGGCTGGGTGCCGCACGACCGCATGCGGCTGGCGATCGCCGGGGCCAATCTCACCGCGACCAAGGCTCGGATGCTGCTGATGGCGTGCCTGCTGCGGTTCGGGGCGCCGCCGCCGGCCGCCGATCCGGACTCGCCGACCGCAGCGGAGCTGGCCGCCGTCGAGGCCGCCCTGCAGCATTACCAGGCCGTCTTCGACACCCATTGACGCGATGCGGCCGGCCCGCCTCGCACCTGGCGTTGCACGCCGCCGCACGAAATGGCGGAACTATTGCTTTATTCATATGCCGCTGCTACAAACTTAGTTACTCGACGGAGAGGCGGACGACCGTGGCACACGTGAGGTTGTCGTTCGGCTCCGGTCTCAACGTGCACACCGAGGCCCTCGTCGACGGCACCGTCACCCCGCAGGGCATCGAGCTCGTCCCCACGGTCGCCCACCCGTCGGAGCTGTTCTGGCGCCAGCTGCGGTACGGCGAGTTCGACGTCTGCGAGATGTCGCTGTCGTCGCTGTTCATCGCCCATGCCAGGGGCAGTGACCTGGTCGCGCTGCCGGTGTTCCCGTCGCGCCGCTTCTTCCACACCGAGCTGGACGTCCACGTCGACGCGGGTGTCACCGAACCGCACCTCCTGGCCGGCAAGCGCATCGGTGTCGGCGAGTACCAGCAGACGGCGGCCCTGTGGCTGCGCGCGGTACTCGAGCACGACTTCGGTGTCTCGCAGTACGACGTCGAGTGGTACATGGAGCGCGGGGTCGAGCACAGCCACGGTGGCGCCACCGGCTTCACCCCACCCGACGGCATCTCGTTCCACCGTGTCCCGCCGGAGAAGAGCCTCGCGTCGATGCTGCTCGACCGCGAGCTGGACGCGGCCTTCGTCCGGCCGAACCGCCGCACCGCGGCCACCAACTTCATCGAACGGTCCCAGCGCCAGCGCGGCGGCGACTGGAGCAAGGTCGCTCCGGCGTTCGGCGACGGCGTCGCCGAGGGTGCCCGGTTCTTCGCGGCGCACGGCTACATCCCGATCAACCACGCCTACGTCGTCCGTGCCGACCTGCTGCGCCGGCATCCCTGGGTCGCGCACAACCTGTGTGCGGCCTTCCTCGAGGCCAAGCTCGCCGGCCAGCGACGAACGTTCGAGCGCATCCCCCTCAACCTGGTCTTCCGGTGGGAGTACCTGGAGCGCACCCGCGCCGCGGTCGGCGAGGACCCCTTTCCCTACGGCCTCGGCGCCAACCGCCCCGTCCTCGAGTCGATGGTGCGCTTCTCGCACGAACAGGGACTCATCCCCGAGGTCTTCCCCGTCGACGACCTGTTCGCCGAGAGCACCCGGCTGTGGTCGGCCGGCGGCCAGGGGACGCGCTGAACCGTCCAGGGCCCGGACGCAACGGGGCCGTGAGCTGAAAGGAGACCGAGCAATGACGCTTCCCCTCCGGCGGCGACGCCGGCCCAGAGCACGCGTCCTGGCCGGCCTGGTCGCCGCTGCCGCCGTCGTCGGCTCGTGCGGCGACGGGTCGGGCGGCACCGGCGGCGACGGTGGGACCAGTGAGGCCCAGGAGCAGGCCGAGGGCGTCTACGAGGAGTTCGCCAGCATGTCCGGCACCGAGCGCGAGCAGGCCCTCTACGAGGGTGCGCTCGATGCCGGCGGGCGCATCACGGTCTACACCTCCAACTCCGCCATCGACTCCATCATCGAAGGCTTCGAGGAAACGTACGAGGACCTCGAGGTCAACACCTACCGGGCCACGCCACAGGCATTCATCCAGCGCTTTTTCCAGGAGCAGGAGGCCGGCTACCACGGCGTCGACGTCGTGGAGGACGCCGACGTCACGCTGGTCACCGAGCGCGGCCTGGCCGGCGAGTACGTCCATCCGGACCTCACCGACCAGATCCGTGGCCTGGACGACGTGCAGGGCCAGTTCATCCCCACCCGGATGGGAGCGTTCGTGGTGTCGTGGAACACCGACGCGGTGGACGAGAGCGAGATCCCGGACACGATCGAGGGCTTCACAGACCCGAAATGGGAGGGCCGGCTCTCGATCGCCGACGCGGACTGGCCGTGGTACATGGCCCTGCACGAGCAGATGGAGGCGGCGGGCAAGTCGCATGAGCAGATCGTCGAGATCTTCCAGACGCTGGCCAGCTACTCGACCATCGTGCCCAGCCACACCCTCCAGGCCGAGCTGCTTGCCGCCGGTGAGTACGACGTCGCACTCACCACCTTCAACCACGCGGTGAACCTGCTCCAGGCCGACGGGGCCGCAGTGACGTGGAAGCGCGCGGACGGCAGCGCCGTCGAGCCCATCGTGTTCCACCAGGAAGGTGCCGTGCCGGTAGTCAACGCGCCGAACCCGTGGGGCGCGCTGCTGTTCATCGACTACCTGCTGACCGGCGGGCAGGACATCATGGCCGGCCTCTACCGGCCGACGTCGATCCCCCAGGGCCAGGACGACCTGTTCGCGGGGCTCGACCAGGTATTCGTCCCGATCGACGAGTACTTCAACAGCCGCGACGAATGGGAGCCGGAATGGCTCGGCTTCCTCGACGAGGGCACCCAGCACCAGGAGTAGGCGACGGCTGGAGGCGACCGTGAGCGAAGCAGGACCGACGACGGCGACGTTGCCGCCGGCGCCGAAGCGTGGCGAGCCGGGCTCCGGCGGCGTGTCCGGCAATGGCCGGTGGCTGCGGCTGGCCCGCACGGGCTTCCAGACCCGCAACCTCATCGTGCTCGCCGTCGTGATCGTCATCGCGTACCTGGCCGCGGTACCGCTGTTCTACCTGATCCACGGCACGTTCGTGGAGAACGGGTCGGTCACCCTCGACGCCTTCGGCCGAGCCTACTCCGCCGTCGGGCTCGGCGAGATGGTCTGGAACTCGTTCCTGTTCGCCGGCGGCAGTGCCCTGCTGGCGATGGTGATCGGCACCTTCCTCGCCTACGTGACCATCCGCACCGACGCGCCGTTCCCGACGCTGGTCTTCGCCGCCTCCATGGTGCCCCTGATCATCCCCGGCGTCCTCTACACCATCGCCTGGATCCTGCTGTCCAGCGAGAACATCGGCGTGCTGAACCAGGTCTCGTCCGCGATCCTGGGGCGGCCGGTCTTCGACGCGTTCTCGATGCCGGGCATGATCTGGGTGGAGGGGACGCACAACGCTCCCCTGGTCTACCTGTTCATGGTGGCCGCGTTCCGCTCCATGGACCCGGCGATGGAGGAGTCGGCCCTGCTGTCCGGGGCGAACCGGCTCACCATGATCCGCCGGATCGCGCTGCCGCTGGTCCGCCCGGCTCTCGCCGCCGCGACGCTGATCATGGTCGTGCGCGGGCTGGAGGGCTTCGAGGTGCCGGCGCTGCTCGGCGTGCCCGGCGGCATCTTCGTGTTCACCAGCCGGATCTTCTACGAGCTGCAGAACTTCCCGATCGACACCGCGGCCGCCGGGTCGCTGTCGCTGAGCCTGCTCGCCTTCGCCGCTGTCGGCGTCTTCCTCACCAACAGGTTCGGCAGCGGGCGGGACGGCCAGTTCAGCACGATCACCGGCAAGGGGTTCCGTCCGCACCCGATCGAGCTGCGGCGCGCCAAGCCCGTCGTCGGAACGCTCGTGCTGCTCTACTTCCTGGTCACCGCCGCACTGCCCGTTGGCGTGCTGCTCTACACCTCGATGCTGCCGTTCGCACAGCAGTTCTCGCTCGACGTCTTCTCGTCCATGACCTTCGACAACTACGCCGAGCTGTTCGACGACCGCGCGTTCCCGCGCGCCACCATGAACTCGCTGCTGCTCGGCGCCGGCGCGGCAACGGCGGTGGTGGTCCTGGCCGCAATCGCGGCGTGGCTGATCGCCCGCACCAAGGTTCCCGGCCGGCAGATCGTCGACCAGCTGGCGTTCCTGCCCCTCGTCGTGCCCGGCATCGTGCTCGGCCTGGCCGTCTCGTTCGTCTACCTGCGCAACCCGCTGCCGTTCCAGGTGTACGGGACGATGCTGATCTTGCTGATCGCCTACGTCACCCGCTTCCTGCCCTACGGGATGCGGTACGCCGTGTCGGCGATCCAGCAGATCTCCGGTGAGCTCGAGGAGTCGGCCTACGTGTCCGGGGCGAGCTGGTGGAAGACGTTCCGGCGCGTCCTGGTGCCGCTGATCGTCCCCGGGCTGCTGGCCGGCTGGCTCTACACGTTCATCATCTCCGTCCGCGAGTTGTCCAGCTCGATCGTGCTCTACACGCCGGGCAACGAGGTGCTGTCGATCCTCACCTGGAACTACTACGAGGACGGCCAGCTCACCACGGTCGCCGCACTCGGCGTGGTGATGATCGGCGGCCTCACCGTGCTCGTCACCCTCGTCTACGCCATCGGCACCAGATTCGGCCTGCGTGATCGCTGACAACCCGACCGGCGCCAGCCAGACCACCCGAGCGAAGGAGACCCGGATGGACAGCCTCACCCTCGACCTGCGCGAGTTCATCAAGGCCGTCGAGGCCGGCCAGCCGGATGCGCTGGTGCACGTCGACAAGCCGGTCGACCCCGCGGCATTCGAGGTCACTGCCGTCCTCCAGCAGCTGGAGGATGCGGGCCGCTTCCCGATGGCGATCTTCCATCAGCCGCTGAACCTGCGCGGCGAGGTCTCCCGGTTCCCGCTGATCACCAACGTGTTCGCCGACCGCGCCCGGTGCGCACAGGCCCTCGGGCTGCCGGTCACCGAGGCGAAGTTCCCGCTGAGCATCGAGTACGGCCGCCGCGAGCAGGACCGCATCGCACCCACCGTCGTCACGCCCGGCGAGAGCCCGGTGAAGGACGTCGTCAAGGTGGGTGACCAGGTGGACCTGCGCGAGTTCCCCATCGTGCGCCACCACCACATGGACCCGGCGCCCTACATCGACATGACGCCGATCATGCGCGACCCCGACTCCGGCGCGTACAACGCCGCCTACCTGCGCACCATGTACAAAGGGCCCCGCAAGCTCGGCCTGCACATGTCGCCGCGGCACAGCTGGCAGATCACCCGCAAGCACGAGGACCGTGGGCTGCCAACACCCGTGGTGATCGTGGTCAGCCACCATCCGGCGTTCTTCCTCGGCACCCTCAACGTCGCACCGTTCGGCGACGACGACTACGAGGTGATCGGCTCGGTCGCCGGCCGCTCGCTGCGGCTGGTGCCGTCGGAGACCTGGGGCGAGGACTTCATGGTGCCGGCCGACGCCGAGATCGTGATCGAGGGCGTGATCCCGCCGGGCGTGCGAGAGGTCGAGGGACCGTTCGGGGAGTTCCCTGGCACGTACGGCCCGCAGCGGCTTCGGTGGGTCGTCGACGTCACCGCCGTCACACACCGCCGCGACGCCATCTATCAGGACGTGTTCGTTGGGCACCCGGACGACTGGATCCAGGGCGGGCTGCCGAAGGAGGCGCGGATCTACAACCGGATCAAGGGTGTCGTGCCGTCCGTCCAGGCCGTCCACCTGCCGGTCTCCGGGGTGTGCCGGCTGCACTGCAACATCGCCATCGACAAGAAGGTGGACGGCGAATCCAAGCAGGCGGCGATGATCGCGCTCGGCGAGGTCGACATGATCAAGCACGTGTTCGTGGTCGACGCCGACGTCGACCCCTTCGACGACCGGCAGGTGCTCTGGGCGATCGCCACCCGGGTCCAGGCCGACCAGGCGATCGACATGATCAAGAACGCCAAGGGCAACACCCTCGACCCGTCCCAGACGGACCCCATCATGACCACCAAGATGATCGTGGACGCGACGAAGCCGGTGCGGCGGCCGTTCTCGGAGCGGATTCTTGTCCCGGACGATGCGAAGGCCAGGGTCCCGATGGCCGACTACGTCCGCGAGTCCGCCCCCGCGGCGGCGGGCGAGTGACAGGAGCAGCCCATGGCCTCGATCTTCACCGTGGAATGCCCGTCGTGCGGGCAGAGCTTCCCCTGCCACACCGAGCTGTGGCAGGCCGGCTACGACCTGCTGTGCCCGTTCTGCCAGGCCACGTTCCCGCAGGAGCGGAGCCCGCGCATCGTCTCCGCCACCGGCGACGTGGTGCGCAACGACACCGGCGCCGCCGAGGGGATGTAGCCGCGCGCCCGGCCTGCTGGTGGGGTTCTTCGCCAAGTGAGCGGTCACTCGCGGGCCATCATCGCCATGGCTTCCTTCTCGATGTCGAAGAACGGCTGGCCGGACACGTCGACTATCACGGCCTTGATGGCGCCGCCGGTGAACGCGTAAGGGCTCGTTCCGGGGTACTCGGACGTCACCGGCGAGGCGGGGTCCTTGCCGACGTTGAGGCCCTCGCCGACGAGGGAGAAGTTGCCCGGCTGGGTGACGATCCGGTCCTCGCCCACCTTCTCGTCGTCGACGTAGAGGCTCAGCGTGCCGGTGGTCGGCATGGCGTCGCCGTCGCGGACGAAGACCGCGGAGAGCACGACGTCGCCGGTGGGGACCGGTGACGCCCCGACGACGGTCCGCACCGTGGTCCCGACGAAGTTGTAGACGTAGTGCAGCCGGCCGTCCCTGATGTAGAGCGCATGCCCACCGAAGCGCGCGCCGTGTGAGAACAGCACGCCGGAGGCGTCGGCCGAGTCGACGAGCACGTCCACCGCGACGGTGTAGTCGCGGTTGCGGATGTTTACCGCGGCCGACTCCGGCACCTCCGCGGTGCCGGGGTAGTACACGTACCGGTCCCGGGGCGGCGCCACCTGGGGGCGGGACGGGTCGGCAAGCACCTCCCGCGCCGTGCGGTCGTTCAGCGGCAGGCCTCGATACCGGCCGGCCAGGTGGAACCAGTGGTTGACGAGCTCCTGTACCTTGACCGGCTGCTGCGCGGCGAGGTCGTGGCACTCGGTGGGATCCTCGTCGGTGTTGTAGAGCTCCCACCGGTCGCGGTCGAAGTGACCCCAGCCGGAGAGGGTGGGGTGGACGCTCACGGCCTTCCACCCCCGGTGCCAGACCGCCCGTGAGCCCAGCATGGAGAAGAACGCCGACTCCTTCGGCGTCGGCACGTCGTCGCCGTCGAAGGTCGACCGGAAGCTGACGCCCTCGAGCGGGACCTGTGGATAGCCCTTGACCGTCGCGGGCAGGTCGACGCGGAGCAGGTCGTACATCGTCGGCACCACGTCGGTCGCGTGGAGGAACTGGTGGCGCAGCTCGCCGCGTGCGGTGATGCCGCGCGGCCAGGAGACCAGCAGTGGATCGGCCACGCCGCCCTCGAAGTTGTAGCGCTTCCACATCTTGAACGGCGTGTTGAACGCCCAGGCCCACCCCGTCGGGTAGTGGTTGTAGGTGGCCGGCGAACCGAGCTCGTCGAGGTAGCGCAGGTTCTCCTCGATGTCGTCCGGGATGCCGTTGAAGAACTTGTTCTCGTTCACCGAGCCGTTCGGCCCACCCTCGCCGCTGGCGCCGTTGTCCGAGACCAGCACGACGATCGTGTTCTCCAGCTCGCCGGTCTCGTCGAGGAAGTCGAGCAGCCGCCCGATCTCGTGGTCGGTGTGCGAGAGGAAGCCCGCGAAGACCTCCGCCATGCGGCAGAACAACCGCTTCTCCTCCTCCGACAGCGAGTCCCAGGGCCGCACGGTGTCCAGTGGGGGCCACGGCTCGCCGTCGACAGAACTCTCGCCGACGTACGGGTTCAGCGGCGACAGCTCGGCACTCTCGGGGAAGATCCCGAGCCGTTTCTGCCGATCGAAGACGACGTCCCGGTAGACCTCGTAGCCCATGTCGAACACGCCGCGGTACTTCTCGATCCACTCCTTCGCCACGTGGTGCGGCGCGTGCGCCGCGCCGGGGGCGAAGTACATGAAGAAGGGCTTGTCCGGCGTGATCATCTTGGCGTCGCGGATGAACTCGATCGCCTTGTCGGTCAGGTCGGTGGTCAGGTGGTACCCGTCCTCCGGCAGGGCCGGCTGGTCGACCGGATGGTTGTCGTACATCAGGTCCGGATACCACTGGTTGGTCTCGCCGCCGAGGAACCCGTAGTAGCGCTCGAACCCGCGTCCCAGCGGCCAGTTCCGCTTCGTCGAGGCCAGGTTCATCTCGTCGCTCGGACACAGGTGCCACTTGCCGAGCAGGTACGTGTTCCAGCCTCGCTCCCCCAGCACCTCCGCGATCGTGGCGCACTCGAACGGGATGTGCCCGTGCGCGTTGGGGAACCCGCTGGTCGCCTCCGCGATGCACGCCATGCCGTTGGTCGTGTGGTTGCGCCCGGTCAGCAGCGACGACCGGGTCGGCGAGCACAGCGCAGTGGTGTGCCAGTTCGTGTAGGTGAGACCGTTGGCCGCCAGGCGGTTGACGTTCGGCGTCTCGATCAGCCCGCCCCACGGCTCCATGGCCGAGAAGCCGACGTCATCGAGCACGATGTAAAGCACGTTCGGCGCGCCGTCCGGAGCCACCGGCTGCAGGTACGGAGTCCAGTCCGGCGTCGACTCCCGCTCGTCGATGTCGATGACGCCACGGAACGGCTCGGTCATCGCAAACACCTCTCCCGCTCGGTCCGACGGTGGCGTCATCGTCTGATCGATCGGGGCGCACGTCATCACCCGATGCGGGTGAGCACGACCCGTCCTCGCCACGAGCCGTCCATCCGGCGTGGAGCGGGTTCGGGAACGGGTCTTCGTTCTAGGCTGGCCGCATGAACGCTCCTCGCGTCGCCGTCTACCTGGACTTCGACAACATCGTGATCTCCCGCTACGAGCAGGTGCATCCGGACATACGCGATGCGTGGCGCGCGGACAGCGCACGGTCCCACACGCCGGACCCGGCCGGCTCGAACCCCGTCCAGGTCCGGCTGGCCGAGGCGACCGTCGACATCGGCGCGATCCTCGACTACGCATCCTCCTTCGGAACCGTCGCCCTGGCCCGCGCCTACGCCGACTGGTCGGTGCCGGCCAACGCCGCCTACCGGCGCCAGCTCGTCGACCGGGCGGTCGACCTCACCCAGCTGTTCCCGGTCAGCGGCACCAAGAACGGCGCGGACATCCGGCTGGCCGTCGACGCGATCGAACACCTGGTGCAGTACGCGGACATCACCCACGTCGTCATCGTCGGCGGCGACTCCGACTACATCGCGCTGGCCCAGCGGTGCAAGCAGCTCGGCCGCTTCGTCGTCGGCATCGGCGTCACCGGCTCGACCAGCCGAGCACTGATCGCCGCGTGCGACGAGTTCAGCCAGTACGACGCCCTGCCCGGCGTCAGCCCGGTCAAGCCCCGGGCCGCGGCCAAGAAGACGGCCGCCAAGACGGCGAAGAAGGCCGAGCAGAAGGCCACCACCCGCCGCTCGGCCAAGAGCAGCGAGGTCGACCCGTTCCAGGAGGCCACCGACCTGCTGGTGCGCGCCATCCGGATCGCTCAGGACAAGGCCGACGACGGCGAGTGGCTCAACGGCGGCGGCCTGAAGAGCCAGATGCAGCGCATGGACCCGTCCTTCAAGGAGCAGTCGCTGGGGTTCAAGACCTTCTCCGACTTCGTCGAGTCACTCGGCGAGCTGGTCGAGACCCGCACCGACGCCCCGGACGGGCACCTGCGGCTACGGCTGCGCTGAACGCCCGCCGCGGCCCGGCCGGTCGCGTCGGCCGGGCCCGGGGGGCGCGATCTCAGCTCGTCGTACGCGCCCGGCGCAGCAGGGCCAGCGCCACGCCGGCCAGTACGGCGCCCGCGACCAGGATCAGCCGCGCGTCGGTGCCGGTGTCCGGGAGCTGGTCGTCGGGCTCGTCGGTCGGCTGCTCGGTGGGCTGCGGCGTCGGCTCGCCGGTGGGTTCGCCGGTCGGCTCGTCCGACGGCTCATCTGTCGGCTCGTCGGTCGGGCTGGGCTCATTCGTCGGCTCATCCGTCGGCTCATCGGTCGGGCTGGGCTCGTCGGTCGGTTCGTCCGTCGGTTCCGAGCCGCCCTCGACGGTGACCGTCACGGTGGCGGGTGCCGAGACCGCCGCGCCGTCGGACACGGTGAACGTGAACTCGTCCTCGCCGGTGAAGCCGTCGTCGGGTGTGTAGACCAGGTCCGGCTCGGTACCCGAGAGCTCGCCGTTGGCCGGATCCGACACGTCGCCGAACGTGATCGGATCGCCGTCGGGGTCGGACCCGGTCAGGGTGATGTCGACCGGGGTGTCCATCTCCGTCTCCACCGCCTGGTCGTCGGCGACCGGCGGATGGTTGGCCTGGAACGTCCCGGCCGCGATCAACACCGTGGAGTCCAGGTACGGATCCGACGTGTCGGCGATCACCAGCTTGAGGTGATGGCTCTCGCCGGGCTCGACCGCCGCGGCGCAGGTGAGCACGCTCGTGAACCCGTCCAGCTCGGTATCGTGCGCGGCCTCGGGGAGCTCGTTGTCGACGTAGAGTTCCGCGTTCTGGCCGGCGTTGACGGTGTTCACCGAGACCCGCTGCGCATCCGCACCCACGACGGCGCAGTTCTCGCCGTCGACGTAGAACGCGAACACGTCGTCGAACGCCGAGCCGACGTACTCGTTGTACTCCTCCGAGCCGAAGATGTACTGGAACGAGATCTGGTCGGCATCGGACACGAAGTCGAACTCCAGCGTTGTGGCGTCGAGCGTCGCATACGGCGCGACGAGGCCATCGAGATCCGCGTCGCCCGGGGCGTCGAACTGGGTCGTCTGCGCATGGTTCACGTTCGGACCGATCACGTTGCTCAGCTCGCCTGCCAGCGAGCCCGACGACAGCAACACGCCGCCATCGACGCCGAGGGCTGCCTCGAAGCCCGCGCCCAGGCCGGCACCACGAGGGTCACCGGTGTACGTCACGTTCTCGTACGTCACCCCCTCCCCGATCAGCGCCTCCACCAGGTCGTGCGGCGTCAGCCCGCCGTTCAGATCGGTGACCTGCTGCGAGGCATCCCGGTCCGGCGCCGTCAGCTGGTCCCACAACGACGGGGGTTCCGGCACTCGCTCGCCACCATGAGCGGCACCCGTACCGACCGCTGCTAAGAAGAGAAACGAGCCCGCCGCGACAGCACTGGTCGTACGACGGTTCCACCACGAAGCCACGATGCTCCTTCAAGAAGACGTGACGATTCCGCCACGGATGTGTTTGTCGAAATTGAGGCATCTGCCCGAAATATGCAGTTCGGGGTCGGAGCGGACGCCACGGTGGCACACCATAGCGGACGTCACCCCTCCGCCTGGCGCCCTTTCGCAACCACCGGCCGATCGGGGCCGCGCCGTTCCTGACAGCGCCGTCAGCCGGTGGACGACCACTGTTCACCTTTGCTTCCAAAGGTGTTTCGCGCACTCCCCTAGGTTCATCTCACCGGAATCCGGACGTCATCGCCTCGAGCACGAAAATTATCGGAGGGACACTACGTGCGAACCATGCATCGGATCCTGGCGGCGCTCAGCACGGGTGCGGCCATCCTGGCCGTCACTGCCGGGTCCGCCCATGCCGACCCGGCAGAATCCGCCACGCCATTGGTCAACCCCGAGACCGGTGGCCGCTATGCCGAGTACAACGGCGAGTACATCGACCTGTCGCAAGGATGGCAGGGCGCTCAGATCTGTGTCGAGCAGGCCGACGCGAGCATCGTCTGTTATGACGACGAGGCCGACTACCGCGCTGGTGAAGGTTTGGCCGCCGACGGACCGGAGACCCTGGCCCTCAGCGACTGTCCGAGCGCCCATCTCTGCCTGTGGGACGACCGCCAGTACGCGGGCCCCAAGATCGAGTTCCGGCAGGCGGGCTACAAGGACCTGCGCGACTACGGCTTCGCCGAGCGGGCCAACAGCTACTTCAACAACCGGCAGACGGTCAGCGGCCTGTTCGACCACCACAACTCCAACGGCACCTTCACCCTCGAAGCGGGGCCGAGGGGCGGGACCAGGGACCGCCACGCGGAACTGAGCCTGCTCCGCGAGTTCCGCGGCGGCGACGGCAGCTGGAACAACAAGATCGACGAGCTCCTGCTCACCAGCTGACCAACCCGCCCCTTCCCTTGATCATCAACCGTTGGCGACGTCATGGCGTCGCCAACGGTTGATGATCAAGGGACTCACGGGTCGACGGCTCTACGATGGCACGATGGCACGGACAGACGCCGCCTCCAGGGTGATCGCGGCCCCGTCCGACCAGGTGTTCGCCGCACTGGTCGATCCGGAGGCGCTGACCGCGTGGCTGCCGCCGGACGGCATGAGCGGCCGGTTCGAGCGGTTCGACGCCCGGCCCGGCGGGTCGTACCGGCTGGTCCTCACCTACGCCGACGCCACCACGGCACCGGGCAAGGCGACACCGGACTCCGACGTCGTCGAGGCACGCTTCGTCGATGTCGTCCCCGGCGAGCGCGTCGTCCAGGCCGTCGACTTCGTCTCCGGCGACCCCGCCTACTCCGGCACCATGACCATGACCTGGGACGTGACCCCCGTCGAGGGAGGGACGCGGGTGGACATCCGCGCCGACGACGTCCCGGCCGGCATCTCGGCGGAGGACCATGCCGCGGGCCTCGCCTCCTCCCTGGCGAACCTCGCCGCCTTCCTGGAGCGGTAGCCGGCCGGTACCGACAGCTCGCTCAGCGCTGAGCACGGTTACGCCGTGCCAGGCCGACGAGCAGCCCGACGCCGACGACGGACGCGAGGGCGGCGGCGACCCGCCAGGGGCCGAGGTCGACGACCCAGCCGCTGAGCGCGCCCTGTACCGACAGCGCCGCGTCGATGACCGGGTCGCCGGGGTCACCGCCCGCACTCACCCGCAGCTCGTAGACGCCGTAGTACGCGACGTAGCTGCCGGCCAGGACCAGCAGCGCACCGCTCACCCTGGACACGTACGGCAGCAGCCGGCGGGCGTGACGCACGACACTGTCGCTGCCGAGCGCCACCGCGGCGGCCAGTACGCCGACGACGATGCCCATGCCGATCCCGTACGAGACCACGGCGAGGAGCCCGCCGGCCACGCCCGACGACGTGAACGTCGTCGTCGCCATCGCCAGGAACGGCGCGACGGTGCACGACAGGCTGGCCACCGCGTAGGCGACGCCGTACCAGACCATCGACGGCCACGACGACGACGGTGCCGCGCCGGCCAGCCGCGGCACCCGCAACGGGAGCTCGCGCCCGGCGACCAGCCAGCCGCCGAGCCCGACCAGCGCTATCCCGATCGCGACGGTGGCCCACGGCAGGAAACGCTCGACGGACACCGCCGCCGGCACCACGACCAGCCCGAACGCCCCGAACACGGCCACGAAGCCGGCCGTCATCGCCGCCGTCATGACGCCGGCCCGGCGCAGCGCGGCGGCCGATCCGGGCGGACCGCCCTGTGCCACCAGCAGCGTGAGGTAGGTCGGCAGCAGGGCGAAGCCGCACGGGTTGAGTGCCGCGACCGACCCCAGCAGCACGGCGAACTCGACGGGCACCTCGGGCATGGTCAGTCCGCGACGAGCCGCTCGACCTCGGCGGCGATCTCGTCGTGCTCGAGCGGCCCGCGCACCACCTCGACCGTGCCGTCGGCCGACACGAACCCGAAGTCGTACTGCTGCGTGACCCCGAACCTCGTGTACACCTCACCGTCGCGGTCGTCGATGTGCGCGATGCCCCCGACGCCGCCGTCGGCGACGAACGACTCCATGGCGCCGAGGTCGCCGGACAGCCCAGCCACGCCGACGAACTCCACCCGCCCGGCATACCGGTCGGCGAGCTCGGCGATGAGCGACGCCTCCCGCTGGCACACCGGGCACCACGGCGCCCAGAACCACAGCACCGCGGGCCGACCGGCCAGGCTCGCGCCGTCGAACGTGCCGCCGTCGATCGTCGGCGCGGTGAAGTCCAGTTCCTCCGGCACTTCCGACGGCGGCGTCGGGGGCATCGCGCACA
>NZ_SMKZ01000048.1 GCF_004349065.1 Jiangella asiatica
CCCCCGGGCCCTGTCCGGTGATCATCAACGATTGAGCCTGCCTATGGCGTCACCAACCGTTGAGGATCACCGGGAACACCGCCCGCGGCCTCGTGCAGGCTGGCCGCGTTCGCACGGTCCCCGCGCACCCGGGCACCGAGCGCCGCCAGCAGCAGCCCGCCCACGACCCAGGAGCCCAGCACCAGGAGGGCCTGGCCGGACCCGGCACCGTCGAAGTAGGCCGTCGAGCGCAGCAGAGTGCCGCCGGCACCGGGCGGGAGGAGCTGACCCAAGGCGCCCCAGCCGGACGGCAGCAGCTCCGGCGACGACGTGACCCCGGACAGTGGGTTGCCCAGCAGCAGCACCACTGCCGCGCCCAGGCCGGCGCCCGGGTGACCCAGCAGCGCGTTCAGGCCGATGAGCCCGATCGACGTCGCACCGAGCGTGAGCGCGAACGCGCCGGCGTTGGCCAGCCAGTTGCCGTCCAGGACGCCGAGCCACGTCTGCATCACGAGCACCGCGACGGTCCCGCCGCCGAGCGCCGCGACGGTGGCGCCGACCAGCCGTCGCCCGACACCCGGCACCACGAAGCTCATCGCCGCGCCGATCGCGATGCCGGCCAGGACCATCGGCAGGGCGCCGGAGCTGAACCCGGCGCCGCGGGGATCGTCCTGCGGCAGCGGCACGACGTCCTCGACGGCGGCCGTCGGCGCCTCGCCGCCACCGGACTGCGCCGCGAGCTCGGCGGCCACCCCCTGCAACAGCTGGGCCACCAGTGGCCCCGCCGCCGACGCGGTCAGTACCTGGGGCGGCCCGGCGGGATCGAGCAACACGGCGCCGTAGACGTCGCGGTCCTCGATCGCCTCGCGTGCCGCCGCCTCGTCGTCAACCTGCGACACGTCGAAGGCGTCGGGCATGGCCGCGGACAGCTGCTCCTCGACCTGGCCGACCGCTTCCGGCGAGCCGGCGACGGCGATCGGCACGTCCCGTGGCGCCACCTCCGAGTTCGGCCAGACGAACGCGGTGACCAGCACGCCGATCATGAGTGACAGGCCGAGCGCGATGCCGATGACCCTGCGCATGATTTCCTCCGCAATAAAACGAACAATCGTTCTCTAATACTCTCGCTGGCGCCTGGAGCTGTCAAGAACGGGCGTTCGTTTTACAATGTGAGCATGCCCCGTGTCTCCGACGCCCATCTCGCTGCCCGCCGCCAACAGATCCTCGAGGCGGCCTGGCGCTGTTTCGCCCAGCAGGGTTTCCATGCCACGTCCATGCAGGACGTGTTCGCCGAGTCAGGGCTGTCGGCGGGCGCGGTCTACCGGTACTTCCCCAGCAAGGCCGACCTGGTACGCACCACCGCCGAGGGCATCGCCGGCATCGCCGACGAAGTGTTCCACGAGATGATGGACAGCGATCCCTGTCCCTGGCCGGACGAAGCACTGCGCCGCGTCATCACCTACATCCAAGAGCTGGTCACCGACGACGGCACCGACCGCACCAAGGTCGCGCTGCACGTGTGGTCCGAGGCCCTGCGCAACCAGGAGATCAACGGGATCGTCACCTCGATCGCCGACCGGCTGATCGCCCGCTGGGTGGAGCTGGCCGAACGCTGGCGCGCCGTGGGGTACGTGCCGGCCGACGCCGACGCGCAGAAGATCGGGCGCACACTCTACGGCGTCATGATCGGCTTCGTCGCGCAGCGGCACCTGTTCGGCCTGCGGGCCGAGGACTACGCCGACGGCTTCAGCTCGATCACCACGACGGGACACCCGGCCTCAGTCGCGGAAGTCGCCGGCGGCGATGCGTAGGCCACGCAACAGGTCGAACACCAGCTTTCGCTCGTCGTCGCCGAGTGCGCGCAGCCCGAACTCGGCCTCCATGAGCTCGGTCGTCACGCGGTCGACGGCGTCGCGGCCGGACTGGGTGATGCGGGCCAGCGTGCCGCGGCCGTCGCGCGGGTTGGGCTCGCGAGTGACGAAACCGGCCGTCTCCAGCCGCTGGATGGTGTTGGTGACGCTGGTCGGGTGCACCATGAGCCGCTCCCCGATCTTGGCCATCGGCAGCGCACCGGTGCGGCTGAAGCTCAACAGCACCAGCGCCTCGTAGCGGGCGAACGTCAGCCCGTACGGCCGGCAGATGCGGTCGAACTCACCGATCAGCAGCTGCTGCACGCGCATGATCGACGTGGCCGCGGCCATGGCGTCGGAGGGCCCGAAGCGGTCACGCCAGATCGACGCGGCACGCTCGATCGGGTCGAAGTCCAGGTCCAGTGGCTCCGCCATGAGCAGTCAGCCTCGCACAAGCGTCGGGTCCAGCACCAAGCACCAACTCCCACCTGTCAATGTCCGCTCTGGACCGACGACTCCAGGGGACTTCCGGCCCCCTGTCGTCGACGGTAGTGCATGACCCGACACGGGACCCTAGTAGACGTCGTAGCGCCGACGAGCGGAGACGGCCTGCCGTGAGCGCGGGTGGTCGGGCCGGCGCGGGTTCGGCTTCTTCGGCTCCTCAGCCGCCGGCGCGGACGCACCGGTGGCCTCGCGGCGCAGCGCATGGATGACCCGGGCCACGTCGGCCGGGCGCGGGATGTAGGTGATGTCGCGCACGCCCTGCTCCTGGGCGGCGTTCTCCAGCACCAGGTGGCCGGAGAAGAACGGGCGCAGCCACCATGGGCGCTCGACGGTGATGTCGAGCAGCCGGACGATCTCCATCTCAGCCTCTTTGAGGGTGAACAGCCCCCAGACCCGGAAGACCCGGGAGTCGGTGACGACGAACCGGTCACGGGAGATGTACAACGACTTGATCAACGTGTACCCGAGCAGACCGACCGCGCCGGCCAGCGGCAGCCAGGCGATCCGCGCCTCGATGAACGGCGTGGCCACCAGCAACACCAGCCCGCCCAGGGCGGCCAGCGCCGGCAGCGCGTAGAGGACCAGGCTGTGCTTGCACTCGGCGACGATCTCCTCGCCGGCCACGAGCTTCCGCTTGACCAGCCGGTGCCCGAACCACGACGTGAAGTTGCGCCAGAACAGCCGGATCAGGCCGTCCTCGGCCACCCGGTCCAGCCAACGGACGAAACCGTCAGTGAGACCGTCGACCGTCCGGCGCGGGGTCCACATGGGCCCGAGCTAGAAGAGCTCGGTGAAGAACGTCATGACGGCGTCGAAGAAGTCCGCGATGCCGCCGCCGAGTTCGCCGAGCAGGTCGGCCAGGCCCTCCGGCTCGGTGAGCACGAAGTAGACCAAAAACGCGATGCCCAGGATGATGAGCGCTTTCCTCACTGCATCATCCTTTCGTACCGATGCGCGCGAACGGGGCCGCCGCGCGCGGTGCTTGAAGACTTTGTACCCCAGATTTGGTCGTGATCCCTAACGCCACGCCGGATCATGACATCGCGGCGACGATCTTCTCCGCCGCCGTGTACGGGTCCTGCTCGCCGGCGACGACGCTGGCTGCCAGCTCGTCCAGGCGCGCGTCGCCGTGCAACCCCGCGAACCGGCGGCGCAGCCCCGTCAGGGCGATGGCCTCGATCTCGTCGCGGGCCCGCCGGACCCGGCGCCGGCCGGCCTCACCGCTGTCGGCCGACCACGACCGGTGCTTCTCGACGGCGTCGACGACCTCGTCCAATCCCTCGCCGCGGGAGGCGACGGTGGTCAGGATCGGCTGGCGCCACGCGCCCGGCGGGTGCTCGGTCATCCGGACCGTGGCTCGCAGGTCACGGACCACCTGGTCCGCGCCCTCGCGGTCGGCCTTGTTGACGACGAAGACGTCGCCCACCTCCAGGATGCCGGCCTTCGCCGCCTGCACGCCGTCCCCGAGGCCCGGCGCCAGCAGCACGACGGTGGTGTCGGCGAGCGCAGCGACGTCGACCTCGGACTGCCCGACGCCCACGGTCTCGACCAGCACGATGTCGCAGCCCGCGGCGTCGAGCACGCGGACCGCCTGCGGCGTGGCCCACGACAACCCGCCCAGGTGGCCGCGGGTGGCCATGGACCTGATGAACACGCCGGCGTCGGTGGCGTGCTCCTGCATCCGGACCCGGTCGCCCAGCAGCGCGCCGCCGGTGAACGGTGAAGACGGGTCCACGGCCAGCACTCCAACCCGCTCGTCACGCGCGCGGAATGCGCTGACCAGGGCCGACGTCGTGGTCGACTTGCCGACGCCGGGTGCGCCGGTGATGCCGACGACGAACGCGCCGCCGGCGTGCGGGGTGAGAAGCGCCGCCACCTCACGCAGCTCGGCCGAGCCGTTCTCGACCAGGGAGAGCAGCCTGGCGACCGCGCGCGGGTCGCCGTCGAGCGCCCGGGCGACGAGTTCGTCGACGGCCGTCACGGCACCCGCAGCACCAGGGCGTCGCCCTGGCCGCCGCCGCCACACAGCGCCGCCGCGCCGACCCCGCCGCCGCGCCGGCGCAGCTCCAGCGCCAGGTGGAGCGTGAGGCGCGCACCCGACATGCCGATGGGGTGCCCCACCGCGATGGCGCCGCCGTTGACGTTGACCCGCGCGGGGTCGAGCCCGAGCTCGCGGGTGCTGGCGATGCCGACCGCCGCGAACGCCTCGTTGATCTCGACCAGGTCGAGATCAACGGGGTCGATGCCCTCCTTGGCGCAGGCCGCCCGGATGGCCGCAGCCGGCTGGCTCTGCAGCGTGGAGTCCGGGCCTGCGACCACGCCGTGCGCGCCGACGTGCGCGATCGGGGTGACGCCGAGCTCGTCGGCCTTGGCCTCGCTCATGACAACGACCGCGCAGGCGCCGTCGGACAGCTGGGACGCCGAGCCGGCGGTGATGGTGCCGTCGGGACGGAAGCTGGGCCGGAGCCGGGCCAGCGTCTCGGCCGTGGTGTCGGCGCGGATGCCTTCGTCGCGGTCCACGACGAGAGGGTCGCCCTTGCGCTGCGCAACCTCGACCGGGACGACCTCGTCGGCGAACAGCCCGTTCTTCCACGCCGCGGCGGCCCGCTGGTGTGAGGCGGCGGAGAACTCGTCCTGCTCCTCGCGGGTGAGCGTGCGGTTGGCCGACTCGGTCAGCGCACCCATGGCCTGGTCGGTGAAGATGTCGTAGAGCCCGTCGTAGGACATGTGGTCGAGCAGGGTGACGTCGCCGAACCTGTGGCCGGCGCGCGACCCGGGCAACAGGTGCGGCGCGTTGGTCATGGACTCCATGCCGCCGGCGACGACGACATCGAACTCGCCCGCGCGGATGAGCTGGGCAGCCAGCGCGATGGCGTCGATGCCGGACAGGCATACCTTGTTCACCGTGAGCGCCGGGACGGTCATCGGGACGCCGGCCTTGACCGCGGCCTGCCGGGCCGGGATCTGACCGCAGCCGGCCTGCAGGACCTGGCCCATGATGACGTACTGGACCTGGTTGGCTGCCACGCCGGCCCGGTCGAGCGCGGCGGAGATGGCGAACCCGCCCAGATCGGTGGCGGAGAAGCCGGACAGCGAGCCCAGCAGCTTTCCGATCGGGGTCCGCGCCCCACCGGCGATGACGACCATGCGTCCTCCTCTGTTTCCAGCCACTCCAACCGTAACCGGCCCTCTTGCCCCCCGGTCGTCAGGCCGGCTGCACCAGCTCGACCAGCACGCCGCCGGCGTCCTTGGGGTGCACGAAGTTGACCAGCGAACCGCCGGTGCCGCGGCGCGCGGTGTCGTAGAGCAGCCGCAGTCCCTGCGCTCGCAGCGTGGCCGCGGCCGCCTCGACGTCGTCGACGCGGTAGGCCAGCTGCTGGATGCCGGGGCCTCGGGTGTTGAGGAACCGCGCGATCGGCGAGTCGGGGCGCAGCGGCGCGAGCAGCTGGATGCGGGGACCGTCGTCGCCGGCGCAGACGCGCAGCATCGCCTCGCGCACGCCCTGCTCCTCGTTGGCCTCCTCGTGCTCCACCTCCATCCCGAACTGCTCGCGGTACCACTCGACGGCGGCGTCGAGGTCCACGACGGCGATGCCGACGTGGTCGATCGTCGTGAACACGGCCATGCCCTGAAGATTACGGTGACGAGTCCAGTCGAAGAGATATCGACGGATGTGTCCCAACCGGTGGTGAGTTCGCACTCGGGCAACTAACGTGAGCACCTTGGAGAGGCCAGACGTTGATCTCCTGAGGACGTGACTGCCCGACCCCGACCAACCGAACCCCCCGAAAGCCGGCCAGCCCGCGGTGTGCGGACGTCCACCGCCATCGGCAGCGACGCGGAAGCGGAGTACTCTGCGTTGCACGCGAGGGGCTCGGCGTCCGTGACGGGGAAGACCCGGGCATAGCGCCTCGACGGAAATCGACCGAACCACAGACGTGTGCCGACACCACCGGTGGTCGCACCCCCGATGAGGGAGAACATGAGCGAGGTAAGAGAAGTAGCGGTCAGGGAGACGGGCACGGACGGCCTGTCGATCTTCGACGGCTCGCCGACGGGCGGGTTCACCATCGCGATGCGTGGCTACGACCGGGTCCAGGTCGAGCAGCACGTGCGGCAACTCGAGGCGACGCTCGCGCAGACGCGCGGCCGCGCCAATGAGCTGGACAAGCAGGTCGTCCGGCTCCGCCAGGAGCTCGCCCAGGCCAGTACCGAGCTCCGTGAGGTCGAGCGTCCGTCGTACTCCGGGCTCGGAGCGCGCATCGAGCAGCTGCTCCGGCTCGCCGAGGAGCAGGCGAGCGAGCTCATCGCGCAGGCCGACGCCGAGGCCAGCGAGACCCGCGCCGAGGCTCAGGTGCTCGCCACCGAGCTGCGCACCGCGGCCGAGAACGAGGCCAGCGAGCTGCAGGCCAACGCCAAGCGCAGCGCCGACGAGCTCATCGACGAGGCCCGAGTCGAGGCCGAAGAGGTCAGGTCCGCGGCCAACCGCGAGGCGTCCAACCTGGTCGAGACCGCCAAGCGCGAGGCGGCCAAGGTCCGTTCCTCGATCGACCACGAGACGAGCGAGCGGCGGGCCCAGGCCGAGCGCGAGCTGAGCCGCATGCGCGCGGTCGCCGAGCGCGAGGTCACCGAGATGCGCGCCACCGCCAAGCGCGAGGTGGACGAGCAGCGGAACTCCGCGAAGCGCGAGGCCGAGTCCATGCGGGCCAAGGCCCAGGCCATCCTCGACGAGGCGCAACTCAAGGCCGAGAAGGAGAACACCGAGCACGAGCTGCTGCTGGTCTCCAAGCGCGAAGAGCTCGAGCGCGAGATCAACGAGCGCTACGAGGCCTCCGTCGCCGAGACCCAGAAGCTGGTCAACGACGCCGAGAACCGTGCCGCCGACGCCGAGTCCCGCGCCGCCGCCGCCCACGAGCGCGCCGAGAAGGTCCGCCGCGAGGCCGACGAGCAGGCGAAGGCCCTCGTGGCCGGCGCCAAGCGCAACGCCGAGCAGCTGGTCGCCGAGGCCAAGGCGCACGCGGAGTCCATGGTCGGCGAGGCCAAGAGCGAGGCGTCCTCCACGCTCACCGCGGCCAAGCGTGAGGTGGCCGAGCTCAACCGCCAGCGCGACAGCATCACCGCGCACCTCAGCCAGCTGCGCAGCCTGCTCGGTGGGGTCGCGCCGACCGACCCGGCGCCGGCCGTCGAGTCCGGCAAGTCCGACGACGTCGTCGACGCCGAACTGGTCGACGACCCCTCGCAGGACAAGTAGGTCAGACACACCCGCGGGCGGGTGGCGCGAGCCGTCGGGCTCGGGCCACCCGCCCGCGAGTCGTGTCCGCGTCAGCTGGCGACGCGGACCATCGCCTCGACCTCGACCGGACTGCCGGTCGGCAGCTCCGCGACACCGATGGCGCTGCGCGAGGAGTGCCCGACCTCGTCCCCGAACACATGCTTCAGGTAGGCGGTCGCGGCGTCGGCCACCAGGTGCTGCTCGATGAAGCCGGGTGCGCTGGCCACGAAGACGGTGATCTTGACGACGGCGGTGACGGCCTCCAACGTGCCCAGCTCGCCCCGGATCGCCTCCACCACGTTGGCCATGCACCGCCAGGCGCACGCCCGCGCCGTCTCCAGGTCCACCTGGTCGCCGACCCGCCCGCTGGCGATGAGCGCGCCGTCCGGTCCCACCGCGGTCTGCCCGGACGTGACAAGCAGGTCGCCGTGCCGCCGGGTCATGGCGAGCGTGGGCCGGGTGGGCGGTGCGGGCGGCGGGGTGGCCGGTGCGGACGCGTGCCGGTCGTCGCTGGTCACGAAGGCTCCTCTGGATTCTGGATGCGCGGGATCAGGTACGGGGCAGATCCTGCCAGGTGTCCAGGACACCATGTACGGCGGCGGCCACCGCGTCGGGGTTCTCGACCGCGCTGAGGTGCCCGGCCGCCGCGATGACGTGCACCTGCGTGAATGACTGGAACGCCGCTGCCATGGCCCGCGCGTCGTCCTCACCGGCCAGCGTGTCCTCGGCGCCGACGACCACGGCACCCGGCACGCCGGCGGCGCTCGCCGTCCGCAACGTGTCGAACGACGCCGGACGCGCGGCCATCGCGCGCTGCGCCCAGGCGACCCCCCGGGGCCGGGCCGCGTCCAGCCACGCCGACACCCGGGCGACGATGGCGGGCCGCTCCCGCCGTGTGGTGTCGCCGAGCAGCGTGTCGACCATCGGGCGCAGCGTCCTGGTGCCGTGCTGGAGCACCGCGGCGGCAATCCGCTCGCGGTTGACGCGTGCCTCGCCGGTGTCCGCGCTGGCCTTGGTGTCCATGAGGACCACCCCCGCGACCCGGCCGGGGTGCCGGCGCAGCATCGCCATGGTGACGTAGCCGCCCATCGACAGCCCGCCGACCACGGCGCGCTCGACGCCCTCGCGGTCCAGCAGCTCGGCGACGTCGTCGGCGTACCGGTCGATCGTCGGCTGCTCGCCGCCGGGTTCGGGCGCGGTGCCGAAGCCGCGCAGGTCCGGCCGGATCACCCGGACCCCGGGCAGCCGCTCGACGACGCCGTCGTACATGACCGAGGACACCGGGAACGCGTGCAGCAGCACCAGCGGAAGGCTCACCCTTGGACCCTAGCGGGCAGGTCGACACGGATCAGCAAGCCTCCCTGGTCGCGGGGCCGGGCGACCACCCGTCCGCCGTGGGCGCGGGCGATCGATCGGACGATCGAGAGGCCGAGGCCGACGCCCTGGCCACGCGCACTCCGGCCCTCACCCCGCCGGAAGGGCTCGAACAGCCCTTCGACCTCGTAGGTACCGAGCTTCGGACCGGTGTTCTCGACCTGGATGGCGACCCAGCCGTCCCGCGGCCCGGTCCACACCCGCGCCGTACCGTCCGGACCGCCGTGACGGATCGCGTTCTGCACCAGGTTCACCACCATCCGTTCCAGCAGGACGCCGTTGCCGGTCGTCAGCGCGTGCCGCAGCTGCGACGTCACGGCCATCCCGTGGCGGGTGGCCTCGCCCTTCTCCTGGTCGAGGACCGCCGAGGTGATCTCGCGCAGATCGACCGCGACCGGTTCGGTGACCGACTGCTCGGAACGGGCCAGCGTCAACAGCCCTTCCACCAGCCTCTCGCTGCGCTCGTTGGTGGCCAGGAGCGTCGGCGCCAGCCGTCGCAGATCGTCGGAGATGTCCGGTTCGCCCAGCGCCACCTCCAGCAGAGTCCGGTTGACCGCCAGCGGCGTGCGCAACTCGTGCGACGCGTTGGCGACGAAGGTGCGCTGTGCGTCGAACGACCGGTCCAGCCGTTCGAGCATCGCGTCGAAGGTGTCGGCGAGCTCCCTCAGCTCGTCCTTCGGCCCGGTGAGCCCGATCCGCTCGTGCAGGTTGCGCTCAGCGACCCGCCGCGCGGTCTCGGTGACCTGTTGGAGCGGCCGGAGCGCACGCCCGGCCAGAAACCAGCCGAGGACACCCGCCAGCACCAAGGCGGCACCCAGCGCGACGATCGACCAGGTGAGCAGCCCGTGCAAGGTCTCGGCGCGGTATGCCTCGATGGCCGACCGAACGGTCTCGTCAATGCCCGCCGTGCGCCGCTCGACCTCGTCGTCCAGGAGATCGCGGCGGCTGGACGGCGCGTCGAGCAGCGACTGCGAGACCAGGAAGTACATCATCAGGACCAACACGACGCCGGCGGCCAGGAACGCCAGCGTGTACAGCAGTGTCAGCCGCAGCCTGATCGGCCACCTGGCCGCGATCACCCGCCGCCCCCGATGCGATAGCCGGCCGACACCACGGTGCGCACGATCGGCGGATCGCCGAGCTTGCGTCGCAACGTCATGACGGTCACCCGGACGACGTTGGTGAACGGATCAGCGTTCTCGTCCCATACCTTCTCCAGCAACTGCTCGGCGCTGACGACGGCACCGTCGGCGCGCATGAGCTCCTCGAGCACACCGAACTCCTTGCGGCCCAGGCGCACCGGCACGCCGTCGCGGGTGACCTCGTGCCGGGCCGGATCGAGCCGGAGACCGTCGCGTTCGAGCACCGGCGGGCTGGCCGCGCGGCTGCGTCGGGCGAGCGCCCGCAGCCGAGCCACCAGCTCAGCGAACGCGAACGGCTTGCCGAGATAGTCATCGGCGCCCAGCCCCAGGCCCTCGACGCGGTCGACCACGTCGGCCGCCGCCGTCAGCATCAGGACCCGGACGTCGTGCCGCTCCGCGACCAGCACACGGCATACGTCGTCGCCGTGCGTCCCCGGCAGGTCGCGGTCGAGCACGACCACGTCGTAGTCGTTCACGCCGAGCCGCTCCAGCGCCGCCGCCCCGTCGTACCCGACATCCACCGCCATGCCCTCTCGGCGCAGGCCACGAGCGATCGCGTCGGCCAGCAGCCGCTCGTCCTCGACGACGAGCACTCGCACCATCCACCTCCCGCGTCCCACCGAGGGAACTCGCTCGATCGAGTGTGCGGTCATCCTGGCCCGCGCGACCTAAGAACCGCGTAAGAACCGTGCGTGAACAGAACGGACGCGCCCAGCTTTGACGCCGGCTTTATCCGCTTCCTCGTACACCTGGTGCTGCCCGGTGCGCCCTGCGCCGGGGTCCCACCAGAGGAGTACGACATGACAGCCACAACCGCCGGGCGGCGACGGTTTCGTCTGGCCGCCTCGGCCGTGTCTCTGGCCGCGCTCATGGCCCTTACGGCCTGTAGTGGCGACTCCGAAGACCAGGAGGTCGCGTCGGCCGGCGACGACATCGTCGTCATCCCGGAGGGCACGCCGGACGATTCCGGCGACGCGGCCGACGACACCCCGACCGAGGACACGACCGAGGACGCCACGGCCGAGGACGTCGAACCGGACGATCAAGGGCTCGCGTTCGCCCAGTGCATGCGCGACAACGGGATCGACATGCCTGACCCGACGGGTACGGGTGAAGAGGCGTTCATGGAGGCGATGCAGGTGTTCGGCGACTACGACCGCGAGGTGCTGCGCCCGGCTTTGGACGCCTGTCGCGACCTCCTGCCCGCCCAGGCGACCATCGAGCAACGAGGGCCGCAGGACGAGGAGACCCGGCTGGCGCTCACCGAGTGCATGCGCGACAAGGGCGTCGAGGTGCCCGATGACGTCTGGGAGAGCGGCCTGCCCGAGGACGTCGACCGGGAGGAGTTTCGAGCCGCGCTGCGGGAATGCCGCGAGGAGACGGGCGTAGTCCGCGAGGAGACGGGGGAAGGCAGTGCGCAGCAATCCTGACCAGGCACGCACGACGACACTCAGCCTCGCCGACGAGGATGCCGCGGAGGAAGCCTCCGAGCAGGCCGACGAGCCGGCCCGTCCACGCCGGCGTGGTCTCTGGCTCACACTGGGTGCCGTCGTGCTGGCCGGCGCCGGCGCGGGCACGTGGTACTGGCAGCACGGCTTGTCCGAGTCGGCGTCGCCCACGGTGTCCGGCCCGGTCGCCACCGCCGAGGTCACTCGCGGCACGATCTCGGCGACGGAGACGTGGGCGGGAACGCTCGGCCACGGGTCGCCGTTCACCGTGTCCGCCACAGGCACCGGAACCATCACGCGCATCGCCGCCCAGGGCACCGTTGTGGGAGTCGGAGCGGCCCTCTACCACCTCGACGAGCAACCGGTCACGCTGCTCGCCGGGATGGTCCCGATGTACCGCGACATCGCGCCCGGTGACACGGGGACCGACGTCGAGCAGCTGGAAGCCAACTTGGTGGCGCTCGGCTACGACGGCTTCACCGCCGACGACGAGTACACGTGGCACACCGAGGCCGCCGTACATGAATGGCAGGATGACCTCGGCGCCGCCGCGACCGGCACGGTCTCGCGGGCGAGCGTCGTCTTCATGCCGGCCGGCGGCCGCGTCGACGGCGTGCACGTGGACGTCGGCGGCTCGGTGCAGCCTGGCTCGGCCGTGCTCGACCTCACCGGAAACGAGCAGGTCGTCAGCCTGGAAGCCGACGTGGACGACCGTGACCTGCTCGCGGTGGACACCGCGGTCACGGTCGGCCTACCCGGCGGCCAGCACATCGCCGGGAGCGTCAGATCGGTGACGGTCGTGAAGGCGGAGTCCAGCGGCTCCGAAGGCGGTCCGGGCGCCGGCGAGGAGTCCTCCGGTGCCGACGACACCATCACCGCCGTCGAGGTGACCTTGGCCGAACCGGTGGGCGAGGACCTGATCGGGTCGCCGGTGGACGTCCTGGTCGCGGTCGACGAGCGCACCGACGTCCTGCTGGTCCCCATCAGCGCCCTGCTGGCATTGGCCGCGGGCGGCTACGGGCTCGAGGTGGTGGCGGACGACGGCACGACATCGATCACGGCCGTCGACACCGGCCTGTTCGCCGACGGCCGGGTCGAAGTGAGCGGCGAGGGCTTGGCGCAGGGAACCGTCGTGGGGGTGGCCGGCCGATGAGCACCGACACCCTCGCGACCGCCGCCTCCACGGGCGCGGCCGGCGCCGACGCCGTCGTCGAGTTGGAGGACGTCGTCCGCGTCTATCCGGGACATCCGCCGGTGCGCGCGCTGCGCGGACTGAGCCTGCGCATCGACCGCGGCGAGCTCGTCGGCATCGTCGGGCCGTCGGGGGCGGGCAAGTCGACCCTGCTCCACATCCTCGGCACGCTGGACCAAGCCGACTCCGGGACCGTCCACATCGACGGCCATGACGTCGGCGCCATGAACGACCGCCAGCTCTCCGCGCTGCGAGCGCACCGGATCGGCTTCGTCTTCCAGCAGTTCTTCCTCAACCCTGGGGTCAGCGCGTTGGACAACGTCGCCGACGGGCTCCTCTACACCGGCGCGCCACTGGCCCGCCGGCGGAGGCGGGCTCGAACCACGCTGGAGCGGGTCGGACTCGGCAACCGGATGCATCACCGGACCAACGAGCTCTCCGGCGGGCAGCGCCAGCGGGTTGCGGTAGCGCGTGCGGTCGCGGGCCGCCCGTCCATGCTGCTCGCCGACGAACCGACCGGTGCGCTCGACTCGGCCTCCGGCGCCGGCGTGCTCGACCTGCTGCACGAATTGCACTCGGCCGGCACCACCGTCGTGGTGATCACCCCCGACCACGACGTCGCCGACTCGCTGCCCCGTCAGGTGCACATCCTCGACGGGCGGATTGAACACGACGAACGGAGGACGAGGTGACCGGCCCGAAGCCCAACGGGCGCGCCGGCGCGCCCACCCCGTCCCGGCTCCGCCCCCGTGACGTCCTGCGGGTGGCGGCGTCCGGCCTTCGGGCGCGTCCGCTGCGAGCGGTGCTGTCCGCGCTGGGCATCGCGGTCGGGATCGCCGCGATGGTCGCCGTCGTGGGCATCTCGGCAAGCAGCCGCGAAGAGGTCACCGAGCAGCTCGAGGCACTTGGCACCAACCTGCTGACGGTCGCGCCCGGGCAGACGCTCGGCGGCCAGCAGGCCACGCTGCCCGAGGGGAGCGTCGACATGGTGGCCCGGGTGGGTCCGGTCACGTCGGTCAGCGCGGTGGGCGAGGTCGACGCGTCCGTCTACCGAAGCGCCGAGATCGAGGAGACGCACACCAACGGCCTGACCGTCCTCGCCACGCGCACCGACCTGCTCGACACGGTCGGCGGCACGGTCAGCTCCGGCCGTTGGCTCGATGACGCGTTGGCCGGCTATCCGACCGTCGTCCTGGGAGCCAACGCCGCCGAACGCCTCGGGGTGTCCCGGACCGACGGCACCGTCTCGGTCTGGCTCGGCGACGAGTGGTTCACGGTGGTCGGCACCCTCGACCCGGTGCCGTTGGCGCCTGAGCTCGACTCGGCGGTCTTGATCGGGTGGCCGGCGGCCATGGAGGTGCTCGGCTTCGACGGCGCGCCGACGACGATCTACGAGCGCTCACCGGAGTCGGCCGTCGCGGCCGTGCGCGACGTGCTGCCAGCGACCGTGAACCCGTCCAGCCCCGAGGAGGTCACCGTCAGCCGGCCGTCCGACGCCCTCGCCGCTCAGGCCGCGACCGACGAGACGCTGACGACGCTGCTGCTGGCGCTGGGCGGCGTGGCGCTGCTGGTTGGTGGCATCGGCGTGGCCAACACGATGGTCATCGCCGTGCTCGAACGACGCTCCGAGATCGGGCTGCGGCGGGCGCTGGGCGCGACCCGGGCGCATGTGCGGCGGCAGTTCCTCGGCGAGTCGGTGCTGCTGGCCGGCCTGGGCGGGGTCGGCGGTGCCGTTCTCGGCGGCGGACTGACCGCGGCGTTCGCGTCGACGCGCGGGTGGCCGCTCGCACTGCCGGCCTGGGTCCTGGCCGCCGCGGCCGGCGCGACGATCGTCGTCGGCGCCCTCGCCGGCGCCTACCCGGCCGCGCGGGCCGCCCGGATGTCGCCGACGACGGCGCTGTCGGCGCCGTGAGCACGTCAGCGACGACGGCTGCGCGCCCGCCAGCAGCCGGTGTGCCAGTGCCGGCGCTCGTCGACGCCCTCGCCGGTGAACGACGTGCTGACGGCCGGCCACGCCACGACGTGCGGCGTGGCCGGCCGGATCAGCTGGTCACAGCCGGGGCATCGGTACGCCTTGGTGGACGAGCTGCCGGTGATGCGCCGCACCACCCAGTCGCCGTCGGGCCCGGCCTCGATGCTTTCGTGCACACCACCATGGTGTCAGCTGGTGGTCTGGCGTCAGCAGGTGGCGAGCATCTCCTGCAGCGCGGTCTTCTCCGCGGAGGTGATGGTGAGGTCCCAGTCGTACTTCACGTCGGTCCAGTGCCGTGCGTAGTAGCACCACCAGTTCTGGTTCGGCGGCCGCCACTCCGACGGGTCGCTGTCGCCCTTGGAGCTGTTGCTGCTAGCGGTGACCGCGATCAGCTGGCCGCGGGCGAGATCGTTGGCGAAGTCCTCGCGGCGGTCCTCGGTCCAGGAGCTGGCGCCGGAACGCCAGGCGTTGGCCAGCGGCACCATGTGGTCGACCGAGACGTCGGACGGCTCTTCGATCCACACCTGGTCGTAGACGCTGTACCAGCTGCCGGCGGTGGGATAGCAGTCGGCGCCCGTGCTGACGCCGGAACCGTCGCGGACGAGCACCATCTCGCGGGTGTTGCAGCTGCCCTCCGCGGGACTCCAGTGCGGGAACCGGTCGCGCGAGTACCCGCTGCTCGATCCGGGCGGTGCGACCGTGAGGCCGGCGAGCTGCTGCGCGGACTCCGCCGGCGACGGCGGGTCCGGCGGGTATGCGCTGGCCGGCGACACGAACCCGACGATCAGCGCGACGACGGCGAGGAGGGTGGTGACGAGGGCGATGAGGTGGCGGGCGAGGGCAGAGGAGCGCATGGCCGTTACCTTCCCGTTGGCTCTGAGTCGCCCATGATGTCAAGCTTTGCCCGTCCCGCACCAGACTCCAGCGGCGGCGCCGAGGTGACGATCCCGTGAACACCGTCAGGCGTTCCCCCGGCTGACTGGGCAACCGCAGCAGTCTCACACAGTGGCTTCGAAATGATCACGTTCAGCACGAGATCTCGTGTCACACCATGATTGCGAGCATGGTGTGACACGAGATCTCGTGCTGAACGTGATCATTTCGAGGTCACGTGCGCCGGCGGAAGCGGCAGGAGATCCACCATTCACAGTGCGGAGAAGGGGAGGCCGGCGGTGACCAGGTGTTCCAGGAGCGGCGCCGGGGCAAGGCCAGGCTCGCGGACCTCGGTGTGCATGCGCCGCAGGGTCTCGAGCACCGTGGCCGGACCGATCGCGTCGAGGAGCTCGAACGGGCCGGTCGGGAGCCGGCAGCCCAGCCGCATCGCGGTGTCGACGTCCGCGACGCCGGCGTAGTTCGCCTCGACCATGCGGACCGCGTCGTTCAGGTACGGGAACAGCAGCGCGTCGACGAGGTGGCCGGCCCGGTCGGCACAGGTGACCGGCGTCAGCCCGGCCGCGCGGCAGATGGCGGCGACGGTGGCGACGGCGTCCGGCGCGGCCACCGCGGTGCGGACCACCTCGGCGACGCCGGCGCCCGGCGCGTACCCGGTGAGGTGCAGGCCGACGACATCGGACGGGCGGGAGGTCGCTGCGGCGGAGGCGACGACGGGACCGGAGCCGGTGACCGCGACTACCGCGTCCGGCGCCAGGCGCTCGTCCAGCCGGGCGAGCAGGGCCGGGACGGCGGGAGCGACCACCAGCTGTGCCGCGCGCACGCCGTCGTCGTCGGTCGTCACGTCGAGGCCGACCTTGGCCAGGAGCTCACCGAGCGGGTCGGCCAGCGCCGGGTCGAGCACGGCCACCCGGCCGACGTCGCGGCCCGCCGGCGGAGCCGCCGGGCCCGAGGCGGACGCGTAGTCGTAGAAACCGCGGCCGGTCTTGCGGCCCAGCATGCCCAGCGCCACCAGCTGCCCAAGAACCGGCGCCGGCGAATGCAGCCGGTCGCCGCCCTGCCGGTACATCGTCACGAGGATCTCGTGCGCGGTGTCGAGGCCGATGAGGTCGAGCAGTGCCACCGGGCCCATCGGATACCCGCAGCCGGCGGTCATCGCGGCGTCGATGTCCTCGCGCGCCGCGTGACCGGTCTCGACCATGACGGCGGCCCGGTTGAGGTAGCCGAACAGCAGCGCGTTGGTGACGAAGCCGGCGCGGTCGCCGCATGCGACCGGTGTCTTGCCCAGCCGGCGAGCAAGCTCGGTGACCGCGGCGACGACGCCCGGCGAGGTCACCACGGTGCTGACCACTTCGACCAGGGCCTGGACGGGTGCGGGGTTGAAGAAGTGCAGGCCGACGACGCGCTCGGGCCGCGAGACCGCGGCGCTGATGGCCGTGACCGACAGCGACGACGTGTTGGTGGCCAGGACGGCGTCGGGTCCGACGACGGCGTCGAGCCGGCCGAACAGCTCGCGTTTGAGGTCCAGCCGCTCCGGGACAGCCTCGACCACGAGATCGACACCGGCGAGGTCGTCCAGCGCGGTGGTGAACCTCACGCGGCCGATCAGCTCGGCCTGCTCGCCCTCGGTCAGCTTGCCCCGGCCGACCGCCCGGTCGGTGGACGAACGCAGGTGCCCCTGCCCGGCGGCCAGCGCCGCGTCGTCGCGCTCGACGCCGACCACGTTCAGGCCGGCGCGCGCGAACACCTCCGCGATGCCGGCACCCATCGTGCCCAGCCCGACGACGCCTACCCGGGTGATCTCAGCAGCCATGGCCGCATCCTAGGCCGGCTTGCTTATTAGCTTAGCCAGTCCTTACATTGGCGCCGTGACCGTTTCGCCGACTTTGCCGCCCGCCGGCCTGGCCGCACGTGACGTCGACCTCGCCTACGGGCGCGATGTCGTCGTGCACGCCGCGTCGATCTCGCTCGCCGCCGGCACGGTCACCGCGCTGATCGGCCCCAACGGCAGCGGCAAGTCGACGCTGCTGCGCGCGCTGGCGCGGCTGCACCTGCCGGCCGCCGGCGCCATCAGTTTCGCCGACGGCGCCGACGTGCTCGCCCTGGACGGGCGCGAGCTGGCCCGGCGCATCACGCTGCTGGCGCAGAGCCGCACCACACCCGGCGGGCTCAGCGTGCGTGAGCTGGTCGAGTTCGGCCGCCACCCGCACCGCGCCCGATGGAGCGGACGCGACCCGGGCGGCGCCGGCGCGATCGAGCGGGCCATGGCACTGACCGGCATCGATGAGCTGGCCGACCGCCCGGTTCAGGCGCTTTCCGGCGGCCAGGCCCAGCGCGTGTGGCTGGCCAGCTGCCTGGCGCAGGACACCGGCCTGCTGCTGCTGGACGAGCCGACCACGTTCCTCGACCTGCGCTACCAGATCGAGATCCTCGACGTCGTCCGCGAGCTCGCCGACGAGCACGGCATCGGTGTCGGGCTCGTCCTGCACGACCTCGACCAGGCGGCCGCCGTGGCCGACCGGGTCCTCCTGCTCGAAGCGGGCCGCGTCACCGCCGACGGGTCTCCGCACGACGTCCTGACGCCCGAGCACCTGAGCCGGGCCTACGGGATCCGGGTCGACGTCCATGTCGACCCGGCGGACGGCCGCATCCACACCCGCGCCGTCGGCCGCCACAACGAGCGGGCCACCGCCACCACGAGATGACGAGGTACCCATGAGAACAGGGCGCGCACTCGCCGCGCTGTCGACGGCGTTCCTGCTGGTCGCCGCCGCGTGCGGGACGACGGAGGACGCCGCCGGCGACGACGAGGCCACCGAGGCCGCGTCCACTGGTGACGGCGGGTCCGAAGACTCCGGGCCGATCACCGTCACCGACGCCCGCGGCGTCGAGGTGACGCTCGAAGAGCCCGCGGTCCGGGTGGCCGGCACCGAGTGGAACGTCATCGAGCACCTCGTCTCGCTCGGCGTCATGCCGGTGGGCGTCTCCGACATCCAGGGCTACGAGACCTGGGTCAGCTCCGCACCGCTGGACGACACCCCCACCGACATCGGCACCCGCGGCGAGCCGAGCCTGGACACGCTCGCCCGGCTCGACCTCGACCTGGTGCTCGTCACCGACAGCCTGGTCGAAGGCGCCATCGAGCAGATCGAGCAGACCACGCCGGTGGTCGTCGTCCCCGGCGGCGACTCGCAGGACAACATCAACCAGATGTTCGAGAACCTCGACCTCGTCGCCGAGCTGACCGGTACCCAGGACCGGGCGGCGGAGCTGCGTGACGAGTTCGACGCCAAGATCGAGGAAGGGCGCGCGGCCGTCGAGGACGCCGGCGCCGCCGGTGACCCGGTCGCGTTCGCCGACAGCTGGGTCGACGCCGGCACGGTGAGCATCCGGCCGTTCGCCGAGGGCTCTCTGGTCTCGGACGTCTTCGCGGAGATGGGTCTGGAGAACCCGTGGCCGATGGAGGGCGACCCGGTGTACGGGCTGGCCCAGGCCGACGTCGAGGGCCTCACCGTGCTGCCCGAGGACATTCGCTTCTGGTACATCGCCAATGAGGTGGACGGTGGCGACGCGTTCGCCGACAACCTGGCCGACAACGCCATCTGGCAGTCGCTCCCGTTCGTCCAGAGTGGCAACGTGCACCGGTTCCCCGACTCGCTGTGGATGTTCGGCGGCCCGACCTCGATGATGCAGTTCGTCGACGCCGCCGTCGACGCGCTCGGCTGAGCCCGCGGCAGCCATGGCAGCGGCCACCGCGACCCCGCAGACCCCGGCGCCAAGGCCTGTGTCGGCGGCTCCGGAGCGCCCGGAACCGGCCGGCCCGCGCCGGCTCGGCCGGCTGGCGATGGTGGCCATCGGCCTCGCCGTCCTGATCGGTGTCACCGCCGTCATCCACCTCACCCAGGGCACCGCGCAGGTGAGCGCCGGCGACGTGCTGCGCTGGGCGCTGGGGCGCGGCGACGACGACGCCAGCGCGGTCGTGCTGGCGTCGCGGCTCCCCCGGCTGCTGGCCGCCGTCGTGGTCGGTGCGGCGCTGGGTGCGGCCGGCGCGGCGATGCAGTCGGTGTCGCGCAACGTCATGGCCTCGCCGGACACCCTGGCCGTCAACGCCGGGGCGCACCTGGCGCTGGTCACCGGCGCGACGTCCGGGGTGGCGCTGCCGCTGCTGGGCGCGGCCGGGGTGGCGTTCGTCGGCGGGCTGGGAGCCGCGGCCCTGGTGCTGGCGTTGTCCGGGCTCGGCGGCACCGGTGCGGTCCGGCTGGTCCTGGCGGGCTCGGCCATCGCCCTGGCGTTCCAGGCCCTCACCAGCACGCAGATCATCCTGTTCGCCGAGGAGACGCGCGGGCTGTTCGCGTGGGGCTCGGGGTCGCTGGGCCAGAACGGCCTGGACGGCGTGCGCACACTCGGGCTGGTCGCGGCGGTCGCGTTCGTGGCGCTGCTGGCGCTGGGCCGCAAGCTCGACCTCGTCTTCCTCGGCGACGACCACGCCCGGATGCTCGGCGTCAACGTGCGCCGGGTGCGGGTCGGTGCGGTCATGCTCGCGGTGCTGCTGTCCGCGGCCGCGGTGACGCTGGCCGGGCCGATCGGCTTCGTCGGCCTGGCCGCGCCGGCGCTGGTGCGGCTGGCCACCTCCGCCGTCCCCGGCCTGCACAAGCACGCCGTCCTGCTGCCGGTGTCGGCGGCCACCGGGATGCTACTGCTGCTCGCCTCCGACGTTATGCTGCGGGCCGCGATCGGTGCCCAGGACGCGCTCGAGGTGCCGACCGGCGTGATCACCACGATCTTCGGCGCCCTCTTCCTCATCGCCCTGGCACGGCGCATCCGGGTGTCCGACGCGGTCCGGGAGCCACCGGCCGCCGGTGCCCGCGGCGGGGTCGGCCGGCGCCGCTACACCGTCATCCTGACGACGCTGATGGTCCTCACGGTCGCCGCGATGGTGGCCGGGGTCCTGCTCGGCGACACCCGGCTGCTGCTCGGCGACGTCGTCAACTGGCTGTCCGGGCAGGCCGGGCCGATCGTCACCGGCGTCATGGACACCCGGCTCCCCCGTGTGGGCGCCGCGATCCTGGCCGGTGCCTCGCTGGCGCTGGCCGGCGCCGTCATCCAGGCCGTGAGCCGCAACCCGCTCGCCGAGCCGGGCATCATCGGCGTCGCCGGCGGCGCCGGGCTGGGCGCGATCTTCACCATCACGCTCGTCCCGCTGGCCGGCTTCTGGGCGATGGCCGGCATGGCCGGGGTGGGCGCCGGGCTGGCTGCGTTCCTGGTGTTCGCACTGGCGGCCAGGGGCGGCTTCGCCAGCGACCGGCTGGTGCTCATCGGCGTCGCGGTCTCGGCCGGCGCGCAGGCGCTGATCGTCGTCGTCATCACCCTCAGCGACCCGTGGAACGAGGTCAAGGCGCTCACCTGGTTGGCCGGCTCCACCTACGGCCGGTCCTTCGAGCACCTGCTCCCGATGTCGCTGGCGCTGCTGGCCGCGCTACCGCTGCTCTACTCCATGCGGCACAGCCTGGACCTGCTCGCCGTCGACGACCACACGCCGCGGGTGCTGGGAGTCGACGTGCCGCGGGCCCGGATGGTGCTGCTGGCCTGCGCGGTGGTGCTGACCGGCGCCTCCGTCGCCGGTGTCGGCGTCATCACCTTCGTCGGCCTGGTGGCGCCGCACGCCGCCCGCGCACTCGTCGGCCGCCGGCACACCCGGGTGCTGCCGGTGGCCGCGCTGCTCGGCGCCACGCTGGTCTGCGCCGCCGACACCCTCGGCCGGACGGTGATCGCGCCGGCCCAGCTGCCGGCCGGGCTGGTCACCGCCATCGTCGGCGCGCCGTACTTCGTCTGGCTGCTCTACCGCACCCGCACGACGGCGAACAGCCCTCGGCGCCGGCAGGGTTGGCGTGCCCGCAAGCAGGCGCTGCAGGACGCCCAGTTCCCATGATCATCAACGGTTGGCGACGTTATCGCGTCGCCAACCGTTGATGATCATGGGAACTGGGTAGGGGACCCGCATGTCCACGGATCAGGCCGAACGCCCCAGCGAGTTCCCGCCGCAGCAGCAGGAACCCCCGGGTTCCACCGCCGCGATGACCCCGACCCCCGACCATGGCGAGCGCAGCTACCGCGGCTCCGGCCGGATGACCGGACTGCGCACGCTGATCACAGGCGGCGACTCCGGCATCGGCCGGGCTGTGGCCATCGCGTTCGCACGCGAGGGCGCCGACGTCGCCATCACCCACCTGCCCGAAGAGGCCGACGACGCCGAGAGCACCGTCGCCCTGGTCACCGAGGCCGGCCGGCGGGGCGTCGCGTACGCCGCGGACCTGCGCACCCAGGAGGCCTGCGCCGACGTCGTCAACCGTGCGGTGTCCGAGCTGGGCGGCCTGGACGTACTGGTGAACAACGCCGGCTACCAGATGGCCCGTGAGGGCGGCATCGAGAGCATCAGCCCGCAGCGGCTGGACCGGATCATGAAGACCAACCTCTACGCGTTGTTCTGGATGACCCAGGCCGTGCTGCCGCATCTCCAGGCCGGGGGCTGCATCCTGAACAATTCCTCGATCCAGGCCTACGACCCGTCGGTGTCGCTGCTGGACTATGCCGCCACGAAGGCCGCGATCAACAACGCCACGGTGAACCTGGCCGCCGAGCTCGGGCCACGCGGCATCCGCGTCAACGCGGTCGCACCCGGGCCGATCTGGACGCCGTTGCAGCCGGCCACCCAGCCGGAGGAGAAGGTAACGAAGTTCGGCCAGGACACCCCGCTCGGGCGGGCCGGGCAGCCCGCCGAGGTGGCGCCGGCGTTCGTCTTCCTGGCCTCCCCGGGCGACGCCAGCTACGTCTCGGGAACGGTGCTGGGCGTCACCGGGGGCAAGCCGGTCTTCTGACGCGGGCCGGTCAGCGGTTCGTGTAGAGCAGTGGCCAGCCCGAGTCGGGACCCTCCGTCACAGGCACGGCCAGCTCGCACTCTCCGTCGAGGGTGCAGCGCACCACACCGCCGGCAGTGCGATCGTCGCTCCAGACGTCGACGAGCAGTGTGCCGTCGGATTCCCAGCTGACGTAGCCGGGGTACCCGCCCTCGATGCGCAGGACGGGCTCGCCGGTGCGAGCGTCGACGACGGCGACCGAGCCAGGCGGACCGACCTCGGCCCCCTCCCCCCGAACCTCGTCGGCGACAGTCGGGGCATCCGGCGACGGCAGGTTCACCGCCAGCAGCCGTCCGTCCGGAGAGAACGCGTCCCGGCCGGCGTCGCCGGGCTCGAACGTCCAGGCCACGTTACCGGTGGCGGTGTCGACGACGCCGAAGGCGCGACCGTCGCTGTCGTTGCGCGGGCCGAGCACCGCGAGGTCAGCGCGCGGGGAGAACGCCCGGACGAATCCGTAGTCGGTCCACGGGATGAGGGTGTCGGCGTCCACGTCCCAGAGGTAGATGCCGCTCGGGTTGTTCGTGGCCGAGTCGAGCACCACCCGGCCGTCGGGAAGGAAACCCATCGCAACACCGATCGGGCCGTCGTCGCCGGTGCTCTCGCGCGTGTGCAGCACCTCGCCGGTCCGCGCGTCCGCAACGTAGACCACCGTGTCGCCCGGCCCGGAATCCTCGGTCTCCGTCGACCAGTCGTGCACGGACCACGCGACCTGGGTGCCATCGGGCGAGACGGTTACGTTGTAGACCTGCCCGGCGCCGAGCTGCGTCCGCCCGCCGTCCCGGGTGAACAGCCAGACCTCGAGGTTGCCCTCCCCCGAGTCGTCCGGAGCCGGCTCGACGAGTGCCACCAGGCCGCCGGCGACCTCTTCCAGGACCCGGAAGGCCGGGAAGTCGCCCTCGAACGAAATCTCCCAGTCGCCGACGTGGATCACGCCGTCGGCGTAATAGGGCACGCCCGGCGCCGCGCCGGCCGACAGCGCGTCGAGGTCGAGCCTCACCGCCCCGCCGGCGCCCTGGTCCGGCACGTCGTCGGGGGCCGTGCCGCCCGACGCCGCTCCGTCCGACGCGCTCTGGCGGGGCCGGTCTGTGGCCAGCGGATCGGCGACGACGAACAGCGTGCCGGCCGCGACCGCTACGGCGGTACCGCCCGCCGTCGCCACCACGGTCAGCTTCCGGCGTCGCCGCGCCTGCCGCAGCACCTCGTCGGCCAGACCGGCGCGCGACGGAACGCGAGCGACGATGTCGTCCAGCGCGTCACGCAACTGGTCTTCGAGCGTCATGCTGATGCCTCCTCGGGAGTGGGAAGAGCGGCGTCGGCGGCCAGCTCTGGTGCGATGACACGCAGCCGGGCGAGGGCACGGGCCGTCTGGCTGCGGACCGTGCCGACCGAGCAGCCGAGGACCTCGGCGACCTCGCGCTCGGCCAGGTCCTCGTAGAACCGCAGGACGATGACGGCGCGTTGCCGCGGCGCCAGCCGCAGCAACGCCTGCCGCAGGTCGAGCCGGGCTTCGACTTCACCGGCCGCGTCGGCGACCGGCCGGTCCGGCGTGGACTCGACGGAGTCCTCCCGGACCAGCGAGCGCCGCCGCCACCGGGTGGCGCGGTCGTTGTAGATGGTGCGCCGGACGTAGGCCTCGGGGTTGTCGACCTTGTGCCACTTCCGGACCAGCTTGACGAGCGCCCCCTGGACGAGGTCCTCCGCCACATCGAGATCGCCGGTCAGGGCGTACGCGGTGCGGCGGAGGGCCAGCGAGCGGGAGTCCACGAACTCCCGGAACTCGCTTTCTGCTTGCGAATCCACACTCGTCCTTCCGTCCGGTGGTGTCGTCCTCCCTCACAGACGCATGAGCGTGGCCTCACTATGTCAGCCCGTCAGTCGTCGTCGTGGTCGTGACGGTCGCCGTCGTGGTCGTGACGGTCGCCGTCGTGGTCGTCGCGGTCGTCGTCGACGTCCACGCGGGTGATCTCGCCGGTGCCGGCGTCGACGCGGACATCGTGCTCGACGCGGTCGTGGACGATCTCGACCTTCCACTCCAGCCGGCCGTGTTCCATCTCCCGCTCGATCTCGCGGACCTCGCCGCCACCGACGTGGTCGACGGCGATCCCGGCGGCTTCGGCGCTGCTGATGGCCGCGTCGGGCTCGCTCGGCAGGGTGCTCGGCGAGTCGTCGGGCGTCGCGGAGTCGCTGGGGCTCGGCGAGTCACTGGGGCTCGGCGAGTCGTCGGGCGTCGCGGAGTCGCTCGGGCTGGGCGAGTCGTCCAGCGTGGCGGTCACCGCCGCCGGCGAGCCCCCGCCGCCGTCGTCCGTGGTGATCGCGAACGCCGTGCCGGCCGTGATCACCAGCGCGCCTGCCGCGGCCGCCGCCGCGAGAATGCGGTTCCTGGTCATGATGGTCTCCTCTGTCGTGTCCTCTCGGATGACCACCACGTTCGTCTCGATCGGCCTAGCGCCGCGCTGCCCGACGGTTAAGCCACCCCTAAGACCTTCCGTCCCCCACCCGATCGCGTTGATCACGACGGCGAGAATCAGGCGGGTCGAGCACCGAGGTCGACGACGACGGTGAGGCCGCCGCCGGGCGACCGCTCCAGCCGCAGCCCGCCGCCGCTGCGTTCGGCGGTCCGGCGCACGATGTCCAGGCCGAGACCGCTGGACCCGGAGCCGCTGACGCCGCGGCGCAGCATGCCGGTGGTGTGCCCCTCGGGCAGGCCGGGGCCCTGGTCGGCGATGACGAGCCGGGCGCCGCCCTCGGGCCGGGGTCGCAGCCGAACGGCGAACGGGGTGCCGTTCGGCGTGTGCGCGAAGACGTTGCCGAGCAGTGCGTCGACGCAGGCCTCCAGGTCGGAGCGGCTCAGGGCCACCGGCAGCGGGCCGGGTGCCACGGCCACCGTCAGGGCCCGGTCGGTGTCCTCGGCGAGGACCGCCCAGAACGCGACCCGCTCGCGCACCACGTCGGCGGCATCGGAGGCGACGCCGTCCGGTCCGCGGCTGCGCGCCTGTTGGATCACCTCCGTGACCGCCCGGTTCACCGCGTCCACGCCGGCGACGAGCCGTTCGGACTGGTCGGCGTCGGGAACGGCGTCGGCTTCCATCCGCAGTGTCGTCAGCGGGGTGCGGACGCGATGCGACAGGTCCGCGATCGTCTCGCGCTCCTCGCGCAGCAGGTCGGTGATCCGCCGGGCCAGGCCGTTCAGCGCGCCGGCCACCACGCCCAGCTCCCCCGGCGCCGTCGGGTCGGCGCGCGCGTCCAGCTCGCCGCGGCCCAGCCGGTGCGAGACGGCGGCGAGCTCCGTCGCCGACCGGACGAGCCGGCGCGCCAACCGATCCGCCACCACCAGGCTCACCAGCAACAGCGCGACGCCCAGCCCGGCCAGCAGCAGCCAGGCCCGGCCGACGCCGCGGCTCAGCTCGTCGTCGGGGACGAACGTGCGGATGACACCGACGCTGCCGGCCGGACCGTCGACGGCGAACACGATCTCGCGGCCACCAGAAGCATCCGTCGAGGCGCTCGTCCCCCGCTCGGCCAGCTCCACCAGCGGCGAGCGCTCGGCCGGGGCGCCGAGCGGGTCGCCGTCGGGCAGGAACACCGTCACGTCGAACCGGGACGTCGCGTCCACCTGCTCGACCGCGAGCGCGAGCAACGCCCGGTCGGTGGTGGCCACCAGCGACGTCAGCGACTGCGCCTCGACGGTCGCGGCCTGCACCGCCCGGTCGGCCGCGACGCCGCGCACCAGCAGGGCCAGCGGCACCAGGAACGCCACGAGCACGAGCGTCGTGGTGGCGGCGACGAGGACGAGGAGGCGGCGGCGCACCGGACCGTCACTCCGGTGGCGGGCTGAGCCGGACGCCGACGCCGCGGACGGCGTGCAGGTAGCGCGGCTGCTGCGCGGTCTCGCCGAGTTTGCGGCGCAGCCAGGACAGGTGCACGTCGACGGTCTTGTCCGCGCCGCCGTACGGCAGCTGCCAGACCTCGGTGAGCAGCTCGCGTTTGCTCACCACCTCACCGGCCCGGGCGGCGAGGTAGTGCAGGAGGTCGAACTCGCGCGGCGTCAGCTCCAGCGCGGCGCCGTCGAGCGTCGCCTCGCGCGAACGCGGGTCGACCCGCAGCCCGCCGACGGCGACCGTGGCCTCACGCTGCTCCTCGCCGCCGCGACGGAGGACGGCGCGGATGCGCGCGTCCAGCTGGGCGACCCCGAAGGGCTTGGTCACGTAGTCGTCGGCGCCGGCGTCGAGGACGGCGACGACCTCGGTCTCGTCGTCGCGTGCCGTCGCCACGATGACCGGGACGTCGCTGACGCCGCGCAGCATCCGGAGCATCGCCGTCCCGTCCAGGTCCGGCAACCCCAGGTCGAGGACGACGACGTCGGGTCGCTCGCCGACGGCCTGCTCGAGCCCGGACATCGCCGTCGGGGCGGATCGGACGGCGTGGCCGCGCTCGGTGAGGCCGCGGATCAGCGCCGACCTGATCGTCGCGTCGTCCTCCACGACGAGTACCTGGGCCATGCCGGGAACGATAGGCCACGCGACGCCACCGGCGCGGGACGACGGGCTGCGCATAGGGCGGCGTTAGGGGCGCCTTAACCCAGGCCGCGGGCATACTGCGGGCATGGGCAGGGCACGGTGGGTTCGGGTCGGCACGGTGGTGCTGCTGTGGCTGGCGGCCGCGGCCGGGGCCACCGCGGCCGGCCTGGCCGCCGTGGGAATGATCGGCAGCGACATCTTCGGCTCCAGCCAGGACCCGCTCACCCAGTCCGAGGTGGCGCAGCGGCTGGCCTCCCCCGAGCCGACCGCGCCCGATGCGACGTCACCTACCGCGGCGCCCACCGGGACCCCGTCGCCGTCGCCGTCACCGTCGGCGACTCAGCCTCCCGTGGGTGAGTCCCGTGTAGTCAACACCGCCGCCGGCACCGTGATCGCCCGTTGCGTGGCGAACGGCCTGGTCGAGATCCAGTCCGCCACCCCCGCCCAGGGCTACGACGTCGACACCGACGACGGCGACGAGGACCACCCGTCGGTGAAGTTCGAGAACGACAGCAGCGAGATCGAGGTCCGCCTCCGCTGCGTCGACGGCGTCATCGATCCGGAGATCCGCACCGACACCGACGACTGACGTAGGCTCGGCGCGTGCTCTCGTCGTTGCGGTCACCGTGAGTTCGATCCAGCTCCCCGCGCACGACAGCTGCCCCTTCTGCGACTACCTCGCCGGCCGGCGCCCCTTCACCGTCCTCGTCCGCAAGCTCGAGCCGCATCTCGTCCTGTCCTGACCTCCGGCCGCTCAGGCGAACATGCCGGGGCCGGGCGTGAGGATGCCGTCCGGGTCGACCTGCCGCTTCAGCCGCTCCAGGTGCGGCCACCGCTCGCCGTAGTGGTCCCGCCAGTCGGTGGGCCCGAACTCGACGGACTCGATCGGGTAGCGGACGCCGCCCAGCGCGCGGGCCCGCTCGTAGAGCCGCCGGTTGCGGCGCAGCATCGCGGCGGCGTACGCCGGTCCCGAGTCGGCCGGGCCGGCCGTCATGAGGGTGAACAAGTACACCCAGTCGCTGCCGTCCGGCGCCGGCAGCCGCAGCGACGGCCGGGTGAGCCGAGAGCGTCGATGCACGTAGAGCAGGACGAAGCCGCCCGTCCCGACGTCGTCCGGGTCGAGCCCGCTGACGGTCTCGGTGACGAACCGCTCGGCCTGCGACTCGGGCAGCCACACGGTGAACCACGGCTTGACGAACCCGCGCCAGCCCATCGCGGCGTCCAGCTCGTCGACGGCGTCGTCGATGCGGGCGACGTGCGGCAAGAACTCGTTCTCGGTGATCTCGGCGTCGCCGCCTGACACCGCCAGCCCGCGCAGCAGGTGGGCGTCGTCGGGCGGGTCGTGCGGGTCGTAGAACGTGAAGGTCTCGAGGTGATGCAGCTCCCCGCGTTCGCCGGGCCGCCACCACTCGCCGTAGGCCTCGCTGATCTCACCGCGCCGGACCAGGGTTCGCAGGTCGCTGAAGAACGCCGTGCCGCCGGTGTAGGTGAGGGCGTGCCCGCGTACCCTCCGCCGCGCCGGCACCAGCCCTACCGTGGCTGTGGTGATGATGCCGAACTGACCGAGGCCGCCCAGCACCGCCTCGAACAGGTCGCGCTCGTGGGTTGGTGAGCATCGCACCAGCTCACCGGTGCCGATGACCACCTCCAGTTCATGGACGCTGTCCAGCTGGCTGCCGGCCTCGAAGGCCGGCGGGACGCCGCCGAGTGAGAGTGTTCCGCCGAGGGTCAGCGCGAGGTAGCCGGTGAGGGCCGGAGGCGTGAGACCGTGCGGGCCCGCGGCCCGGGCCAGCTCCAGCCAGGTGGCGCCGGCATCGGCCACCGCATGGTCCGGCCCGATGGTGTGGATCGCCGCCAGCGACCGGTACTCGATGACCAGCCCGCCGGTCAGTCCCTGTCCGTGCGTCGTGTTCGCCAGTCCCCGCGCCGCCACCGGGATGCGGTGCGTCCGGCAGAACCGGACCATCGCCTGGACGTCCGCGACCGACCCGGGCCGCAGGACCGCCCGCGGCACCCTGCTGAGGTAGCGGCCGGCATCACGGGAGGCCTGCGCGCGGACGGGCTCCTCCCAGCGCAGGGCGCCGTCCAGGGGCGGGACGAGCGCGTCGTCCGCCAGGCCCGGCCAGCGTGCACGACCACGAGTCACGACGGCGGATCCCTCCGGTTCGATCATGGCGGTCTCGGGAGTCTACGCTGCGCGCCTCGCCGGTCCCGGGACCAGCCGAGAAGCGCTGGCGTATTCCGGCCAATGGCCGGAAACAGCCACACTCCGGTATAGACCACCAGCGCGGCGTCCGGATAGACACACTGCCATGCGCCGCTTGCTCACCGCCGTGTCCGCTCTCGCCATCGTCACGGGCCTCGGGATGTCCGCCGGCCAGGCGACCCCCACGCCGTCCGCCCCTGTCGTGGCACCGGACGAGCCGGTGAGCTCGTCGACACCGGTCGACGTGACGTTGGTGACCGGTGACCGGGTGCGGGTGACGCCGCTCACCGACGGGCGGCAGGCCGTCGAGGTCACCCCGGCGCGGCGTGCGAACGGCCGGCAGCCGAGCTTCGAGACGCTCGAGCGCGACGGCGAGCTGCACGTGATCCCCGATGACATGGTCGCCCTCATCCCCGAGCGGCTCGATCCGGCCCTGTTCAACATCACCGGCCTGATCGAGCAGGGCTACGACGACGCGTCGTCCGACGGCCTGCCGCTCATCGTGAAGCAGGGCGACGGCCGCCGCACGGCCGCCGCCGTCCCGGCCGCCGAGGTCACCACCGTGCTGGAGAGCATCGGCAGCGTCGCGGTCGAGCTGGACAAGGACGGCGCCGCGGCGGTCGGCTCGGCGCTCAGTGCGTCGTCGGACGGCGCCGAAGACGGCCGCGTCTCGACGCTGTCGGGCCCGCTGGCCGGCGTCGAGCGGATCTCCCTCGACGGCAAGGTCGTGCCGACCCTCGACGAGAGCGCCGCGCAGGTCGGCGCGCCCGCGGCCTGGGACGCCGGTCTCGACGGCAGCGGCGTGACCGTGGCCGTCCTCGACACCGGGATCGACCCGGCACATCCGGACTTCGCCGGTGTCGTCGTCGGCGAGGCCAACTTCACCGACGACGCGACCGCCGCGGACGGCTTCGGCCACGGCAGCCACGTCGCCTCGATCGCCGCTGGCACCGGGGCGGCCTCCGACGGCAGGTACCGCGGGGTGGCCGACGGCGTCGACCTGCTCAGCGGCAAGGTGATCGGGGACTCGGGCGTCGGGCAGTTCTCGTGGACCGTAGAGGCGATGGAGTGGGCTGCCGAACAGGGCGCGGACATCGTCAACATGAGCCTCGGCCCGCTGTACCCGGGGCAGGGAGGCGAGCTGAGCGAGGCCGTCGAGGCGCTGACCGCGCAGAACGGCACCCTGTTCGTCGTGTCGGCCGGCAACGGGAGTTGCGAGGAGTGCGTCACTCACCCGGCCTCCGCTCCGTCGGCGCTGACGGTGGGCGCGGTCGACAAGTCCGACGAGCTCGCCGGCTTCTCCAGCCGGGGTCCCCTGCCGGACACCTTCGACGTCAAGCCGGACGTGACCGCGCCCGGCGTGGGGATCGTGGCGGCACGGTCGAGCCTCGGCACGCTGCCGTGGCCGGCGATCCCGGTGGACGACCACTACATCCAGGTGGATGGCACGTCGATGGCCGCGCCGCACGTCACCGGTCTCGCCGCCCTGCTGCTACAGGCAGAGCCGTCGCTGGGCGCGGCCGAGCTGAAGTCGTGGCTGATGAACTCCGCCGTGGGCGCCGACGACCTGACGGTGTACGAGCAGGGCGCCGGACGGGCCGACGTCACGCGGGCCCTCGACAGTCGCGTGATCGCGGTGCCCGGCTCGGTCAGCCTCGGCTACTTCCAGTGGCCGCACGACGAGCGCGCGCCGCAGAGCCGGACCGTCACCTACCAGAACGTCACCGACGAGGACATCGTGCTCGACCTGGCCGTCGACGTCGTGAGGGAGGACGGCTCGGCCCCGCCGGCGGGGACGCTGACGGTCTCCGCGCCGACGGTGACCGTGCCGGCCGGGGCCACCGCCGCGGTGGAGCTCGTCCTCGACACGGCTGTGGGAGAGATCGGACTGTACGGCGGCTACCTGATCGGGTCGGCGGCCGACGGGACGACGGTGCGCACCCCGGTCGGGTACTTCCAGGAGCGGGAGTACGTGGAGCTGCGGGTCAGCGGGATCGCCCGCGACGGCCGGCCGGCCCGAGGCTCCGTGGACATCATCGACGTCGACGACGGGAGCGTGTACACCCGCAGCCTGACCGACGATCCGACGGTCCCGTGCACCGAGGACCCGTACGCGAACACCGCGTGCGTACGGGTCCCACCCGGCACGTACTCGGTGCTCGGCGTCATCGAGACCATGCCCGCCTACGTCGAGCCCGGGACCTTCGGCACAGCGCTGAACGCGAGCCTCGTCGGCGACCCCGAACTCGAGGTCACCGAGGACACCGAGGTCGTGCTCGACGCCCGCCTGGCGACCGAGGTGCTCGTGGACACGCCCGACCACGAGACGAAACGCAACGTCGGCGCCGCGATGGAGCTCATGTACTACCGGGCACCGGAGCAGGGCGACCCGATCAGCCGCGGCCGCAGCTTCTTCCCCGGTAGCCTGCTGGAGGAGCGGCTGTTCGTCCAGCCCACCGAGGACGTGTCCGTCGGCGAGTTCGTCGCCTACACCCACTGGAAGTTGGACGCACCACAGATCACGCTCGACGTCACGGCACCGCGGGAGCTCCAACTGAACCCTCAGTACTACCCGTGGCAGGCGCTCAGCGACTACTCGTCGCAGTTCCCGATGCTCGACGGCGACGTCGACACCGAGATCGTCGACGCCGGCCTCGGTCGGCCGGAAGACGTCGCCGCCGTCGACCTGGACGGGAAGGTGGCACTGATCGAACGGTCGGACACGATCGCCGTGGCCGAGCAGGCGAACAACGCCGCCGCCGGCGGCGCCGAGCTCGTGATGATCGCCAACGACCTACCCGGCGTGAACGCGGCCACGGGACCACCGGCGTTGCTGGAGGTGCCGACCACGTGGATCTCGCACGAGGAGGGCGAGGCGGTACGCGCGCTGCTCGCCGACGCGGCGGTGCACGTGGCCGGGCAGGGCATCGCGAGCAGCCCCTTCTCGTACGAGGTGATCTTCACCGAGGAGGGCTCGATCCCCGCCGAGCCGCACTACGTCGCGGACGCCGACGAGCTGGCAAGAGTCGAGTTCCCGCTGCACAGCCAGCTCACCGAGGACCTGTCGACGATCATCACCACCCGCCACTCGCTACCGTGGCCGATCACCCCGGTCGCGAACTCCTTGCCCTACCGGCGTGGGCACGCACCGCTCACCATGTATCTGACCCCTGGCCCGGTGCGCTGGAGCCATGTGGTGCAGGCACCCGACCCGGCCTACGGCTTCAAGTGGCCGCACGAGACCGTCGAGTACCTGAACCTGACCAGCACGGAGCGATCGTACGAGCCGGGCGAGCACGACACCCACAGCTGGTACGAGCAGCCCCTCGCGCTCGGCGCCAGCCCGTTGCAGCCACCGACGCGCACCGATGACACGGTTCGGCTGGACATGGGTGTGCTGGACAGTGCCGGCAATTACACGCCGGTCAGTAGCAGTTGGTTCGAGCCGGGCGGCCTCGACACCGGCTTCCGTCTCTACCGAGGTGAGGAGCTGATCACGGAGACGGCGCAGACCGCACTGGTGTCCTTCGAGGCCGAGCCCGAGCCGACGGAGTACCGCGTCGAGTACGACGTGGTCAACGACTCTCCCTGGGCTGAGATGTCCACACGGACGAGCTCGGTCTGGACGTTCACCAGTGAGCGTCCGGCCGACGGCGAGCAGCGAGTGGAGCCGATCCTCGGGGTCGACTACGACGTCGAGGTCGACCTGCTCAACCGCGCCACCCACCCGCGTGAACGCAAAGGGCCGCACGAGATCGCGATGACCTTCAGCCAGCCCGACGGCGCCGAGCGGATCCCCGTCGACGCCGTCACGCTCGAGATCTCCTACGACGACGGCGAGACCTGGGAGGAAATCCGCAACGTGCGCGAACGCGGCGACAACCACTACGTCGCGACCCTGTACGACCGCAGCTCGAACGCCGAGTTCGTCTCGCTGCGGCTGTCCGCGGCCGACGAGCAGGGCAACACGCTGGAGCAGGAGATCATCCGCGCCTACGCCGTGTCGCAGCGCTGACCCTGGCTGCGGCCCTGGACGTCGAGCCCGCGGCCGCCCGACTCCCGGCGACGCTGGGACGGTCACGGGTCGGCCTCGATGAGTATGTTGGTGCGGTGACCGAGAACGAGCCGTCGGTCGACGATCGTTGCCGCGCAGCTGAGGTCATCGCCGCTATGTGCCTGGCGACAGACCTCGGCATGGCCTTTCCCTTCGAGCACGGGTTGCACGCGACGCTGATCACGATGCGGCTCACCGATCTGCTCGACGTCGACGCGGAGACGGCGTCGCACACCTACTACCTCAGCCTTCTCATGTACGCCGGATGCACGACCGACGTCGAAGAGCATTCGCGGATCTTCGTCGGAGGTGCCACGGCCAACCTGATGCCGGTCCAGTTCGGTTCGAGGACGCAATCCCTCGGCGGAGTCGTCCGCGCGGTGTCGTCGCCGGACGGCCCGCCGCTCCGGCGGGCCTACGAGGTCGCCACCCGGCTGCCGATGGCGGCCCGCTTTCTGCGGCCACACTTCGCGGCCATCTGTGAAGTGGCGGAGATGATGGCCGAGCGGCTCGGCATGCCGCCCGCGGTACAGGGAATGTTCTTCCGCCTGACCGAGCGCTGGGACGGCAATGGAGTCCTGGGCAGAGGCACCGGCGACGACCTACCATTGCCGCTACGTATCGTTCATGTTGCGCGTGACGCCGCCAATCAACAGCTGATCGGCGGCACCGAACGCACCGCCGCGGTCATTCGGGAACGGGCGGGACATGCATTCGATCCGGACGTGGCCAACACCTTCGCCGATCACGCGGAGCAGATCCTGGCCGAATCCGAGTCCGAATCCGAAACCGCGGCCTCGGTCTGGGAGGCCACCCTCGCTGCCGAACCGAAACCTCGGCAAGCGCTCTCGGGCCCGGCGATCGACGGGGCTCTCGCCGCCATGGGCGACTTCGCCGATCTCGTCTCACCGTCGTTGACCGGCCACACCTCCGGAGTCGCCCGGCTGGCCGCCGATGCCGCGGAGCTCATGGGATTCGATGCCGCCAACGTCGGCAGGATTCGCCGAGCCGCGCTGGTGCACGACGTGGGACGAGTCGCCGTCCATCCGCGCATCTGGCTGAAGCCGGGACCGCTGACCGCCGACGAGTGGGAGCAGGTCCGGCTGCACCCGTACCACACCGGGCGAGTCTTCTCGCGTTCGCGGTTCCTTCACGACATCGCGTCCGTCGCCTGCGCACATCACGAACGTCTCGACGGCTCGGGATACAGCCAAGGCGCCACCGCCGCGTCACTGTCCCCGCAAGCCCGCCTCCTCGCCGTCGCCGACGCCTTCCATGCCAAGACCGAGCCCAGGCCTTATCGGCAGCCGCACTCCGCCGCCGAAGCCGCGGAGATCCTGGAACGCGACGCCAAGCAAGGAAAACTGGACCCGGGCTGCGTCGCCGCCGTGATCGAAGCCGCCGGACAGCGGGTTCGCCACCTCGAGCGGCCGGCCGGACTCACCGAGCGCGAAGTTCTGGTCATCGGTCTCATCGGCCGCGGGCTGCAGACCAAACAGGTTGCTCGACGACTGGGGATCTCGGCCAAGACGGCTGATCACCACATACAGAATGTCTATCGAAAGATCGGGGTGTCCACCCGTGCGGGCGCCACGCTTTACGCCATGCAGCACGGGCTGATGTCGTGGGGGGAATTCCCCATATCGCGGTGACGCCACAGTCCGTAGCTTTCCGGGCATGTGGAACAGCAACGGCCCGACGGCGGGGACGGCATTCGAGCGGAGCCCAGCATGGTGCCGCCTCGGGTGGGGTGCGCTCCTGAGCCTGGCCGTTTCCGCCGCGGTCGTGGCGTCCGCATCGAGCTCGGCTTCGCGCATCGGCGCACCACCCTACTGGCCGTGGCTACTGACCGGACTCCAGGTTCTGGGGCTGTGGGCGGCCGGTTCCCGACGGTGGTGGGGCTGGCTGCTCGGCGCGGCCGTCCAGCCGCCGTGGATCGCCTACGCCTTCGTCACCGGCCAGTTCGGATTCGTCCCGGGCTGCGCGATCTCCGCGACCGTCCAGGCCTACAGCTTCGCGCGCTGGAACGGCCTGGTGGACGCGGCCGGTGCTCGTCCAGCCGTCAACCCGACCACGGATCACCTCGAGGAGGTAGCACCATGAGCTCGCAACCAGCCGCATCGATCAACACCGTCGTCATCGGTGGTGGTCAGGCAGGGCTTTCTGTCGGATACCACTTGGCACGGCGCGGCATCCCGTTCGTCATCGTCGACGCTCACGAACGGATCGGCGACGCCTGGCGCACGCGATGGGACTCCCTTCGGCTCTTCACACCGAACCGACTCAACGGTCTCGATGGCATGCCGTTTCCGGCTCCCGGTCATTCGTTCGCCACGAAGGACGCGATGGCCGACTACCTGGAGTCCTACGCCGCACGGTTCGAGCTACCGGTCCGGACGGGCGTACGCGTCGACGGGCTACGACGGAACGGCGACCGCTTCCTGGTCACCGCGGGCGACCAGCGGTTCGACGCCGGCAACGTGGTCGTCGCCATGTCGTCGTGGCAGAGACCCGAGCGACCGGCGTTCACCCCCGCACTCGACCCCGGCATCGTCCAGCTCCATTCGAGTGAGTACCGCAACCCGTCGCAGCTTCGAGCCGGCGGGGTGCTCATCGTCGGCGGCGGCAACTCCGGTGCCGAGATCGCCCACGAGATCTGCCGAGATCACCAGGTGTGGCTGGCTGGTCCGCGTGTCAGCCAAGTACCGTTCCGCCCCGAGTCCGCCGTGGGCCGAGCGCTGATGCCGTTCGTCGGTCGCGTGGTCTTCCACCGCATCCTGACGACCAGCACCCCGATGGGCAGGAGGTTCCACGCCAAGCACCGCTTCCAGGCCGAACCGTTGCTCCGCGTCAAGTCCAAGGACCTGGCGTCTGCCGGGGTGAAGCGGGTCGGCCGGGTCACCGGCGTCAAGGACGGTCTGCCGATGACGGACGACGGAACCCCCATCGACGCGGCCAACGTCATCTGGTGCACTGGATACGAGCCCGGATTCTCCTGGATCGACCTGCCCATCTTCGAGAACGGGCTACCGCGACAGGTCCGTGGCGTCGTCGAGGGCGAGCCGGGTCTCTACTTCGTGGGACTGAAGCTCCTCTACGCGGTGTCGTCGTCACAGATTCACGGCGTCGGCCGCGATGCGGCCAGAGTGGTGAATGCCATCGTCGCCCGAACGGCGCCCGCCTCCCGGGACGCGCGGTTCATCGAGGCCATGGCCGCGGGCTGAGCTTCGGAACCGGTGCCGCTGCACCGTGCTCGCCCCGGCGGGCCGTGGCTGCCCGCACGTCTCCGTTCGCGCCCATCTGGATCAACGAGATGTGAACTGAGTCACGGCCGTTCATGGGGCGGCAGGGTGTCTCGTCTTCGTTCGTGGGCACAACGAACGGAGACGTGATGAGGATCTTCATCGCCGGAGCATCCGGCGCGATCGGCAGGCACCTCGTACCTCAGCTCGTGGCGCGCGGCCACGAGGTGGTCGGCACCACCCGCTCGGCGGCCAAGACCGGCGCGCTGCGCGCGCTCGGCGCCGAGCCGGTCATCGTCGACGCGCTCGACCCGGACTCGGTGGCCGACGTGGTGGCCAGGGCCGAGCCCGAGGTGATCGTCCATCAGCTCACCGCGCTGAGCGGACCGGCGGACTTCCGGCACGCGAAGAAGATGGCGGCCGCCACCAACCGGCTGCGAACCGTCGGCACCGATCACCTGCTGGCCGCCGCGCGCGCCGTCGGCGTCCGCAGGTTCGTGGCGCAGAGCAACGCTCTGTGGATGGAACGTGCCGGCGGGCCGGTCGCCGACGAGGACGGCAGGCTCGAGCCGAACCCGCCCAAGGACATGGAGGAGTCGGTGGCCGCGCTGCGCCACCTGGAGGAGACGGTGACCAGCATCAGCTGGGCCGACGGCATCGCGATTCGCTACGGTGCGTTCTACGGTGCCGGCACCGACATCAGCGCCGCGCCGGACGCCGTCATGGCCGGCCTGATCCGCAAGCGGAGGTTCCCGATCATCGGCGACGGCGGCGGCGTGTGGTCGCTGATCCACATCACCGATGCCGCGTCGGCCACGGTCGCGGCCATCGAACGCGGCAAGCCCGGCATCTATCACGTCGCCGACGACGACCCGGCGCCCGTGCGCGACTGGCTGCCGGACCTGGCCCGCGCGCTCGGCGGCGGACCGCCCCGCCGGGTACCCGCCTGGCTGGTGCGCCTGGTGGCCGGCAAGGGCCCGGTGAACCTGATGACGCAGGCCCGCGGGATCGCCACCGGAAAGACCAAGCGCGAGCTGGACTGGACGCCGTCGTACCCTAGCTGGCGCACGGGTTTCACCGAGGGAATGAGCTAGGCCGACATGTCCGCCTCGGATCACTACGAGGAGCTGCGGCCGCGGGCGTTCGCCATCGCCTACCGGATGCTCGGCAGCGTCAGCGAGGCCGAGGACGTGGTGCAGGAGGCGTTCCTGCGGCTGCACCAGACCCTGCGGCGGGACGAGCGGATTGCGTCGCCGCGGGCCTACATCGCCACGCTGGTCACTCGGCTGGCCATCGACCAGCTGCGCTCGGCCCGGGCACGGCGGGAGCGGTATGCCGGCGAGTGGATACCGGAACCACTGGTCACCGATCCTTCCCCGGCCGACCACGCCGAGACGGCAGACTCGCTGTCGTTGGCCTTCCTGGTGCTGCTGGAGAACCTGACGCCGCAGCAGCGGGCCGCGTTCCTGCTGCGCGAGGTGTTCGAGTACCCGTATCCGGAGGTCGCCGAGATCATCGGCACCAACGTGGACAGCACCCGGCACCTGGTCGCACGGGCACGCGATCACGTCCAGGAGCGGCGGCCGCGCTACCACGCCTCTCGGCGGCAGCGACAGGAGCTGGCTCGGCGCTTCTTCGCCGCCGCCAGGCAAGGCGACCTGCCCGGGCTGGAGGCCCTGCTGGCACAGGACGTGACACTCCACGCCGACGGCGGCGGGAAGGTGCCGGCCCTGGCCCGGCCCATCGACGGCCGGGAGCGCGTCGTCCGGACCTTCTCGGCCGGGATGTCCATGTTCGCGCGCTTCGATGTGCGCGTCCAGGTCACCGAGGTCAACGGCCAGCCCGGCGCGTTGGCGATCGACGCGCAGGACCGCCTGGTCGGCGTGATGGCACTGGACATCGCCGACGGCCGCGTCCAGGCCATTCACTCCGTCGCCAACCCCGACAAGCTTCAGCACGTCCGACTCGGCTCCCTTCTGCCCCAGGCCGCCGCCTCGGCGCCGACGTCTGACCCGTGAAGGGTGGGTGCGACTTGGACTCACATGTTGATCATGTGACCGGCGATGCCGTGGATGGCCTCCTTGACCGCTTCGGAGAGGGTCGGGTGGGCGTGGATATTGCGTGCGACCTCGTCGGCGGTGAGGTCCCAGAGCTGGGCGAGGGTGAGCTCGGGCAGGAGCTCGGTGACGTCCGGGCCGATCAGGTGGGCGCCGAGGAGCTCGTTGTGCCCGGCGTCGGCGACGATCTTGACGAAGCCGACGGGCTCGCCGAGGCCGTGGGCCTTGCCGTTGGCCATGAAGGGGAACTTCGCGACCTTGACCTCGTGGCCGAGCTTCTTCGCCTGCTCCTCGGTGTAGCCGAAGCTGGCGACCTGCGGCTGGCAGTACGTCGCGCGCGGGATCATGTCGTAGTCGATCGGCATGGTCTCGGCGCCGGCGATGGTCTCGGCGGCGACGACGGCCATGGCCTCGGCCGCGTGGGCCAGCAGGAGCTTGCCGGTGACGTCGCCGATCGCGTAGATGCTGGGCACGCTGGTGCGCAGGTACTCGTCGACCTGGATGGCGCCGCGCTCGGTCACCGTGACGCCGGCCTTGTCCAGGCCGTAGCCCTCGACGCGCGGGGCGAAGCCGATGGCCTGCAGGACCTTGTCGGCCTCGAGGACCTCCTGCTTGTCGCCAGTTGTCACGGTCACGCGAACGGGGTTACCAGGGTTGCCGCTGTCGTCGATGGAGTCGACCCGGGTGGACGTGCGCACGTCCACCCCGAGCTTCTTGTACTGGCGGGCCAGCTCCTTGGAGACCTCGGGGTCCTCCAGCGGCAGCATGCGGTCGAGGAACTCGACGACGGTGACGTCGACGCCGTAGTTGGCCAGGACGTAGGCGAACTCGACACCGATGGCGCCCGCGCCGGCGATGATGATGCTGCCGGGCAGCTCGCTCTCGAGGATCTGCTCCTCGTAGGTGACGACGCGCTCGCTGAGCTGGGTGCCGGGCAACAGCCGGGTCGCGGCGCCGGCGGCGATGATGCAGTGGTCGAACGTGACCGTGTCGGTGCCGCCGTCGTTCAGCTTGACCTCGAGGGTGTTGGCGTCGGTGAACGTGCCCCACCCGTCGATCTCGGTGATGCCGTTCTTCTTCATCAGGTAGTGGATGCCCTTGACCCGGCCGTCGGCGACCGTGCGGCTGCGCTCGTACGCCTTCGAGTAGTCCGCCGTGATCTCGCCCTCGATGGTGATGCCGAAGGTCTTCTGGGCCTCGTTCTTGATGATGTGGGTGAGCTCCGCGTTGCGCAGCAGCGCCTTACTCGGGATACACCCCACGTTGAGGCAGACCCCGCCCCAGTACTTGGCCTCGACGACGGCCACCGACTTGCCCAGCTGGGCCGCCCGGACGGCCGCGGTGTACCCGCCGGGTCCGGCACCCAGGACGACGACATCGAAGTGCGCACTCATGATGCACAGCCTAGATGGACCCACCCCTCGCGACGGTGTGAGCTGGCCGACTCTTGGGTGAGCCAGACCACGGCGACGACGAAGGACCGGGTCAGAACAGCCGCGTGCTCGGGTCGTCGACCCCGCGCAAGGCGTCGTAGTCGACGGTGAGGCAGGTGATGCCGCGATCGACGGCGAGCGTGCGGGCCTGCGGCTTGATCTCCTGCGCGGCGAACACGCCCCGGACCGGTGCGAGCAGCGGGTCGCGGTTGAGCAGCTCCAGGTAGCGGGTCAGCTGCTCGACGCCGTCGATCTCGCCGCGCCGCTTCACCTCGACGGCGACGGCGACACCTTCGTCGTCGCGGCACAACAGGTCGACAGGGCCGATGGGCGTCGGGTACTCGCGCCGGACCAGCCGCCACCCGGCGCCGAACGTCTCGACCTGATCGGCCAGCAGCACCTGGAGGTGCGCCTCGACCCCGTCCTTGACCAGCCCGGGGTCGACGCCGAGGTCATGGCTGGAGTCGTGGGCGACCTCGTGCAGCCGCACGACGAGGCGGTCGTCGGTCTTGCCGTTCTGCACGGTCCACACCGCCGTGACGCCGTCGGCCCGCTCGGCGTCGTCGGGCTCGGCGACGGTGAGGGTGCACGGCGGGCTCATCCAGTTCAGCGGCTTGTACGAGCCGCCGTCGGAGTGCACGAGCACACTGCCGTCCGCCTTGACCATGATCAGTCTGGTGGCGAGGGGCAGGTGAGCGGTCAGCCGGCCGGCGTAGTCCACGCTGCAGGTGGCGATGACAAGCCTGATGCCACACCTCCGGGGTCGCGGTCTTCGCCGCAACTGTAGACGGCTCCTGGTGACGACCCGACCGCCACGCCGTAGTCAGAACCCTAGGAGGGTGATCGCGGGCGCCAGCCGGTCTTCACGCGGTCAGCGCGGCGGCCAAGGCATCGTGCTGGGTCAGGAACCAGGCGTGGCTGCGCTTGATGTTGTCGCCGGCACCGTCGGCCCACATGCGCGCCCAGCCGCCGCCGTCGCGCTCGGCCCGGAACTTCATGGTGTGCCACGTGCGGGCGAACCGGCGGTCGACGACGGCGAGCAGGTCGCGACGCTGGTCGGCGTCGAGTCCGTAGGCGTCTGCGAAGGCCCGCATGCGGTGCCCGGGGTCGGCGTCGCGCAGGGCGGGGTCGCGGTCGTCGGGAGCACTGAGCGGCGCCCAGTAGCGCAACGTCGTGGCGACGTCGAGCAACCGCGTCGTCGGGCCGGCGAGGTCGAAGTCGACGATCCCGACCGGGCGGCCGTCGACGAAGATCGTGTTCTCGAAGGTGATGTCGTTGTGGCCGACGACGTCGTCGGTGCCGGGATCGAACGGCGGCGGCACGCCGGAGATCTCGGCCGGCCGGGGCCAGGCGACGCCGTCGGGCAGCGGTACCTCGGCGGACAGGTCGTGGAGCCGGCGCTGGATACGGGCGACCTCGCGCAGCGCGTCGTCGGTGACGGCCCACGGCGCGAGCGGCCGGCCGCCCATCTCGCCGTCGAGATAGGTGAGGATCTCCCGACCCTGCGCGTCGAAGCCGAGGAAGCGCGGCGCGTGCGGGAACCCGGCTTCCTCGAGGTGACGGAGGTAGGCGTGGATCGCGGGCGCGCCGTCGGCGGGGCGCCGGCGGACGGTGCCGCCGCGTCGGACCACGCCGTCGCTGACGTCGCCGCCGAGCAGCGGGGTCTCGACGACGCCGTCCAGAGCGTCGGCGACCTCGTCCAGGAAGGCGTCGACGGCGGCGCGGAACTCCGCCGGCCGCTCCAGCCACGGGAAATGCCCGCAGTGGTCGAGGACGGCGACGCGGCCGGCCGGGAACAACTCGCTCACCGCCCGGACCGGGGCGACGCCGGTGGTGGCGTCCTCGGCTCCGGCGACGACGAGGGTGGGCGCGGCGACGGCGCGCAGGCGCTGAGCGAGGTCGTCGGGTGGCGGGACGCTGAAGTAGGCGCGGTTGGCGGCGAGGAACCACCGGCCGCGGCGCACGTGCTCGGCGTAGGCCGGGGTCCAGGTGGCGAACGCGGTCGGGGACATCACCTGCTGCCAGGCGTAGAACCCCTCGTCGGTCAGCTCGGCGGGGCCGGCCTCCAGCGCGGCGAGGGCGGCGTCGAACGCGGGCTCACCGCGTCTGCGCTCGACGATCGCGTCGGCGTCGGACGGGACGTCGACCAGGTACGCCGTCGGCGGGGTGATCAGGATCAGCGCCGCGACGCGGTCCGGATACTGCGCGGCGTACGAGACGGCCAGCCGGGTACCGGCGGAGTGACCGGCGAGGACGACGCGGTCCACCCCGAGGTGGCGGCGCAGCGCCTCGACGTCGTCGGCCTGGCGCCAGTAGGAACCGGCTGGTGGTTCGTCGGGCGCCGGAGACTCGCCGACGCCGCGCAGGTGCGGCACCACGAGCGGGTGCTTCTCGGCCAGCCCGGCGAGGTCGCCCAGGTAGGCAGGGTGCTGGGCGGCTCCCCCGGCCAGCACGACGATGGGAGCGCCGGCGCCGGCGTCGGTGGACAGCTCGTCGTAGTGCAGGCGCGCGTCATCGGCGGCGAGATAGGTGGGCATTGACTGACGGTACGCCAGAGAGCGTTGCCAGTTGTGCCCGGTCATGCCGAGCACACGTTCGGGCACCGGTTGCTTGAGCGCTCCGCCGCGGCGGTCGCGGACGCGCTCGGCATGACAGTGACCGACGTCGAAACCGCGCTGGCGTACTGGGCCGACTACCGCGATGAGATCGACGAACTGATCTCACGCGAGCACGCCGCCCAGGACGAGGCGCTCGCGATGTGGGAACGACGACGGACGCTGGATGCCCTCTGACCGGACGATGATCCAGTTCCTCCTGGACGAGCACTACCCGGCCTGGCTCGCGGAGAACCTGACTGCGGACGGCATCGACACCGTGGCGCTGATGGCACATCGCCCCACCTCCGGGGCGCTGACGACACCCGCGTACTCGAAGCTGCGGTCGCTGAACGCCGGGTTGTCGTGACCGAGGACGTCACCACGCTCGGCGCCGCGGGGGGGCGGAGTCAGTGGAAGTCGCGGGAACGGTGCCGGGCATGCAGCGCGCGGGCGGCCTCGGGATGGAGCTCGTCCAGGGACGCCAGCTTGTCGGCGACGAGGTTGGTCACGCCGTCCTGGCGCTCGAGGACGCCCCGGATGATCATGCACGAGGCGTTGCGGGCGACCCGGCGGTGCCGATGCCAGAGCCCGGAGCCGCAGACGACGTTGAGCATCCCGGTCTCGTCCTCGAGGTTGAGGAACGTGACGCCGCCGGCGGTGCCGGGGCGCTGCCGGTGCGTGACCAGGCCGGCGACGGTGAGCCGGCGACCGGGCTCGGCGGTGGCGAGGGCGTCGATGGCGAGGATGCCCTCGCGGCGCAGGAACGACCGCAGGTGCGTCAGCGGGTGGTCCGACGGCGAGATCGAGGTGGCCCACAGGTCGGCCAAGGTCAGCTCGACGTCGCTCATGCCGGGCAGCGGCGGCGGTGCCGGTGCCGCCGAGACGGCCTCGAGCTGGTCGGCGGTTTCGGTGTAGCCGGCGTTCCACAACGCCTCCCGGCGAGTGAAGCCGAAGCCCTCGAACGCTCCCGCGGTGGCCAGCGCCTCCATCTGGCGGGTGTCCAGCCCGGCGCGGCGGGACAGGTCGGTCATGCCGGCGAACGGCCGCTCCGTGCGCGCGGCGACGATCCTGGCGGCGACGTCGGAGCCGATGCCGCGGACGGCGTCCAGGCCCAGCCGGACCGCGTAGCCGGTGTCTCGCCGGTGCTCCGGCGTGGGGTCGGGGGTGCCGTCGACCCACGCGGTCGGCTCGTGGGCCGGCTCCAGGCAGCCGGCCTGCCCGGTCGGGCCGGGCACGCCGTCCAGCTCGAGGTCGGCCACCGCGCCGGAGACCACGATGTCGGGACGGAGGATGCGCACCCCGTGCCGGCGGGCGTCGCCGACCAGGGACTGCGCGGAGTAGAACCCCATCGGCTGGGCACGCAGCAGCGCGGCGAGGAACGCGCCCGGATAGTGCAGCTTGAACCAGGAGCTGACGTAGACGAGCTTGGCGAAGCTGAGTGCGTGGCTCTCGGCGAACCCGAAGTTGGCGAAGGACAGGATCTTCTTGTAGAGCTGGTCGGCGTCGGCACCGGTGATGCCGCGCTTGGTCATGCCGGTGTAGAGCTTGTCCTTGATGCTCTCAATGCGTTCGATGCCGCGCTTGGAACCCATGGCGCGGCGCAGCAGGTCGGCGTCGTCGGGGGTGCAGTCGCCGACCGCGATGGCCATCTGCATCAGCTGCTCCTGGAACAGCGGCACACCCAGGGTGCGCAACAGCACCGGCTCCAGGTCGGGGTGCGGGTAGGTGACCTCCTCCTTGCCGGTGGCGCGGCGGATGTAGGGGTGGACCGCGCCGCCCTGGATCGGGCCGGGGCGGATGAGCGCGATCTCGATGGCCAGGTCGTAGAACTTGCGCGGCCGCAGCCGGGGCAGGGTGCCGATCTGGGCGCGGCTCTCGACCTGGAACACCCCGATGGAGTCCGCACGGCAGAGCATGTCGTAGACGGCCGGCTCCTCCTTGGGGATGCCCTGCAGCGTCCACGCCTCGCCGAGGTGCTCGGCCACGATGGTGATGACGTGGTTGAGCGCGCTCAGCATGCCCAGGCCGAGCAGGTCGAACTTGACCAGGCCCATCGACTCGCAGGCGTCCTTGTCCCACTGCAGCACGGTGCGCTTGTCCATACGGGCCCGCTCGATGGGGCACACCTCGCCGATCGGCCGCTCGGTGAGGATCATGCCACCGGAGTGGATTCCCAGGTGGCGCGGCGACCGCATCAGCTGGTTGGCGAGGTCGACCACCGGAACGGGGATCTCGTGATCGGCGGCGTCGTCCTGGGCCAGCGCCGCCCAGCTGTCGATCTGCTTGGACCAGGCGTCTTGTTGCCCCGGCGAGAAGCCCAGCGCCTTCGCGGCGTCGCGGATGGCCATCTTGGGGCGGTAGCTGATGACGTTGGCCACCTGGGCGGCGTTGTGCCGGCCATATCGGTCGTACACCCACTGGATGACGTCTTCGCGCCGGTCGGAGTCGAAGTCGACGTCGATGTCGGGCTCCTCGTCGCGGTTGGCCGAGATGAACCGCTCGAACGGCAGGCCGTAGAAGACCGAGTCGATCACGGTGACGCCGAGGGCGTAGCAGACCGCCGAGCTGGCCGCCGACCCGCGTCCCTGACAAAGGATGCCCTCGTCCCGGGCGTAGGCGACGATGTCGTGGACGATGACGAAGTAGCCGGCGAAGTCCTTCTCGTCGATGACCCGCAGCTCGTGCTCGACGCGCTCCCGGGCCTCCTTCTCGTGCGGCAGGCCGCGGTAGTACTCCTCGAAGCCCTTCTCCACCAGGACCCGTAGCCAGCTCATGGCCGTGTGGCCCTTCGGGATGTGGTGCTTCGGCAGCCGCGGACTGGCCTTGTGCAGGTCGAAGGCAAGCTCGTCGGCCAGCTCCACCGTCCGGGCCACCGCGCCGGGATAGCCGGCGAACCGGGCTGTCATCTCCTCACCCGTGCGCAGGCAGGCCGCGGACCACGCGGGCAGCCAGCCGTTCATCTCCGCCAGGCTGCGCCGGGCTCGGATAGCCGCCATCGCGGTGGCCAGCCGGTACTCGTCCGGATCGGCGTAGTGGACGTTGTTGGTGGCCACCACCGGGAGGCCTCGGTCGGCCGCCAGCCCGGCCAGCACGCGGTTGACGTCGTCGTCGACGGGGTGGCCGTGGTCGATCAGCTCGGCCACCACGTGCTCACGCCCGAACATCGCGACCAGCCGATCAAGCTCCGCCGCCGCGGCCTCGTGGCCGGCGTTGGCCAGCGCGGCCCGGACCGGCCCCTTCCGGCACCCGGTGAGCACCATCCAGTGCCCGCGCCCGCGCTCGGCCAGCTCGTCGAGGTGATAGACCGGCTTGCCCTTCTCGTCGCCGCGCAGGTGGGCGTCGGTGATGGCCGCGGCCAGCCGGTGGTAGCCCTCGACGCCGCGGGCCAGTACCAGCAGGTGCCTCCCGAGCGGGTCGGGCACGCCGTTCTGCGACGCGTCCAAGCCCAGCGACAGCTCGGCGCCGTAGATGGTCCGAAGGTTCTCCGCGGCGTACTTCTGCGCGGTCTCGGCGAACAGCGGTGCGCCGTAGAAGCCGTCGTGATCGGTCAGCGCCAGCCCGTGCAGGCCCAGCTCGATGGCGCGTTCCACCAGCCGGTCCGGGCCGCTGGCGCCGTCGAGGAAGCTGAAGTTGCTGTGGGAGTGCAGCTCGGCGTACGGCGTGATCGGGCCGTCCGGGCGGCGCACCTCCGCCTTCTGCCGGAGGGCCTTCTTGCGGCGTGAGACCGGCCCTTCCTCCGGTGGCACCGTCGACCGGTCGGACAACCGGCTCTCAAGCTCACTCCACGGTATCGGCGGGTTGTTCCACCCCATCGCTCACCCCCAGCCCGATCCGGCGCTAGTCATAGCCGGCCTCGATCCACCAGCCGTCGTCCGCGGATCGCATCAGCCAGGCGCGCCCGTCAGCACCGACGATCTGGAACCTCGCCACCCAGCACGCCGGCTCCTCCCACCACAGCTCCTCCACCGGCCACGGACCCGCCCACGCCGTGATCGGCTGCCAGTCCTCGCCGTCCTCCCGCGAACCGGCCCCACCCGGCCGGCGCCGGAACCGGGCCGGCGCCGCACTCACCGCGCCGCGGGCGGTGACCCACACCGTCCGGCCGTTGGCGTCGACGACGGTGACCGGCCGCGGCTCGGCGAAGATCAGGGCCGGGGCCGGCGGCGGCAGGCTCCCCGGCCACGGCAGCTCCACCGGACGCAGCCCGGCGCAGCGCTCACCCCACGGGACGAGGGCCTGCCGATCGGCCGGCGCCCGGCCGCCCTGCACCGTCGGGACCGTGACCGCCTGGTGGCCGAGCATGCCCTGCACCCGGGCCACCGCCCGTTCGACGCGTTCATCGGTGCCACCACCCCACAGGCCGGCGGCGTGGGCGCCGGTGGGCTCGACCGTCTCGGGGACGAACCGCACCAGCTCGACCGGCGCCGTCACCCCCATGCCCTCCGACCGGCCCCGCAGCTGCCCGCGCAGCTGCCAGTGCACCCGGTCGACCAGGTCGGCACTGCCGAACCAACGCGAATGCGCCCAGCTACGCACCGAGGCCACCGCGTGGTCGCACTCGGCCTCGACCCGCACTTCGGTGCAGACCAGGCCGCGGTCGGCCAGCTGGGTGACGAACCGTTCGGAGGTCTGACGCACGCTGAAACACACCGCCTCGACAGTGGTCAGCGGCGGCTCGAACCGCACCTGGCAGGCCAGTTCGGGCGGCGGGGTCCGCGCGCCCAGCAGCGACTCGTCGTTGCCGCGGGCGAGGCGGTGGACCTTCGCGCCGTAGCTGCCGAACCGGGCCTGGACGTCGCGGGCGGACAGCCGCGCGAAGTCGCCGAGGGTGCTCAGCCCCAGCCGCCGCAGCAGGCCGGCCACATCGGCGTCGTCGATGACCCCGACCGGCAGCTCCCGCAGGAACGGCGCCGACCCGCCCGTCTCGACCACGAAGGTGTCTTGTGGTTCGGCCCGGCGGGCCGCCTGCTCGGCGGTGAACAGGTCGTCGGCGACGCCGATCCGGCAGTCCCACACGCCCAGCCCGACCAGGCGCTCGGCGATCACCGCGCCGGCGGCGAGCTCACCGCCGTAGAAGCGGCCCGGCGCGCGGACGGCCAGCAGCCCCGGCCGCAGCGGCGCGACACCCGGCCGCAGCTCCTCGACCGCCACCAGCACCGGCTCGAACGCGCGCGCGTCGCGGTCGGGGTTGTCGTCGACGAGCATCAGCTCGGGACAGCGGGACTGGGCGTCGCGGCGCCGCATCGCCCGACGCACGCCCTCGTCGCGAGCGGCCTCGTTGCAGGCGACGACGGTGTTGTGGGCCAGCACCGCGGCCGGTGTGCCGGTGCCGATGCCCTCTTCGTTCATCGCCGCCACCACCGGCCAGTCCGGGCACCAGACCACCAGCACCCGGCGCCTGGGACCGTCGCTCATCCGGCCACCTCCAGTGCCGCCAGGTCCGCACCCGACACCGAGCCGTCCGGCCCCGGAAGCCACAGCCACACCGACCGGGGCCGGGCGCTGGCACCCCGTCCGGACGCCTCGACCCTCACCCGCTGGCCGCGCAGGTACCCGCCGCCGTGCTCGACGCCGACCCACAACGACGACGCCACCCGCAGCCGGGTCTGCGCGCCCTCCCACTCGCCCAGCACGACCAGCGCCGAGCCGTGCCGGCGGGCCAGCGCGACCAGCCGACGCGCCAACTGCCCCGTCACCTGGACCGGCGGCCGCACCAGGACGACCTCGGCCGCGGTCAGCAACACGGCGACGACCTCGGCCCACTGCTCCCCCGGGTCGACCACCAGCACCACACGATCCAGGTCGGCACCCATGTCCGCCGCGGCCAGCACCCCGAACTCGGGCATGCCGACCACCGCGCACCACGCACCGGCCGCCGACGCACCCGCCAGCAACGCCAGCGGCAGCATGCCAGTGCCGCTCACCGAGACCACCTGACCACGGCGCAGCCCGGTGAGAAGCTTGCGCAGGGCGGGCAGGACCGACACGTGCTCGACCGGCTCCGCGAGCCCCGCACTCGCCAGCGCCGCCTCGGCCTGCTCAAGCCCCCGACTCGTCACCCACCCATCGTCGAACGTGTGTTCGACCACTGTCAAGTCGGCTGCTCAACTTTCTGCCAGGGCTCGATCGTGGGTAGAGCCGGCGCCTACTTGGGAGCCGTGAAGCGGGCCCGCCAGAGGTCACGGAGCAGCGCGATCTCGGCCATGTGGTGGATGAACTCGAGGTTCGCACCCCACAGCACGGAGATGAACGGCTCGTCGGGGTCGGAGCCGTACGGGTACTGCGAGAAGCCGACCGTGTCGAGCTGCTCCTCGGTCATGGCGGCGACGCTGTCGCGCCAGCGGTCCATCACCGCCCAGAACCGCTCGACCGCCTCGGCGGCGGAGGGGGTGAAGTCGACCAGCAGCTTCGGCTCCTGCCGCCGCGCACCGAAGGTCCACTCCCATTGGCCCGCGAAACCGAAATGCAGGTGCCCCAGCCGCCACGCGATGGTGGTGATCGGCGCCTCGTCCGGCTCCGGCGGACCGGTGTGGGCGAGAACCTCCTCGACCCTCTCGACGCTCACGCTCCAGTCGTCGGCGATCTTGTCGACCGTCATGCCGCTGGCGGCCTGCCGGGCGATCTCGGCGTACTCGCTCGCCGGGATGTCCGGGACGCCGAGGTCGAGTACCCATTCGCCCGGCCCGAACGCCCTCGGCGTCGCAGCCTCGTCGCGGCGCCGGATCGACCAGCAGCCCGGCACGGGCTCCCACAGGTACTCCTCGTCGCCGAGCCCCAGCAGCCGCACCTCGGCCATGTCCCTGGCTTTGTCGTGCTGGTCGAGCAACAGGCCCAGACGGTCGGTCCGCACCCCTGCGATCTCCATGCCCACGCCTCCCTCTCAATGCGCGCGAGGCTAACCGCTCGAGTCGCGGGGCGCGACCGCATTCCTCGCCGGCGAAGCGGCGGTGAACTGCCGGTCGACGACGGCCAACACTGCCGCGTGTGTCGCCTGGTCCGCCGCCACGACGAGCCCGCCGACGCCGGAGTGCAGCGGCTGTCCTCGCAGACCCGTGACCACGCATCCCGCGGCCTGGCACACCGCGATCCCACTGGCGAAGTGCACGCTGTCACGCAGGTCCCCATCGGTGACGTAGGCGGCCCGACGGCCGGCGGCGACCCACGCGACCGCCAGGCTGGTGGACACGACCCGCGGCCGGAACCGGTCGGTGAACTCCGCCTCCGCCAGCAGGCGCACGGCCCGGAACGCGGGGCTGTTGGGAAACGGCGGGTCGAGGTTGACGTCCACCAGCCGTGAGTCCGCCGACGGCGTCAGCCTCGTGTCCGCGCCGTCCCGCCGGACCTACGCGCGACCGCCGTCGGCCCAGAAGACCTCTCCGGCGAAGGGGTCGGCCGACACCCCCACGTCGACGTCAGCGCCCAGCCGGAGTGCGACGTTGACCGCCACCAGGGTGGTTCGAGCGGCGTAGTTCAGCGTGCCGCAGAGCGGGTCGACCAGCCAGGTGCGCTCGGCGTGCGGATCACCGGTTCGCCCGCTCTCCTCCCCGACGACGGCATCGCCCGGGCGTGCTGCCCCAAGTACGTCGATCACCGCCTGCTCCGACTCGACGTCGGCGGCGGTGGCGAAGTCCGTCGGAGACTTCTCCAGCCGGGCCAGCGGCTGGCCGTACCGCCGGAGCACCACAGCCGCGCCTGCCTCCGCCGCCGCGATGGCCACCTCCCAATCCGTGACAGGCATGCACCGAACGATAGGGCTCTTCCGCTGCTTCCGTGGGTGCGCCTGGCCTCGAATGATCACGTTCAGCACGAGATCTCGTGTCGCACCATGCTCGCAACCATGGTGAGGCTCGGGGGATCCTGCTGAACGTGATCATTTCGAGGCCACGGCGCGAACAGCCGGCACCGGTACGCACGGAGCCACCGGATGACGCATGATCAGGGGATGCTGAACCGGACACCCGTGGTGCGCGAGGCACACGCCTCCGACCTCCACGCCGTCGCCGACGTCCTCGCCACCGCCTTCGATGCCGACCCGCTGATGCGCTTCATCGTCCCGGCCGACGGCTACCGCCGCCGGGTCGCCACCCTGTTCGCATTCGAGGCCGCGCTGAGCCCGGCGTGGGTGGCCGTCGACGACGGACGGGTCACCGGTGCCGCGTTGTGGGCGCCGCCAGGTCACCGGCCGAGCCCGCTGGCGCTGCTACGACACAGCCCGAAGGTGGTCCGGACGTTCGGGTCGCGCATGCTCACCGCGGCCCGCCTGTTCCGCATCGTCGAGCAGGCTCACCCGAAGACTCCGCCGCACTGGTACCTGCAGACGCTCGGGGCTGCCGAGCAGGGCCGAGGCATCGGCGGTGCGCTGCTGCGCGACGGCCTGGCGCGGGTCGACGCGGCCGGGCTGCCGGCATATCTGGAGTCCTCGGCGCCGGGCAACGTCCCCATCTACGAGCGGTACGGGTTCCGCGTGACCGGTGAGATCGCCCTGCCCGGGGGTCCGAGCCTCGTCCCCATGTGGCGCGAGCCTGTCGGCGCGTCCGATTAAGGTCGGGTACGTGGCTTCCGACATCTCGATCTATCCGACCGCGCCGCGCGGCGACGACTCCGACGTCCTGCACGGCATCACGGTGCCCGACCCGTTCCGCACGTTGGAGGACGAGGCGGACCCGTCCACACAGGCGTGGTCCAAGGCACAGTCGGTCCTGCTCGACGAGCACCGCGCCCGCTGGGGCCTGCGCGAGCGGTTCCGCTTCCGGCTGGGCGAGCTGCTGCGGGCCGGCTCCGTCGGCACGCCGGTCTGGCGCGGCGAGCGGCGGTTCCACACCCGCCGGGCTCCCGACCAGGAGCACGCGGTGCTGCTCACGACGGGCGCCGACGACGTCGAGCGCGTGCTCGTCGACCCCGTCGCCCTCGACCCCACCGGCGCCACCACGCTCGACACCTGGCAGCCATCCAAGGAGGGCCACCTACTGGCCTACCAGATGTCCGAGGGCGGCACCGAGGAGTCGGTGCTGCGGGTGCTCGAGGTCGATTCCGGCGAGGTCGTGGACGGGCCGATCGACCGTGCCCGCTACTCCCCGGTCGCGTGGCTGCCCGGCGGCGAGGCGTTCTACTACGTGCGCCGGCTGCCCGCCGACGCCGTCCCGGCGGGCGAGGACCAGTTCCACCGCCGTATCTACCTGCACCGGCTCGGCACCGACACCGCCAGCGACGTCGAGATCTTCGGCGACGGCATGGAGAAGACCAACTACTACGGCGTCTCGGTCAGCCGCGACGGCCGGTGGCTGGTCGTCAGCGCCGCTCAGGGCACCGCGCCGCGCAACGACGTCTGGATCGCCGACCTCGCCGGTGACGACGCCGACCCGGCGGCACCCCGCCTGCGGCCGGTCATCGTCGGCACCGACGCCAAGTCCGGCCTGCACGTGGGTCGCGACGGGCGCCTCTACGTCTGGACCGACCTCGACGCGCCGCGCGGCCGGCTCGCCGTCACCGACCCCACCACGCCCGAGCCGGAGCACTGGCGCGACCTGCTGCCGGAAGACCCGGACGCGGTGCTCGAGGACTTCGCCCTGCTCGACGGCGACGAGCTCGACCAGCCCGTGCTGCTCGTCGCGCGCACCCGGCACGCCGTCACCGAGGTCACCGCACACGACCTCGGCACCGGCCGGCCGCTGCACACGCTCGAGCTGCCCGGCATCGGCAGCGCGGGCGGCCTGTCCGAGCGTCCCGAGGGGGGTCACGAGGCGTGGTTCGGCTACACCGACCACACCGTCCCCGCCCGGGTGCTGCACTACGACGCCCGTACTCGCGCCGTCACCACCTGGGCGGACGCGCCGGGCGAGATCGAGCTCCGTGCCGTCACCTCACAGCAGGTCACCTACCGCTCCAAGGACGGCACCGAGGTCCGCATGGTCATCGTGTCGCCGGCTTCGAGCCAGGACGAGGGCGGGGGGCGGCCGGTGCGGCCCGCCGTCCTATACGGCTACGGCGGCTTCAACATCGCGCTGACCCCGGCATACTCGGCTAGCATCCTCGCCTGGGTCGAGGCCGGCGGCGTCTGGGCGGTCGCCAACCTGCGCGGCGGCTCCGAGGAGGGCGAGGAGTGGCACCGCGCCGGCATGCGCGCCAACAAGCAGAACGTCTTCGACGACTTCCACGCCGCGGCCGAGTACCTGGTCGCGCAGGGGTGGACGACACCGGAGCAGCTGGCCATCAGCGGCGGTTCCAATGGCGGCCTGCTGGTCGGTGCCGCGCTGACCCAGCGCCCGGAGCTGTACCGGGCTGTCGTCTGCTCCGCGCCGCTGCTGGACATGGTGAGGTACGAGAAGTTCGGGCTCGGCGCGACGTGGAACGACGAGTACGGCACCACCGCCGACCCCGAGGAGCTGGGCTGGCTGCTCGGCTACTCGCCCTACCACCACGTTCACGAGGGCACTGTGTACCCGTCGGTGCTGTTCACCGTGTTCGACGGCGACACCCGTGTCGACACGATGCACGCCCGCAAGATGGCCGCCGCGCTGCAGGCAGCGACGGCGGGCGACCCCGCTGAGCGGCCGATCCTGCTGCGCGCGGAAGGCAACGTCGGGCACGGCGCCCGGGCCGTCTCGCGCACGGTCGACCTCAGCGCCGACCAGCTCGGCTTTCTCGCCGCCCAGCTGGGCCTGAGCGGCGCGCCAAGCGGCGGCGCGGGTGTCCAGCCGGACCGGGAGGCCGGATGATCCCTGCTGCCGTGATCGCCGCCGCGATCGTGCCGGTGGCGGCGATCCCCGCTGCCGACGCCACCGACGGCGACCGGTTCTCCGGTGAGTGGTGGGCCGACGTCCTGCTCGACGTGCCCCTCCGGCTGGCCGGGCTGGTCCTCATCGCCGTCGTCGTCCGTTACCTGCTGCACAAGATCATCGACCGGATGGTGCGGCGGACGGTGGAGAAGGCGCCGCCGAAGGAGGTGCTCGGGTCGGCACGGGCCGCCCGCATCGTGTTCGGTGGCACCGGCGCGTACTCGCAGCGGCGGGCTCTGCGCGCGGAGACCCTCGGGTCGGTGCTGCGCAGCATCTCCACCGTGGTCATCGGCGCCATTACCATCGTGATGGGGCTGGAGATGCTCGGCTACTCCATCGGCCCGGTGCTGGCTTCGGCCGGGGTGGTCGGCGTCGCGCTCGGCTTCGGCGCGCAGAACCTGGTCAAGGACTTCCTGGCCGGAACGGCCATGCTGCTGGAGGATCAGTACGGCGTCGGCGACGTCGTCGACATGGGGCACGCCGTGGGCACCGTCGAGTCGGTCAGCCTGCGCATCACCCGCCTGCGCGACGTCGACGGCACCGTCTGGTACGTCCGCAACGGCGAGGTCATGCGGCTGGGCAACTCCTCCTACGGCTGGGCACGGGCCGTCCTCGACGTCCAGGTGAGCAACGAGGCCGACGTCACCCGGGCGCGGCGGCTGCTGGAAGAGATCGCACAGGAGCTGGCCGCCGAGGACGCGTGGGACGACATCATCCTCGAGCGCCCCGAGGTCTGGGGTGTCGAGGACCTCCAGGCCGACCACGTCCTCATCCGGCTCGTCGTCAAGACCAAGCCGCTGGAGCAGTGGCGGGTCGCCCGGGAGCTGCGCGAGCGCATCAAGCGCCGGTTCGACGAGGCTCAGCTCGCGCTGCCGGTGGCCACCGAAGGGGCGCGCGAGGACATGGAGCACGCCACCTCCTCGCC
>NZ_SMKZ01000049.1 GCF_004349065.1 Jiangella asiatica
GCGTACTCGTGCGGGTGTGCGAGCGCCCAGCCTCGGGCGGCCCGGCAGACCGCGCGCCACCGTCCCGGGTAGTCGTCCTAGGCGCAGCGGGCGTCGGCCTGCTCCACGGCCTCTCCGATGGCGTTGTAGGCGTCGATGATCAGCGCGGTCCGGAGGTCGCCGCGGCTCGGGCGCGGGCGTGGCTGGAGAGTCTGCCCCGCCGCCGGGTGCCCGCCGCGGCGACCACTGAGCAGGTGCGCGTCGCACTGGGCGAGACGCTGCCGGACGGCCCGGCCGACCCCGCCGAGGTGGTCGAGCTGCTCGCGGCCGCCGCCGAGCCGGGCCTGGTGGCCACGCCGTCGGGACGGTTCTACGGGTTCGTGATCGGCGGGACGCTGCCGGCCGCGCTGGCGGCGGACTGGCTGGTCAGTGCGTGGGACCAGAACGCCGCGCTGCGTGCCGCGAGCCCGGCCGGCGCCGCCGTCGACGAGATCGTCTCGGCGTGGCTGCTCGACCTGCTCGGGCTGCCGCCGGACTCCGCGGCCGGGTTCGTCACCGGCGGCACCATGGCCAACTTCGCCGGCCTCGCCGCCGGTCGCGACGCGGTGCTGGCCCGGGCCGGTTGGGACGTCGGCGACCGCGGGCTGACCGGCGCGCCTGCGGTGCGGGTGCTGGTCGGCGCGGACCGGCACGACTCCGTCGACGTCGCGCTGCGTTACCTCGGTCTCGGCGCGCCGGAGGTCGTGCCGGCGGACCGTCAGGGTCGCATCAGCTCCGACGCGCTCGATGCCGCGCTGGAGGGCGCGGCGGGCCGGCCGACGATCGTGTCCCTGCAGGCGGGCAACGTGCACTCCGGCGGCTTCGACCCGTTCCCCGAGTCGATCGCGGCGGCGAGGCGCGCCGGTGCCTGGGTACACGTCGACGGCGCCTTCGGGCTGTGGGCCGCGGCGTCGCCGCGCACTCGCGCCCTGGTGGCAGGCGCCGAGGCGGCCGACTCCTGGGCCACCGACGCGCACAAGACCCTCAACGTCCCCTACGACAGCGGCATCGTCGTCGTCGGTGACCCGGCGGCACTGCGGACGGCCATGAGCTACCACGGCGAGTACCTGATCACCGACGCCGCCCACCTCGAGCCCTACGAGCGGGTCCCGGAGACCTCCCGCCGCGCCCGCGCCGTGCCCGTGTGGGCCGCGCTGCGCTCGCTCGGCCGCTCCGGCATCGCCGACCTGGTCGACCGGCTGTGCCGCAACGCGACGGCGCTGGCCGACGGCGCCCGCGCACTCCCGGGCGTCGAGGTGCTCAACGACGTGGTGTTCACCCAGGTGTGCCTGGCGTTCGGCACCGACGAGCGGACCCGGGAGATCGGCCGGCGGCTGATGGCGGACGGGACGGTGTGGATGAGCGGCTCGCGGTGGCTGGACCGCGAGGTGCTGCGCATCTCGGTCAGCAACTGGTCCACCGACGACGACGATGTCGCGCGCAGCCTGGACGCGCTGGCCCGGGCGGTCGCGCGGTGAGCTCAGCGGTGGCCGGCCAGCCGCTCGCCGAGCTCGTCCATGGAGGCGACGAACCACAGCTGCCGGCCGGCGTTGGACTCGCGGACGTAGTCGCGCAGGGCGCCGCTGCGCTCCAGGTGCGCGGCGATGTCGCCGACGACGGCCAGCCGCAGCCGGTAGTTGACGACCTTCTGGGTGACGGCGCCGGCCACGCCGGTGCTCAGGTCGAAGAACTCCGGCGACAGCCGGTCGGCGGGCACGGCTACGAGCTCGGCACCCTGGTAGAAGCTGTCGCCGACGAGGTCCAGGGCGTCGGCCTCGGTGCGCAGCGGCGGACCGTCGGCCGGCAGGGTGAGCACGTTGACGCCGTGCAGCTGGACCACGCCCTCGATCGTCATGCGATCGATCGTAGAGATCACCATCCGGTGATCGACAGTGATTTACCGCCCCGTGGTGGCGTCCTGTCGATCACCGGGCCGGCGACGGCTCAGCGCACGCCGTACAGGTGCTCCAGAGCCAGTTGGTCCAGCTGCTCGAAGGCCATGCCGCGCTGTGCCGCCTCGTCCGGATCGAAGGAGTCGGCGCGCAGGGACTCGACGGTCTCGCCCTCGGCGGCGGTGGGCACGGCCAGCTGGTCCAGGCGAGCCGCGCGCAGCGCCTCCTGAACCTCCGGGTCCGCACGGAACGCCCGGGTCTTCTCGCGCAGGATCAGGTAGTTGCGCATGCAGCCGGCGGCCGACGCCCACACGCCGTCCATGTCCTCGGTGCGCGGCGGCTTGAAGTCGAAATGGCGTGGGCCGTCGTAGCCGCCGGACTCGATGATGTCGACGGTCCAGAACGCGCCGCGCGCGTTGCCGGCGCCGAACCGCAGATCCTGGTCGAAGCGGGGGCCGTGCTGGCCGTTGAGGTCGATGTGGAAGAGCTTGCCGTGCCACAGCGCCTGGGCCAGCCCGTGGGCGTAGTTCATGCTGGCCATCTCCTCGTGCCCGACCTCGGGGTTGAGGCCGACCAACTCGGGGTGCTCCAGCTCGTTGATGAAGGCCAGTGCGTGCCCGATGGTGGGCAGCAGGATGTCGCCGCGCGGCTCGTTGGGCTTGGGTTCCAGCGCGACCCGGATGTCGTAGCCGCGCTCCAGGATGTAGGCGCCGAGCAGGTCGAACGCCTCCTTGTAGCGGTCGAGGGCGGCCCGGATGTCCTTGGCGGCGCCGGACTCCGCGCCCTCGCGGCCGCCCCAGGCCACGAACAGCTTGGCGCCCAGCTCGGCGCCGAGGTCGAGCTGGTCGGCGGCCTTGCGGATGGCGAAGCGGCGCACGTCGCGGTCGTTGTTGGTGAACCCGCCGTCGCGGAAGACCGGGTGCGAGAAGAGGTTGGTGGTGACCATCGGGACCTGCAGGCCGGTCTCCTCCAGCGCGGTCCGGAACGACTTGAGCCGGGCGTCGCGCTCGCTGGCCGAGGCGCCGAACGGCACGACGTCGTTGTCGTGGAACGTGATGCCGTAGGCGCCCAGCTCGGAGAGCTTGTGCACGGCCGCGGCCGGGTCGAGCGGCGGGCGCACCGCGCCGCCGAAGACGTCCACCCCTTCCCAGCCGACGGTCCACAGTCCGAAGGAGAACCTGTCCTCCCGGGTGGGGGTGTAGTCGCTCATGCTGCCAGCCTCCTGTGCGCCGTTGATCTATGGAGCGGCCGAAACCTTTCGACAGTGTTTCGCCACCCTACGGGTGCCGGGCACACGCCCGCAAGGGCCACTGGCGGCCGATTCCGATCGGCTTTTGCGATCGTTGACAGGGACGCGCGGTCGTCATTACGGTGGCGGCTTCCGAAACTTTCGGCGGCGAGAGGTGACCAGTGGCGATCAGCGACGGAGTGCGCAGGAGCCAGGCGTGGTTCGGTGCCGCCGGGCGGTCCGGCATGATCTACCGGTCCTGGCTGCGCAACCAGGGCCACGGCCCGGAGGTCTTCGACGGCCGGCCGGTCATCGGCATCGCCTCCACCTGGTCCGAGCTCGCGCCCTGCAACGCGCACCTGAATCGGGTGGCGGAGTCGGTGAAGCGGGGTGTCTGGCAGGCCGGGGGCTTTCCGCTGGAGTTCCCGGTGATGTCTGCCGGCGAGACGCTGATGCGCCCGACCGCGATGCTCTACCGCAACCTGCTGGCGATGCAGGCCGAGGAGCTGATCCGGGCCAACCCACTGGACGGCGTCGTGCTGTTGTCCGGGTGCGACAAGACCACGCCCGGGCTGCTCATGGGCGCGGCCAGCGTAGATCTCCCCGCGATCATGGTCACCGGCGGGCCGATGCTCAACGGCAAGTTCCGCGGCGAGGACGTCGGCTCCGGCACCCACGTGTGGAAGTTCGAGGAGGACCTCAAGGCCGGCCGGATGACCCAGGACGAGTGCTTCGTCGCCGAGGGGTGCATGGCCCGGTCCAACGGCCACTGCATGACCATGGGCACCGCCTCCACGATGGCCTGCATGGCCGAGGCCCTGGGCATGCAGCTGCCCGGCTCCGCGACCTGGCCGGCCGTCGACGCCCGCCGCTTCGAGGTGGCGCAGGAGGCCGGACGGCGCATCGTCGCCATGGTCGAGGAGGACCTGCGGCCAAGCGCCGTCATGACCAGGTCGGCGTTCGCAAACGCGATCCGGGCCAACGCCGCGATCGGCGGCTCGACCAACGCGATCATCCACCTGACCGCCATCGCCGGCCGGCTCGGCGTCGACCTCGATCTCGACGACTTCGACGGGCTGGCCAGGCCGGTTCCCACCATCGTCGACCTGATGCCGTCGGGACGGTTCCTGATGGAGGACTTCTGCTACGCCGGCGGCCTGCCGGTGGTGCTGCGCGAGCTGGCCGATGCCGGGTTGATCGACGGCGACGCGCTCACCGTCACCGGCCGGTCCATCGGTGCGAACGTGGCGAGCGCCGAGTGCTGGAACCGCGAGGTCATCCGGTCGCTCGCGGAACCGCTGCAGGCGCCCGGGTCGGGCACCGCGGTGCTGCGCGGCAACCTGTGCCCGGGCGGCGCGGTGATCAAGCAGTCGGCCGCCTCACCGTCGCTGCTCACGCACACCGGCCGGGCCGTAGTCTTCGACTCGCCCGAGGACTACCACGCCGTCTGCGACGACCCCGACCTCGACATCGCCGCCGCCGACGTCATCGTCATCCGCGGTGCCGGCCCGCGCGGCTACCCGGGCATGCCCGAGGTCGCCAACGTGCCCATCCCGACCAAGCTGCTGCGCGCCGGCGTCACCGACATGGTGCGCATCTGCGACGGCCGCATGAGCGGCACCGGCTACGGCACCGTCGTGCTGCACGTGTCACCGGAGGCGGCGGTCGGCGGCCCGCTGGCACTCGTCCGGACCGGCGACTCCGTCACGCTCGACGTGCCGGCCCGCACGCTCACCGTCGACCTCCCCGACGATGAGCTGGAACGCCGCCGCGCCGGATGGAAGCCGCCGAACCCGGCGCACGCCTCCGGCTACGGCTGGCTGTACACCCAACACGTGCTTCAGGCCGACCGAGGCGCCGACTTCGACTTCCTGGTCGGGTCCCGGGGTGCGGCGGTACCGCGCGAGTCACACTGAAGCCCCTTCGACAGCCCTCGACGGACGGAGTCACCGTGCTGCTGGTCAGGTTCGCCACCCCCGACACCGCGACGGCACGCATCGGCGTGCTTGACGACGGCAGCGTCACCGAGCTCGACGGTGTCGGCTCGCTCGCGCAGCTGTGGCGGCTGCCGCTGGCCGATCTGCGGGCGAAGCTCGAGGAACCGAGCGGACCGGCCGTCCATCTCCGCCAGGTCACGCTACTTCCGCCGGTCGACGGCGGCACCGAGGTCTGGGCGTGCGGCGTCACCTACAAGGTGTCCGAGGAGGCCCGCATCGAGGAGAGCGAACGGGCCGCGTCGGTCTACGAGCAGGTCTATGACGCCGAGCGACCGGAGCTGTTCTTCAAGTCCGTGGCCTGGCGGGTGGTCGGCGACGGCGAGCCTGTCGCCGTCCGCGCGGACTCCCGCATCGACGTCCCCGAGCCCGAGGTGGCCGTCGTCGTCAACGTGCACGGCGAGATCGTCGGCTACACCGTCTGCAACGACGTGTCGTCGCGGACCATCGAGGGCGAGAACCCGCTCTACCTGCCGCAGGCCAAGGCCTACCTCGGCGCCTGCGCCGTCGGCCCGGGCGTCCGGCCGGCCTGGGAGATAACCGACCCCTACGCACTGACGGTGTCGATGAGCATCAGCCGCGGCGGCGCGACCGACTGGTCCGGCACCGCCGGCACCGACCAGCTGCGCCGCCGGTTCGACGAGCTGGTGTCGTTCCTGATGCGTGCCGACGCCCATCCCGACGGCGCGGTGCTCTCGACCGGCACCTGCCTGGTTCCGGCCGCGCCGTGGACGCTGACCACCGGCGACGTCGTGCGCATCGAGGTCAGCGACGTCGGCGTGCTGACCAACCCCGTCGTCGAGGGCCTGGACGCGATGTCCTGGCTGGTCGACGGGCGCGACGACGTCAGGCGCCGGTCGACGGGCGTGCTGCCGACGTGACCACCAGGGTGACGATCGCCGACATCGCGCGGGAGGCCGGGGTGTCGGAGGCCACGGTCAGCAAGGTCCTCAACGGCCGCGACGAGGTGGCGCCGGCCACCAGGTCCCGGGTGCAGGGCCTGCTAGACGCGCGCGGCTACGAGCGACGCGGCGGCCGCGTCGAACGCCCGGCCGGCCTGGTCGACCTGGTCACGTCCGAGCTCAACACGCCCTGGGCGATGGAGGTGCTGCGCGGTGCGGAGCAGGAGGCCCGCCGCGCCGGCGCCGCTGTCGTCGTCACCGCCACCGAGGGCCGCGACGACGACAGCTGGCTCGAACGCGTGACCGCGCGCCGCTCAGACGGCGTCCTGCTGGTGCTCTCACCACTCGCGCCGGCCGCGGCCCGCCGGCTGACCGCGGCCGGCATCCCGTTCGTGCTGGTGGACCCGGTCGGCGGGTTCGACGCGTCGGTGCCCACCGTCGGTGTCACCAACTGGGCCGGCGGGCTGGCCGCCACCGAGCACCTGCTCGGGCTCGGACACCGCCGCATCGGCGTCATCACCGGGCCGCCCGACCTCGTCTGCAGCCAGCAGCGCCTCGACGGCTACCGCGCCGCGCTGGGTCGTTCGGCCATCGCCGTCGACGACGCGCTGATCCGCTACGGCGACTTCCGCGCCGACGGCGGCGGGCGCGAGCTGGCCGCCCTGCTCGCCCTGCCCGACCCGCCGACGGCCGTGTTCGCCGGCTCGGATCTGCAGGCCACCGGCGTGTACGCGCTGGCACACCGGCGCGGGCTGCGCATCCCCGACCAGCTGAGCGTCGTCGGCTTCGACGACGTCGCCCTGTGCGAGTGGGTCTCGCCGACCCTGACCACGGTCCGCCAGCCCCTGCTCGAGATGGCCCGCATCGCGATCCGGACCGTGCTCGACCCGCCCGGCACCGACCAGCCGCTGCGGATCGAGCTGGCCACCACCCTGGTGACCAGGGAGAGCACGGCACCGCCAGCCCGTTGATCTCTCCCGCACGCCGTCTCGAAAAAAACTTCGCGACCGATGTCGAGAACCCGTTCGCGGCGCCGACGTACCCGGTGAGAGGCCGCCCACCGGGGCGTCCGCGAGAGGGAGACCACGATGACCATCACCATCCAGCATCGGCCGGCCACCGCAGTCGACTCCTTGCGCGGCGCAATCGGCGGTGCGGTCCACCAGCCCGGCGATCCCGGCTACGACGAGCACCGCCGCCCGCTCGCGCCGACGCTGGACCCGCGGCCGGCCGTGGTGGTCGAGGCGCGGACGACGGCGGACGTCCAGGCCGCCGTGCGGGCGGCCCGCGAGCACGACCTGCCGTTCTCGGTCCAGGCGACCGGCCACGGCACCTATGTCCCCAACGACGGCGGGCTGCTGCTGAAGACCACCGCGATGTCGACCGTGCGAGTCGACCCGAACCTGCGGATCGCGAAGGTCCAGCCCGGCGCCGTCTGGGGTGACGTGCTCGCCGCCGCCGCACCGTATGGACTGGCCCCGCTGTCCGGTTCGTCCGCCACCGTCGGTGTCACCGGCTACACGCTGGGCGGCGGCATGGGCTGGCTGGCCCGCCGGTACGGCTTCGCCGCCGACAGCGTGCTGAGCGCCGAGGTGGTCAGCGCCGAGGGCCGCCGGATCATCGCCGACTCGCACTACAACACCGACCTGTTCTGGGCGCTGCGCGGCGGCGGCGGCAACTTCGGCGTCGTCACGTCGCTCACGTTCCGTCTCTACCCGGTGGCGCAGGTGTACGGCGGCATCTCGTGGTTCCCCGCCGACCGGGCCGGGGCCGTGCTGCGCGCCTACCGCGACTGGGCCGGCACCGCGCCGGACGAGCTGAGCACCGCCGTCATGCTGGGCCGCATCCCGGACGCCCAGAACGTCCCGGAGCCGCTGCGAGGCTGGCGCGCGGTCGGCATCAAGGCGATGTACACCGGCGGTGCCGACGAGGCCGAGCGGCTGCTGCGCCCGCTGCGGGACGCCGCCGGCCTGGCACTCGTCGACGGCTACCGAACCATGGCCTACGCCGACGCGGCCATGGGCGGCACCCCGGCCCGCTTCTTCGACTTCTTCCCGGAAATCGGCGACGAGGTGGTGGATACCCTGGTCAACGCCCCCGAACGCCAAGACGGGCTCGGCCCGACGGTGGAGATTCGGCACTGGGCCGGCGCCACCGGTCGTCCCGGCCCCGGAGCCGGTCCGGTCAGTCACCGCGGCGTGCCGTTCAGCGTGATCGTCGATCAGCCCGAGCCGGCCGTCGTGGATCGCCTGCGCCCGCACGGCATCGGCGGGGCGTTCCGCAACTTCCTGGCCGACCCGACCCGGACGGAGACTGCCTACACGGCCGCGGACTGGGCCCGGCTGCGCGAGGTGAAGCGCGCCTACGACCCCCACAACGTGTTCCGCCTCGGCCACGACATCCCGCCGGCGGCGTGACCCCTGACCGGGGTGACCCCGAGACCGCGCCCGCAATGATCACGTTCAGCACGAAATCTCGTGCCGCACCATGCTTGTAGGCCTCGTGATGCGCGCAAACGCCTGGTGGTGTCAGCGATCGTTGATGATCAAGAAACGCCGGGGCGACGGCGCGTCCGGGAACGGCGACGGCGAAGGCGAAGGGCAGCGTGTCGGATGATCACAGCCCGGCGACGGCGCGGACCCGGTCGAGGCGGTCGCGCCACCAGGCGACGCGAGCGGGATCGCGCTGGCGGAACTCCTCCAGGCGGTCCGGGTCCGGCACCGGAGCGGACGCCGTCGCCGGGACCGGCAGGTGACCATCGACCGGCAGCAGCGACGAACCGTCCGCGACGACGTCGCCGTCGAGCAGCGACACCGTCGCCAGCCCGCAGGCGAAGTCCAGCCGCGGCAGCGCACCGGCCAGCGCGAGCTGGGCGGCCAGGCCGACGCTCGTCTCCAGCGCCGACGAGACGACGCACGGCAGCCCCGCAGCGGCTGCGACCTCCAAGGACCGCCGCACCCCGCCCAGCGGTGCGCACTTGACGACGGCGATGTCGGCGGCGCCGGCGACGGCGACCCGCAGCGGGTCGTCGGCACGGCGGATCGACTCGTCGGCGGCGATGCGCACGTCCACCTTCCGGCGGACCGCGGCCAGCTCCTCCAGCGTCGGGCACGGCTGCTCGGCGTACTCCAGACCACCGGCCGCCCGGTCGAGCTCGCGCAGGTTCGCGACCGCGGTGTCGACGTCCCACGCGGCGTTGGCGTCGACGCGGACCGCGCCGGCCGGGCCGAGGGCGGCGCGCACCGCCTCGACCCGGGCCAGGTCCTCCAACAGCGATCCGGGATGGTCGGCCACCTTGACCTTCGCCGTCGTGCATCCGGAGCCCGCGACGATCCGATGCGCGTGCTCCGGCCCGACGGCGGGCACGGTGCAGTTGACGGGGACGCGCTCGCGCACCGGCGCCGGCCAGCCGACGGTGCACTGCTCGATCGCCGTCGCCAGCCAGCCGGTCGCCGCCGGGTCGTCGTAGTCGTCGAAGGGGCAGAAGTCGCCCCAGCCGGCCGGTCCCTCGATCAGCATGCCCTCGCGGACCGTGATGCCGCGGAATCTGGTCCGCATCGGGATCGCGTAGACCTTCGCGTCGTCGTAGGCGGGCTCGTCGCGCACGGGTCAGTCGACCGAGCCTGCGGGAACCACCCACTCGGTGGGTTGGCCGGTGACGCCCGCGATCAGGTCGTAGTCGGCGTCGTAGTGGACGACGACAGCGTCGTGAACCTGCGCGCACGCCGCGACGACGAGGTTGGTAAGCGAGATGCCGCGATGCAGGCGGACGGCGGCCATGCCTCGCTGCGTGTCCAGAGCACGGGCCAGCACCTCAGGTGTGATCGAAAGCTCGCTGTAAGCGTTGATCAGAGCTGACCGGCGTGCTTCGTAGTCGCTGGGCGATGTGGAGCTCCGAAGCACCTCCAGGTCGGTGACGGCGCATCGATAGAGCGGTCGCCCGACGCCGAGATCGTCGACACGTTCGAGGACGGACGGCGCCGAAAGTCGGTGAATCACGGAGGTGTCGAACAGGTATCCGCTCAGCGCCACGCGCTCTCCGCGTCGTCGTCCAGTTCGGCCGGCGTCTTTCCGGCCGCCGCGATGAGCTCGCCGAGCCGGCGTCGTGCTTGTTTGGCAGTGGTTGACCGGAGCGCGGCCTCCACCGTGTCGCGCTTGGTCTTCGTGCCCAGGACCTGAGCGGCCTGGGCCAGCAGGTCTTCGTCGATGTCGATCTGCGTCTTCGCCATGACCGCCCTTCAAAAGGTATCGCTACGAGTGTATCTCGCAGTGTGTATCACCACCCAGATACCTACGGAATGGAGAAGTTTACCGCCACCTCGACGGGAAATCGTGACTCTGGAGGCCGGACGTGGAAGGTGCACCATGCGATGAACTGGTTGTCCGCGGAGGGGTATTGGCTGAGCCGGCTGGTCTTCCAGCGGGCCCTGGGCGCCGTCTACCTCGTGGCCTTCCTCAGCGCGGCGAACCAGTTCCGAGCGCTGATCGGCGAGCGCGGGCTGCTCCCGGCGCCGCGATACCTGCACCGGACCTCGTTCCGGCGCGCACCGAGCCTGTTCCACCTGCACTACTCCGATCGGTTCTACGCTGCCGTCGCGTGGACCGGCGTCGTGGTGTCAGCTGCGCTGGTGCTGGGTCTCGGCGACGGGCTGCCGCTCGCAGCGCACCTGGCGGTGTGGGCGTTGCTGTGGGCGCTGTACCTCTCGATCGTGCACGTCGGGCAGGTCTGGTACGGCTTCGGCTGGGAGTCGCTGCTGTGCGAGGTGGGCTTCCTGGCGATCTTCCTCGGCCCGTCCGACGTCGCGCCGCCGCTGCTCGTCCTGGTGGCGCTGTGGTGGGTGCTGTTCCGGCTGGAGTTCGGCGCGGGCCTGATCAAGCTGCGCGGCGACCGATGCTGGCGCGACCTGACCTGCCTCTACTACCACCACGAGACCCAGCCGATGCCGAACCCGCTCAGCTCGTACTTCCACCACCTGCCGCGCTGGGCGCACAGGGCTGAGGCGGCCGCCAACCACGTCACCCAGCTCGTGGTGCCATTCCTGCTGTTTCTGCCACAGCCTATGCGTGGCGCGGCGGCGGTCGTCATCATCGTCACGCAGGGCTGGCTCGTCCTCAGCGGCAACTTCGCCTGGCTCAACGCGATCACGATGGTGATCGCGACGACGGCGGTCGGCGACGGGCTGTGGGGGGTCGTGCTGCCGGTGGCGCCGCCGGACCAGCTGTCTCAGCCGGCGTGGTTCCAGGTGGTCGCGGTCCTGCTCGCGGTGGTGGTGGTCGCGCTGAGCTACTGGCCGGTGCGCAACCTGCTGTCGCGCCAGCAGCTCATGAACTACAGCTTCAACCCGCTGAACCTGGTCAACTCCTACGGCGCGTTCGGCAGCGTCACGCGCATCCGGCACGAGATCGTCCTCGAGGGCACCACCGACCCGGCGCCCGGGCCGGACACCGAATGGCGCGAGTACGAGTTCAAGGGCAAACCAGGCGACGTGCGCCGGCGCCCGCCGCAGCTGGCGCCGTACCACCTCCGGCTGGACTGGCTCATGTGGTTCGCCGCGCTGTCGCCGAGCTACGGCCAGCCGTGGTTCCCGGTCCTCATGAACCGGCTGCTGGAGAACGACCCGGCAGTGCTGAAGCTGCTGCGCTCGAACCCCTTCCCGGACGCGCCGCCGGCACATGTACGGGCGCTGCTGTACCGCTACCGGTTCACCGACCGCCGTGAGCGGCGCGCCTCCGGAGCCTGGTGGCACCGCACGCTGGTCGGAGAGTACCCCTGGTGACCGATGCGGACCATGACGTACTCGAAATCTCGAGCGAAGTACGCCGAGACGCTGAACTCGGTCGTCGACGACCGGGAAGAGGTGGTCATCACACGGGCGGGCCACGACCCCGTGGTCATCGTCGCCCTGGACGACTGCCAGTCGCTGAAGGAAACCGCCTACCTGCTCAAGAGTCCAGAGAACTCCCGGCGCCTGCTGGCTTCGATCGGTCGACTGGAGAGCGACGGCGGAGTCGAGCGGGCTATCCGCGTCGCGGCGTGCCGCTACCACTACGGGACCTGACTCCGGGCGACAGTGAACGTGCGGGTGCCCCGGACCTCGATCGTCCGGGGCACCGGTGCGTGGTGAAGGGTCAGCCGGCCTGGGTGTACTCGTCTCGCGCCGCCTCGAGCAGGCCGCGCCACGAGTGGACCTCGGGCCGCCGGCGCAGCAGTGCACGGCGCTCGCGCTCGGTCATGCCGCCCCAGATGCCGAACTCGGTCCGGTTGTCCAGAGCGTCCGCAAGGCATTCGGTGCGGACCGGGCAGCCCAGGCACACCGCCTTCGCGCGGTTCTGCGCCGCCCCCTGGACGAACAGCTCGTCCGGCTCGCTGCTTCGACACGCGGCCAAGCTGGTCCAGTCATCGATCCACGTCATCCGGCTGTCACCCCCGTCAACTTGGTGAACACACCAAAACCCTCTCTAGTTCACCCCGATGACGTGACGCTATGCAAACACCCGGGTCATGACCAGACCCTAATTGAACGAAACTAATATCAACCGGTCGGACGATGGCGAAGTGACGCCTGCATCTGGTACAAGTATGCGGCCCAGCTCCGTCGGTTACGGACAGTTTGCCACGACCACGTAAGCTGCCTCCCATGGCGATACGTCCCTCCGCCGTCGTAGCCACGGTCCGCCGAATTCTCCTGGTGGCTGGCGTCGCCGCACTCTGCGGCGTCCTGCTGGCCGGACTCGCCCTCCCGGTGGTCGCCGGGCTGGGCCTGACCGCTCGCGAAGGAGCGGACACGTTCGCCGAGATGCCCGCCGACCTCGAGCCCGGGCCGATGGCCCAGCGCTCCACCATGGTCGACGCCGACGGTCAGCCGCTGGCCACGTTCTACGACGAGAACCGCGTCTACGTGCCGCTGGACCAGATCGCGCCGGTCATGCAGGACGCCATCCTCGCCATCGAGGACGATCGCTTCTACGAGCGCGGTCCCATCGACATCCAGGGCACGCTGCGCGCGTTCCTGCGCAACGTCGAGGCCGGCGAGACCCAGGGCGGTGGCTCCACCCTCACCCAGCAGTACGTCAAGCTGGTTCGGGTGTCGCAGGCCACGACGCCGGAGGAGGTGGCCGAGGTCCAGGCCAGCAGCGGCACCGAGGGCTACAAGCGCAAGCTCGAGGAGCTGCGCATGGCCGTCGAGATGGAGCAGGAGCTCAGCAAGGACGAGATCCTCGAGCGCTACCTCAACATCGCCTACTTCGGGTCCAGCGCCTACGGCATCGAGGCGGCCGCCCGAACCTACTTCAACACCACCGCCGCCGAACTCACGCTCCCTCAGGCCGCCATGCTCGCCGGTCTGGTGCAGCAGCCCATCCGCTACGACCCCACCAACGACCCCGAAGCTGCCCTCGGGCGCCGCAACGTGGTGCTGAACCGGATGGCAGCCACCGACCGGATCACCGAGGCCGAGGCCGCGGAGGCCCGCCAGCTCGACCTCGGCCTCAACCTGGCGCCCACGGCCAACGGCTGCGTCGGCGCGTGGGCCGGCTACTTCTGCGACTACGTCAAGGCCGAGATCGCGACGCTGGAGGAGCTGGGCGAGACGCCGGAGGAGCGCCTGACCATGCTCGAGACGGGTGGCCTGCGGGTCGAGACCACCCTCAGCCGGTCGGCACAGGAGGCGGCCCAGAACGCCGTCTCCGACGCGGTGGCACCCACCGACGAGCCGATCGGGTCGCTGGCGACCGTCCAGCCCAACAACGGCTACATCCGTGCGATGGCCAACTCCCGCACCTACGGCGTCGAGGGTGACGGTGTCAGCAGCATCAACTACGCCGTCGACGAGAACATGGGCGGCGGCAACGGCATCCAGTCCGGTTCGACGTTCAAGGCCTTCGTGCTCGCCGCCGCCATCAACCAGGGCATCGGGCTCAACCACGCGCTGAACGCGCCGCAGCAGATCAGACTGCCGGTGGACTCCTTCACCACCTGCGACGGACGCATCCGCAGCAGCGAGACCTGGTCGCCGCAGAACTCCACCGGCGCCGGCCGGTACACCCTGCTCACGGCCACCGAGGACTCCGTCAACACCTACTTCGCCCAGCTGGAGCGTGAGACGGGCCTGTGCGAGCCGGCCACCATCGCGCAGGGGGCCGGCGTCATGCGGGCCGACCTCGACCCGGACGGCAACGTCCAGCCGCTGCGGCAGGTGCCCTCCTTCGTGCTCGGCGCGAACGAGGTGTCGCCGCTGGCGATGGCCGGCGCCTACGCCATGTTCGCCAACCGGGGCGCGTTCTGCCCGCCCACCTCGATCGTGCGCATCACCGACGCGGCCGGGAATGTGCTGGTCGACCACACGCAGCCCACCTGCGAGCAGGTGCTCCCGCCCGAGGTCGCCGACGGCGTCAACGCGGTCCTGCAGAGCGTGGTCGACAACGGCACCGGCAGCCGTATGCAGCTCGAGGGCGGCCGCCCGGCCGCCGGCAAGACCGGTACGACGAACGACTCCATCGCGGTGTGGTTCGTCGGCTACACCCCGCAGCTGGCCACCGCGGTCGCCGTCGCCGACGTCGACGGCACCCAGGAGGACCTCGAGAGCCACAGCCTCCACGGCGATCGCATCAACGACGCCTGCGGTAGCTGCCTGGCCGGGCCCATCTGGAAGGACATGATGGACGCCGCCCTCGAAGGTGCGCCGGAGGATGGCTTCACCGCACCCGACCCGAGCACCATCCGCGGTGTCTCCGCGACGGTCCCGGACGTGCGCGGCATGGACGCCGACGCGGCTATCGCGGCACTGGGAGAAGCGGGTTTCAGCGCGTCCATCGCCGGTGAGGTGAACTCAGACTTATCCGCGGGTCTCGTGGTGCGCACCGATCCCGAGGCCGGCGCCGAGGTCGCGTCGGGCACCGGCGTCGGCCTGTACATCAGCAACGGGCAGCCGGAGGAGGACGATCCGACGGACGACTTCACCATCGCGCCGCCCACCATCGAGCCCACCTTCGGACCCGACGACGAAGACGAGGACGGCTGGCGCTAGCCGCGCGACATGCAGCAGCCGGGGGGCGCCGACGCGATGTCGGACGGGCTCAGGTCACGCGCGGCCAGGCGGCTCCAGTCCGTGGCTGACTGGTGCTACGTCGCCATGGCCCTACTCGGGGCCGCTGTGGTGTGGTCGATCGTGTTCGGGTTTCTCGCTGTTCTCCCGTTGAGCGATGAGTACGAGTCCTGTTTTGTCAGCCGCAACCAGCACGACGATTGGAACGGATCGGCTGAGTTCCTCGGGGCGCACGAGACTGTCGTGCCGTTCAGCGTCGTGTGTCGATGGGGCGACGGATATACGGAGCAGCTCGTTGCGGACTGGCTCAACCCGACGGTGGCGGTGATCGCCGGGCTGTTCGGCGCCGCGCTCGTGACGGCCCTGATCAGTTCCGCTGCCTCACGGCGGGCCGGCTGAGGCGCCGACGCTCAGCTGAGCAGGTCGCCGATCCGGCGCAGGCCGGTGAGGTCGTGCACGTCGCCGACCAGGGCCGGCACGTGGGTGACCGGCACCTCCGGGTGCGCCGAGGTGAAGCGTTCGCCGACGCGCTCGTCGCGGGCGGCCAGGCGGAGCCGCTCGGCGTGCAGGCGCAGCAAAGCCGCCGTCAGCTCGTCGGACCCGCCCGCCTCCAGGCGCTCCGCCCCGGCCACCGCCTGCTCCGCGCCGATGCCGCCCGGCTGCGACGGGTGCACGCGGTTGAGCACCAGCCCGGCCAGTGGCATCGCGTCGCGGGAGAGCCGGTCGACGAAGTACGAGGCCTCCCGCAGCGCGTCCGGCTCCGGCGCCGCGACCACGATGAAGGCGGTCTCCGGCCGCTTCAGCAGCGCGTAGGTCTGGTCGGCCCGCTCCCGGAAGCCGCCGAACATGGTGTCGAGTGCGTTGACGAACGTCGACACATCGCGCAGCAGCTCACCGCCGAGGATCTTGGTCAGCGCCGAGGTCACCACGCTGAACCCGGCGTGCAACAGCTTGAGGTAGGTGCGCCCACCGGCCCGCGCCGTCCCGCCGAGCAGCCGGATCAGCCGTCCGTCGAGGAACGAGCCGAGGCGCTCCGGCGCGTCGAGGAAGTCCAGCGCGGACCGGGACGGTGGGGTGTCGACGACGATGAGGTCCCAGTCCGACCGGGCGCGCAGCTGGCCGAGCTTCTCCATCGCCATGTACTCCTGCGTGCCGGCGAAGGACGACGAGAGCGCCTGGTAGAACGGGTTCGCCAGGATCTGTTTGGCCCGTTCCGGGGTGGTGTGGTCCTCGACCACCTCGTCGAAGGTCCGCTTCATGTCGAGCATCATCGCGTCGAGCTTGCCGCCGCCCGACGTGTCGACGCCGGCGACCGCGCGCGGGATGTTGTCCAGCTCCGAAAGGCCCATGGACTGCGCCAGCCGCCGCGCCGGGTCGATGGTGAGCACGACCGCCTCGCGACCCCGCTCGGCGGCCCGCAACGCGAGCGCCGCCGCCGTCGTCGTCTTACCGACCCCGCCGGCGCCGCAGCAGACCACGATGCGGATGCGACGGTCGTCGATGAGCCGGGCGGTGTCGAATTGAGGGGGCCGGTGCGCACGGGCTGCCGGATTCACACTGCTCCCTGCTCGGTCAACGTCTCGGCCAGCTCGTAGAGCGCAGTAGGGTCGATGCCGTCGGGTTGGCGTCGAAGCTCGTAGACCGGCCGGCCGAGGTCGTCGACGACGGAGCGCTGCTTTCGCTCCAGCGCCACCCGCTCGGCGTGGTCGGCGGCCTCCCGGGTCAGCAGGCCGACGACGTCGTCGGACGCGGGCAGCCCGGCCGAGCGTAGCCCGTCGGCGATAGTGTCGCTGTCGAGCCGGCCGCGTCGGGCGGCGGCCAGCTCCCGTGGCTTCAGGTGAGCCGGGCGGACCTGGTTGACGACGACGGCGCCGACCGGGATGTGTGCGGCGCGCAGGTCGGCGACGACGTCCGCGGTCTCCTGCACGGGCATGTCCTCCAGCAGGGTCACCAGGTGGACGGCGGTGCGCGGGCTGTGGATCAGTTCGGTGATGGAGGTGGCCTGCCGGTTGATCGGTCCGACCCGTGCCAGCGACGACACCGACGTGGTGACGTCGAGGAACCGGAGCACCCGGCCGGTGGGCGGTGCGTCCAGCACGATCGCGTCGTACACGAACCGGTCCCCGGTGCGCCGGCGAGTGGCCTCGTAGGCCTTGCCGGTCAGCAGCACGTCACGCAGGCCAGGCGCGATGGTCGTGGCGAAGTCGACGAAGCCCAGCTTGTCCAGCGCGCGCCCGGCCCTGCCGAGCCGGTAGAACATGTCGAGGTACTCGTGCATCGCCTCGCGAGCCTGGATGGCCAGGGCGTACACCTCGCCACCACCCGGTGCGGACGAGACGCGGTGCTCGTCGTAGCCCAGCGGCGGGACGTCGAAGAGCTGGGCGAGGCCCTGCCGCTCCTCGACCTCGGCGACGAGGACCCGGCGGCCGCCGGCGGCCAGCGCCATGGCCAGCGCACCGGCGACGGTGGTCTTGCCCGTGCCGCCCTTCCCGGTGACGACGTGCAACCGCACGCCTTCCCAGTCACCCACGCCCCAGAGCCTACGTGACCGCCGGTACGTGCTGCGCGAAGGAGTGCACGGACCGGCCGTGCAGGAGCCTCTGCAACGCGAACCCGGCCGACAATGCGATGTAGCCGCCGACGGCGTCGAGCACGTAGTGGTTCGCGGTGCCAGTGATGACGATGAGCGTCGCCAGCGGGTACATGACGCCCAGGACCCGCACCAGGCGGTGCCGGGCGAACATCACGATGGCGACACCGCACCACAGGGACCAGCCGGCGTGCATGGATGGCATGGCCGCGTACTGGTTGGTCAGGCTCTGCAGGTCGCCCGACGTGACCGAGCCCCAGGTCTCGTGGATGGCGACGGTGTCGTGGAACAGCCCGCCGGGCAGCAGCCGCGGCGGCGCCAACGGGTAGAAGAAGTACCCGAACAGCGCCAGCACGGTGGTGAAGGCGAGGACCGTGCGGGCGGCCCGGTACCGGCCCGGATGCTGCCAGAACAGCCACACCAGGACCGCGCCGGTGACCACGAAGTGCATGATCGCGTAGAAGTAGCTCATCGCGACCGCGAGCCACTCGACGGCGTGTACGGTGTGGTTGAGCCACAGCTCGAAGTCGATGTTGAGGCTCTGTTCGGCGCGCCAGATGTCGAGGCTGCTGGCGATGGCGCGGGGCCGGTTCGCCGGCACCGCGTTGCGGATCATCGAGTAGATCGCGTAGGCCGACGCCAGCAGGGCCAGCTCGGCGAAGAGAACGGGGCGCCGGGGCGTCCGGATGCGCCTCAGCGCCCGCTGCCAGACGGACGGGTTTGGCGGAGATGCCGGCGCTGGCGGTACCGGCGCCGGCTCCTCCACCACGGTCGGATGTGCCACCCCAAAATCCCCCAACTACCGGATCAGGTCGTCGTAAGGTCACGCCGGCGGAAGCCGAGCAGACCGAACACAACGAGGGCGACCGCTAGCACACCCATTATGACCAATGCTGTCGTTCCGAGTTCACCGCCCGGCAGTGTTGCGGCCGCATCGAACGGCGAGAGGTTCGTCACCCAGTCCGGGAACTGGAAGAACCCCCCGAGCATCCCGACGACCACGCCGTACGTGACGACGACCCACGCCGCGGGCAGTGCCCTTGGCGCCAGTCCGACGAGAGCGACGGCGACGGCCGCGACGAACCAGATGGCGACGGTGTGCGCCATGGCCGCGCCGAAGAACTGGCCGAGCACACTTGCGTCCTCGAGCGTCAACGCGGCGCTGATGCCCAGACCCAGGCCGCCGACCACGACGAGCAGCAGGCTGCCGCCGAGTGCGATGGCGACGTGGCTGACCGCGAACCGGACCTTGCCGACAGCGGTGGCGAGGACGGGCTCGGCGCGCCCGGCCGTCTCCTCGGTACGCAACCGGGTGACGGCGATGACGGCGTACGCCGCCGCCAGCAAGGCCATGAGCTGGATGATCAGCGCCATGAAGGCTTGGATGATGGTCTGGCCCGTGCCCTGCTCGAGCATGTCGGCGATCGAGGAGTTGTCGTTCACGAACTCCTCGATGGACGAAGCCAGACCCCCGTAGCCGAGCCCGAACACGAACAGGCCGACGGTCCAGCCGATCAGGTTGCCGCGCTGCAGCCGGATCGCCAGACCCAGCGGCGACGACAACCTCGCGCCGGCGCGCGCCGGCCCGGGTTTCGGCTGGACCAGGCCGGCGCCGACGTCACGACGGCTGGTCAGCGCGAACGCCACGGCGATCAGACCCACCGTCACCGCGGCGGCGATGAGCAGTGGCCACCAGCGGTCGTCGACGTAGACCTTGGTGCGCTGCGCCCACCCGATGGGCGACAGCCACGACAACGCCTCGGCGCCTACGTCGCCGATGGCCCGCAGCACGAAGGCGAGGCCGAGGACGGCGGCTGCCATGCCGGACGCGGCTCGTGCGTGCTCGGTGATCTGTGCCGTCAGCGCGGCGACGCCGGTGAAGACCAGCCCGACGGCGGCGGTCGCGGCACCGAACAGCAGCGAGCCGGACGCCGAGAGCTCGTCGAGCGCCGCCGGCATCAGTACGGCGAGCAGCAGCCCGATCACGATGTTGGCGCCGCCGACGACGATGATGGCCGCCGTGGTGCCCGCGTGCCGGCCGAGCACCCCGGCCCGCAGCAGCTCGGTGCGGCCGGTCTCCTCCTCGGTGCGGGTGTGCCGGATCATGAGCAGGATGCTCATCAGCGCCACGGCGATGGCGAGGAAGCTGAGCAGCTCGTTGGCGGTCATGGCGCCGTACGTGTAGTCGTCCTTGCCGTACGCCGGCCCGGTGAGCGCGATCGTGGCCGGGTTGTCCAGCAGGTCCGCCCGAGCCTGCCGGTCGGCGGCCGTCGGGTACGTCTCGGGGAACGTGGGCAGGCTGCCGACGACGCTGAGCACGATCGCGCCGATCCAGATCGGCAGCCGGACCCGGTCGCGGCGCAGGATGAAGCGGATCAGGGTGCCGGTGCCCGTCAAGGTGTTGCCGCGGGCGTGCGGCGCGGCGTGCTGGCGCGGGCGAGGTGCTGCGGTCGTGACGCTCACGTCGACGCTCCCGCTTCCGCCGCGGCCTGCTCGGCGGCGAGCTCGTCGCCATAGTGCCGCATGAACAGCTCCTCCAGGGTCGGCGGTTGGCTGGTGAGGGTTTGGATGCCGAACTCGGCGAGGTGCCGCAGCGCGCCATCCAGTTTCTCGGTGTCGACGTCGAAGTTCACCCGGTGGTCCTCGACCACGAGGTCGTGCACGCCAGGCAACGTGTCCAGGCCGGTGGCCGGGCGAAAGGTCTCGGCGAGGATCGACGTGCGCGTGAGGTGCCGCAGCTCGGCGAGCGTGCCGCTCTCGACGATCTTGCCGGCCCGGATGATGCTCACCTTGTCGCAGAGCTTCTCGACCTCGGCGAGGATGTGGCTGGACAGCAGGACGGTCTTGCCGTCGTCCTTCCACTCGTCGATGCACTCGGTGAACACCGCCTCCATCAGCGGGTCCAGGCCAGCGGTGGGCTCGTCCAGGATCAGCAGCTCGACGTCGGACGCGAGCGCTGCCACGAGCGCGACCTTCTGCCGGTTGCCCTTGGAGTAGGTGCGGCCCTTCTTGGTCGGGTCGAGGTCGAACCGCTCCAACAGCGTCTTGCGGCGCTTTTCGTCCAGGCCGCCGCGCAGCCGGCCGAGCAGGTCGATGGCCTCGCCACCGGAGAGGTTGGGCCAGAGGTTGACGTCGCCGGGGACGTAGGCGAGCCGCCGGTGCAGGGCGACCGCGTCGTTCCAGGGATCGCCGCCGAGCATCTGCGCGGTGCCGGAGTCGGCCCGCAGCAGTCCGAGCAGGACTCGGATGGTCGTCGACTTGCCGGCGCCGTTGGGGCCGAGGAAACCGTGGACTTCGCCGGTGGACACCTGAAGGTCCAACCCGTCCAGGGCGCGGACCTGACCGAAGGTCTTCACCACACCGGCGACGTCGATCGCTGTTGTCATGATCTCGACACTACACATTATTCACAGTTTTGTGAATCTCTTTAAGTCCGTTATGGTCGTGACGTGTGTGGAGGGGGTGAAGCATGACGGTGGCCATCGAACGCAGTGCCGTGCACGAGGACGAGGTGCTGCGGTTCGTGGAACGGCTGGCCATGTTGCTGACCGACTCCGGGCTGGCGCGGATGCCGGCGCGGGTGTTCGCCTACGTGCTCACCTCGGACGCCGAGACCCATACGGCGGTGGAGCTGGCGCGCGGCCTGCGGGTCAGCCCGGCGGCCATCTCGGGCGCGGTCCGGCTGCTGGTGGATCTCCACCTGCTGGTCAGGGACCGGGAGCCGGGAGACCGCGTTGACCACTACCGCCTCGAGGGCGACGACGTCTGGGCCACGCTGGTGGAGCGGCGGCTGCCCATCTTCGACCGTTACGACCAGGTGTTCGCCGAGGGTCAGAAGCTGCTGCCGACGGACCGCCGGGGTACCCGGCGCATCCGAGAGACTCAGGACTACTACCGGTTCTTCGCGGCCGAGCTGCGCAGCCTGCACGAGCGCTGGCTGAGTCGCCATGCCGAGCCGTCCCCGGCGGTCAAAAGCGCACCGCCACCGGCTGGGGCGGAGCCTCGCGAATGACCGGGCGGCGGCTGCCACGGGCCAGCAGCACGACGCCGGTCCCGGCGACGACGGCGGCGGCAACGGCCACCGCGACCGAGCCCGGGCCGCCCTCGAACCGCTCGCCCAGCAGGCCGATGCCGATGGCGGCGGCGGTGACGGGGTTGACGATGGTGGCCGTGGCCAAGGGTGCGCCGAGCCCGCCCCGATACGCGGTGCGGGCCACCGCCAGCCCGCCGCCGGCGAAGGCCACCACGACGACGCTGGCCGGGTTGAGCACGCCGGTCCAGCCGGTGTCGGCGACCCGGATGGTGACGGTCTGCGTCATGGCTGAGGACACGCCGAAGGTCACGCCGGCGGCCAAGGCGTAGAGCAGGCTGCGGCGCACCGGCCGCAGGTGCAGCCGGCGGGCGGTGACGACGGCGGTGACGACGAGGAGGACGACAGCACTGGTGAGGGCGCCGATCTGGGGAGACGTCAGCTCGCTGCGCGGCCGGGTGGGCGACGTGAAGAGCAGCAGGCCGGCCAGGCCCGCCATGCTCAGCGCCATGCCGGTCCACTCCCGCCGGCTCACCCGCCGCTCGACCAGGACCGCCGACAGGACGAGCGCGAACGCGAGGCTCAGCACTCCGAGCGGCTGGACGACCGTGAGCGGGCCGAAGTGCAGGGCACACACATGCAGTGAGGAGGCGGCGCCGGTGAGGCATACCGACGACCACAGGCGGTGCCGCGCGACCATGCCGAGGGCGGCGACGGCGTGCAGGACGGCTGCTCCGACGGCGAACGCCACGGCGAAGCCCACGCTGCTCACCGCCATCCCTCTCGGTAGCCGACACGGGGGGAGCCCGCGTCAGCACCGGAGCCCCACCGAGAATGTAACGTCCGGCCGACAACCGAAGGCGAGCTACCCCACGACTCCGAGCATATTGGTTTTTCACGAAATTGTGAATTGGGTGAAATGTATGATGGTAGTCCCACACGAGGGGGCGTGCACAGATGGCTGAGGCACCGGACGGCGGATACGACGACGCGCTGCTGCGGTTCGTCGAGCAGTTCGCGCTGGTGCTGGCCGACTCAGGGCTGGCGCGGATGCCGGCGCGGGTCTTCGCGTTCGTGCTCGCCGACGACGACGACCGCTACACCGCGGCGGAGCTCGCCGAAGGACTGCGGGTGAGCCCGGCCGCCATCTCCGGAGCGGTGCGCACACTGGTGCAAGCCGGCCTGCTGGCCCGCGAACGGGAGCCCGGCTCGCGCGCCGACCACTACCGCATCTACGACGACGACGTCTGGTCGCACATCATCATGCAGCGCGAGCCCCTGCTGCGCCGCTACTCCGAGGTTCTCGCCGACGGCATCGGCAAGCTCGGCGACAGCCGGGGCACCCGCCGGCTGGCCGAGACCCTGGAGTACATGGACTTCATGCGCGCGGAGCTTCCCGGGATCATGCAGCGCTGGCAAGCACACCTGGAGAAGCTGCGCGCGCAGCGTTCACAGGTCGAGTAGCAGCCCGAGCGGCGACTCCACCCGATCGGCCACCCAGCGCAGGAAGCCACCGGCCACGCCGCCGTCGCAGACCCGGTGGTCGAACGTCAGCGACAGCTGGGTGACCTTGCGGACGGCGAGCTGGCCATCCACCACCCACGGCTTGTCGACGATACGCCCGACACCCAACAGCGCCGCTTCCGGATGGTTGATGATCGGCGTGGACCCGTCGACGCCGAACACGCCGTAGTTGTTCAGCGTGAACGTGCCGCCGGTGAGCTGTTCCGGTGCCAGCTTCCCGTCCCGCGCGAGCGCGGTCAGGCTCGCCAGCTCCGTCGCCAGCTCGGTGGTGCTCATCCGGTCGGCGCCGTGCACGACGGGGACGACGAGCCCGCGGCCGGTCTGCGCCGCGAAGCCGAGGCCGACACCGTCGTGACGCACCACGACGAGGTCGTCGCCGTCATGTTCGACCGACGAGTTCAGCTCCGGGTACCGCACCAGGCCGGCCACGACGATGCGCCCGATCAGCGCCAGCAGCCCGACCGGCCGATCCGGCGCGGCCGCCCGCAGCGTCTCGCGCGCCTCGACCAGCGCGGTCGCATCGACGTCCACCCACGTCGTGGCGTCGGGGATCTCGCGCCGGCTGCGGGCCAACCGCTCGGCGACCGTGCGACGCACCCCCCGCAGCGTCTCCCGGTACCCTTCCACCGTCGGTGCGCTGACCACCGCGGCGGCCGGCGGCGCCGTCGTCGTCGCGGCCGCCTCGACGTCTCGGCGCAGGATCACGCCGGCCGGCCCGGAGCCGGACAGCAGTCGCACGTCGACGCCGTGGTCCCGGGCCAGCCGCCGCACCACGGGGGACAGCACGCGAGGCGCCCCGGTTCCCTTCCCGGCCCCGGTGCGTGTTTCCCGGCGGGTGCGGCGGCGTTCCATGGTCGCGTTGCCGGTGCCGTAACCCACCAGGACCGCCCCGGACGCCGTCGTCGTCGCGGCCGCCTCTCCCGGTGCGACGGTGACCAGCGGTGCGCCGACGGTGACCAGCTCGCCGGGCGCCGCGTGCAGCTTCGTCACCCGGCCGGCGTGTGGGCACGGCACCTCGACCGTCGCCTTGGCCGTCTCGACGTCCACCACCACCTCGTCGACGCGGACCTCGTCGCCCTCGGCGACCCGCCAGGTGACGATCTCGGCCTCGGTCAGGCCCTCGCCGAGGTCTGGTAGGCAGAAGGTACGGTCCGGTTGCCTGCCGGCCTCGACGGAGAAACGTGTCTCGGCCGTCATGTCGCCGCTCCGCTGAGGAAGCGCGAGTCGGGCGCGTCGTCCCATTGCAGGCGGTCGACGGTGTCGAGCACGCGGTCGACACCGGGCAGGTGGTACTTCTCCAGCACCGGCGGCGGATACGGGATGTCCCAGCCGGTCACCCGCAGCACCGGCGCCCACAGCGAGTGGAAGCACCGCTCCTGTACCCGGGCTGCGATCTCCGCCGAGACGCTGGCGAAGCCGGATGCCTCGGCGACCACCACGCAGCGGCCGGTCCTGCGCACCGACGCCGCCACGGTCTCGTCGTCGAACGGGACCAGCGTGCGCAAGTCGATCACCTCGAGCTGGCGGCCGTCCCCGGCGGCCGCTTCCGCCGCCTGGAGTGCAACCGGCAGCGTCGGCCCGTATGCCAGCAGTGTCGCGTCGGAGCCCGCGCGGCGCACCTCGGCGGTGCCGAACGGCGCCGTGCGCACCGGGAGCCCGGTTTCGTCCTTGCTCCAGTAAAGCTTCTTGGCCTCCATGAACACGACGGGGTCGGGGTCGGCGATCGCCTCACGCAGCAGCGAGTACGCGTCGGCGACGGTCGCCGGCGTGACGACCTTGAGGCCGGGCGTGTGCGCGTAGTACGCCTCGGAGGAGTCGGAGTGGTGCTCGACGCCGCCGATGCCACCGGCGTAGGGCACCCGGATCACCATCGGCAGGCCGACGGCGCCGCGGGTCCGGTTGCGCATCTTCGCCACGTGCGAGGCGAGCTGCTCGAACGCCGGATAGGCGAACGCGTCGAACTGCATCTCGACCACGGGCCGGAACCCGTTCATGGCCATGCCGAGCGCCAGCCCGACGATGCCGCTCTCTGCCAGCGGCGTGTCGAAGCAGCGCTCCTCGCCGAACTCCGCGGTCAGGCCGTCGGTGACCCGGAAGACGCCGCCGAGCGGTCCGACGTCCTCGCCGAACACGACGACGGAGTCGTCCTCGCGCAAGGCGTCGCGCAGCGCCGCGTTGAGCGCCTTGCCCATGGTGAGCGTCATCGGGCCTCCCCGGCGCCGTGCTCGTGGGCCAGTTCCTCGGCCAACCAGCGGGCCTGCTCGCGCAGTTGCGCCGTCGGCTCGGCGTACACGTGCGCGAACAGGTCGGCCGGATCGCCCGTGGCCTCCTCGCCGAGCCGGGTGCGTACGTCGTCGGCGAACGCCTCGGCGGCCTCACGAGCGGCGCTCACGTCGTCGTCGGTGAGCTCGCCGGCGGTACGCAGGTGGGCCTCGAGCCGGGCGATCGGGTCGCGGCGCTTCCACATCTCGACTTCGTCGTGGTCGCGGTAGCGGGTGTCGTCGTCGGCGTTGGTGTGCGGCTCGACGCGATACGTGTGTGCCTCGACGAGGACCGGTCCACCGCCGGCGCGGGCGGACTCGACGGCGTCGCCGAGCACGGCCAGCACGGCGACCGGGTCGTTGCCGTCGACGCGCTCGCCACGCACGCCGTAGCCGACTCCCTTGTGCGCCAGCGACGGCGCGGCGGTCTGCCGCGACAGCGGCACCGAGATCGCGTAGCCGTTGTTCTGCACCAGGAACACGACCGGCACGTGGAAGACCGCGGCGAAGTTCAGCGCCTCGTGGAAGTCGCCCTCGCTGGTGCCGCCGTCGCCGACCAGAGCCAGCGCGACGGTGTCCTCGCCGCGCCGCCTGGCCGCGTAGGCGAGGCCGACGGCGTGGGGCGCGTGGGTGGCCAGCGGCGTGCACTGCGGCGCGGTGCGGGTGGTGGTGGGGTCGTAGCCGCAGTGCCAACTGCCGCGCAGCAGCGTCAGGGCCTCGACCGGGTCGATGCCGCGGCTCACCAGCGCCATGGTGTCGCGGTAAGTGGGGAACAGCCAGTCGGTGTCGCGCAGCGCGAGGACGGCACCGATCTCGCCGGCCTCCTGACCGCGGCTGGACGGATAGACGGCGAGGCGGCCCTGCTTGGTGAGGGCCGTGGCCTGCGAGTCGAACCGGCGGCCGACGACCATGGCGCGGTACGCCTGGCGGAGCAGCTCGGTTGCCGGCCGTTGGTAGCGACCGTGCGCGTCGCCCGGCGCGGGTCCGCCGTCGTCGTCGAGGAACCTGATCGGCTCGGCCGCCGGCAGCAACCCGGAGGCGTCGGCGGGCAGCGCGGCCGTGGGCATCCGGTGCTCGGCCTGTGTGGTCATGACTCACTCCATCCGCCGCGGACGCTCTACCTCCAGATACTGCGCGGGCTGAGATGGTTTTCTCTACAATCGGGGAAAATCGGCGACGCATGGCGAGGTGGGGTGTCCTTGAGCGACCAAACGTCTCAACGTGAGCCGGGTCACACCTGGAATACCGGCAAATCGTCTGCTCGCGAGCTCGACGACGTCGACCGGCGCATCCTCGCCGAGCTGGTCGAGCACGGCCGGCTGTCCATCCGGACGCTGGCCGAACGGGTCCACGTGTCACGCGCGAACGCCTACGCGCGGGTCGACCGGCTGCTCGCCGACGGCGTCATCACCGGGTTCGCCGCCCAGGTCAACCCGGAGCGTGCCGGCCTGGCCACCAGCGCGTACGTGCTGCTGTCGATCCAGCAGAACACCTGGCGCGAGGTGTCCGCGGCGCTCGGGTCGCTGCCCTATGTCGAGCACTTCGCCCTGGTCGGCGGCGACTTCGACGTGCTGGCGCTGGTGCGCGCGCCCAACAACAGTGAGCTGCGGCACGTCGTGCTCGAGCACATCCAGGACGTGCCCGGCGTGCTCAGCACCCGCACCTGGCTGGTGTTCGACGAGCACCCCGGTCAGGGTTCGCGCTGGGCGTAATGATGGCGGCCGCGCCCGACCTCGAAATGATCACGTTCAGCACGAAGTCTCGTGTCGCACCATGCTTGTGAGCCTGGTGATGGACGCAATGTCCTCGTGATGCACGTGCGGGAATGGTGAAGCGGGCAGAGCGCCGGTGCCGGATGTGCCCGAGGTTCGGCGGCCAGTAGGCTCGCGCCCATGGCGAAATGGGAGTACGCGACGGCGCCGGTCCTGGTGCACGCGACGAAGCAGATCCTGGACAACTGGGGCGAGGACGGCTGGGAGCTGGTCCAGATCGTCCCCGGCATGAACCCCGAGAACGTGGTGGCCTACTTCAAGCGGGAGAAGGCCGAGTGACGCCGGAGGATCGACTGACCTCGCTCGGGCTGGCGCTGCCGGACGTGGCCAAGCCGGTCGCGGCGTACATCCCGGCCGTGCGTTCCGGCTCCTACGTCTTCACCTCCGGCCAGCTGCCGCTTCGCGAGGGCACGCTGCTCTCCACCGGCACCGTCGGCGCGGAGGTCACTCCGGAGCAGGCGTACGACGCCGCCCGCCAGTGCGCGCTCAACGCGCTGGCCGCGGTCCGAGCCGAGGTGGGCGACCTCTCCGCCGTCACCCGGGTGGTCAAGGTGCTCGGCTTCGTCGCGTCCGCGCCGGGCTTCACCGGGCAGCCGCAGGTGGTCAACGGCGCCAGCGATCTGCTCGGCGAGGTGTTCGGCGACCTCGGCCAGCACGCCCGCAGTGCGGTCGGCGTCAGCGTCCTGCCGCTGGGCGCTCCCGTCGAGGTCGAGCTGATCGTCGAGGTCGGCTGAGAGCGGCCGTGGCCGCTGGGCAGAACCGGCGCGAGCTGCCGGCCGCGGTGGCCGAGCGGGCCCGGGCGTTCGTCGCCGGTGGCCTGCCGGTGGCGCGAGCGCGCAGGGCGGCAACGGTCGCGCTGGTGCGCGACGCTCCCGGCGGGCTCGAGGTGTACGTGCATCGCCGGCACACGTCCATGCCGTTCGCGGCCGGCATGATGGCCTTCCCCGGTGGCCGGGTCGACCCCGTCGACCTGGCCGACGGCGGTGACGGCTTCGTGCGGGCGGCGCTGCGCGAGACGTACGAGGAGACCGGGGTGCTCCTCCAGCCCGGTGACCTGGTGCCGTGGGCGCACTGGATCACGCCGCGCTTCGAGGAGCGCCGGTACGACACGTGGTTCTACCTGGCCGCCCTGCCGCCCGGGCAGGAGCCCGCCGACGTGTCCGGCGAGGCGGACGAGGTCGGCTGGACGCGGCCGGCCGACGCGCTGGCCCGGGCCGACCGCGGCGAGGTGATCATGCTGCCGCCGACGGTGGTGGTGCTGGCGTCCATGGGCGGGTTCGCCACGGTGGGCGAGGCGCTGGCCGCCGGCGCGGACCGGGTCGTCGAAACCGTCACGCCCGGCTGGCTCGACGACGGCGAGCGGGTCTGGGGCCTGATGCCCGACGACGCCGACTACCCCGGCGACGATCGCGGCGGTGCGTCGTGAGCATCGACGCGGTACCGCTGCCGGAATGGTGCCGGTTGGTCCGCGCCGACAACCCCGGCCCGATGACCCTGGACGGCACCAACACCTGGCTGCTCGCGACCGGCGCGGGTGCCGTCGTCGTCGATCCCGGGCCCGACCTCGAGCCGCACCTGGCCGCCGTCGCCGCTGCCGGGCCCGTCGCGCTGGCCGTGGTGACGCACCACCACGCCGACCACTGCGGTGGGGTCGAGAGGTTCCGTTCGCTCACCGGCGCCCCGGTGCTGGCCCGCGACGTGTCGCGCAGCGGCGGCGACGGCCCGCTGCCGGCGGCGGGATCGACACTGGACGTCCAGGGCCTCGACATCACCGTGCTCGACACGCCGGGACACACCGCCGACTCGGTGTCGTTGGTCGCCTCCGACGGCCACACGACGGTCCTGCTGACCGGCGACACCGTCCTCGGCCGGGGCACCACGGTGGTGATGCACCCCGACGGCAACCTCGGCGCCTACCTGGAGTCGCTGGAGGTGTTGCGCCGCACCGCCGCGGAGCGCTGGCGGCTGCTGCCCGGACACGGCCCGGTCCGGCCCGACGCGCGCGCCGTCGTGACGGAGTACCTCGCGCACCGTAGGGCCCGGCTCGACGAGGTGCGGGCAGCCCTGGACGCCGGGGCACGCACGGCCCGCGACATCGTCGAGATCGTCTACGCCGACGTCGACCGCTCGCTCTGGCCGGCCGCTGAGCGCACGGTGGAAGCCGCCCTAACTTACCTCTCCAGCACCGACCGCTGACGCCCGCGCCCCCGCGCGTTGATCGTGGAGTCATCGCGGAATTGCGGTCCGGAATGTCCGATTGAGTCCGTGGTTACGCCACGATCAACGCGGGCGCTGGGACGGGACGGGCAGGGCTGGCGTGGGGACGGGGCCGGGCGTGTCGGGTCGCAGGCGCGCGACGGTCTCAGCGGGCGCGGCGGCGCAGTCGGTCGACGTCGAGGACGACGACGGAGCGCTGCTCCAGCCGCAGCCAGCCACGGGAGACGAAGTCTGCAAGCGCCTTGTTGACCGTCTCGCGGGATGCGCCGACCAGCTGCGCCAGCTCCTCCTGCGTGAGATCGTGGACGACCCGCATGCCCTCCTCGGACGGCACGCCGAAGCGCGTGGACAGGTCGAGCAGCTGCTTGGCCACACGGCCGGGCACGTCGGAGAAGACGAGGTCGGTCTGGATGTCGTTGGACCGCCGCAGCCGCGAGGCCAGCTGCAGCAGCAGCCCGCGGGCCACCTCCGGGCGCCCGCTCAGCCACGGCGTGAGGTCGGCGTGGCTGAGGCTCCACAGGGTGGTGTCGGTGACGGCGGTCGCGGTGGCCGACCTGGGGCCTGGGTCGAACAGCGACAGCTCGCCGAACATCTGACCCGGGCCGAGCAGCGCGAGCAGGTTCTCGCGACCGTCCGGTGCGGTGCGCCCGAGCTTGACCTTGCCTTCGGTGACGACGTAGACGCGATCTCCCTCGTCGCCCTCGCGGAAGAGCGTCTCGCCCCGGCTGAGGTGGACCTCGGTCATCGACGCGCGCAACGCGCCGGCGGCCTCGTCGTCCAGCTCGCGGAACAGCAGCGCGCTCCGAAGCACGTCGTCAACCACTACCAGGTCCTCCTTGCCGGTCCGCCTCGAGTGCCGGGTCACGGCCGTTGATCGGTCGTGACAGGTGTTTCGCATCACGTCGGCCGCAACCTATTGTGCCTGCGGCCCATCATGGCGGACTATTCGCCCCCGCACAGAGTCATCCCGAGTAATTTCGCCGCAGCGCCGTCGATCACCCGGTCCGCGGCTGTCGGTGGTCGAACGTACAGTGAGGTGGTGTCGATGGTGGAAACCGAGTCCAGGCTCGCGCTCGTGCGCCGTGCCCGTCGCATCAACCGTGAGCTCGCCGAGACGTATCCCGACGCGCATTGCGAGCTCGACTTCACCAACCCGTTCGAGCTGCTGATCGCCACGGTGCTGTCGGCGCAGACGACGGACGTGCGGGTCAACGGCGTCACGCCGGCTTTGTTCTCTCGCTATCCCGACGCCGTCGCGCTGGCCGCGGCCGAGCGCGAGGACGTTGAGAAGCTCATCCAGCCGACGGGATTCTTCCGCGCCAAGACGCAGTCCATCCTCGGGCTGTCCCAGGCGCTGGTCGACCGGTTCGGCGGCGAGGTGCCCGGCCGGTTGAAGGACCTCGTCACGCTGCCCGGCGTCGGCCGCAAGACCGCGAACGTCGTGCTCGGCAACGCGTTCGGCGTGCCGGGCATCACCGTCGACACCCACTTCGGCCGGCTGGTGCGGCGGTTCGGCTGGACCACCGAGACCGACGCGGACAAGGTCGAGGCGCAGGTCGGCGAGCTGTTCCCAAAGCGCGAATGGACCATGCTGTCGCATCGGATCATCTGGCACGGCCGGCGGCGCTGCCACGCCCGCCGTCCCGCTTGCGGCGCCTGCCCGCTGGCCCGGCTCTGCCCGTCGTACGGCGAGGGCCCCACCGATCCCGAAGCCGCGGCCAAGCTGGTCCGGAACGGGCCGCGTGCATGACAGCCCGGGAGCCGGACGTCGCGCCGAGTCTCGGCCCGCCGTCCTGGCTGCGTACCATCGCCGACGCGGCCGGGCGGCTGCGCGCCGACCACCCCGAGCGGTGGCTGCCGCCAGCGGACGGGTCCGCGCGGGCCTCCGCCGTGCTCGTCCTGTTCGGCGAGTCCGACGGTGAGCCCGACGTCCTGCTCACCGAGCGGGCACCAGGGCTGCGCCGCCACGCCGGCCAGGCGGCTTTCCCCGGCGGCGTCAGCGACCCCGGCGACGGCGGACCGGCCGGCACCGCGCTGCGCGAGGGCGTCGAGGAGACGGGCCTGAACCCTGCCGGCGTCGACGTCATCGCCACGCTGCCGCCGCTGTGGATCTCGGTCACCAACTACGCGGTGACGCCGGTGCTGGCGTGGTGGCGCGAGCCGTGCGAGGTGCGGGTCGTCGACGCCGCCGAGGTCGCCTCGGTGCATCGCGTGCCGGTGCGCGACCTGCTCGACCCGGCCAACCGCATCTCAATCCGGCATCCGTCCGGGTCCGTCGGGCCGGCGTTCCGCACGCACGGACTGCTGGTGTGGGGGTTCACCGCGTACGTGCTGTCCCATTTGTTCGAAGCTGCCGGAATCGACGAACCGTGGGATCGTACTCTCGTCATGCCGCTGCCAACCGGGCCCGGTCCCGAACCCGAAGGTCGAGGTGCGCTCTGATGCTGGGCCTGAACGGCGTCGACTTGTTGATCCTCGTCCTGGCGGTGGTGGTCGGCTACACCGGGTGGACGCACGGCTTCGTCGTCGGCCTGCTGTCGTTCGTCGGGTTCGTCGGTGGCGCTGTGGCCGGGCTGCTCCTCGTGCCGATCGTGCTCGGTGGCTTCGATCCCGGACTCGGCGTGTCGGTCCTGGCCGTGCTGCTGGTGCTGGGAGTCGCCTCGATCGGGCAGGGTGTGCTGGCGTGGGCCGGCGGATGGGTCCGATCCAAGGTGTCCTCGCAGCCCGCGCGCAAGTTCGACGCCGGGGCCGGTGCGGTGCTCGGCGTGGCGGGGCTGCTGCTGGCGGCGTGGGCGTGCGGGCTGGCCATCTCCACCGCGGCGGTGCCCTACGCCTCGCCCGGCGTCCGCGAGTCGCGCCTCCTGCAGCTGGTCGACCAAGCGGTCCCGATGTCGCCGGACAGCCTGCGCGACGCGTTCGAGGACGTCGTCGCGGCCGGCGGCTTCCCGCAGGTGGTCGTCCCGTGGGAGGCCGAGCCCATCGTCCAGGTCGAGCCGCCGGGCAGCCTGCTCCGTCGCGACCCCGAGGTGCGCACCGCGGCGCAGAGCGTCATCCAGATCACCGGGCGCGCCGACGCCTGCGACCGCGTCATCACCGGCAGCGGCTTCGTGGTGGCCGCGGAGCGGGTCATGACCAACGCGCACGTCGTGGCTGGCGTCGCCGAGCCGGTGGTCACATTCCCGGACGGCGACCCGCTGGCCGCCCAGGTGGTCGCGTTCGACCCCGACACCGATCTCGCCATCCTCGCAGTGCCGGGGCTGGCACAGTCCGCGCTGCCGCTCACCGGGCAGGAGCCGGCCAGTGGCGACGAAGCCGCCGTCATCGGCTACCCGAACAACGGCCCGCTGCGCAGCGAAGAGGTCCGGGTCCGCGACGTCCACCAACTCATCGGCCACGACATCTACGACGAGGACACCATCACCCGCGAAGTCGTGTCGCTGCGCGGCAGCATCCGCCCCGGCAACTCCGGCGGTCCGCTGATCTCACCCGACGGCGCCGTCGTGGGGGTGGTGTTCGCGGCCTCGCTGACCGACCCCGACACCGGCTACGCGCTGGCGCCCAGTGAGTTCACCGACCTCGCCGCCGAGTCCGCCGAGCTGGGCGAGCCGGTTCCCACCGGCGCCTGCACCTGACGCCGTCGCCGTCAGGCCGGCAGCTTGAGCAGCCAGTCCAGCAGCGCCTCGGTCACCACACCCGGCGCCTCCTCGTGTGGGAAGTGACCCACCGAGTCCAGTGGTAGCCAGTGGTACTCGCCGGAGATCATCTCCCGTGACGCCGCCGCCAGCTCGATGGAGACGTTGGTGTCCTGTGCGCCGTGTACCTGCAGGACGGGCAGGTTGAGGGGGTCCTGCACCCGCTTGGCGAAACGGCGGCCGTCGCCGCGGAACAGCGCGCGGAACATCCAGCGCTGGTACTCCAGCGCGCAGTGCGGCGCCGGCCACAGCTGCATGGCGGCGCGGTAGCGGAGCGCGGCCTCGGGCTCCGGGAACGACGCGCCCGGTGCCGACCAGCGCCGCAGCAGGCGCTCGACGTGTGCTCCGTCGTCGGCGATCAACCGCCGCTCCGGCACCATGGGCGCCTGCACGCCGGCCAGCGATCCGCTGCGCCGGAACCCGCCGCGCAGCAGGTGGCGCCGCAGCACCAGCGGATGCGGCATCGAGAGGATGGCCAGAGCGTCCACGTGGGCCGGGCGCATGGCCGCTGCCGTCCACGCCCCGTACGCGCCCCAGCCGTGCGCGACGAGCACCGCGCGGCGTTCGCCGAGGGAGCGGATGACGCCGGTGATGTCGGCGGCGAACGTGAACGGGTCGTACCCGCGTGGCGTCTTGTCGCTGCCGCCGTAGCCGCGCAGGTCCATCGCGACGGCGCGCCAGCCGGCCGCGGCCAGGGCGGGCAGCTGGTGCCGCCAAGCCCACCAGAACTCCGGGAAGCCGTGCAGCAGCAGGATCAGCGGGCCGTGGCCAATCTCCGCGACGTGGAACTGTGCGCCGTTGGCAGCGATGGACCGGTGCTTCCAGGGCCCGGGGATGTCGACCGTCTGGCGGTGCTCGTTGGTGATCACGTCCGGTCAGTGGACCCCGTGAGAGCTCTGGCGGCGTCGCGGGCCGTGGTCTTGGTCCGCGACGCCCTGGACATGCGGCCGAACCGGCCCTTCGCGAGCAACGCGAGCACCAGCGCGGTGAGCACGTAGGCGCCGGCGACGACGAGGAACGACCAGCCGAGCGCCAACCCCAGCGCGTGCACGCCGTACACCAGCGCGAACGATCCGAGGATGAACGCCACGACGCCCAGGAACGCGGCGAAGGCGAGGAGCCCGCCACCCAGTGCGGCCTCGCGGGCGTCCTCCTTCATCTCGGCCTTGGCCAGTTCGATCTCGTCGCGGACCAGCGTGGTCAGGTCGTCCTTGATCGAGGCCACCAGCTGCCCGATGGAGGCCGAGCTCGCGGCGCCGTCGCTGGTGGTCTGAGTGACCATCCGGCACCCCCTCGTCGTCATAGTGTCGATCGGGCCCCGACGCAGGCCGTTGCCACGTGCTCGACTCTAGAGCAGTCGTGGCCAGTCGGAGCGGAAGACCGGCCGACGCGCTTGCCGCGCGGCTAGGGCGTGGCGCTGTCGTCGTGGTCGTTGGCGGTGTCGGCGGTCTGGTAGACGTCCGGGATGCCGTCGCGGTCCTCATCGCGGGCCTCCTCCTCCGCCATCCGGCGGTAGACGGCGTTGCGCCGCCCCAGGACCATGGTCGCCACCAACGCGGCGATGATCGAGCCGACGAGGACGGCGGTCTTGACCAGTTCGCCGGTGTGCTGGTCGTCCTGGAAGGCGAGCTCGCCGATCAGCAGCGACACGGTGAAGCCGATGCCGGCGATGGACGCGAGCCCGAAGACGTCGCTCCAGCTGAGGTCGGGGCTGAGCTCGGCGCGCGAGAAGCGCGCGGTCAGGTAGGTGCCGCCGAAGATGCCGATCGCCTTCCCGACCACCAGGCCGAGCACCACGCCCAGCGGCACCGCCTCGGTGAACACCTCGCGCAACGACTCGGCGGAGACCGCGACGCCGGCCGCGAACAAGGCGAACACCGGCACGCAGAACGCCGCCGAGTACGGCCGCACGAGATGCTCGACGCGCTCGGCCGGCGACATCGTCTCGCCGTCGCGGTGCCGGGCCCGGGTCAGCAGGCCGAAGGCGACACCGACGACCGTGGCGTGCACGCCGCTCTCGTGCATGAGCACCCAGGAGACGACGCCCATCGGGACGTAGAGCCACCACGCGCGCACGCCGCGTCGCTGCAGCAGGAAGTACACGGCCAGGATGGCAGTCGCGCCGAGCAGCGGCCACAGCTCGAGGTCGTCGGTGAAGAAGACGGCGATGAGGATGATGGCGAGCAGGTCGTCGACGACGGCGAGCGTCAGCAGGAACGCCCGCAGGGCCGACGGCAGCCGCGACCCGATGACCGCGAGTACCGCCAGCGCGAACGCGATGTCGGTGGCGGTGGGAACCGCCCAACCGGTCATGGCCCCGTCGCCGATGCCGTTGACCAGCGTGTACACCAGGATCGGCCCGATCATGCCGCAGGCGGCGGCCACGATCGGCAGGATTGCCTCGGCCGGTCTGCGCAGGCTGCCCACGACCAGCTCGCGCTTGAGCTCCAGCCCGGCGACCAAGAAGAAGATCGCCAGCAGCCCGTCGGCCGCCCAGGTGGCCAGGTCGAGGTCGAGGTGAAGGGACGCCGGCCCGACCGTGATGCTGCTGACGTCGGCGTAGGAGTCCGCGGCGAGGTTGGCCCAGAGGAGCGCCGCGCCCGCGGCCACGAGCATCAGGAAGCCGCCGGTCGTCTCGCTGCGTAGGACGGAGGCGACGAACTGCGCATCCGGCCACGTCGAGCGGCTGAACAGGCGGCGGGGCATGGGGGCATCACCTTCCGTCGGGATTTCGCGAACAGACCTGACGACGCCGACCAGACTTCCCGGCACACCTGCGTCGATTCTACGGGGTCGCGGGGACCCGCTCTGCCGCCCTCGGGAGCGGGTCGTCCCGCGCGGAGCGTCACGCCTCCCGCGCGCTCTGTCGCGGGACGTGGTGGTTGGACGCCGTCAACGGGTGAACGTGCGGACCGGCTCGCCCGGCCGCCACAGCCGGATCAGCATGCCGGTCCGGGTCTCGTTGAGGCCCGCCAGGACGACGTCGTCGATCTCCAGCCGGAACAGGTGGAACGGCTCGCCCGGCAGGTCGTCCCGGCCGGCGCGATAGGCCGCGAACCCTTGCTCGTCGACCTCGACGGCGCGGCCGCTCACTTTGACGTCGGGCGCTTCCATCGACCCGTCGCCGGGGTTGGCATGGATCGCGAACCTCGAATCGCGTTGCAGGTCACGGGCCTTGACCGCGCCCAGCATCGAGCCGAGCGTGAGGTGGTCGCCGTCGAAGTCCACCTCCGTTCCGCTCACCCGCGGCGTGCCGTCGGCGCGCAGGGTCGCCAGCACGTGGTGCTTCGTGGCCTCGAACCGCGCCCGTGCCGTGCGGGCGAGCTCGGGTGCCTCGTCGTGGAACTGCTTCCAGGTCGCCATGGTTCGACCGTGCCGCCCGACTCCTGACATCTTCTGTCAGCGATGTCGCATAGGTTCGTGTTCATGCGGGCCAGCCGGTTGATGGCGATGATGCTGCTGCTCCAGCAGCGGCGGAAGGTGACGGCGGCAGACGTCGCCGCGGAGCTGGAGGTCTCGGTCCGGACGGTCTACCGCGACATCGCGGCGCTGCAGGCCGCCGGTGTGCCGCTGTGGACGGAGTCCGGGCCCGGCGGTGGTATCCGCCTGGTCGAGGGATGGCGCACCAGCCTCGACGGCCTCACCGGCGACGAGGCCGCAGCGCTGTTCCTGGGCGGCGTGCCGAGCGCCGTCGCCGACCTCGGCCTCGGCGCGGTCCTCGTCGCCGCCCAGACCAAGGTCATCGCGATGCTGCCGCCGGAGCTGCGCGGCCGTGCGGCCCGGCTGCGGGAGCGGTTCCACGTCGACGCGCCGGGCTGGTTCGGCCCGAAGCGGCCGCCGTCGCAGCTGGAACCCATCTCGGCCGCGGTGTGGTCCGGGCGACGCGTCGACATCGTCTATCGGCGCGCCCACCGGACCGTCCGGCGCCGGCTCGACCCGCTCGGCCTCGTGCTCAAGGCCGGCACCTGGTACCTCGTCGCAGCGCACCGCCGGCAGGTCCGCACCTACCGTGTCGACCGGATCGACGACGCCAGCGTGCGCACCGAATCGGCGCACCGTCCCGACGGGTTCGACCTCGCGCAGTGGTGGGCGGCATCGTCGGCGGAGTTCGACCGGTCACTGCTGCGATACCGCTGCCGGGTGCGCCTCTCGCCCACCGCGCTGGGGCACCTGCACGGCGCGGTCGGCCCGGTCGCGGCGCGGCAGGCCCGCGACTCCGCCGGTCCGCCCGACGGCGAGGGCTGGCAGGCGGTCGAGCTGTGGACGGAGGCCGAGGACGTGGCCGCGCACCAGCTGTTCACGCTCATGAGCGGCGTGGAGATCCTGGAGCCGGCCAGCCTGCGCGCCGCGGTGCACGCTGTCGCCACCGAGCTCGCGGCGCGCAACGCCTGAATGAGGTCACCCAGACCCAGCAGGCTGGGGGCGGTGCCGGCGCCGGCGGTGAACGCACCTGGATCATCGGCGCCCACCTCGATAGCGACAGCCGCGCGCACGCCCCGATCCCGGCGCCACGGCACGGGGCCAGCAGTCAAGGTCGCACGACATCATGCGGGTGTGCATTCCGCCCGCGGCCCACGAAAGCAGCAGGAGAACCCGAAATGATCACCTTCAGCAGGATCCCCCGAGCCTCACCATGATTGCGAGCATGGTGTGACACGAGATCTCGTGCTGAACGTGATCATTCCGAGGCCCGCGCACACCCACGGATGCAGCAGAAGGGCCCTGAACTATCGACGGGGGCCGCTACCCGTGGAGCGGTAGCGGCCCCCGTCGATCACCGGAGGAGGAGCGTCAGTCCTCGGACGAGCCCTTCGACAGGCCCTCGCTGATGAGGTTCATGACGGTCGGGTCGGCGAGCGTCTGGACGTCGCCGAGCTCGCGGTTCTCGGCCACGTCGCGCAGGAGCCGGCGCATGATCTTGCCGGAGCGGGTCTTCGGCAGCTCCGGGACCACCATGATCTGGCGCGGCTTGGCGATCGGTCCGATCTCCTTGGCGACGTGGTCGCGCAGTTCCTTGACCACATCCGCCCCACCGTCGCCGGCGGCGGCCCGCAGGATGACGAACGCCACGATGCCCTGACCCGTGGTCGGGTCCGACGCGCCGACGACGGCCGACTCGGCCACCTTGGGGTGGGACACGAGTGCGGACTCGACCTCCGTGGTCGAGATGCGGTGGCCCGAGACGTTCATGACGTCGTCGACCCGGCCCAGCAGCCAGATGTCGCCGTCCTCGTCCTTCTTGGCGCCGTCGCCGGCGAAGTAGCGGCCCTCGAAGCGCGACCAGTAGGTGTCGATGAAGCGCTGGTCGTCGCCCCAGATGGTGCGCAGCATGGACGGCCACGGCTCGGTCAGGACGAGGTAGCCGCCGTGCCCGTCCGGGACGGCGTTGCCGGCGTCGTCGACGACCTCGGCCACGATGCCGGGCAGCGAGACCTGCGCGGACCCGGGCTTGGCCGCCGTCACGCCGGGCAGCGGGCTGATCATGATTGCGCCGGTCTCGGTCTGCCACCAGGTGTCGACGACGGGGGTGCGGTCGCCGCCGATGACGCGGCGGTACCAGATCCACGCCTCGGGGTTGATCGGCTCGCCGACACTGCCGAGCACTCGCAGGGAGGTGAGATCGCGCTGACCAGGGATCTCGTCACCCTGCTTCATGAACGTGCGGATGGCCGTCGGCGCGGTGTACAGGATGGTGACCTTGTACTTCTGCACGACGTCCCACCAGCGGCCGGGCGCGGGGAAGTCGGGCGTGCCCTCGTACATCACCTGGGTGGCGCCGTTGGCCAACGGCCCGTACACGATGTAGCTGTGGCCGGTGACCCAGCCGACGTCGGCGGTGCACCAGTAGACGTCGGTCTCCGGCTTGAGGTCGAACACGTTGCGGTGGGTGTACGCCGTCTGGAGCAGGTAGCCGCCCGAGGTGTGCTTGATGCCCTTTGGCTTCCCGGTGGTGCCCGACGTGTAGAGGATGAACAGCGTGTCCTCGGCGTCGTGTGCCTGCGGGGTGTGCTCCTCGGACTGCCGGTCGACGATGTCGTGCCACCACACGTCGCGGTCGCCGTCCCAGTCGACCTCCTGCTCGGTGCGGCGCACCACGAGCACCTTGTTCACCGACGGCGACTTGGAGACGGCTTCGTCGACGGCCGGCTTGAGCGCGGACGGCTTGCCGCGCCGGTAGCCGCCGTCGGCGGTGATGACGAGCTTGGCCTCGGCGTCCTCGATGCGGCTGCGCAGCGCCTCGGCCGAGAACCCGCCGAAGACGACGGAGTGGATGGCGCCGATGCGGGCGCAGGCCAGCATGGCCACCGCCGTCTCCGGGATCATCGGCATGTAGATGGCCACCCGGTCACCGTGCTCGATGCCCAGCTCAGTGAGGGCGTTGGCAGCCCTGGACACCTCGCGCTTCAGGTCGGCGTAGGTGATCGTGCGGCTGTCGCCGGGCTCGCCCTCCCAGTGGATGGCGACGCGGTCGCCGTTGCCTGCCTCGACGTGGCGGTCGACGCAGTTGTAGGCCACGTTGAGCTTGCCGCCGACGAACCACTTCGCGAACGGCGGGTTGCTCCAGTCCAGCGCCTGGTCCCACTCGGTGTCCCAGGTCAGCAGTACCCGCGCCTGGCGCTCCCAGAACGCCAGCCGGTCGGCGGCCGCCTCCTCGTACAGTTCCGCCGTCGCGTTGGCCTGCGCGGCGAACTGCTCCGACGGAAGGAAGCGCCGGTCCTCGTGCAGCAGATTGGAGAGAGCGTCATTGGTCACGTTCGTCTGCTCCTCGTGTCGTGGTCCAGGGCAGGGCCGGGACTGTACCGATCAGCGACTGTATCGATCAGCGCCGAGCACGCTGCTGTCTACCTCACCATCGCACGTGCCCGCTGGGCAAGGACGGTGAGGTAGACGGCGGCGTGACGTCAGTGCCGAACGGCCTTCTCGGCGCCGGCGCCGCTGAGTGAGCGCACCTCCATCTCGGCGTACTTCGGCGCGTTGAACTCCTTCGACAACCGGGTGCCGATGAAGCCCAGCAGGAACCCGGCCGGGATCGAGATGATGCCCGGGTTGTCCAGCGGGAACCAGTGGAAGTCGACGTCCTGGAGCATCGACGGGCTGCGCCCGGTGGCCGGGTTCACCGGCTTGCCGGACACGACCGGCGAGAAGACGATCAGTGTGACAGCGGTGATCAGGCCGCCGTAGATGCTCCACAGCGCTCCGCTGGTGTTGAAGCGCTTCCACAGCAGCGAGTAAAGGATCACCGGCAGGTTCGCGCTGGCCGCGACGGCGAACGCGAGCGCCACCAGGAACGCGATGTTCTGGCCGTTGGCGAAGATGCCGCCGACGATCGCGACCGCGCCGATGACCACGGCGGTGAGCCGGGCGATCCGAACCTCGTCGTTCGCCGAGACCTCGCCCTTCTTGATGACGTTGGCGTAGACGTCGTGTGCGAACGACGCCGACGCGGTGATCGTCAGCCCTGCGACCACGGCGAGGATGGTCGCGAACGCAACCGCGGCGATGATGCCGAGCAGGATGGTGCCGCCCAGCTCGTACGCCAGCAGCGGTGCGGCCGAGTTCACGCCGCCCGGTGCGCCGAGGATCTCCTCCGGCCCGACCAGGGCGCCGGCGCCGTACCCGAGCACCAGGGTCAGCAGGTAGAACAGGCCGATCAGCGCGATCGCCCAGGTGACGCTGTGCCGGGCCTCCTTGGCTGTAGGCACCGTGTAGAAGCGCATGAGCACGTGCGGCAGGCCGGCGGTACCGAGCACCAGGGCCAGGGCCAGCGAGACGAAGTCGAGCTTCGTGGTGTCGGACGCGCCGTACTGGTTCATCGGGTCCAGCAGCCCAGCCGCGCCGTCGGCGGTCTCCACGGCCGCGCCGAGCAGCTGGGAGAGGTTGAAGTCGTGCTGGGCCAGCACCCACACCGTCATGACGGCGGCACCGCAGATCAGCAGGATCGCCTTGACGATCTGCACCCACGTCGTGCCCTTCATGCCGCCGACCAGCACGTAGAAGACCATGAGCGCGCCGACGACGGCGATGACGACGCCCTGCCCGCCGCGGTCGGTGACCCCGAGCAGCAGCGCGACCAGGCCGCCGGCGCCGGCCATCTGGGCGAGCAAGTAGAAGAACGACACTGCCAGCGTCGACGTGGCGGCCGCCGTGCGCACCGGTCGCTGGCGCATCCGGAACGAGACCACGTCGGCCATCGTGAACCGGCCGGTGTTCCGTAGCAGCTCAGCCACCAGCAGCAGGGCGACCAGCCAGGCGACGAGGAAGCCGATGGAGTAGAGGAAACCGTCGTAGCCGTAGATCGCGATGGCGCCGGCGATGCCGAGGAACGACGCAGCGGACAGATAGTCGCCCGCGATCGCGGTGCCGTTCTGTTGGCCGGTGAACGCGCGGCCGCCGGCGTAGTAGTCCGCGGCCGTCCTGTTGCTCCGTGACGCCCGCAGCACGATGACCAGAGTCACCGCGACGAAGATGGCGAAGATTGTGATGTTGAGCCCGGGGCTGCCGACCTCGGTGTTCATCGCTGACCCCCTTCGAGCTCGTCGCGGATCCGCGCCGCGATCGGGTCCAGCTTGCGGTCGGCGTGCCGGACGTACAGCCAGGTGATCAGGAACGTCGACGCGAACTGGCCCAGCCCCAGCAGCAGACCGATGTTGACGTTGCCGATCACCTGCTCGGACATGAAGTCCACGGCGTACGTCGACAGCAGCACGTACAGCAGGTACCAAGCCAGGAAGGCCGCCGTCATCGGGAATGCGAAGGCCCGGAAGCGCCGCCGCAGCTCGGCGAACTCGGGGCTGGCCTGCATGCGTTCGTACTCCTCCGCGGTGGGCAGCGCCCGCTCCGGTGGTGGGGTGTCGATCTGTGCCACGCTCCGACCTCCTCGTCGTCATGTGGTCCGGCTCACATCCGGCCGGTTCGGGGCGCCACGCTAGGGCGCCCCGGACAGGTCCCGGGAGTGTCCTCATCGCCACGTGCGGCGAGCGGGCGAAGGGATCGGCGTGCGGGTCATGGCCGTGCGACGAACGGTCGCTCTCGTGCGACGAACGGTCGCGCGGCGGCGTCGGGAAGCTTCCGGTGGATCGGTTCGTGCAGGCGGTGACCGACTGGACGGGCAACGACACCAGGCCGCTGGAGTACACGGTCAGCGAGCTGGAGGCTGCTCGTGGTGAGACGGTACTTGCCGTCATCGCTGCTTCGGGGCTGACCGTCGCGGGGAGCGATCATGGTTCCTGGCCCGCCAGCGATCGAGGAAGGCCTAGCAGTGGGAACACGCCCCTGCGCGACACAGGTCCGGGAGGGCCGGCTCGCGAAGGCCGAAGGCTTCATCCAGGCCGCCGACGACATCAGCCTCCTCGACGACGGTGGGCAGCTGGGCGACGCCGTGGGCCTGCTGGTGTTTCGTGGGTGACGGTGGGGTGACTCAGGTACGCCAGCGGTCCTCGGGATCCCAGTCGCCCCGGTTGAGGTCGAGGTTCTCGGGCGTGTGCAGGCGCACCATGGTCCGGTTGACGCCGGGGGCCGTGTGCTGCTGCGTGCCGAGCGACACGACGATCATCACGACGAACGCGAGCGGCATCGTCCAAGCGGCCGGCTGGGCGAGCAGCGCGCCGACCCAGCCGTCCGGTGGGCCGCCGAGGATGGTGAAGGCGACGGCGACGGTGGACGTGCCGCCGCCGGCCAGCAGCCCGGCCACCGCGCCGGGCCAGGTCAGCCGGCGCCACCAGATGCCGAGCAGCAGCAGTGGGCAGAACGAGGAGGCCGCCACCGCGAACGCGAGCCCGACCACGTCGGCGATGCCGAGGAACGGGCTGGACAGCGCCAGCCCGATCGGCACCAGCAGTGCCAGCGCGGCGCCGAGTCGGAAGCCGGCGACGGGGTTTCGCACTCGCCCGCGCAGCAGGTCCTGCGAGAGCACCCCGGCGACCGACACCGTCAGCCCGGACGACGTGGACAGGAACGCGGCGAACGCCCCCGCCGTCACCAGTGCACTCAGCGTCTCGCCGAGGACGCCGTCGACCAGCCGGCCGGGCAGCACCAGCACGACCGCGTCGGTGCGGCCGGTGAGCAGCAGCTCCGGCGTGTACAGGCGGCCGAGCGCACCGTAGACACCCGGCAGCACGTAGAACAGGCCGAGCAGCCCGAGCACCGCCAGGGTGGTGCGCCGGGCGGCCCGGCCGTCGGGATTGGTGTAGAAGCGCACCAGCACGTGCGGCAGCCCCATCGTGCCGAAGAACAGCGCGATGATCAGTGAGTACGTGGCGTAGAGCGGATGGTCGCCGCCTGCGGTCAGCGGCAGCGCCCAGGCCTGCCCGGTCATGGGTTCGAGGTTCGACGCGTGCGGGATGCGGGCGCCGGCCGGGAACTCCAGGACGGTGCCGGCTTCCACGTCGTGGTCACCCCGGTCCAGGGGCAGCTCGCCGGAGACCGCGGCGTCGTCCACGACCCCGTCGGCCTCCACCACGACGCCCATCGGCACGTCCACTGTCACGTCAATGGTGACCTCGACCGTCGTCGCCTCGGCGAAGACCGGTTCCTCCGGCGGCGCCACCTCGGGCCGTCCGTCGGACTGCCAGGCCAGCAGCACGAACACGACCGGAAGGGCCAGTGCGGTGAGCTTGAGCCAGTACTGGAACGCCTGCACGAACGTGATGCTGCGCATCCCGCCGCCGAGCACGCTGACCAGCACGACGGCGGCGACGACGGCCGGCCCGGCCCACTGCGGTGCGCCGGTGACGGTGCGCAGCGTCAGCCCGGCCGCCTGGAACTGCGGCAGCAGGTAGAGCCAGCCGATGGTGACGACGAGGATGCTGGCGGCCCGCCGCGCGGCCATGGACTCCAGCCGCGCCTCGGCGAAGTCGGGCAGCGTGTAGGCACCGGAGCGGCGCAGGGGCGCGGCCACCAGCACCAGCAGCATCAGGTAGCCCGCGGTGTACCCGACCGGGAACCACAGCATGTCGGTGCCGTACGCGAGCACCAGCCCGGCCACACCGAGGAACGACGCCGCCGACAGGTACTCGCCGCCGATGGCCGACGCGTTCCACCACGGCGTGACGGTGCGCGATGCGACGTAGAAGTCGCTGGTGGTACGCGCGGCCCGCAGCCCGTACGCGCCGATGAGCACCGTCACCGCCGCGGTGACGACGACGGCGACGATGCCGGTGGACGTGTTCACCGGCGGTCGACCATCTCGCCGAAGTCGCGCTCGACCCGCTCGGCCGTGCGCACGTAGAACCACGCGGCCGCCACCAGCACCGGGTAGACGAGGCCGCCGAGCACCAGCCACGGCAGCGGCACGCCGGCCACGTCGACATCGCTGACCCGTGGCGCCACCGCGAACACCAGCGGCAGCAGTGCCAGCAGTCCCAGGACCACCCCGGCGACGGTGAGGCTCAGCCGCAGCTGCGCTCGCAGCAGCGCGCGCATGTACACCTCGCCGAGCTGGGTCTGGGCGTCGATCTCGGCGGTCCCGGCCCGCCGCCGGGCCGGCGGCCGGCCCCGTCGCGGCCCGGTGACGGTGACGCGTTCGGTCATCGGCGCCTCACCGGTCGCACCGGCTCCACTCGCACGGCTGCACGGCGTCTCACCGGCCTTCGCCGGCTCGGTAGACGAGGACGTCGCGCAGCTCGCGGGTGTGCCGGCGGCTGACCGGGAGCGTCGTGCCGGCGATGACGACGGAGTACCTGCCGGCGTCGACCCGCAGCTCGTCGATGGCGCCGAGCGCGACGAGGTAGCTGCGGTGGATGCGGACGAAACCGGCCCCGGCCCAGCGTTCCTCGAGCGTCGCGAGCGGCACCCGCAGCAGGTGGCTGCCGTCGCGGGTGTGCAGCCGCGCGTAGTCGCCCTGCGCGGTGACGTAGGCGACGTCGCTGCGGCGGATGAACCGGGTGATGCCGCCGAGCTCGACGGAGATGGTCTCGTCGTCCAGGTCGTCGCCGGTGGCACGGGATCCCTGCACGTGGTCGGCGGCCCGCCGGACCGCCTCGTACAGCCGCTCCCGCCGGAACGGCTTCATCACGTAGTCCACGGCGTTGAGGTCGAACGCGGTGACGGCGTGGTCGTCGTAGGCGGTCACGAACACGACGGCCGGGGGGCGGCGGAACTTGGCCAGGACGCGGGCCAGGTCGAGCCCGGACAGGCCCGGCATCCGGATGTCGAGGAACACGGTGTCGACGTGCTGGTGCTCCAACAGCCGCAGCGCACCGGCTCCGTCGCCGGCGGTGAGCACCCGGTCGACGTGCTCGTTCTGTTCCAGCAGGTAGGCGAGCTCGGCCAGGGCCGGTGGCTCGTCGTCGACCGCCAGAACGCTGAGCATGGCCGTGAGGCTAGTGCCGCCGCGCCCGTTGGGCCAGCGTGCGCCTGACCTCAGGTGGCGTGGACACCGGGGCGGTACTTCGGCACCCGCATGCTGACCTTGGTGCCGGCGCCGGTCGCGGTCTCGATGACGAGGCCGTAGTCGTCGCCGAAGACGGCACGCAGGCGCTCGTCCACGTTGGCGATGCCGACGCGGTCGGTGGCGCCGTCGCCGGCGAGCAGGGTTCGGGCGAGGTCGGGGTCCATGCCGACCCCGTCGTCGTCGATGCTGATGAGGGCCTCGTTGCCGGCGTCCTCGGCGAGGATCGTGATGTGACCGGGGCTGGTACGGCCCTCCAGTCCGTGCCGTACGGCGTTCTCGACCAGTGGCTGCAGGCACAGGAACGGCACCGCGACCGGCAGGACCTCCGGCGCGACCCGCAGCGTCACCGACAGGCGGTCGCCGAAGCGGGCCTTCTCCAGCATCAGGTAGCGCTCGATCGAGCGCAGCTCCTCGGCCAGGGTGGTGAAGTCGCCGTGCCGGCGGAAGGAGTAGCGGGTGAAGTCGGCGAACTCCAGCAGCAGCTCGCGGGCGTGCTCGGGGTCGGTGCGCACGTACGAGGCGATGGCGCCCAGCGCGTTGTAGATGAAGTGCGGCGAGATCTGTGCACGCAGCGCCCGGATCTCCGCCTCGGCCAGCTTGGCCCGCTCACGGTCGAACTCGGCCAGCTCCAACTGGCCGGAGACGAACCGTGCCACCTCCTCGACCGCCCGGACCAGGCCCGCGGACGGCCGCGTCGAGGTGTAGGCGATGAGCGCGCCGACGACGCGGTCCTCGGTGGTGAGCCCCGTGGTGACGGCGTGCCGGACCGGGCAGTCCAGCCGGTCGCACTCGACGGCGTCGGGCCCGAGCACGTCGGTGTAGCCGCCGCTCAGGGCGCGGGCGGCGTGCCGACGCACGTCGTGGACGTGGACGCTGCCGCCGGCGCCATCCCAGGTCACGACGGACTCCCCGTCGGTCAGCGCCAGGGCGGGCGTGGCCAGCAGCTCCCGTAGATGGCGCGCGGCCTTGTCGGCGCCGGCGACCAGCCCGGCCCGCAGCTCGGGCGAGGCCAGGCTGGTGGTGTGCAGGATGCGGTAGGTGGTCTGATCCTCGGTGCTGCCGAGCACCAGGCGGGAGCGGACCAGCCGGGTCAGCAGTACCGCGGCCAGCGCGACCACGATCACCGCGGCGACGAACACCACCACCGGCGAGCTCATGCTCGGACCATAGGCCATCTCCTCCCATGATCATCAACGGTTGGCGACGTCATAGCGTCGCCAACCGTTGATGATCATGGCGCAAGGGCGAGGGGTTGCGCCCGCGTGGTCCCGTCCGGAGTCAGGACGCGCGGCTGACCGCGACCGACTGGCGGGCGGCGGGGACGACCAGCGGCGTTTCGGTCTCCGGGTCGTCGATGATGCGGCAGGCCAGCCCGAAGACGTCGCTCACCAGCTCCTCGTCGACGACCTCGCCCGGTGCGCCCTCGGCGACCTTACCTGCTGTTCGGCGCGAACCTCGATCTGGGACTACGCGAGGGGCCGCGACCGGAAGCAGTGCGTCACGTAGGGCACCACGATGCCGTCCGGTCCGGCGTGGCGGTCGTAGAGCGCGGCCACCTTCGCGAGCAGCTCGTCGCGTTCGGCCGGCTCGCGGACGGCGACGTACGAGCGCGACGCCACCAGCCCGACCAGCCCGGCGCGGTCCAGGCGCTGCGAGTGCGGGAACGTGTGCGTCTCCGGTTCGCCGAACGGTGCGCCGATGTCGGGCCGCTCGACGGTGCGCGGCTCGTCCGGGTTGACGATCTGCCACAGCTCCTCGACCCACGCCGTCGTTGCGTCGGCCACGTTCCACGCCAGCGCGAGCCAGCCGCCGGGGCGCAGCACGCGGGCGATCTCCGGCAGTGCCGTGGCGGGGTCGAACCAGTGGTAGGCCTGGGCGACGGTGACGACGTCGACCGAGGCGTCGGGGAGCGGCAGCGCTTCGGCGGAGCCGAGGCGCGCATCCACGCCGGGCAGGCCGGCGCGCAGCTGAGCCAGCATCGGTTCGGAGGGTTCGACCGCGACGACGTCGTGGCCGGCCGCCACGAGCGACCGGGTCAGCTTGCCGGTGCCGGCCGCGAGGTCGAGGACCTCCGTGGAGTGCTCGCCGGCCAGCCAGGCGACGGCCGCGACCGGGTAGCCGGGGCGGGTGCGCTCGTAGACATCTGCGACGCCCCCGAAGGACGTGGCCAGGACCCGGCGATCGAAGGTCACCACGATCCGACCATACGACCCCCTTGCAGGCCGAACAGTCGCGATATATCGTGTCTGTATCGCGACTGATCAACGAGGGCTCGCGGTGGTGGGAAGAGGTGACGGAGATGACCGGCAAGCGAGGAGCTCACGGCTTCGGCCCGTGGGCGATGTTCGGCGGCGGACACGGGCCCTGGGGCGGTCCGGGTGCCGCGCGGTGGGAGGGTCCGGTCTGGGGCGCACCGCCGTGGGCCCGGCGCGGTCCGAAGGCCCGGCGAGGTGATGTCCGCGCGGCCATCCTCGGCGTGCTCGCCGACCAGCCGATGAACGGCTACCAGATCATCCAGGAGATCGCCGAGCGCAGCGGCGGCGCATGGAAGCCCAGCCCCGGCTCGATCTACCCGACGTTGCAGCAGCTCGAGGACGAGGGCCTGGTGCGCGCCGACGACGAGGGCGGCCGGCGGGTCTTCCGGCTGACCACGCAGGGCGAAGAGTACGTCGCCGAGCACGGCGGCGAGGTGTCGGCGCCGTGGGAGGCCATGTCGGCCTCGGCCGAGGGTGAGGACGCGAACGGCCTGCGGCCGCTGATCGGCCAGGCCGCGTCCGCGCTGTGGCAGATCCTCGCCACCGGCAGCCCGGACCAGCAGGCCCGCGCCCGCGAGGTGCTGGCCGACACCCGGCGCAAGCTCTACGGCATCCTCGCCGACGGCGACGAGGACGACTACGGCACGGAGGAGGAACGGTCATGACCCAGGCGCGATCACTGCGGGTGGGCGATGCCGAACGCGACACCGCCGTGTCCGCGCTCGGTGAGCACTTCGCCGCCGGCCGGATCACCAAGGACGAGTTCGACGAGCGGTCCGGCCGGGCCTGGTCGGCACGGTTCGGCGAGGAGCTCGACCAGCTCTTCGCCGACCTGCCCCAGGCGGTGGCGGTCCGTTCCGAGTCGCGGCCGGCGCCGCCGTGGGGTCCGCCGCGGGGCATGCCGCCACGGCCGCGGCCGTGGATGCTGCTGATGGTGCCGTTCGTGTTCATGGCATTCGGCGGGCTGCTGTTCCTGATCATCTCGACGGCGCCGTGGTTGCTGTTCGTCTTCTTCGGGCTGTTCGTGCTCGGCCGGGGCGGCCGCCAGCGCCACCAGCACTGGCACGGCGGCGGTCCGCGCCCGGGCTGGGGACCGCCGCCGCGCGGCCAGTGGCGTGGACCGAGCCGTGCTGAGTGGCGTGGCGAGTGGCGTTCGCAAGGTCGCCCGGGCTGGGGTTCTGGCCGGCCAGTCGTCACCGGCTTCGGCGACCGGCGCTTCTAGACGGCCGCACCTCGGCGGCTGGCTAGCCGCGCAGGTCCAGGTGGGAGGCGGCGACCACCGCCAGCAGCGACTCCAGCGGGGCCCGCTGGAACGCCCCGGCGTTCTCGAAGCCCTGCGGCCGCAGCGCCCGCAGCCACACGAGCGTCCTGGCCACCTTGCCGACCCGGCAGGCCAGCTCCAGCTCGGTGACCAGCTCGTCGCGAGGCCCGAGGTCGCCGAACGCCTCGAGGTAGGCGTCGCGCGGCCCCAGCAGCCGTGGGTCGTCGTCGGCCATTCCGTACTGCGACCGGAGGAACCCCAGCGTCACGAGCATCGTGGTGAACGGGTGCGCGATCACGCTGTCGCCCCAGTCGTAGAACTGGAGCCGACCGGACTCCGACATCAGGACGTTCCAGACGTGCAGGTCGTGGTGGTCGAGGCTGGCCGGTACGGCGGAGGTCGCCAGCCGCTCGCACCACGCCTCGACCGTCGCGCGCTCACCGGCCATCCGCCGAAGCGCCGCCCGGTCGTCGTCGGTGGCGTGCCGGCCGAGGTAGAGGCCGACGGCGTCGAGGGCCTCGTCGAACGCGCCCGGCAGCGCGGCCGGGCGCATGTCGGCCAGCCCGAACGACAACAGCTCGCCGACGTGCCGTGCCACCTCGCGCTGCAACTCCGCGTAGCGGGGCAGGACCTCGGCGAGCGCGGCCGGCAGCTCGCCCTCGCTGACCTGCTCGCCCAGCGGCCGGCCGCCGTCGGGCAGCAGCACCCAGCCGCGGTCGGCGTCGGCCGCGATGGGCCGGAGGATCCAGTCCGGAGCGACCTCGGTCAGCAGCTGGTAGAGCGGCACCTCGAAGGCGTTCTCCGGCCCGGGCGCCTTCAGCCAGACCGGCCCGTCGGCGGTGGGTGCCGTGAGCACCGTCCCCCAGAGACGCAGGTGAGGTTGGGTGACCGGCCCGGTGCGCTCCCGGCCGGCCGCGGCGAGCCGCTCGTCCAGCCACGCCGTGGCCGACGCGAGCCACGCCGCCGACGACCAGAGCTCGGTGTTCGTCATGCGACCCCATCTTGGCCGGTCGGTCCGGCAGTGCGCACCCTTCGTCCGGGCGTGCCCGGCGCCGTGGGAAGTCTCCAGCAGGCTCTCTAAGCTGGCGGCATGGACGATCCGCTCGCGGGGGTGCTGGCGCTCACCGGGGTCGGCGCGGCGGCCGCGCACGCGCGCAGCTCGATCGACGCGCTGTTGCGGCACCCGGCGATGCGACGAGACGCCGCCCGGGTCGCCGCCGAGGCCGCGGTCCGAGGCGCTCAGGCGTCGGCGCAGCTCGCCGGAGGTTCCACCGTGTCGGGCGCCGTCGCTGGCGGGTCGAGTACCGCCGCGGAGGACGACCCTGACGCCGTCGTCGGCGACCCGGTACTCCAAGGTGCGCTGCGATTGGCGGCCGAGGTGCCGGCGCTGGCCGACGTCTGGCTTCGATCGCCCCGGCAGGCGCTGGCGCGGATGCACCTGGTCGCCGCGCGTGACCTCGTCGCCGACGACGACGCGCTCGGCCGGCCGCGCCCCGGCGCCGACGGTGCCAGGCTCGACCAGTTGCTGCGGATCGCCTTTGCGACGACCGCGCCGGGGGTCGTGGTCGCCGCGATCGTGCACGGCGAGCTGCTGGCGCTGAGCACGTTCGGCACCGCGGACGACGTGGTCGCGCGGGCGGCCGAGCGGGTGGTCCTGGTCGCGCGTGGCGTCGACACCAAGGCGGTGAGCGTGCCGGAGGCCGGTCACCTCGCGCTGGCCCGCGCATACCTGCCGTTGGCCGAGGCCTACGCGACGGGACGGACGGACGGCGTGGCCGCGTGGGTGCGACACTGCGCCGACGCGTACGCACGAGGTGCCGAGGTGGGACTCACGATCGCCGCGAGCATGCGAACGGCGCCCCGCGTGAGGTAGGGCGCCGCCGCTGACACGGCTGAGACGGGTTACCAGAGCGTGCATTCACGTCTGTCGCCTCGGCAGACCCGGGACGACTGCCCGTACATGGGTGGATCGCCGCGTGGGTTCCCCTCCGCCGTGCTGGGGACCTTTCAGTCCGTACCTCGTTTGTAGGCCATCGCCGGGGCGAGTGAAAGTGCATCGCGGAGATCTTTACGTTTCGCAGACGCGGACGGCCAGCCGGACCAGTTCGATCAGGGTCGGGTTACCCAGCGGTTGGGTGATCCGCGACTCCATGTCGCCGCTCCCGACGTTCACCGCGACCGTGGCGTCGGTGAACCTCGCGGCGTCCGCGCAGTCGGTCACCGTCCACGTCGTCAGGACGTCGACCAGCTCGCCGGCGGCGACGTCGACCGGCATCGTGTCGGTCGTCATCGTGAACCCGGGTGTCGTCGCCTCCAGCTCGAGGATCTGGATGGCCTGACCAGTGCCGTTGCTGACCGGCAGCACGATCCGCGCGCCGCTGGAGTCGGCGGAGACGGTGCGGGTGTCGCCGATGAACACGCCCGACTCCGGCGAGGAGTCGCAACCGTACTGCCAGGCCCAGATCAGCTGGTCGTCGCCCGGCTGCCCCTCGACGACGACCGTCTGCTCGCCCGAACCGGTGCGGACCCGGACCTCGACGGTTCCAGGCGGGCGCCTGTCGCAGTCGGCGTGGACGGTGGTGCGTGCGGCCACCCAGAGGCCGGGAGCCGCGATGATCGGCTCGTCCTCAGGGTCGTCCTCGGCGTCGCCGTCGGCGCCAGGGTCGGCGTCCTCGGCGGGCACGAAGCCGTCGATCCTGACGCCCAGGATCTCGATCTCGCGGGGGCCGGTGTTGATGAGATTGACCGTCATCGTCTGCGGGCCCGTCGCCAGGGGTGGCGCGGTCTCGACCAGGACGGTGCCGCGGACGAGGTCGACCTGCCCGTACTCCGCGGCGTCGTTGCGCGCGTTGTTCGCGACGATGCCGACGGCGGCGCCGGCGAGGAGGGCGGCTCCCAGCGCGACCCAGCGCGGCCACTGGGTCGGCTGCCCGTCGCCGCTGTCACCGTCGTCGGCGGCGGCCGGACCGGGGGTGGCGGGATCGGCGCGTTGCACCGTGCCGAGCTCCATCGGCCGGTAGCGGTCCTCGTCGGCCTCCATGTTCTGAGATTGTGGCTGACCACGGTCGTTGCGGACAGCACGCGTCGGTCACGGTTCGTTCCGTTTGCGAGGTCTGAACATCAGGGCCATGATCGGAAGCCATGGTGAACCGGGGGAACCGGCTCAGATACGTCATGTGGTTCGTACTGGCCGGTGTCGTATTGCTGCTGGCTGCGTTGATCGTGGCCATTGCCATGGACGTTCAGATCTCGACCAGGACGTCCGCCGTCATTCTCGCGGCGTGTGGGGTGATCTCCGTCGCCCTCATTGTCGGCAGCTCGCGGCTCACCGGGCCGCGCCGCAATGGTACGGACCAGTCGGCGTCCGGCGGGGACGCCGGCGGCCCGGCCGCGGGCACCATCTCCAACTGGATGTTCCTCGCCGACGCGTACGTGGAGCGCGGTGAGTTCGAGGCGGCCGAGAAGCTCTACCGGCGCGCGGCCGACGCGGGCCACGGTCCCGCCATGACCCGCCTCGGCGAGGTGCTCTACGAACTCGGCAACGACGAGGAGGCCGCCCACTACCGCCGACTGGCCGCTGAGTCCGGCGACTGAGTGGTGAGACCAGCGGCCGGCGGCACCGCACGGCGCGGCGGACGGCCCTAACGTGCCCTCCTCTTCGCGACCGACGCCCACCCGTCAGCGCGACCGACCGAGCTGGCGTGGGCCGGCCGATGTGGCAGCGGCCTGGTGCGGACGCCGTCCTCGACGTCGACCGGGCGGGGTCAGCCGCGGCCGCGGCGCCGGACGGCGTACCAGGCCAGGCCGGCCGCGGCGGCGCCGGCGCTGATGGCGGCCGCGGCGATGGCGGGCTTCGGCGCGTCTCGGATCGACGATGCCCGCTGCCGGAGTGCGACCGGCTTGGAGAAGACAAGCACGGGCCAGCCGTGCTCGGCCGCGGTCCGGCGCAGCGGCCGGTCCGGGTTGACCGCGTACGCGTGCCCGACGGCCTCGAGCATGGGCAGGTCGGTGATCGAGTCGGTGTAGGCGTAGGAGCGGGCGAGGTCGTAGCCCTCCTCCTTCGCCAGGTCGCGGATCGCTTCGGCCTTGTTCTCCGCGTAGGCGTAGAAGTCGATCTCGCCGGTGAACTTGCCGTCCTCGCCGACCACCATCCGGGTTCCGATGATCTTGTCGGCGCCGAGCATCTGGCCGATCGGCTCCACGACCTCCGCGCCGCTGGAGGAGACGACGACCACGTCACGACCGGCCAGGTGGTGCTCCTCGATGAGCGTCACGGCCTCGTCGTAGACGATCGGGTCGACGATCGTGTGCAGCGTCTCGGCGACGATGTCCTTCACCACCTGGACGTCCCACCCGGTGACCAAGCCGGACAGGTACTCGCGCATCCGCTCCATCTGGTCGTGATCAGCACCGCCGACCAGGTACACGAACTGTGCGTACGCACTTCGCAGCACAGCTCGGCGGTTGATCAGGCCGCCTTGGTAGAAGCTCTTGGAGAAGGCCAGCGTGCTCGACTTCGCAATGATCGTCTTGTCGAGGTCGAAGAACGCCGCGGTGCTGGAGCGGTCGTCGTTGTCCACGATCATCGAGGATATCGGCCGGCGGCGGTCCGGCCGGTCAGGACGCACGAGCCACCGTCGGTCAGTCGCGGCGCATGCTCGGCTCGGCCCAGCCTCATCCCGGCCGTGGCGTGCGGTTCTCCTACGTCGTGCCATGTTGTGGTCCGCACCAACCGACGGCGGTCGCGGAGGCATCCTTCGGGCCGTCCTCGCGCCGAGAGATCGGGGTCTGACCTGGAAAGATGTCGCGGTGAAAGGGCCGAAACGGGTGGCCGCGAATTAAATTCTCGTCATCAGGGTTTGGCCCCGAGAACTGGTGGGCACGATGCCTCGCGGCGGCACCCCCCCGCCGCCTTTTGACCCGGCCCGCCCCCCTGGCCGGGTCCCGC